>NZ_RXFQ01000039.1 GCF_003951285.1 Variovorax beijingensis | reverse complement strand
ACAGAGCCAGCGGAGTCGTCGTCTATGTCATCGCGGGGCAGGGATCGACAGAATGTGGAGACGAGCGCATTGACTGGCAACGGGGAGACCTCTTCGTGTTGCCGGGGAGCTCCAGCCATCGGCACAAGGCTGGCGAGAGCGATGCCGTATTGTGGATCGTCACGAATGAACCGCAACTCATGTTCGAACACCTGCAGCCACCTCTCGCGGGCGATTCGCCGACGGAGATAGTGCATTTCACCTCCGACGAGATGAGTCGTCAGATTCAACTCCTCTACCGCATTGGACGCAGTGACGACATCGCAGGGTCGGCGCTCATACTCTCCTCGCAAGAACAAGAGGCAAGCCGAAACGTTCTGCCAACCCTCACCGTAGCGATGAACACCTTGCCGCCCGGAAAATCCCAGCGGCCACATCGACACAACTCAGTGGCCGTGGCGCTGGTGATCCAAGGCGAGAACTGCTACTCCGTGGTTGACGGCAAGCGCAAGGACTGGGCCCCCTGGGCGACGACGGTCACACCCGCAACGTCGATGCATTCCCATCACAACGAAGGAACCCAATTTGCCATGTTCCTGATTGTTCAGGACGGCGGCATCTACTACCACGCCCGTGCGATGGGATTCGCGTTTGCCGATGCAGCCGGTTGATACCGAAGCCTATCCATCGCCGTACGTATTCGTCGCGGTTTGTTCCAACACACTTCCAGCAATGTTCTGACCAATGAGCACCCCCACTATTCTCTGTTGCGCCGTGACTGGCAATATCACTACGCTCGCCCAGCATCCGGGCTTGCCATGTACTCCTGAGCAGATCGCAAATGCTTGCATCGATGCGGGCCGCGCCGGCGCAGCCATTGTGCATATTCATGTCCGACATGCTGATGGGCGCCCCAGCATGGAGCTTGCCCACTACGAAGAGGTCGTGCAGCGAATTCGAGCGAGCGATGTGGACTTGGTGATCAATCTCACCACGGGCCCTGGTCAGCGTTTTGTGCCGAGTGAGCACGACCCGAAGGTCGCCGCCCCCGGTACGACCCTCATGCGGCCGGAGCCTCGAGTGGAGCATGTGGTCGCCCTCCGGCCGGAGATCTGCAGCCTCGATCTCAATACGATGTTTTCCGGTTCTTCCGTCGTCATCAACACGCCCGCGAATGTGCGCAAGATGGCTGCACTGATTCAGGAAGCGGGGACAGTGCCGGAGTTGGAGGTATTCGACACGGGGGATATCCACCTGGCTCGTGATCTGATTGCAGAGGGAACCTTGCCGGAACCGGCGCTGTTCCAGATCGTCCTCGGTGTGAAGTACGGCGCCGACGCCTCGCCCACGACACTGGCCTACTTACGTTCGCTGCTGCCTGAAGGTTCGCGCTGGGCCGCCTTTGGCATCGGCCGCCAAGCGTTCCCCATGCTGGCGCAAGCCTTCCTCCTGGGCGGCCACGTGCGGGCAGGGCTGGAGGACAACATCTACCTTGAGAAAGGGGTGCTTGCACCCGATAACGCTGCTCTGGTTGCCAAAGGTGGTCGCATCGTGCGTGAGTTGGGCGGCCGTCTGGCAAGCGCGGGGGAGGCGCGCGAAATTCTTGGTCTCAGGAAAATGAAGCCGCGGGACTGATGGCAAGCGCGGGCTCGCGATTTCGATCTGCCCCTGGCTTTAACTCGCGAGCTCGTCGTCCGAGGACAAATTTGGCGCGTGCTCCTGACTCAGGGCACCTAACGCGTTCAGATCAACCAGGAGACGCTGGGACCATCATGCCTACGCCAAGCTGGGGAGGCGGGCGGTGGATTGGCAAGCTGTGACCAATGTGTGGTTTGGCCGTCGCGGGAGCACAGAAGGCTTCGCGGATCGCGTCACCTCAGGTGTACCAAGCTGGCGGAGAAGGGGTCAATGCTGTCGTCCTTCTTTAGCGCCGAGGCCTCTCTGCATTGTTTGAAATATTTGGACGAAGAACAGTGATTCCTCCGCCCCTCTCTCGATAGGAAGGTCGTCAGTCTAGAGCTTCCATAATGTAAACGTGCGCGTCCGCTGAATTGAATCGAAACTGAATTACCGCTTGGTACTCTGTGCCATGGTAGAAATCCCGAGCTGACTTAAACGAATCAAATTCGATAAGTACGACCCGCTCGCGGTCAGTCGCACCTTCCACTATCTCAGGTCTATCTGAAGAAGCGACGATTCGAGCATCGCTCCGTTTTAGAAGCGGGACGACTCTAGCGAGGTATTCCTCAGCAAAATATTCAGCATCAAGCATCCTCAATGCCGCAAATAGATAGCCTTTTTTCACTCATCCATCCGAAAAAGGGCATTCGCCCGAAAGCGTGATAGTGCTCAAAAATCTCTTGGGTGTCATGTCGCGTGAGTACGCCAGGGTTTACCCGCATGCTCCAGCTAAGGCGGAAAGCGCAACCTCTTCACGTCCGTGGCGCGACATTTTCGCCAAATGACGTACCAATGCGTTGCCGGCATCTTCTGATCTGGCCGCCTCAACGAAATCATCACGTCGTGATGTGATGGAAAACCCTAGCGTATTTGCGCGCCCTAGCGTAGGCGAGTGGCCCCAGGAATCATTGGGTCGCCGTTCTCGGGTCGGGCGCGCCAGGAAAAGCGGCGCCGCGGCCAGCAACCGAAAGGGACAACGATCAAGCCTTAATGCCCGCGCTTTAAGCAGGCTCCGCTCTTGGATCGCTATTAACTTAATAACGGTTCTAGCATCAACGTAGGAGACAAATCATGAGAAAAACGACTTTATATAAAGCAGTCACCGGGATGATGGTGGCGGCGATTGCCGCAGGGTGCGGAGGAGGAGGGGATTCGGGAGGTTTCGTGCCTGTTGTACTCCCTCCTGCAACCGGCACCACGCCAGTGGTTCCTCCTGACGCGCCTCCCCAAATGGTGTCCAACGAGGAGAGGTGCCGCGCTATTGCAGCCCAGAGCTTGCCGGGAACTGAATTCACCGTCGTGGAATATCGGCCAGCAGGAGACTTTCCAGTACCGAAGCAGATCATCCCCACTGCGGAAACGATCAAATCATTGCCTGAATTCTGTCGACTCTCTGTCAGACTGACCCCTTCCAATGACAGCGACATCAAAGTTGAGATCTGGCTTCCCGGCGATCACTGGAACGGGCGGATGCTTGGCTTGGGTAACGGCGGGTTCGCCGGTTTCATCAGCTACGAATCTCTGGCGGCAGGTTTGAGGCGCGGTTATGCGGTCGCCCATACAGACATGGGCACCGGGGGGGCAACGCTTTCTTTCGATGGCTCGCTTCTCCGGGGTCATCCCGAAAAGTGGATCGATTGGGGCTATCGTTCAACCCACCTCATGACGGTTCTCTCCAAAGCATCGGCCCAGCGGTTTTATTCAAAGCCGCCCGCGAAATCGTATTTCATGGGATGTTCAACTGGAGGTGGCCAGGGAATCCATGAAGCTACTCGGTACCCGGACGACTATGACGGCATCATCAGCGGCGCGCCAGCCAATGATCGGATCGGGACCCACATCGGCATCGCTACGTACTGGGCGACCATGAAAAAACTCCCGGCACCTGGGATGCCCGCCGACAAGATGGCCCTGCTGTCTTCTGCAGTCCTGGAAGCCTGTGACTCTGACGACGGAGTGCAGGACGGTCTGATAAGTCGACCCGAAAAGTGCACTTTTAATCCGCGCGTCCTGCAATGCCAGGACGCAGGCGGGGCGAACTGCCTCACTGCAGATCAGGTGTCGGCCGTCGAAAAACTGTATAGCCCGGTGATCGACCCGGTGACGGGAGCAGTCATAGCGCCGCAGCTCGAAAAGGGCTCAGAGCCGAATTGGTCGGCCGGCTTGGCGATCGACCTTTCCACCAAGCCTCCGTTTGGAGAGCTTTTCTCATGGGTGCTTGGAAATGACTTCGACTTCCTCAATTTTGATTATTTCAGAGACAGGCAGACGGTCGAAAGCGTTCTAGGGCCGGTCGTAAATGCAACGAGCAAAGATCTGACGAAATTCAGGGATCGTGGCGGGAAAATCATCGGCTTCAACGGGACCATGGACGCGCTAATCCCTCCAGCCGGATTTGAAAAGTATCTGACATCGGTTAGCGAAACAACCGGTGCTGGCGACTCGTTTATTCGCTTTTACAAGGCCCCTGGCATGGACCATTGCGGAGGAGGATTAGGCCCGAACGTGTTCGGCAATGACATTGCTACGCCGGTCCCATTGGCTGGTGATCCTTCCCGAGACCTCCTGGCCGCGCTCGAAAGGTGGGTTGAAACGGGCGATGCACCCGATAGGATAATCGCGACCAAGTTCAAGGACAACAATGTTGCTGCAGGTGAAGTCGCCATGACGCGTCCATTGTGCCCGTTTCCAAAATTTGCTAAATATGATGGCGTTGGAGATCCTAACTCCGAGAAGAGTTTTAGCTGCCAACAGCCAGGCTGAGCGGAAGAGAGGGGGAGAAGGTTCTTCCCCTTTATTTAATATAATCCGGCAATTTTGCTCACGATCTCCACGGTCGTCTTCGCATCAAGCTTGCGGCCGATCCGAGTGCGATGCGCCTCGACCGTTCTATGACTCATTTCGAGTAACTTTGCTATCTGCTTGCTGGTCAAACCTTTGGCGAGCAATTTAACAATTTCACGCTCTCGTGGGGTCAGGTGCACCACTGTCTTTCTACGATCGGACAGGTCTTCGAACATCCAGGTCGCGTGCTCATACGGCGAATTGACCCTGAAAGACCGCCCCGCAACGTGACACCAAATCAGCCGACCGGACTGATGACGCATGAGTCTATCGTCTGAATATCGACCGGTCTCTCGCAAAATTGGAAGAGCCAGCTCACCGGTACTATCGAACTCTTGGGCTGTGGGGTAAAGAATCGCAAGAGACTGTCCGACGAGTTCCTGACTCTCGAAGCCGAACATGCGGCTAAATTCATCATTGCAGATGACGATTTTTCTGAACTCGGTAATGCACAGCCCAACAGGCGCAAATTCAAAGCCCTCGATCAGGTGTTCTCTCAAAGCATCATTCATAACGAGTTCCGATTAAGGGTTTCCCCTTGCGTAGACGCACGCCTTTCCCCGATGCTCCGTCGAAGCCAGAATTGTGAATCGCAAATTTTGCAATTAAACGGATCATCACATGGGTTGCAGCATCGTCGGATGGGCGCACGTTCCTTTTGGCAAGCATACCGCCTCCAGCTTGGAAAAGTTGATTGTAGGGGTCGCCGATGAAGCTTTGTCGAACTCAGCGATCGATCCCTCAGAAATCGGTGGAACATGGCTAGGAAATCTTAATGGAGGATTCGTAAGTGACATCTTCGCTTCCTCCCTGATTCTTCAGTCCGACGACCGCCTGCGCTGGGCGGCTTCAACGCGGGTAGAAAACGCATGTGCATCAGGTGCCGCGGCTATCAACGCGGCTTGCGACGCAATTGAGGCCGGCCGAATTAACGCCGCCCTGGTTGTGGGGGCGGAACTGATGACGCAGAGGGATACTTTGGCGGTAACTAACATCTTGGCTGGATGTTCTTATGTTCCGGAGGAGGCGAGCATCGGTCTCACCTTTCCTGGCATTTTTGCGGAATTTGCGACGGCCTATTTTGATGAGTATGGAGATCACTCCGAAGTTCTAGCAAAAATAGCTGCTAAGAACCATGCCAACGGAGTTAAGAACCCTCTCGCTCAAATGCGCAAGGATTTGGGGTTCGATTTCTGTAACACCGTCTCGATAAAAAATCCAATAATCGCGGCGCCGCTCAGAATGACGGATTGTTCGCTGGTTTCTGACGGGGCTGCGGCCCTCGTGATTGTTGACTCTCGGCGGGCCAAGGAATTCGAAAGAGCGGTGACGTTCAGGGCGCGGGCGCAAGTCAGTGACTTTTTGCCCATGTCTAGGCGAGCCCTTCTCGACTTTGAAGGCCCCAAGCGGGCCTGGGCGCGAGCCTATGCCGATGCCGGCTGTTCGACGAATGATCTATCTTTCGCTGAAGTCCACGATTGTTTCACCATTGCCGAGCTCCTTTCTTACGAAGCCATGGGATTGGCTCCAAAGGGGGAAGGTCGTCGAGCGCTGGATGATGGGACGGTATATCTCGGCGGACGCCTCCCCGTGAATGCTTCTGGAGGTCTCAAGGCCAAGGGACATCCAATTGGTGCCACTGGAGTTTCAATGCACGTTATTGCTGCGATGCAATTGTGCGGCGAGGCTGGAGAATTTCAGGTAGATCACCCGAAGCTCGGTGGAGTTTTCAATATGGGTGGATCTGCAGTCGCAAACTACGTGAGCATCTTGGAAAGAACTCGTTAACCCCATCGCTAACTGATCATGCTTAAAACGAGAGTCGCACTTATAACTGGATCAACGCAAGGTATCGGGCTTGCAGTCGCGCGAAAGCTCGCTGCCGCCGGGCTTCGAGTGATCATCCACGGAATCGAGAGTGTGAGTGATGGAGAGCGCCTCGCCGGTGAAATTGGTGACAAGCGCTTCGTAGGATATATCCGCGCCGATTTGTCGAACTCCGACGAAGCGTTGGAGTTGATCGAGCGGGCTGAAAAACTGTTCGGAGGTGTCGATATTCTTGTAAACAACGCCGGCATTCAGCATGTTGCTCCGATCGAAGAATTTACGCTCGCGAAATGGGACAAGGTTCTGAGCATCAATCTGACTGCGCCATTCCTTCTCATGAAGGCGTGTCTCGGCGGAATGCGTGCGCGTGGCTGGGGCCGCATCATCAACGTTGCCTCGGTTCATGGGTTGATTGGGTCTGCGAACAAGTCAGCCTATTTGGCCGCAAAGCATGGACTGGTCGGCTTGACGAAGGGTGTGGCCCTTGAAATGGCAACGAGTGGGGTTACTGCGAACTGCATTTGCCCCGGATTTACCGACACACCAATCCTGGAAGCTCAAATCAAAGCTAAGGCTGCAGCTGTCGGGGGAAGCTATCAGGAGGGAGTCCAGGAGCTGCTTCGGGAGAAGCAGCCGAACATGACTTTGCTGCCACCCGCGCAGATTGCTGCAGCGGTCGAATTTCTTTGCGGCGATGACGCTGCCGGAATTACAGGCATCGCAATGCCTATCGATGGGGGTTGGACTGCCCAGTAAGGCGCGTTTCCGGTCGCTTTAAGGCATCCCTGGTTTTGTGAGCGCCCTGAGGCTGCGACTTCGTTCGATCAATTTTCATGTTCAATCTCATGGGCGATCCCATTCTTCAAACTCATCAACTCTCCAAAGAATTTCGGGGCTTCACCGCGGTCAGCAAGGTCAATCTCTCGGTCGTGCGCGGTTCAATACACGCGCTGATCGGCCCGAACGGCGCCGGCAAGACCACCTGCTTCAATCTGCTGACCAAATTCCTTGAGCCGACCAGCGGCACGATCCTCTTCAACGGCCGGGATATCACCGGCGAGCGGCCCGCGCAGATCGCGCGGCGCGGCATCATCCGTTCGTTCCAGATCTCGGCTGTGTTCCCACACCTCACCCTGCTGGAGAACGTGCGCCTGGGTCTGCAGCGCCGGCTGGGCACCTCGTACCACTTCTGGAAGAGCGAAAAGTCGCTCGAACCGCTCAATCGGCGCGCGCGCGAGCTGCTCGCCGAGGTAGGGCTAGAGGAACTGGCCGATGAGCAGACTGTGAACCTGCCCTATGGACGCAAGCGCGCGCTCGAGATCGCTACAACGCTCGCGATGGAGCCCGAATTGATGCTGCTGGACGAACCCACGCAGGGCATGGGCCATGAAGACGTGCATCGCGTGGCAGAACTCATCAAGCGTGTATCGGCCGGCCGCACCATCCTGATGGTCGAGCACAACATGAGCGTAGTCTCAACCATTGCCGACACCATCACGGTGCTGCAGCGGGGGGCCGTGCTGGCTGAGGGCCCCTATGTCGAAGTCTCCAAGAATCCGCAGGTGATGGAAGCCTACATGGGCACCACCGGCGATGAAATGCAAAGAGCGCACTGATGGCTGCGCCCGCACTCGAGATCAAGGGTCTGCAAGCCTGGTACGGCGAATCGCACGTGCTGCACGGCGTCGACATGGTGGTTCAGCCGGGGGAGGTCGTCACGCTGCTGGGGCGCAACGGCGCGGGCCGCACGAGCACGATGCGCGCGGTGATGGGGCTGACCGGCACACGCAAGGGCAGCATCAAGGTCAACGGAGTCGAGACCATCGACATGCCTACGCACCGCATCGCGCACCTTGGGATTGGCTACTGCCCAGAGGAACGCGGCATCTTCGCAAGCCTATCGGCCGAGGAGAACCTGCTGCTGCCACCTGCGCTCAAGGTCATGGCGCCGGGCATGTCGGTCGACGAGATCTACGCGATGTTCCCCAATCTCGCGGAGCGTCGGCACAGCCAGGGTACGCGACTGTCGGGCGGCGAACAGCAGATGCTCGCAGTGGCACGCGTCCTGCGGACCGGCGCACGGCTGCTGCTGCTCGACGAGATCTCCGAAGGTCTGGCACCGGTGATCGTGCAGGCGCTGGCGCGAATGATCCACACGCTGCGCGACAAGGGCTACACGGTCGTGATGGTCGAGCAGAACTTCCGCTTTGCGGCACCACTGGCCGACCGCTTCTACGTGATGGAGCACGGCCGCATGGTCGAGCACTTCAAGGCCGAAAAGCTCGAAGACAAGATGCCGCTGCTTGCTGATTTGCTCGGTGTTTGAACAGTATTTTTTGGAGACCACGTCATGCAACATTTCAAATTTTCCCTCGTCGTCGCGGCACTCGGACTGAGCTTCGCTGCAGCATCCCATGCGCAATCCCAGCCCCAAGAGAAGGTCACGATCGGGTTCATCACCGACATGTCGAGCCTGTACTCCGACCTCGAAGGGAAAAATGGCGCCCTGGCCGTGCAGATGGCCATCGACGACTTCGGCGGAAAGGTGCTCGGACGTCCAATTGTTCTCCTGAGCGCAGATCATCAGAACAAGGCCGATATCGCTGCCTCGAAGGCCCGCGAATGGATCGACACACAGGGCGCGAACATGATCTTCGGTGGCACCAATTCTGGCGCTGCTATCGCCGCTGCGAAGGTTTCAGCAGAGAAGAAGCGCGTTTACTTCAACAGCGGCGCAGGCACGTCAGCGCTGACCAATGAAGAATGCACCCCTTATACGGTCCACTATGCGTATGACACCGTGGCGCTGGCGCGCGGAACGGGTGGTGCGGTTGTCGACGCTGGCGGAAAAAACTGGTTCTTCCTAACCGCTGACTACGCCTTCGGTCAGGCCATTGAAGCCGATACAACGAAGGTCATCAAGCAAAAGGGAGGGAGCGTTGTTGGTTCGGTCCGCCACCCGCTGAATGCGTCGGACTTCTCCTCCTTCCTACTCCAAGCCCAGAACTCCAAAGCGCAGATCCTCGGCCTGGCAAATGCCGGTGGGGACATGATCAACGCGGTCAAGGCATCTCGCGAGTTCGGCGTCAACAAGACGATGAAAACGGCCGGGATGCTTGTATTTCTTAGCGACATCCACAGCCTCGGCCTGAAGAATACAGAAGGCCTTCTTCATACCACCAGCTGGTACTGGGACCTTAACGACGAAACACGCAAGTTCGCGAACCGGTTCTTCGAGAAGACCAAGCGCATGCCTACCGATATTCAAGCGGCTGACTACTCGGCCACGACGACGTACTTGAAAGCGGTCCAAGCTGCGAAGACCACGGATTCAGACCAAGTCATGACCCAGCTCAAGAGCATGACCATCGATGACTTTTACGCAAAAGGCCAGATTCGAGCTGACGGACGCTTCGTACATGACATGTATCTGATGCAAGTGAAGTCCCCATCAGAGTCCAAGAAGCCCTGGGACTACCTCAAAGTCGCCGCTAAATTGCCGGGCGATCAGGTGTTCACCACCAAGGCCGAGAGCAAGTGCGCCATCTGGAAGTGACCGCATTCTTGCGGGCCTGTGACGGCCCGCAGCTGCTTCAAACTCTATGACCATTTCTCTCTCCGCCTTGATGAGCCAGCTCCTACTGGGACTGGTCAATGGATCGTTCTACGCGATCCTGAGCCTGGGGCTTGCTGTGATCTTCGGATTGCTCAACGTGATCAACTTTGCCCACGGTGCGCTGTTCATGCTCGGCGCGGTACTTAGCTGGATGGCAATGAACCACTTCGAAACCAACTACTGGGTGATGCTGGCAGCAGCACCCTTGATCGTCGGTTTGCTCGGCGTGTTCATCGAGCGGTTTCTACTGCGCTGGATCTACAAGCTGGACCATCTTTATGGTCTGTTGCTCACGTTAGGCATCACCTTACTCATCGAAGGCGGCTTCCGTTCAGTCTACGGGGTATCCGGTCTGGCCTACGACACCCCTGAGGCGCTGTCTGGAGCAACATCACTGGGCTTCATGGTGTTGCCCAACTACCGCGCCTGGGTGGTCGTGGCCTCGCTGGTCGTGTGCTTCGCCACCTGGTACGCGATAGAGAAGACCCGGCTCGGCGCCTACCTGAGAGCTGGCACCGAGAACCCGCGCTTGGTCGAGGCTTTCGGGGTCAACGTGCCGCTGATGATCACGCTGACCTACGCTTTCGGCTGCGCACTTGCGGCCTTCGCCGGGGTACTGGCGGCACCGGTGATGCAGGTCTCGCCACTGATGGGGCAGAACCTGATCATCGTGGTATTCGCGGTGGTCGTGATTGGTGGCATGGGCTCGATCATGGGCGCCATCCTCACCGGTCTGGGTCTGGGAGTCATCGAGGGCTTTACCAAAGTCTTCTACGCGGAGGCGTCATCAACCGTGGTGTTCGCCATCATGGTGCTGGTGCTTCTCATTCGCCCCGCCGGCTTATTTGGCAAAGAGAAATAAAGAAGACGTGGTCATGAAGAATTTTTCCAACGTCATCTATTCGCTGCTTCTCGTCGCGCTGGTGCTGGCGCCGTTCTTCGGCGCCTACCCGGTGTTTGTGATGAAGCTCATGTGCTTCGCGCTGTTCGCCGCGGCCTTCAATCTTCTGCTCGGTTATACCGGCCTGCTGTCCTTCGGACACGCGGCCTTCCTGGGTGGCTCGGCCTACGTGGCCGGCCATGCGATCAAGGTTTGGGGCCTGACGCCAGAACTCGGCTTGCTCGCGGGCACGCTCACCGGAGCGCTCATGGGTTGGCTGTTCGGCGTGATCGCGATCCGCCGACAGGGTATCTACTTCGCGATGATCACACTGGCGCTTGCGCAGATGATGTTCTTCGTTGCGCTGCAGGCCAAGTTCACTGGCGGCGAGGATGGCTTGCAGGGCGTGCCACGCGGCAAGCTGTTCGGGCTCATTGACTTGTCGAACGACGTGACCATGTACTACGTGGCGCTGTTCATGGTGGTTTTGGCCTTCCTGCTGATAGTGCGGACGATTCGCTCGCCTTTCGGCCAAGTGTTGAAGGGCATCAAGGAAAACGAGCCGCGCGCGGTATCGCTGGGCTACGACGTGAGTCGCTTCAAGCTGATGGCCTTCGTGATCTCTGCCGCACTATCGGGTTTTGCCGGCTCGCTCAAGACACTGGTGTTGGGATTCGCCACTCTGTCCGACGTGCACTGGACGGCTTCTGGCCAGGTCATCCTGATGACGCTGGTGGGTGGGCTGGGTACGTTGTCGGGTCCTTTGATGGGTTCGGCAGTGGTGGTGCTGCTTGAGAACAAGATCGGCGAACTGGGGAACTTCCTCGCGCGCCTCACGACAGTCGACTGGTTCAATACGCTGGGCGATTCGGTGACCATGGTCACTGGCCTGATCTTCGTGATCTGCGTGCTCGCCTTCCGCAAGGGAATCATGGGCGAGATCATCGCGTTCTTTGAAGCGAGAGTCTCACAGTCATCTGTAAGGAAAGGGTTCCTCACCCAGCTCCGAGAAACGCAGCACGGATCTTGAGGAAGAAGCAGGTGTCGTCACGAAGCCAGAGAGGCTGTTCATTCAGGGTTAATTGAGCAATTCGACCCGCCGTGGAGTTCATCGGGCTCGATCTCAATTGCGGAGAGCTCGGCGTCGCTGACGGCCAAGCCTCTGGGGTAGGAAACAGTTATGTCGGCGGGATACCGCAGCAGGCGGCAAGGTGTTCAGGTCGTGTTCGCAAGCTCGACGAGCACAAAGCTGCGTCATTGGCGCCGCGCAGAATCCCAGGTAACCTCTCGAACATATTGAACAGCGGATCCGCGCGCAGCGGTGAGGGTCATCCAACGCATGAGAACCAATATTGCGGTCGTCACGGGTGCTAGTCGTGGGCTCGGTCGAGGCATTGCGCGGACGCTCGGCGGCCGAGGCTTCAAGGTCTACATCACGGGGCGCTCGCTTGAGTCACTCGAGGATTCCGCTGAGGAGGTGAATTCCGCCGGTGGGGAAGGCATACCCGTGATGTGCGATCACGCCGACGACGAGCAAGTGAAGATGCTTTTCGAGCGCATCAAGATGGAGGCCGGGTGCCTGGACATCCTCGTCAACAACGCCGCCGCGGTCGATGCTCGCTCGCTCGCCATGCCGGGACCCTTCTGGGAGAAGCCGCTCGCTCTCGCTGACATGATTGATATTGGGCTTCGCTCAAATTACGTGGCCGCCTACCATGCGGCGCCACTGATGGTCACGACCGGCGGCAGCCTGATCGCCAACATTTCCTTTTACGGGGCCGTGTCTTACCACTGCGGGCCAGCTTATGGGGCTGCAAAGGCCGGTACCGACAAGATGACGTTCGACATGGCGGTGGATCTTCGTCCGTACAACGTGACGGCGGTATCCATTTGGCCCGGGCTGATCCTCACCGACGCCCTGAAGTCCATCCCGCGCGAACACCTCCCTCCCCAAGTCGCCGCTGATCTGTCCAACTTCGAAATGCCTGAATTCACGGGGCTGGTCATCGAACGGCTTTGGCGCGACCCGTCGAAGCTTGATAGGTCGGGGGAGACGCTGATCTCAGCTGAGTTGGGTATGGCGTATGGCATCAGGGACCTGGACGGTAAGCAGCCTCGGCTTTATACGGAGACCCTAGGACGCCCGACGGGTCGGTTTATGCTGCCAGTCACGGAGTGAGAGCTCTTCCGGCTTGCTTGACGGCGCCAAGCCCGTGCATCATGCGCACTTCATCCGCCGTTAAGGCGTAGGGCGATCTTCGCTTTATTGGCCGTTTTCTGCAGCCACCTCAAAGTGGTGGCGAGCTTTACGGATGATCTAAAGAGGTGAGTGCTGGCGGGGCGGCAACAATCCTGTTCACGAGTCTGAGCACCTCTATGGCCGTCAATTTGTCGGCAACGGGTTCAGCACCACTGCCCAGATCCCGGCAGCGGCGTTGAGGATGTTCTGAGCTGGCCCCTTGAATGACAGGACACGGTGGCGGATTCAACCGGTCGATGCAACACACTAAGAACTGCGGAGGCAGAAGGAGTGTTGCAAATGAAGTATCGAAAGCGAACGCACTACACCGACAGCCAGAAAGCGTTGATGTGGGACCGTTGGGAGAAGGGTGAATCGCTTCCTCAGATTGCTCAGTTGTTTGATCGATCGCATTCAGCGGTTCACCGCATACTTGCCGAGACAGGTGGGATACGGCCGCCCGGACGCTCGCGTTCGACGTTGTCTTTGACGTTGGCGGAGCGAGAAGAAATATCACGTGCATTGGCAGCGGGGCAATCAATCCGATCGATCGCATCGGCCCTTGACCGCTCTCCCTCGACCATCAGCCGCGAGGTCAAGCGGAATGGTGGTCAGGGAAGTTACCGTGCTGCATCAGCCGATCAGCTCGCATGGGACAAAGCCCGCCGCCCCAAGCGCTGCAAACTGGCTAAGAACCGGCGCCTGGCACATATCGTTGCTGGCAAGCTTCAATTACAGTGGTCGCCGCAACAGATTGCAGGATGGATGAAGCATGCCTACCCGTGCGACGAGACCTACCACGTGTCACACGAGACCATTTATCGAAGCCTTTTTATTCAAGCTCGCGGCGCCTTGAAGAAGGAACTTCTGCAGAACTTGAGACGGACCAGAGTCATGCGCCGTTCGCGCAACCACACGCAGAAGACAGAGAATCATGGCAAGATCAATGGCATGGTTCCCATCAGTGAGCGCCCAGCAACGGTGGAGGATCGGGCCGTGCCCGGCCACTGGGAGGGCGATCTGCTCTTTGGAAGCCGCAACACCCAAATTGCCACCCTGGTTGAGCGCAGTTCACGTTATGTGATGCTCGTCAAAGTGGCCAGCAAAGATACCGAAACGGTCATCAACGCGCTGATTCTGAACGCGCGGAAGCTGCCGCAAGAACTCTACAAATCGTTGACATGGGATCGTGGAAAAGAGATGGCGGCCCACAGGCGCTTCACGTTGGCCACGGACATCAGCGTCTACTTCTGTGATCCTCAGAGTCCCTGGCAACGAGGAAGCAATGAGAATACTAATGGATTGCTGAGACAGTACTTCCCCAAAGGTGTTGAGATCTCAAGCTATTCACAAGCACAGCTCAACGCGGTCGCAAAAAGATTGAATGAACGTCCGCGAAAAACCCTGGATTACGAAACACCCGCTGAGCGATTCAGCCAACTTGTTGCATCGACCGGTTGAATCCGCC
>NZ_RXFQ01000038.1 GCF_003951285.1 Variovorax beijingensis | reverse complement strand
GCACGCATTTCGCCGAACCTGGCTCGAGCCTCGGCCGGCGAGCTTCCCGCCTCCACAAAGCCGAGCGTGCGGATCTTGCGCGCGAACTGCTCGGTTGCAACGGCTTTTCGGATCGCAGTGCTCCATTCGGAGACGACAACGGCAGGCGTTCCAGGAGGCAGGCATATGGCCAGTACGCCCACCGCGGTGAGCTCCTTTCGGCCGAGCTCGCCGAACGTCGGGACGTCAGGCAGGAGCGGTGAGCGCTGCGCAGAGGTGACTGCCAGCACGCGAAGCTTGCCGGCGTTGTGGTGCTGCGCGAAGTCTCCGACCGTCGAACTTCCCGCGGCGACATTGCCACCGACCAGGTTCACGATCATCGGGGCTGCACCCTGAAACGGCACGTCCTGCAGCGGTGTCCCGATGACCTTGGCGATCTGCAATCCCAGGAAATGGGTTGGGCCTCCCGATGCGGCATGGCCGAAGTTGGCATGCTCGGGATGGGCGCGCACCCATTGGGCATATTCGGCAAAGGTCTTGACGGGTGAGGACACGGGTACAGCCAGCGCCATCGGAAACTCGACCACCGTCGACGCCGGCAGGATATCCCGCTGCGCAGCGTAGTTGAGCTTGTTGAAGACGAACGGATAGATCGATTGCAGGAAGTCAGGGCACAGCATGGCCACGCTTCCGTCGGCCGGGGCGGCACGCAGCGCATCGATCGCGATCTTTCCGCCGGCGCCGGGTTTGTTCTCCACCACGACCGTGCGATGGAGCGGCTCATGCAGTTGATCCGCAAGCGCCCGTGTGACGACATCGAGTGTCCCGCCAGGCGAGAAGCCCACCAGAATCCTTGCGGGCGGGCGGCTGGCCGGCTGCGCGATGGCCGAGGGCGTGCCGAAGGACACGGCAACGATGAGGGCGAGGCTGCAGGGCCAGGCGGTACTCGGTTTGTTCAAGGGCTGCTCCAGGAAAATTCAGCGAGGTCACGTCGCTTGCTGCGGCGTCGGCACGAGGCCAATCGGGGATTCGAGCGCGCAGCGACCCACGACGCTTGCGCCTGTGTGAGTCAGCGCCCCCGGAAGACCGGGGCGCGCTTGTCGGCAAACGCACGGCGCCCCTCCAGTCGGTCCTCGCTGTCCCTGAGCACGCCAAAAGCCTGGCGCTCCAGTTCCAGTCCACCTGCAAGCGGCAGCTCCCGTCCGGTCATCGCCAGTCGCTTGGCCGCGGTCATCGCCAATGGCGCATTGGCGGCCATTGTGCGTGCCAGGCTGATCGCGGTTTCCTGCAGCGCGGGAAGGGAGACCACCTTGCTGACCAGTCCGATCCGCAACGCTTCGTTGGCATCGATGCGTTCGCCCGTCAGCAGCATCCACATCGCGTCCGACTGGCCCACCGCGCGAATCAGGCGTTGCGTGCCCCCGGCGCCTGGGATGCTGCCGACGCGCACTTCCGGCAACCCGAACTGCGCGTTGTCGGAACAGATGCGGATGTCCGCAAGCAAGGCCAGTTCCAGTCCGCCGCCGAGGGCATAGCCATTGATCGCGGCGATGACAGGCTTGTCGGTCTGCAGCGTGCCGAAATTGGAATGCCGGGTACCGGCGCGAAAGACCTGCCGGGCTGCGCTGTCGGCAGGCGGCATCGTTTTCTTGAGATCTGCACCTGTGCAGAACGCGCGCTCGCCCGCGCCCGTCAGCACGAGGACGCGGATGCCCTCGTCGCTGGAGACCTCGTCCCAGATCGCGAGCAACTGCTCGTTGGATTCCGGGTCGATGGAATTCATGGCTTCGGGCCGATTCAGGGTGACGATGGCGACGCCATCCTGGACTGTCTTGACGATGGGCATGGGTTTGTCTCAGTTCGAAGGAGAGTCGGCGGCGATGACCGCCTCGATGTTTTCCGGCGGCATGCCCAGTTCGACCAACACCTCGCGGGTGTGCTGTCCGAGTGTGGGAGGCGCTCGTCGCGCCTGGGGCCGCTCGCCAACCGCACCCATCACGCTGCGTGGCAGCGTCAATGCACCTGCGACCGGGTGCTGCAAGGTCTCTGTGAGCGCCGCGTCGACGAAGGGCGCGGACCGCGCGACCTCGGCATAGTTGTTGATCGGCCCGCAGATGATGTCCACGGCCGCGAACTGCTCGAGCCAGAAGGCACGGGGATGCGCAAGCATGCGTGCTTCGAGCAGGCGCAACAGCGCCTCGCGGTGCTGCAACCGATCCTTGTTCTCGGCAAAACGCGGGTCCGATGCGAGTTCAGGCGCACCGATGGCGGCACACAAGGCCTGCCATCGCGCGGGGTGATAGGCCGCCACCATGATCCACCCGTCGGCGCAACGCAAGGCCTCGTTCGGCGTCGAATACGGCGCGGCGTTTCCCTGCGGACCGGGCGCATGGCCGTCTGCGAAATAGGACGCGAAACTCACATGCTGCAGCGCGATGGCGCTGGCGAACATGCTTGCTTCCACATGCTGGCCCAGCCCCGTGCGTTGCCGCTGCGTGAGGGCAGCCAGGATCGAGATGGCCGCGAACGACCCCGTGGCAAGATCGACCACGGGCACCGGCACCTTGCACGGCTCGCCGCCGGGCGCGCCGGTGACACTCATGAGGCCGCTGACGGCTTGCAGCACGCCGTCCACCCCGGGCAGGTCCTTGGCGGCCCCGTGCTGACCGTACGCGGAGACGGAGCAATAGATCAGCCGCGGATTGGCCGCAGCCACTGTGGCGTAATCGAGCCCCAGGCGTTCCATCACGCCCGGGCGGAAGCTCTCCACCAGCACGTCCGCCTGCGCGACCAGCTGCAGCGCCGCTTGCCGGTGGGTCGGCTGCTTCAGATCGAGCACGATGCTGCGCTTGTTGCGATTGAGCGCCAGGAAAGGAACGCCCTCGCCATGAACCCAGGGCGACAGCGCTCGCGACAGATCGCCTGTGGGGGCTTCCACCTTCACGACGTCAGCCCCGAGGTCGGCCATGCACAGCGTGCACGTGGGGCCCGCCATGACCTGGGTGAAGTCGATCACCTTCAATCCGCTCAATGCATTTGCGAGCATGCGACCTTCGATCTCGTTGGATGTTCTTCTTGGATTCGCATCGGTCGTTACACCGACGGACTGCTGAGACTGCGTCCGCCGCAGACGTACAGCAGCTGCCCCGTGACGTAGCTGGAGCCTGGCTCCGCGAAGAATCGAACGGCACGACCGATGTCTTCCGGCTGGCCGATGCGCTCCATCGGCACGGTCTTGTGAAGACCCTGCCTGACCTCTTCGGTGAGCGTTTCAAACAGCGGCGTCTCGACGATGCCCGGGGCGATGGCATTCACCGTGATGCCCTTGCGCGCATATTCCAGCGCCAGCGAGCGGGTCAGGCTCACCACGGCGCCTTTGGAAGCGGAATAGGCCGCCTGGCCGCGATTGCCCAGCCAGGCACGAGAACCGATATTGATGATGCGTCCGAACCGGTTTTCCGCCATCTGGGCCAGGACCGCCTTGGAACAAATGAATTGCGAATGGAGGTTGACCTCGATCACGCGACTCCAGAACGCCAGGTCCATCTTGGAAACAAGCTTGTCTCCACCAATGCCGGCGTTGTTGACCAGGATGTCGATGCGTGCATGGGACGCCAGCAGTTGGGCCACGGTCGACTCCACCTGCGCCACAGAGCTCACGTCAACCTTGAAGGTCTTCACGTCGGCTCCCTCGGTCGCAAGGCTGCGCTGGGCCGTTTGCAGGGCTTCGTCGTCGAAGTCCCACAGCGCGATGCGGCAGCCGCCCTGCGCAAGCTCGCGGGCGATGCCAAGGCCGATGCCCTTCGCCCCTCCGGTCACGACGGCGACGAGGCCTTGCAACGAGGCAGGCGCGGTTGGATTTGTCTGGTTCATGTCGACCCGATCAGAGCGAAAGAATATGGATGGCGCAGGCGGCGTGATCCACGCCCCAGATACCGCCGCCAGTCACCTGCGTGAGGCCGATGCGCGCCCCCTGCACTTGCCGGGCTCCCGCGCGGCCTTGCAGCTGCTCGCAGACCTCCACGATCTGGGCGACGCCGGTCGCGCCGGGCGGATGTCCCTTGGCGAGAAGGCCGCCACTCGGATTGACCGGCACCCGCCCGCCCAGGGCCGTCGCACCGCTGCGCAGCAACTGCGCCGCATCGCCGCGATCGCAAAGCCCCAGCGCTTCGTAGTAGAGCAATTCGGAGATGGTGAAGGCGTCGTGCACTTCCAGCAGACTGAGGTCCTGCGGTCCCACGCCGGCCTGCTCATAGGCCAGCCTGGCCGCACGCGCCGTGATCTCGGCCTCCGTCATGTCGACGGGCGTGGTTTCGAACAAGCCGGACTGCACCACGGACGCCAGGACCTGGACCGGCTTTGCAACGCCTTGAGAAGGTTTGGTGCTGAGCACGAGGGCCGCTGCGCCATCGACCACGGCGGGACAGCACTGCAGCAGCGTGAGCGGCTCGGCCACCGGGCGCGATGCAAGAATCTCCTCGCGGGTCGCCAGCTTTGCAAACTTGGCGATGGGATTGAGAACACCGTGCTTTCGGTTCTTCACGGAGATGTCCGCAAGCGTCTCGAGCTTGAGCCCGCGGTCGTGCATGTAGCGCCGCGCGCGCATGGCGTACAAGGCGGGCATGATCATCCCCCGCCTGTTGTTCCAGTCTTGTTGGCTCAGCTGCAACGGCCCGCCGCCCAGACCGCTCAGATGGTCCATTCCGAACACCAGCACCGTGTCGTACTGACCGACCTTGAGCGCCTGCAATGCGAGATTCAGTGCGGTCGCGCCGCTGGAGCAGGCGTTGTCCACGTTGTAGACAGCGCCCCCGTGCGCATGCAGTTCACGCAGAGCCCGCTGCCCCGGCAACATGGTCCCGAGCGCGTTGCCGCAGTAGAACGCCTGTACCTCGGAAAGCCGCGTGCCGGCATCTTCCAGGGCGTCAAGAATGGCGGACTGGACCATGGCCTCTTCGGTGAGCTCCGGAAAGCGGCCGAAGTCGGTGATGCCCACGCCGGTGATCATTGGTTGCTTCATCTCATTGCTCCTGGAAGGCGTAATCGGGTGTGCCGTCCGGCAATGCGAAGGGCACCACCCGCACGCGGCTTTCGATCGCAGGCGGGCTTCCATCGAACAAGAGCCGGCCGAAGGCGCGCACGCCCGACTCGAAGTCGACCATTGCCAGTGCGTAGGCGGGCTTGTCCTTGCCGGGATGGACCACCGTGAAGCTGTAGAGGGACCCGGTCGGGCCGAGCTCGATCTCCTCGATCGGCTGGTCGTGGTGAACGAATTCGATCGGCGGAAACTGGGGGGGCTGACCGCCTGCCTGTGTGGCCACAAGCACCATGCCGCCGGGGGTGTCACGGATGTGGGAATCCGTGCGCTTGATGATCTTCAAAGGTGTCTCCTGTTCCGGTGGCGATGGCCACGGCAACAGGAAGTGTGGTGACCCAGGGCCGCCCCGTCATTGGATTTGTGCTGCGCATTCTTTAGCCTTCCTAAAGCGTGCAAAGCGTGTAGTTCTGCTAAAGCCAGAGCAGCCGAACTGCAAGGACGCGCGCCGTGCGCACGCGCATACTGAATGAATGAAAGAACAAATCAGCGTTCCGGTCACCTTGATGCGCGGCGGCACAAGCAAGGCTGTTTTTCTCGCACAGCGTGACGTGCCCTCCGATCCGCAAGCGCGGCAGCGATTCCTGCTGGCGCTGTTTGGGAGCCCCGATGTGCGCCAGATCGACGGGCTTGGGGGCGCCGACATCCTCACGAGCAAATGCGCAATCATCGGGCCGCCGTCACGGCCTGACGCAGACATCGACTACACCTTTGTGCAGATCGGGATCGATCAGCCCAGCGTGAGCTTCGAGATCGTCTGCGGCAACATTTCATCGGCCACCGGCGTCTACGCGCTGCAGGAGCGCTTGATTCCCGTGCAGGAGCCCGCCACCACGGTGCGCGTGCACAACACCAACACCGGCAGGATTCTGCGCATGGTGGTGCAATGTGCGCACGGCGAGCCGCGCGTGGAAGGCGACACCGAAGTCGATGGGGTGCCCGCCAAGGGCGCCGAGGTCGCGTTGGACTACTCCGGCACCAGCGGCGCCACCACGGGCAGGTTGCTGCCCACCGGGCAGGCACGTGATTCGGTCTACGTCTCGAAACTCGGTCGCGAGATACCCGTCTCGATCGTCGATGTGGGCACGGCGTGTGTGTTCATCCGCGCGGCGGACCTGGGCGTCACCGGCACGGAGCTTCCCGGCCAACTCAGTTCCGACATCTACGAAATCGCCGAGGAAGTCAGGCGCTGGGCCGCCGATCGTTGCAACCTGCCAGCGTCGGGAACCCTCACGCCCTATCAGATCCTCATCGGCGAAGCGCAAGACTACCGAACCATCGGCGGCGATCGAATCGTCAAGTCATCGGAGATCGACTTCGTGGCGCGCATGGTCCTCAATGGCGGCGCGATGCACAAGGCTTTTCCAGGCGGTGGCTCGGTCTGCCTTTCCGTGGCAGCACAGATCGCAGGGACGATTCCGGCTGAGGCACGAGGCAGTCATGCCGGCCCGACGCGCATCCGCATCGGTCACCCGAGCGGGGTGATCGGAATTTTTGCGAACGTGGCTCGCACTGCCGACGACGAGTGGACGGTCCGGGAAGTGCATTTCACCCGAACCGCTCGGCGGCTGTTCGATGGCACCGCCTACGTGAGGCGAGCCCTTCTCGAGGTAGGCTGATCTCACCGAACTGCCGATCGGCAGTTCTGCAGACAGCGGCGCAGAGGGCCTGTGGTCACGAACCTTGGGACGACGCCGATGGGCCAGCCAGGGAGCACGGGCCGCCTGCGCGCTGCCAGAAATCCCGTGTCATTTTCATCAAGGCCCGCACGTCATTGGCGCCCAAAAGTCAGACAGGAGATATTTCACATGCGCAAGAACACCACGGCTGAGGCATCGCGATGCTGACGCGCGATCTTTTTTCGCTGCAAGGCCGCACCGCACTCGTCACGGGTGGCTCGCGGGGGATTGGCCGCATGATCGCCGAGGGATTTCTGGCGCAAGGCGCACGCGTCTACATCAGCGCGCGCAAGGCCGCGGCATGCGATCTGGCGGCTTCGGAACTGTCGAAGCACGGCCATTGCGTCTCCCTGCCCTACGACGTCTCCACCATCGCCGGCTGCCGGGCCCTGGCCGCTGCCTACGCGCAGCATGAGACCACCTTGGACATCCTGGTCAACAACGCCGGCGCTGCCTGGGGAGAAGACTTCGATGCGTTCCCCGAAAGCGGCTGGGACAAGGTGGTCGATCTCAACATGAAGACACCCTTCTTCTTGACCAAGGCGCTGTCCGAACCGCTGCGCGCCGCGGCCAAGGAGCGTGTGGGGAAGATCATCAACATCGCCTCCACGGATGGCATCGCGCTCAACCCTCAGGAGAACTACTCCTACGTCGCCAGCAAGGCGGGCTTGATCCACCTGACCCGGCGCATGGCACTGCGCCTGGCGCAGGACAACATCGCGGTCAGCGCCATTGCACCTGGCGCGTTTCCCTCCGAGATGAACCGCAACGCGCGCGACCGCGGCGACGAACTGTCGGAACACATACCCGCCAGACGCATCGGCACTTCAGAGGACATCGCAGGCGCGGCGATCTTCCTGGCGTCGCGTGCAGGTGACTACGTGATGGGCGCTACCCTGGTGGTGGACGGTGGGGTGACCCACGCCCGAGCCTACAGGTGAGTGTGTCGATGGGATGGCCGCCGGTGTGCGGCGACGCGCTGACATGAAACCGCGTGTCATCCACCGACCCGAAAACGGTCGTTGATGTAGGTGGCGGGTGGCTTTCCAAAAGCCTTCTTGAACATCGTGTTGAAGGCGGAGGGCGACTCATAGCCCAGGTCATAGGCGACTTGCTGGACGGTCGCGCCACCGGACAGCTCGCGAAGCGCCACGATCATCTGCAGCTGGCGCCGCCAGCGGCCAAAGCTCAGGCCCGTCAGCGAGGTGCACAGTCGATTCAACGTTCGATCGCTCATGCCCAGTTCGCTTGCCCAGTTCGTCTGGGTCCTGCGATCGGAGGGATCGCGCATCATCGCCGTTGAGATCTTTCTGAGCCTTGCGTCCTCAGGCATCGGCAGGAACATTTCTTCCCTGGGCATCGTGCACAGTTGGTCGAGCAGCACCTGCGCCAGTCGATCGGTCGGCCCATTTGCTTCATAGACGGGCGGCAATCCTGCGAGGTACTGAATCATCTCGCTGAGCATTGGGCTGATGCGCAAGGTGCAGCAACGATCCGGCAAGGGGGCAGCGCCGGGTTCCACGAAGAGGTAGAAGATCTGCGCGTTCGCCGTTCCTCGGTTGCTGTGCGGCGTACCGCCGGGAATCCACACGCCCGCCTGGGGTGGGACCATCCATAGGGCACCGGGCACCTCGCAGGAGACGGCACCGCGCAGCGCGATCACGAGCTGGCCGGACCGGTGCTCGTGCACAGGGATCTCTCGCTCGCGCGCCGCCACATCGACGCGCAGTGCCATCACGGGCACTGACGGTTCGTAGTCCAGACCTGGCTCACCGAATTCTGCGCTTCGCATGTTGAGAAAGTGGGTGCTGCTCCCGCCACCGGGCTAGTTCGTGCATTGGAATGGGTGCTCTGTTCAAAGCGGTTGAGATCGGCCAGGGGCGCAGATGGACCACTCTTCCCGCTGCTGAACCGAAGGCACCGCCGCCACGCTGCAGCGCCTGTCCCTCGGACATGCCGACGGGCAAGGCCCACTTCAGGCCTCACACCGAGTCACGACATCCGCGTTGACGCAGGCTCCTCGTCGTTGCCGGGCCACGCCTTCTCAGCGATGACCGAAAAGAGAAGTCATTCGTCCGACTTTGCAATTCTCGGCGCGTGTGCCGATCACTAGCATCGTCGCATGAAAATGATTCGCAATAAGATTGAGACGGTTTCAGCCCAGCCACCATTCATTCTTCGCCTGGTGCTGATGGGCGCGCTGCGCCGGTCGTGCAGCATCGCGGGCGCCGCCCTCCCGGAACCGATCTCGCCGCGCTTCGGCACGCTGCTGCGTCCAACGATTCCGACGCGGGAACCGGCACAGCTGACCGGCCCCGCTCATCCATGGCTTCACGATTTTGCCAGCATCACTGTCGGCGGTTTGCGCTCGCGTTTCGCATGGATGCGTGCGCGTGCGATTTCTCGGGGCGCCGCATGATCGCACTGCCCCGTTTCTCTCGGCAGGAGTTGCTCTTTTCTCTCAAGAGCTTCGTCGCCGCCCTGCTTGCGCTTTACCTGTCGAGCCGCTTCGGGCTGCCCCGGCCCTTCTGGGCCATGATGACCGCCTACATCGTGGCCCACCCTCTGGCCAGCCATGTGCGCTCCAAGGCGCTCTACCGCTTTGTGGGCACCTTGCTGGGGTGCGCAGCGACCGTGGCGCTTGTCCCCTCGCTGTCCGGGTCCCCGGAGCTCCTGTCGCTGGCCTTGGCGCTGTGGGTGGGACTGTGCCTCTATGTGTCGCTGCTGGACCGCAGCGCGCGTTCTTACGTCTTCATGCTGGCTGGCTACTCAGCCGCTTTGATCGGCTTCCCTCTGGTAGAAGCGCCCGCGGCGATGTTCGACACGGCCGTCGCACGGGTCACTGAAATCGGGCTGGGCATCCTGTGTGCCAGCTTGGTCCACAGCATCGCGCTTCCTGCCGGCCTGGGTCCGTCCCTGCTTGGCGTGATGGATCGCGCACTTGGCGATGCGCGGCAATGGCTCACCGATCTGCTGTGCGGGACACCGACCGAGGCAAAGGGCGCTCGAATTGCGGCGGACCGCCAGCGGCTGGCACTGGACATCACACAACTGCGTCTGCTCTCCACGCATGTGCCCTTTGACACCGATCTGCGCTGGACCGGGGGCGCCATCGACGCCCTGCAAGACCGTGTGGCCGCCCTCACCCCGGAGCTCTCGGCGGTGGAGGATTGCCTGCAAGCGCTGTGCACCGCCACAGGCGGTGTGCCGGATGACATCGGCTCGACCTTCGCGCAGCATGCAGGCTGGCTGGCCCCTAGCGCGACGGACGCGGAAGTGGAGAGAGCGCGCGTTGCCTTTCGCACCATCGCGGACGGTCCGGCCGCTTCGCCATGGATCCGCGCGCTGCGGATTGATCTGGCCACCCGCCTGGAGGACCTGGTCGCGCACTGGGAGGCCTGCACCATGTTGCGCAGCGATATCGACGCGGGCATTGCCGGGAACCCGATGGCCTTGCGGCGCACCGCGGCTCTGGGTCGCAGGGTGCTTCACCAGGACAGAGGGCTTGCGCTGCGGTCAGCTTTCACTGCGGTGTTGGGCACCTGCCTCTCGTGCGCCCTCTGGATTGCGACAGGCTGGCCCTCGGGATCCGCCATGGCCATGGGCGCTGCCGTGTTTTGCAGCTTCTTCGCCACCCTGGACGATCCGGTGCCTGCCATGCACAAGTTCATCACGGCGCTGTCGTGGTCGTTGCCCGTGTCGGCTTTTTATGTCCTGGGGGTCATGCCGCTGGCACATGACTTTGGCATGCTGGTGCTGTGCATCGCGCCTGTGTTCTTGGTGGTCGGGTGCTACATGGCACGACCGACCAGTTCCCTGTCGGCCCTTGGCATGTTCTTCGGCGTCGCCGGAACGCTCGCCCTCCACGACACGGCCACCGCAGATTGGGTGAGCTTCATCAGTTCCAACCTGGCCTTGTTCACGGGTGCGGTGATCGCGGCCCGCGTCACCGCGCTCATGCGCAGCGTGGGGCGCGACTGGAGCGCCCAGCGGATACGCCGCGCGACATGGCACGACCTCGCCGATCTGGCCGGCCATCCGCAGGACGCATCCGCCCAAGATGCCTTTGCCTCACGCATGCTCGACAGGATCGCGCTGTTGGCGCCGCGCGTCGCACCTGACGGTCCCGAAGCGGTCCAGTTCGCAGCACACCGCGCGCTGCGCGAACTGCGCATGGGGGCAGACATCGCCGCGCTGCAGCGCCATCGCGGGCGCCTTCCGGAAGAACCCGTCAGCCGCCTCTTCAGGGAATTGGCGCTCGTCTTTCGCGCCCAGATGGCAGGAGCGCCACCACGTCGTGCGCCGCTGCTGCCGCATATCGACCGGCTGTTGCTCGACGCCCTGAAGGCGGGCGCCGAGCGGCCTGCCGTTGCGGCACTTGTGGGCCTTCGGCGCAACCTCTTTCCAACCGCTCCCCCCGCGCTCCAACCATGATCGAAGTCATTTTTTTGGGCGTGCAGTTGCCCTGGCTTTTGGTGCTGACAGCCGGCGCGCTGCCGTGCTCCTGGGCAACGCGCCGCCTGCTGGCCATCGTCGGTGCCTACCAATGGATCTGGCACCCCGCCCTGTTTGACCTTGCGCTATACGTCCTGGTGCTCGGCGCCTTGGCTTGTCTCACCGGCGCTATCGCCATCTCGTCCTGAAATCCGGACCGCTTCAACCCATGAAATCTGACGCCCTCCCCTTGCCCACCTGGACTTCCCGTCTTGCCCGTCCCGTCGTTCGTCTGTTGGTCACCATGCTGATGGTGGCCGCAGCCGGCTGGGCGGGCTGGCACCTATGGGACCACTATGAACTCGCCCCGTGGACACGCAACGGACGCGTGCGGGCCAATGTCGTGCAAGTCGCACCTGACGTGTCCGGCATGGTCGCGAATGTGTCGGTGCACGACAACCAGTTCGTTGCCGCTGGCGCCTTGCTGTTCTCGGTGGACAAGGCCCGCTTCGAGCTGGCGCAAGAGCAGGCCCAGGCCGTCGTCGCGACGCAGCGCATCGCGATCAGCAACCAGCGCATCACACTCGCTCAGGCGCAGCGCGAGAGCCAGCGCAATTCCGACCTGGGCGATTTGATCTCGCTGGAAGCTCGCGAGCAGTCGCGCCTGAAGGTGGACCAGGCCAAAGCCGCACTTCAAGCTGCCGAAGCGGCATTGCGACAGGCGCAGGTCGCGTTGAATACCTCGACGTTGAACCTGGAGCGCACCCAGGTGCGCGCACCCACCGCGGGGCTGGTCACCAACCTCGACCTGCGACAGGGCGCCTATGCGAGCGCCGGCCACCCCGTGATGGCGTTGGTTGACGCGGGTTCCATCTATGTCGAAGGCTATTTCGAGGAAAACAAGCTGGCTCGGATTCATCAGGGCGACCGCGTGCGAGTCACGCCCATGGGTGGCCCGGCGCTCGAGGGCACCGTCGAAAGCATCGCGGCCGGGATCGCTGACCGTGACCGCAGCACCGGCGCCGACCTGCTTCCCAGCGTCAATCCCACGTTCAACTGGGTGCGGCTTGCACAGCGCGTGCCCGTGCGCGTGAAGCTCGACCAGACGTCGTCTGGCACCCGTCTGGTCGCAGGCCAGACGGTCACCGTCCAAATTCTCGAGACCGCTCGGCCCACGGCTGTCACGACCCCCACTTCGGAAAACCGGGGATGACCTCAATGTACCGACTCCTGATCACCGCCGCGGCGGCAGGCGCACTGCTCGCCGGTTGTGCCCACCCGCCCGTGGGACCGGACTACGTGCCTCCCGCCCCCCTGTCTCTCGCGCAATCCCCCTCCGCGGGCACCTTCCGATCTGCCGGCGGCGATGCGGCGGACACGACTTTGCCGCCGCACTGGTGGAGGCTCTACGACGACCGGCAGTTGGACGCGTTGGTCACGCAGGCGCTGGAACACAACACCGATCTGCGGCAGGCCGTGGCCAACCTGGAACGCGACCAGGCGCTGGCGGCAGAGGTGCGTGGACAAGAGAGGCCGACGGTGGCAGCCAGCGGTGGCCCCGGCTTCGGGCACGTGTCGGGCTTGAGCCTCCTGCAGCGCGACCACGAACCGCCCAGCCGCGGCACATACAGCGCGGGTATTTCCTTGTCGTATCAACTGGACCTGTTCGGTCAGCTGCGCCGCGCCATCGAAGCGGCAGAGGCCGGCACCGGGGCCGCGCAGGCGGCGCTGGACCTTGTACGTGTGAACGTCGCCGCCGGCGTGGCGCATGCCTATGCACAGGCATGTTCAAGCGGCTATCGCTTGCGCACAGCGCAGGAGTCAATTCGTCTGCAGGAAGAGGCGACCCGACTCTCCAAGCGGCTTCAACAAGCGGGCAAGGTGGGGGAAATCGACATGGCACGTGCACAAGGGCAGCTGGAACAGCTGCGTGCCGCGCTACCGCCGCTTCGGGCTCAACGCCAAGGTGCGTTGTACCGGCTGGCAACACTGACCGGCGCAGCACCTCGCGACTTCCCCGCAGCAGTGGCCACGTGCGAGCAGCCGCCGCGCTTGGCGGGGCTGCTTCCGGTCGGAGACGGCGCGGCCCTTTTGCGCCGGCGGCCCGACGTTCGCCAGGCCGAACGCAGCCTGGCCGTCGCCACCGCCCGCATCGGCGTCGCAACAGCCGACCTCTACCCAAAGGTGTCGCTGGGCCTGTCGGCCAGCTCGGCGGGCTTCTTGGCAAGCTTCGGAAACCGGGAAACGCTCGGCTACAGCCTGGGCCCGCTGATCAACTGGACGCTACCCCACACCGGGGTTGCCCGCGCTCGCATCGCGCAGGCCGAGGCGGCCACCCGGGTTGCCGCTGCCCGCTTCGACGGGACCGTCCTGACAGCGCTGCGCGAGGCGGAAACGGCGCTCGATGTCTACGCACACGAGCTGGAACGTCATGCGGCGCTCTCGGCCGCGCGAGATCAAAGCGCCATCGCCGCCCGGCAGGCGCACACCCTCTATGTCAACGGAAAGACCGCTCAGCTTGAAGCATTGGATGCGGAGCGCACCCTGGCAGCCAGCGAAGCCGCCCTGGCAACGTCCGCTGCCCTGTTGGCAGAGGATCAAGTCGCCGTATTCATGGCGCTGGGAGGTGGCTGGGAACCCGATGACCTCCGCGTGAATGCCGTGCAGTAGCGCACGCCTGAGCATTTCTCGAGCGAAACATGAGGCAATCGGAAAATCCGCAGCGCAAATTCGAGCGGGCCGGGATGCTTGATGGACGGGCTTAATCTTCTGAAGACCTTTTTGGAGGTCGCCAACGTCGGCAGCTTCTCGCGCGCAGCAAGCAAGCTGGGAATCTCCAAGGCCAGCGCGAGCAAGCATGTCGCGACGCTTGAGGCGCGCTTCAACGTACGACTCATGAATCGCTCAACGCGGTCGGTGACACTCACCGATGCTGGAAGACTGCTCCAGCTTCGCAGCGCGCCGCTGATGGAGATGGTCGAGTCGACCCAGAGTGAATTGCAGGCGCATGGCTCACACCCAAGCGGTCGTTTGCGCGTCGCGGGGCTTCACGGGCTCGTGCAAACCGACTTCCCGAGCCTGCTGAGCGAGTTCCTCACGCTCTACCCAGATGTGCATATCGACCTGCAGATCGGCAATCGCGTGGTCGATCTCGTGGAGGAAGGTGTCGACATTGCCTTGAGATTCGGTCGCATTGGCGACGAGAACCTGATCGTGCGTCGCCTCCAACGAGTGGAACTCACGCTCTGCGCCACGCCCAGCTACTGGGCCAGGCGCGGCATCCCTCAGACGCCCGACGACATGCTATGGCACGACGTGCTCACCTACTCCCTGTCGGCGGGCACCCCGCACATTCCGTTCGAAGTCGATGGAGCCCCATACAACCTCCCGATCTACGGGCGCATGGATGCAAACGACTCAAGCACACTCGTCGCCGCGGCGCTGGCCGGCATCGGCGCGGTGTGTGTGCCGGCGTTGCTGGCGCAGCCGTACACAGAACGCGGCGGCCTGGTCCCAGTGCTCAAGGAATTCATGCCCCGTGACATCTGGCTCTACGCAGCGTACACGCAGCGCCGGCACAACAGCGCAGCCCTGCGCGCACTACTGAAACTGCTTGAAACGCGTATGGGAGGCAGCGCGCCCGGCCATCCGACCTAGAAGCAGAGGGCTAAGACACATACATCCACAAGCGCCCGTCGCGTATTGCCCAATCTCGCCGAAGCAACCATGCCGTGGAACTGCGACGCCACGGCGCGCCCCGCGAACTGCATTACCACCTGCGCATGCGTCTCAAACCATCGACACTGTGTTACGCAGAATAC
>NZ_RXFQ01000037.1 GCF_003951285.1 Variovorax beijingensis | reverse complement strand
TCGCCCCAGCGGCGAGGAGGCCAAGCAGATCGCCAACGAGCTGCGCGCCTGGGTGGCCAAGGAGATCGGCCCGATCGCCAAGCCCAAGGACATCCGCTTCGGCGAGAACCTGCCCAAGACGCGCAGCGGCAAGATCATGCGGCGCCTGTTGCGCAGCATCGCCAAGGGCGAGGCCATCACGCAGGACATCTCGACGCTGGAAAATCCGGCAATTCTGGAGCAGCTGGCGCAGAAGAACTGAGCCGCGCTTGGCGCTTCACATCAGTCGACCTTGATCGCCGCCGCCGCGATGGTGCGGGCCATCTCGCTGCGCTCGCTCGCGAGATGGGCTGCGAACTGCGCGGACGTCATCTGCATCGGCTTGAATCCGGCATCGGCGAGCTTGCGCACGGTCTCGGGCTCGGACAGCACGGCGCTCATCTCGCGGGCCAGCCTTTCGACGATGGCCGGGTCCGTCCTTGCGGGCACGAGCAGGCCGTGCCAGGCCTCCACGTCCAGGCGCCTGAGCTCCGGCGTCTCGGACAGGCTGGGCACCTCGGGCAGGCCGGGCCAGCGGGTCCGCGATGTCACGCCGAAAGCCTTCACCTTGCCGTCGCGGACGAAGCCCTGTACCAGCGACACCGGAAGGACCGCGAGGTCGATCTGCCCGCCGGCCAGTTCGGTCAGCACCTGCGGGCCGGATTTGTAGGGCACGTGCACCATCTCCAGGCCGGCTTCCTGCTTGATCATTTCGGCCGTCACGTGCAGCCCCGTGCCCACGCCATCCGTTCCGAAGTTCAGCTTGCCGGGCTGGCTGCGGACCAGCCGAAGCAGTTCGTTCGTGGTGGCGGCCGCCAGGGTCGGCCTGCCCACCAGAACGAACGCCGAGGCCGCGACCGGCACCACCGGCACGAGTTCCTTCAGCGCGTCGTAGCGGTACGTGTTGGGCGACACGAGCGGCGCGACGTTGATCGGGCTCGCCACGGCGAACAGCAGGGTATGGCCATCCGGACGTGCGCGAATCACGCGCTGGGTGGCGATGGTGCCCGAGGCGCCGACCGTGTTCTCCACCACGACCGGCTGCTTCAGCCTTTCCGCGAGGCGGGGCATCAGCAGCCGGGCCGCCACATCGACGCTGCCGCCGGCGGAAAACGGAACCACCGCGACGATGGGATCGGAGGCGCCGGGGCCTGGCTGTGCGCCTGCCGCGAGGGCAAATGCGAACAGGCCTGGGCCCAGGGCGGAGCGCAGCGGCGACAACAGGGCGGCGAAGGCAAGCATGGCGTCACCTCGGTTTCAGCGCTGCAGCCAGGGCAGCTGGCTGGCCTGGTAGCGGTGGGTCTGGAACACGCTGTTGAGGCGTCCCGGCCCGGTCTTTCGGGCGGCCTCGTCCGGGTACTCGGCGAACCACGGCAGGATGTACTCCCACACCACCTCGCCGGCGGGCGTCACCTCGAACAGGCGCCCCGTTGCGGACTCGGTGATGTGCGTGTTCCCGTTGGGCAGGCGCTGCGCGTTGCCCATGAACGCCGTGAAGAAGGCATTGACCATCTCGTCTGCATAGGACCAGACCACCGCCTGCGTCGCCGGGTCGATCTCGACCACGCGCGAGAACGGCACATGCGCCCCGCTGCGGAAATTGCCGTTGTCGAACGCGAGGATGTTGCCGTTCGGCAGCGCCACCGGCGCATGCTGGTGCGAGACCACGCTGGGAGGAATGTGCAGCTTCACCTCGCCGCTGGCCTTGTCGACGGCGACGATGCCGGCGGTGGTGCGCAAGCTCATGAGCACGTGGCCTTCGCCATCCACGTCCAGGCCGTTGACCAGGGGCCAGTGGTATCGGCCGAAGCCGGGGTGGATCGGATGCTTCGACGGGTCCAGGTGTTCCCAGGCCTTCCATTCCCAGACCTGCTCTCCGGCGCGGTTCACTTCGCGGATCACGTCACCCCACATCGGCTCGTCCGGGTGGTGCGCCGTGCCGCCTTTCACCCTGTCGGCGAAGCCCGCCGGCACCAACTCGCAGGCGGCATAAAGCAGGTTGCCGTTGTCGAGCCAGCGGGCGTCGTGATGGTGCCCGGGGTCCTCGAAATGCCAGACCACCTCGCCCTGCGGCGTCACCTCGGAGAAGTCGCCGCCGTGCCACATCGACCAGGGCGCGTAGCGCTCCGGCGAATCCGGGTGGCTGCCGTTGTAGCCCATGTTGCCGTTGGGCAGGATCACCGCGTGGCGCCCGGCGCGTAGCGGCATCTTCCACTGGTGGACCACGGTTCCCTGCATGTCGATCAGGTAGACGTTGCCGTCGGCCGTCTGCGGCGCGATGAGCGTGTATCCGCCGGCCGAGAGCGCGGGATCGTGGGCGATCAGGCCGACGCCGCGGCGGCGCTGCGTGATCTGGTCGACGCTGGTGCTGGAGGTCATTGCGGTCCTTCGTGTGTGGGTACGGGATGCAATCTAGGCGCGAAGTGGCGTCAGGAAAAGCTGTTTGTTTCGAACGCCCCGTCAACCAAAACCGTACACTTCGCTCGATGCTTGTCGTCTCGCAATCCTTCCGCTGCTTCGACGAGGTCGCTCGCCGGGGCTCCATCCGCAAGGCGGCCGAGTCGCTGCACCTCACCGCGGCCGCGGTGCACCAGCAGGTGCTCAATCTGGAGGCCCAGGTCGGCACACCGCTGTTCGACCGGCTGCCCCGCGGCATGCAGCTGACCACCGCCGGCGAAATCATGCTGGCCGCCATCCGCCGCGGGCAGCGGGACATCGACCACGCGGTGACCCAAGTGGAAGATTTGCGGGCGCTGCGCCGGGGCCACATCAACCTGGCCGTGTCGCACTCCTCCGCCGAGCAACTGGTGCCCGACGCCATCCGCGCGGTGACGGCCCGCCACCCCGGCGTGACCTACACGGTGCGCACCGGCAGCGGCGAGCGGATCCTGAGCTGGGTCGCCAACGGCGAGGCGGACATCGGCTATTGCCTCCGCCGCAAGCCGCCGCCGGGCGTGGAGGAGGTGCGGGCCTTCGCGCAGCAGCTTGGCGTCGTGGCGGCGCCGGGGCATCCGCTCGCCGCGTTCGCGCGCGCCAGGCGCCTGCGCGACTGCCTGGACGCACCGCTCATCCTCATGACAATGGACACGGAACTGCGGGCAATGGTGGAACAGATCGGCCAGCGCGAGCACCGGCCTTCGCGGCCGCTGATCGAGACCAGCTCGGTGGCGATGGCACGACGGCTCGTGGCGGACGGCCTTGGCGTGAGCTTCCTGATCCCCGAGAACGTGGCGCAGGACGTTGCGGCAGGCCGCCTGGCCTGGAACGCGCTGGCCGACGAGGGCGCCCGCTCGCACAGCTGCCTCTACCAGCGCACCGGTCAGGCCACCGCGGCGGCGATGGGCATGTTCCTGCAGTATTTCGAAGCCGAGCTTTCCGCGATCTCCGGGCAATTCAGTCCGCCAAGGCGCCGCGTTCGCGCCCGTCGAGTCTAGGGCTGCATGAGCGGAGCACGGCCAATCGTGCTTACCCGCAGCGAACCTGCACCTGATCGCAGGTTCATGGGGTGTCGGTCACAGCAATCGCAATCCCCTGGGAAATCGAATGAAGGTCTGCGCCGGTTCGGGCACCTTGCCCGCCCTGGCGACCTCGGCGAAGCCCTCTTCCGTGATGCGGGTCACCGTGGCCACCTGCCATACGGCTTGCCGCGCCCGCGACCTGATGGTTGCGAACTCGGCCTCGATCAGGCCGGTGGCCAGAAGCATCGAGACCTGCCGGACTTCCTCCGGCTCGGTCACGCGGACAGGCAGCTGCACCCGGTACAGCCTCAACAGCAGAAAGAGCGGCATTTGGTTCTCCGACGGCCGGTTCGAGGGGGATGCCTCGAATGCCGTCCATTTGGAATAGTTGAATGTGAATTTGTCACATTCGATGCCGCCACGGGAGTCAGAATAAGTCGATCGGCCGTGTCCGCCACCACCGCTTCGCAGGCAAGTCCTAGGCCAGGCGCAGGACCGAGGGGTTGAGCGCGTCCTTCAAGCGCCCTGCGGCAAACGCGTTGACGTGGTCGAAGGCGATGCCGAAGTAGCGCTCGTAGTTGTCGCGCTCGACATAGCCGATGTGCGGCGTGCACAGCGCGTTGGGCAGATGCAGGAGCGGATTTTCGCCGGCGCGTACGGGCTCTTCCTCGAACACGTCCACGGCCGCGAAGCCCGGCCGGCCCGCCACCAGCGCGCGTTCCAGCGCACCGGGCGCGACCAGCTCGGCGCGGCTGGTGTTCACGAGCAGGGCGCTGGCCCTCATGCGGGCCAGGTCTTCGTCCGAGACCATGCCCCGGGTGTGCTCGTTGAGCCTCACATGCAGGCTGATCACGTCGCTCTGCGCGAAGAAGGCCTCGCGCGAGGGTGCCACTTCGAAGCCGTCCGCGCGTGCTGCCGAGGTCGAGCCCTCGCGCCCCCACACCCAGACCTTCATGCCGAACGTGCGCCCGTAGGCGGCCACCTGGCGGCCGATGCGGCCATAGCTCCACACGCCCAGACGCTGGCCGCCCAGCTGCTGGCCCAGGTGGCCCTGCCACCGGCCCTGGCGCAGCCGCGTGGCTTCCTCGACCAGATGCCGGCGGCTTGCCAGCGTCAGCGCCCAGGTCAGTTCCGCGGTGGCCGAACCGGCGCCGCTGCCTTCGGCCACCGCCACGCCGCGCGCCGTGCAGGCCGCGAGATCGACATGGCCCGCCAGCTTGCCGGTCTGGCTGATGAGACGCAACCGGGGCAGCCGCTCGAGCAGCGCCGCATCGATGCGCGTGCGCTCGCGGGTGAGCACGATCGCCTCGGCGTCCGCGAAACGCGCCGCGAGTTCATCGGTGCTCTTGACCGTGTCGTTGAAGATGCGGACATCGTGTCCATCGAGCTTGCCGAAGCAGTCGAGCGTGCGGACGCAGTCCTGGTAGTCGTCGGGGATGACGATGCGCATGGGGCGGCGCTCCTTCATTGCAAGGTGATGTTCAGCTGCTCGACCGTGCGCTTCCACAGCGCGAGGTCGTCGCGTATCAGTGCCGTGAAGTCGGCCGGCGGCATGCCGCCGGGCTCGATGCCCTGGGCCTGGAAGATCTCGCGCACTTCCTGCGTATCGAGCGAGCGCTTGACTTCGGCGTACAGCCGCTGCACGACCGGCGCGGGCGTGCCGGCCTTCAGCAGCAGCCCGTACCAGCCATGCACGTCGAAGCCGGGATAGCCCTGCTCGGCGACGGTCGGCACATCGGGCAGGCCGGTGAAGCGCGACTTGGGCGCGACTGCGAGCGCGCGCAGCTTGCCCGCCTTGATCTGCGCGAGTGCCGAACTCATGTCGAGAAACATGAACTGGATCTGGCCGCCCAGCAGGTCCTGCACCGCCGGGCCGGCGCCCCGGTAGGGCACATGGACCGCGCGGATGCCGGCGCGTTGCACGAACAATGCCGCGCCCAGGTGCGCAGAGGTGCCGTTGCCCGAGGAGCCGTAGGAGAGGCTGTCGGGCTTGCCCTTGGCCATCGCGACCAGTTCCTGCAGATTCCTGGCAGGGAAGTCCGGCTTCACCACCACCGCATGCGGAATGAAGCCCACCACCGTGAGCGGCGCAAAGTCGCGCAGCGTGTCGAACGGATAGTTCGGCATCAGCGCCGGATTGGTGACCGCGAGGATCGAGGGAAAGACCATCGCGTAGCCGTCGGCCGGACCGCGCGCGATCTCGCTCATGCCGATCACGCCGCCGCCGCCGGGCTTGTTGTCGACGATCACCGGCTGGCCGAGGCTGGGGGCCATGTTCTTGGCGATGGCGCGCGCCATCAGGTCGGTCGGGCCGCCGGCTGCAAAGGGCACGACGATGCGGATCGGCTTCGACGGAAAGGCGGACTGTGCGTTCGCGAGCGGACTCAAGGCCGCCAGCGCGATGCCGGCGCCCGCAGCGGCGTTGAAGCCGCGGCGCGAAATGCGATTCGGGTTCATGGTGTCTCCATTTCTTGTCATGCACCGGATCAAGGGGCGAGCACGGCCGCGCCGGCGGCGTCGCGCACGGATGTCTCTCGTTCCCGCTTGTCGGTGTGTCCCGAGCTTAGGACGCATACTCCGCCAGCGCACCTGCCTTCTTCCACTGCGTGGAATTGGAGGGCTGCCGCGAGGAGACATCGAATGCCCACCCCATCCAACCGCTCGCTCGAACGTGGAATCGAGATCCTGCGTGCCTTCCGGCCCGGCTCCACGCTGCTGGGCAACGGCGAGCTCGCGGAGCGCACCGGCCTGGCACCAGCCACCGTGAGCCGCCTGACGCAGACGCTGGTCGGCGCGGGACTGCTCGAGCACGACCGGCCCGCGCGCGCCTACCGGCTCGCGGCGCCGGTGCTGAGCTTCGCGCACGCCATGCGCACCGGCTCCACCGTGCTGCAGGTGGCCGCCCCGCGGATGCGGGCGCTGGCCGAGAAGCTGCGCATCAACGTCGGGCTCGCGGTCGCCGATCGTTCCGAGATGCTGTACCTCGAATCGATCCGCTACAACAAGAAGGCGTCGCTGCGCAGCGTGGTGAGCGGACAGCGCGTGCCGATCGAGCTCACCTCGCTCGGCCGTGCGTGGCTGGCAACGGCGCCGCCGGCGCGGCGCGCAGAGCTCACGAAGGAGTTCGAGGCGCGCCGCAGCAATTGGCCGCGGCTTCGCAGGGAAATCGACAAGGCCATCGAGAGCGTGCGCCGCCGCGGCTGGTGCGCGGCCTCGTGGCAGCCCGAGATCGTTGCGCTGGCCATGCCGCTGGCGCTTCCTAACGAGCGCGTGCACGTGCTCAATGCGAGCCTGTCCACCAGCGAGCCGGCGAACGAGGTGGCGCTCGAACTGGGCGCGCCGCTGCTGGCGCTCGGAGAGCAGATCACCCGCGAATTCATCGCGCGTGGCGGCAGCCTGGCGTAGGCCGTTCGTCAGAAGCCTGTAGGACGTTGACGAGGCTGGCGTGCAGGTCCACCATGGCCAGGCCGCCGTTCGGAACGTCAAGGAGATCTCATGGCTGAGAGCGACAAGGTGTTCGCGGGCTCGATTCCGAAGTTCTACGACACGCTGATGGTCCCGCTGATCTTCGAGGTCTATGCCGCCGACATGGCGGAGCGCGTCGCCGCCTCCTCGCCCGGCGCGGTGCTCGAAACGGCGGCCGGCAGCGGCGTGGTCACGCGGGCGCTGGCGCCGAGGCTCGATGCCGGCGCCCGCTACGTGGTGACCGATCTCAACCAGCCCATGCTCGACTACGCCGCCAGCCGGCAGGGCCCCGACAGCCGCATCGAGTGGCGGCAGGCGGACGCGCTTCACCTGCCGTTCGACGCTGCCTCGTTCGACGTCGTTTGCTGCCAGTTCGGCGCGATGTTCTTTCCCGACCGGATTGCCGGCTACGCCGAGGCGCGCCGCGTGCTGAGGCCGGGCGGGCGATTCGTCTTCAATGTCTGGGACCGCATCGAGGAGAACGCCTTTGCCGACGAGGTCACCCACGCCGTCGCCGCGGTGTTTCCGCACGACCCTCCGCGGTTCCTCGCCCGCACGCCGCACGGCTATCACGATGTGGCGCTGATCCGCGAGGATCTGAGCCGCGCAGGATTCACCGGCATCGCGATCCAGACGCGCGAGGAGGTGAGCCGCTCGCCCTCGGCGCGCGAGGTTGCCACGGCCTATTGCCAGGGAACGCCGCTGCGCAGCGAGATCGAGGCGCGCGACGCCAGCCTGCTTCAACTCGCAACGGACCGCGCGGCGCAGGCGATCGCCAGCCGCCATGGCGAAGGCCCGGTGGCCGGCAAGATCCAGGCGCATGTGATCGTGGCGGCGGGATAGCGCAGGCCCGGTGCAAGCCGAATTCCATCGGCCCGCGGACCCGCCGATCTGGCGGGCGCCTGCAATTGAAATTTAGTGTTGGCGCAGCCGGCCCAGATACACAGGGATACGCAAGCCGGCCGCCGGGCCGCCTGTGCGCCGAACAATGGCTCCATCACTTCGCAACCATGGAGCCTCCGATGACCGCTTTTCCCCTGCTGCCCCGCCGTTCCTTCCTTGCCAAGGCGGCGCTCGGCATGGCCGCCGCCCAGCTGGCCCCGATCGTTCCCGCCTTCGCCCAGTCTGCGGGCACGCCGAGCCTGCGGCGCCTCGAACCGCTCAAGAACATCGACGCGGGATCGCTCAACATCGGCTACTACGAAGCCGGCCCCGCCGACGGCGCCCCCGTGATTCTTCTTCACGGCTGGCCCTACGACATCCACATGTTCGTCGACGTCGCCCCGCAGCTTGCGGCCGCGGGCTTCCGCGTGATCGTGCCCTATCTGCGCGGCTACGGCACCACCCGCTTCCTGTCGGCCCACACGCCGCGCAACGGGCAGCAGTCGGTGGTCGCCGTGGACATCATCGCGCTGATGGACGCGCTGAAGATCAAGACCGCCACTGTGGCCGGCTGCGACTGGGGCGCGCGCACGGCCTGCATCATGGCCGCGCTGTGGCCCGAGCGCGTGAAGGCGCTGGTGTCGGTCAGCGGCTACCTGATCGGCAGCCAGCAGGCCGGCAAGAACCCGCTGCCGCCCGCGGCCGAGCTGCAGTGGTGGTACCAGTACTACTTCGCGACCGAGCGCGGCCGCGCGGGCTACGAGAAGAACCGGCACGACTTCGCCAGGCTCATCTGGCAGCTCGCGTCGCCGAAGTGGAACTTCGATGCGGCCACCTTCGAGCGCAGCGCCGTGGCCTTCGAGAACCCGGACCATGTGGCGATCACGGTGCACAACTACCGCTGGCGCCTGGGCCTGGCCGACGGCGAGGCCAAGTACCAGGCACTCGAGGACCGGCTGGCCAAGGCGCCGGCGATCGGCGTGCCGACCATCACGCTCGAAGGCGACGCCAACGGCGCACCGCATCCGGAGCCCAGCACCTACGCGAAGAAGTTCTCCGGAACCTACGAGCACCGGCTGGTCAGCGGCGGCATCGGCCACAACCTGCCGCAGGAAGCGCCGGAGGCCTTCGCGAAAGCGGTGGTCGACGTGGCGCGCGGGTGAGCAGAAATCACGCCAAGGCAAAAAAGGAACGCAAGTGAAGGCAGTTGTGATGAACCAGACCGGCAACGTCGACGTGCTGGCGCATGTGACACAGCCGGACCCCGTGCCCGGTCGCGGGATGGTGCTGGTGCAGGTCGCCGTCGCCGGCGTCAATTTCATGGACATCGGCGTGCGCCAGGGCATGGCGTGGAACGAGACGCCCAACCCGAAGATCCTGGGAGTCGAGGGCGCGGGCCGCGTGCTGGCTGTGGGCGAGGGGGTCGAGGGCTTCGCCATCGGGCAGCGCGTGGCGTGGGCCTATGCGCCCGGCAGCTATGCGCAGAAGGCCGCCATTGCGGCCGCGTCGCTGGTGCCCATTCCCGATGGCATCGACGACAAGACCGCGGCGGCGGTGATGATGCAAGGCCTGACCGCGAGCCATTTCGCCACCGACTTCTATCCGGTGCGGCCTGGCGATATCGCCTTCGTCCACGCGGCGGCCGGCGGCCTCGGGCTGCTGCTGACCCAGATCATCAAGCTGCGCGGCGGGCGGGTGATCGGCCGCGTGTCGTCGACGGACAAGGCGGCGGTGGCCACGGCGGCCGGTGCCGATCACGTGATCGTCGACAGCGAAGGCCGGTTCGCCGAGCAGGCGCGGCAGCTGTCCGGCGGCGAGGGCGTGCACGTGGTGTTCGACGGCTCGGGCCCCACCACCTTCCAGGGGTCGCTGGACGTGCTGCGCCGTTCGGGGACCTTCTGCTGGTACGGCCCGGTACTGGGCGGGCCGGGTGCCATCGACATCATGAGCCTGCCCAGGAGCATCAAGCTGGGCTACGCGGTGTTCTCCGATCACATCCCCACGCCGGAGCTGTTGCGCGCGCACTCGGCGCGGCTGTTCGGCTGGATCGCCGAAGGCAAGCTCAAGGTCCATGTCGGCGGCGTGTATCCGCTGGCCGACGCCGCCCGGGCCCATGCCGACATGGCCGGCCGCGCGACCACGGGCAAGCTGCTGCTGGTGCCCTGAGGCCGAAGAAGTCAGCAGGCGCGCAGTGCCCGGGTTTCCGACGGCCGCTCGCCGAAGCGGGCGCGGTACTGCGCCGCAAAGTGGCCCATGTGAAGAAAGCCGTACTTCCCCGCGACCTCGCGCACGCCGGCATGGCCCGGCATGCGCAGCTCGGCGCGCACCTTGTCGAGGCGCTGCTCGCGCAGGAATTCCATCGGGCCCAGGCCCGCATGCTGGCGGAACGCGAGTTGCAGCGCACGCGCGCTGCAACCGACTTCGCGGCAAACGTCGGCCAGCGACAGGGGCTGATCGGCATGCGCCGCCATGTAGTCCTGCGCCCTGCGGACCACGCGCGGCAGCAGGCTGCGCCGGGCGTCGCCGGCCAGGGCGCGCGAATGGTTGTGCGCGGCGGACATCAGCAGGCTGGCCATCAGGTATTCCTCGGCATGCTCGGCCAGGCGGCCGCCGGCTTGCAGCGCGGTGCCGCTGTCGAGCGTGAGCCGCAGGTAGTCGATGAAGTGCACCACCGGCGCCAGCGCCGGGTTGTCGAGCGGCACGCCGAGGTCGAACACCAGATGCTGCCTGACGGGCGCCTGGAGCAGCGATTCAAGCCGCGAGAGCAGCGCGGAGCGGGCCAGCCGAACGATCAGGTGCGGGCTGTCGTCGGCCCAACGCATCGACAGCGGCTCGGTCGGCGAAGGCAGCGAGGCCAGGCGCGGATTCGCATCCACATGCTGCGCGCCGCAGCGGATCTCGGCGCCGCCGCGCAGCGGAATCTGCAGCAGGAAGAAATCCTGCAGGTAGCCCGGGTCGATCTGCACGCCCGGGCCGTACTGCACGTAGTTGAGGCTCACGTCCCGATGCAGCCGCGCGCTGTGGTGGCAGGCGTCGAGCTCGGTGCGGGGCCGCAGCATGACCAGGCCGTGCGGGCAGAACACGCGGGCCACGCTTTCACGGGCCTCGTCCATGTCGTGGCTCTCGAAAAGCCGGTAGCGCTGCAGCGGCAGCGGTGGGGTCGTGGCGGTTTCCATGGGGCGAGGCCACCCTAGCAAAAACCATCCCCGGCCACAATTCGGACCAGCCCTCGATAAAAGCTGCGCGCCAGGGACAGGCGCTGCGTTTGCGGGACTCGCCGAAGGCCCGCTGCCTCGTAACGTTCGCTCCCACACAGGCCATCCCGGCCTGCCCTACCGAACCGAGGAGAGCAAGCGCCATGTTCAAGGGACTCGAGGGCAAGAGCGCCATCGTCACCGGTGGCTCCACACTGATAGGCGCCGGCGTGGTGCGCGCGCTGCACGCGGCGGGTGCGAAGGTCGTCGTTGCCGACATCGATGCCGCCAACGGCCAGGCGCTGGCGGATTCGCTCGGCGCCGGCGTGCGCTTCGTGCGCACCGACATCACCGACGACGCGCAGGTGCAGGCTTGCGTGGCCGAGGCCGCCGTGCGGCACGGCGGCGTGCACTTTCTCGTCAACCTGGCGTGCTCCTACCTGGACGACGGCTTCAAGTCGCCGCGCGCCGACTGGCTCGCTTCGTTCAACGTGAACGTGGCCAGTGCGGTGGCGATGCTGCAGGCCGTGCATCCGCACATGGTCGCGGCCGGCGGCGGGGCGGTGGTCAATTTCACGAGCATCTCGTCGCGCGTGGCGCAGACGGGGCGCTGGCTCTATCCGGTGAGCAAGGCCGCCATGGCGCAGCTCACCCGCAACATGGCGATGGACCTGGCGCCGGACCGCATCCGCGTGAACAGCGTGTCGCCGGGCTGGACCTGGTCGGCCGTGATGAACCGGCTCACCAACGGCGACCGCGCCAAGACCGACCGCGTGGCCGCGCCTTTCCATCTGCTCGGGCGCGTGGGCGACCCCGACGAGGTGGCGCAGGTGGTGCTGTTCCTGTGTTCGGACCATGCCAGTTTCGTGACCGGCGCCGACTACGCGGTGGACGGCGGCTACTCCGCCATGGGCCCCGAGCAGGCCGTGCCCGCCATTCCCAAGCTGATGGACTGACCCGCTCCACCCGGAGCATCAAGGAGCATGAAATGAAACGAATCGCCATCGTCGGCGCGGGCCAGTCGGGCCTGCAATTGGGGCTCGGGCTGCTCGCCGCAGGCTACGAGGTCACGATGTTCAGCAACCGCACGGGCGAGGACATCCGCCGCGGCAAGGTCATGTCGAGCCAGTGCATGTTCCACACCTCGCTGCAGATCGAGCGCGACCTGGGCCTGGACCTGTGGGCGCACGACTGCCCCACGGTGGACGGCATCGGCCTGGCCGTGCCGCATCCCGAGCAGAAGGGCGCCAAGGCCATCGACTGGGCCGCGCGGCTGAATTCGAGCGCGCAGTCGGTCGACCAGCGCGTGAAGATCCCCGCCTGGATGGATGCGTTCCAGAAGAAGGGCGGTGAACTCGTCTTCAAGGACGCGGGCATCGACGAGCTCGAAGCCTGCACGCAAAGCCACGACCTCACGCTGGTGGCGAGCGGCAAGGGCGAGATCTCGAAGCTCTTCGAGCGCGATGCCCACAAGTCGAGCTTCGACAAGCCGCAGCGCGCGCTGGCGCTGACCTATGTGAAGGGAATGGCGCCGCGCGAGCCGCACTCGGCCGTGTGCTTCAACCTGATTCCCGGCGTGGGCGAATACTTCGTGTTCCCGGCGCTGACCACGACGGGGCCTTGCGAGATCATGGTGTTCGAAGGCGTGCCCGGCGGGCCGATGGACTGCTGGGCGGACGTGAAGACGCCGCAGGAGCACCTCGCGCGCAGCAAGTGGATCCTCGACACCTTCACGCCGTGGGAGGCCCAGCGCTGCGCGGACATCGAACTGACCGACGACAACGGCATTCTCGCGGGCCGCTTCGCGCCGACGGTGCGCAAGCCGGTGGCCACCTTGCCATCCGGGCGCAAGGTGCTGGGCCTGGCCGACGTGGTGGTGCTCAACGATCCGATCACCGGGCAGGGCTCCAACAACGCGGCCAAGTGCGCCGACACCTATCTAAAAAGCATCCTCGCGCGCGGCGACGGCGCGGCCGATGCGGCGTGGATGCAGCAGACCTTCGACCGCTACTGGTTCGGCTACGCGCAATGGGTCACGCAGTGGACCAACATGCTGCTCGCGCCGCCGCCGCCCCATGTGCTCACGCTGCTCGGCAGCGCCGGTGCGATACCGCCGCTGGCCAGCGCCTTTGCCAACGGCTTCGACGATCCGCGCACCTTCTTCCCGTGGTTCGCGGATCCCGCGGAAGCGCAGCGCTACATCGAAACCTGCACGGCTGTCGCATAGCCTGGAGCGAAGGCATGAAGCGACGCGTGGCCATCGTCGGCGCCGGCCAGTCCGGCATGCAGCTCGCGCTCGGCCTGCAGCGCGCGGGGCACGAGGTGACGGTTTTCTCGAACCGCACGGCACGGGAGATCCTCGAGGGGCCGGTGATGTCGAGCCAGTGCATGTTCGAGACCGCGCTGCAGACCGAGCGCGAGCTGGGGCTGGACTGGTGGGCGCACGAATGTCCCGTCGTGGAAGGCATCGGCATGGCGGTGCGCAACCCCGAAGGCGGCAAGGCCATCGAATGGAGCGCGCGGCTCGACGGACCCGCGCAGTCGGTCGACCAGCGGCTCAAGATACCCGCCTGGATGGCCGAGTTCGAGAAGCGCGGCGGCCGGCTGGTGCTGCAGGAGGTGGGGCTCGCCGCGCTGGAGGCCTGCGCTGCAACGCACGATCTCGTGGTCGTCGCCAGCGGCAAGGGCGAGATCTCGCAGCTGTTCGAGCATGACGCAGAGCACTCGCCCTTCGACCAGCCCCAGCGCGCACTGGCGCTCACCTATGTGAGGGGAATGAAGCCCGCATTGCCGTACGCGCGCGTATGCTTCAACCTGATTCCCGGCGTCGGCGAATACTTCGTGTTCCCGGCGCTGACCACGACGGGGCCCTGCGAGATCATGGTGTTCGAGGGCGTGCCCGGCGGGCCGATGGACTGCTGGGCAGACGTGAAGACGCCGCAGGAGCACCTCGCGCGCAGCAAGTGGATCCTCGAGACCTTCCTGCCCTGGGAGGCCGAGCGCTGCACGGACATCGAGCTGACCGACGACAACGGCATCCTCGCGGGCCGCTTCGCGCCGGCGGTGCGCAAGCCGGTGGTCATGTTGCCCTCCGGGCGCAAGGTGCTGGGCCTGGCCGACGCGGTGGTGCTCAACGATCCGATCACCGGGCAGGGCGCGAACAACGCGGCCAAATGCGCCGACATCTACCTGAAGCGGATCCTCGAAAACGGCGATGCGCCGTTCGACGCCGCGTGGATGCAGCAGACCTTCGACCGCTACTGGGAAGGCTATGCCCGCTGGGCCACCGGCTGGACCCACAGCCTGCTCGCCGCGCCGAAGCCGCACGTGCTGAAGCTGCTGCAGAGCGCCACCCACATGCCCGCCGTGGCGAGCACCATCGTCAACGGCTTCGATGACCCGCGTGCCTTCGCGCCCTGGTGGTTCGATGCCGCCGAGGCCGACCGTTTTCTGGAAACCCGGGCGCGCGAGGCCGCTGTCGACCGCTTCGACCGGCGCGACTTCCGCAAGGCGCTCGGGCAGTTCAGCACCGGCGTGACCGTCATCACCACCCGGGCCATCGACGGCCGCCGCGTGGGCATGACCGCCAACTCGTTCTCGTCGGTCTCGCTGGATCCGCCGCTGGTGCTGTGGAGCCTGGCGCGGCAGGCGCCGAGCGTGGGCGACTTCACCGGCGCCAGCCACTTCGCGATCAATGTGCTGGCGGCCCACCAGCATCACCTGTCGCGCCAGTTCTCGACGCCGCAGGCGGACAAGTTCGGCGGGGTGGACTGCTGCGAGGGCACGGCCGGCGTGCCGCTGCTCAATGGCGTCATCGCCCGCTTCGTCTGCCGCAACGTGAAGCAGTACGACGGCGGCGACCACCTGATCTTCATCGGCGAGGTCGAGCGCTACGACCGCTTCGACGGCGAGCCGCTGGTCTTTCATTCGGGCTACTACCAGGTGACGACGCGGCACCCGGAATGCGTGCAGTGAGCGCGCGGCCCGCAGCATCCAACCCTTGAACGGAGAAACTCGCATGCAGGAACAAGAACCCGGCGCCACGCACCGCATCCGCATCCAGGCCAGCGACGGCAGCGGCACCTTCCGCGGCTAT
>NZ_RXFQ01000036.1 GCF_003951285.1 Variovorax beijingensis | reverse complement strand
GCTACGCCGGCCACAATGACTGCCGGCGCGGACTGCGTCTGTTCGGCACCGCGCATAGATGCGGTGATGAAGGCGAGCGCCGGGTGATCGCCGCCGCCCGATCCGATGACGCTTGGCAATATACTTGTAAACGATTCTCATCCACTTCTTCGGATCCGCTTGCCGGAACCGTTCCATGCCCGCGGCCACCCGTCCTCCCGAGCCCATCGAAGTTCTCTACAGCGACCACCACGGCTGGCTGCTGGCATGGCTGCGCTGCCGCCTGGGCGACGCCTGCGATGCGGCCGACCTGGCGCACGACACCTTCGTGCGGCTGATGGCGTCCTCGCGCACCGCCAGCCTCGGGCATGAGCCGCGCGCCTTCCTGACCCATGTCGCCAAGGGGCTGGTGGCGGACCATTGGCGCCGGCGCGAGGTGGAGCGGGCCTACCTGGAAGCGATTGCGCATCTGCCAGAGCCCGAGGCGCCGTCGCCAGAGGCCCGGATGCTCATCATCGAATCGCTGCTGCGCATCGAGGCCATGCTGGCCGGCCTTCCGGGCCGCACGCGGCAGGTCTTCCTGCTGGCGCAGTTCGACGAGCTGACGCTGCAGCAGATTTCCGAGCGCATGGCCATGCCCGTGATCACGGTGCGCCGCCACATCCACAAGGCGCTGGTCGCCTGCATGTCGGTCGCGTGAGCGAAGCGGTGCGATGAGCAGCCAGCAGCCGACGGGGGCGCAGGCCCGCCCGGACCCCGCGCTCCTGAGCGAGGCGGCCGACTGGATGATGAGGCTGCGCTACGGCGACGACGCCCAGAAGGCCCAGGCGAACTTCAACCGATGGCGCGAGCAGAGCCCGGCGCACGGCGAGGCCTGGGCGCGGGCGGAGGCCCTGCTGGGGGTGTTCGCACAAGTGCCGGCGGGCATCGGCAAGGAGGCCTTCCAGGCCTTGCAGCTGCGACCCAGCCGCCGCCGCGGCATGGGCATGCTGGGCGCGTTGCTGATTGCCGCGCCGGCCGGCTGGCTCGCGTGGCGGCACATGCCCTGGCGCGAGTGGGCCGCCGATGTTGCAACGGCCACGGGCGAGCGCAGGTCGATGACGCTGGCCGACGGCTCGCGCCTGGTGCTCAACACCGCGAGCGCGGCGGACATCGTCTTCACCGCCGCCGAACGGCGCATCCGCCTGCAGGCGGGCGAGATCCTCGTCGCCACGCACGCCGACCCGTCGCCCACCTACCGGCCCTTCCTGGTGCAGACGCCGCAGGGCACCGTGCGCGCGCTGGGCACGCGCTTCAGCGTGCGCCGGCTCGACGAGCGCACCACGCGCGTCGCGGTGTTCGAAGAGGCCGTCGAAGTACGTCCCGTGGACGGCGCCTCGCGCATGCTGCGCGCCGGCGCGCAGGTCGATTTCGAGGCCGGGCGCATCGGCCCCGAGGCCACTGTCGAGAACAGCGCCGCGCTCTGGGAGCAAGGCATGCTGCTCGCGAGAAGCATGCGCCTGGCCGATGTCGTCGCCGAAATGAGCCGCTACCGCAGCGGCGTGCTGCGCTGCCATCCCGCGGTGGCCGAGCTGCGCGTGTCCGGCGCCGTGTCCCTGGCCGACACCGATGCCGGGCTCGCGCTGCTGGCGCGCTCGCTGCCGCTGCGCATCGAGCAGACGACCCGCTACTGGGTCACGGTGGCGCCGCGTTAGCCGGCCCAGCAAAAAATTCCGCCCGGGAGTGATCACTTTTTCTGTTTCGTCCGGTGTGAGAAGGAATGACGCATCGATGCCGATGCGCCGACCGCCATCACAGACATCACAGGACGCAGACCCATGGGATCGCAGCACAGCGCACGCCGGCACCGGCACACCGGAAAAATCACGGCCGCCATCACCACCGCTGCCATGCATGCGGCATGGGGCGGGGCCGGCGCGCTGGCACTGCTTGCAGTGCCCGTGTGCGCGGCCGAGCCGGCGGGCGCCGGCGCGCGCCAGTACGCCATCGCCGGCGGCACGCTCGCCGACGTGCTGGCGCAGTTCGCGGCCGCCACGGGCGTCCAGCTGATCTTCGAGCCCGGCATGCTCGCCGGGCTGCGAAGCGGCGGGCTGCGGGGGCGCTACACGGCGCAGGAAGGCTTCGAGCAGGTGCTGCGCGGCAGCGGCTACGAAGTGACGGGGCAGGGCAGCGGTGCCTACGCGCTGCGCAAGACGGCGGCGCCCGTGGTGCGCAGCGGCGCGGCCGACAGCGCCGCCACGCTGGCACCCATCACGGTGACCGCCGCGCCCGAGCGCGAAACGTCCACGGGCCGCGTCAACGGCTATGTCGCCAGGCGCAGCGCCACGGCCACCAAGACCGACACGGCGCTGATCGAGAACCCGCAGTCCGTCTCCGTGATCACCGCCGACGAAATCGGCGACCGCAAGGCGGAGTCGCTCGACGAGGCGCTGCGCTACACCGCCGGCGTCACGCCCAACCTCAAGCCCTGGGCGGTCGACGAGTTCTCGCTGCTGCGCGGCTTCGAGCTCGGCACCGCCGGCGTCTTCATGGACGGCCTGCTGACCTCCGGGCGCTCCTATGCCGCGCCCATCGAGCCCTACGGCCTCGAACGGCTGGAAGTGCTGCGCGGGCCGGCGTCGGTGCTGTACGGCAAGATGCCGCCGGGCGGCATGGTCAATGCCGTGAGCAAGCGGCCGACGGCGGAGACCGTGCGCGAGATCGGCATCGAGTACGGCACGTACAACCGCAAGCAGCTGAAGGCCGACATCGGCGGCGCACTGGACAGCCGCAGCGAATGGACCTACCGCCTCACGGTGCTGGGGCGCGATTCGAACACCCGCCTGGACCATGACCGCGACAACCGGCTCTACATTGCGCCCGCCCTCACATGGCAGCCCAGCGCCAGCACCAAGCTGACGCTGCTCGGGCGCTACCAGAAGGACAACCAGGCCTACGCCTGGCAGAACCAGCTGGAGCAGCCCGGCGTGTTCGGCCAGCCGAGCCCGCGCGTGAACATCGGCGGCTACGACAACCGCTGGCGGCGCGACAACAAGATGCTCGGCTACGAGTTCGAGCACAGCTTCGACGACACCTGGTCGATGCAGCAGAGCATGCGCTACAGCGAGCTCGACCGCTCGGAGACCAACGTGTTCCCGCGCGGCCTGCGCGCCGACGGCTACACGCTCAACCGCAGCTTCTCGCCGCGCGAGACGCACTGGAAGGGCTTGCTGCTGGACACGCGCGTGCAGGCGCGCTTCGGCAGCGGGCCGCTCGCGCACACAGTGCTGGCGGGCGTGGACTACGCCAAGTCGCGCACCACCGACGAGTTCCCCTACGACCGCCCCCTGCTGGCGCCGATGAACCTGTTCGCGCCCGTGTACACGCACCAGCCGCTCGCGCCGGCCGCCGACCCGTATGTCGACAGGGTGCCATCGAAGCAGGTGGGCCTGTACCTGCAGGACCAGATCAAATGGGACCGCTGGGTTCTCACGGCCGGCGTGCGGCATGACAAGGCGGACGCCACGGGCACCCGCACGTTCGGCCGGACCGGCGACAGCAGCGAGATCTACGACACCTCGGCCAGCGCCACCACCGGCCGCGTCGGTGTCGTGTACCTGTTCGAGTCCGGATGGGCGCCCTATGCGAACTACGCCACCTCCTTCTCGCCGGAGATCGGCAAGGACCTGAACGGCAACCTGCTGAAGCCTTCGAAGGGCCGGCAGATCGAAGCCGGCGTGCGCTACCAGCCGACCGGAAAGAACGCCAGCTACACGGCATCGGTGTTCGACATCGTGCGCAGCAACGTGACCACGGCAGCGCCGCAGGCGCCCGGGGAAGTCATCCAGACCGGCGAGGTCAGGTCGCGCGGGCTCGAGCTCGAAGCCCGTGCCGATGTGACCAGCAACATCAGCCTGATCGCCCAGTACACCTACCTGGACACCCGCATCACGCGCAGCAACGACGGCGACCTGGGCCTGCCGCAGATGAGCGCGCCGAAGCACAGCGCATCGGTGTGGGGCAAGTATTCGTTCCCGGTGGGCGGCTCGACCCGCGCGTTTGCCGCCCTCGGCGTGCGCTACCTCGGCAAGGCGCGTTCGGCCTGGGACACCGGCAACGCCAACATCACGAACCCGGGCATCGCGATGGTCGACCTGGCGCTCGGCTTCGACCGCGGCCCCTGGCGCGTCTCGCTCAACCTCAACAACCTGCTGAACAAGCAGTCGCTGATGGATTGCAACGGCAGCATCTGCTACCGCAGCGCGGAGCGCACCGCCAACCTGAGCGCGCTCTACCGCTTCTGATGCGGGCGACGCGTGGCGCCGTGCGGCGTGCCCGAGGCGCACTCCTGTCGCGGATCGCGGCAGCGCTGTTCGGCGGCTATGCGCTCGCGGTGCTGACCAGCGTCGCGGCGCTGGCGCTGCCCATGGGCACCGTCGAGGCGGTGCTCACAGGCATGCAGGCCAGCTTCGTGGCGTACGCGGCCGCGGTCATCTGGGTGTTTGCGGCACGCAGCGCGCGCCGGGCGTGGCTGGGTCTGGCGCTGGCCGCGCTGCCGCTGCTGGCGGCGGCGTGCTGGGTCTGGCGGGGGCCGGGGGCATGACGACCGCGGCAAAGAGCCTGCGCCAGTCGATGGCCCGCCTGCACACCTGGACCGGCCTCGTGTTCGGCTGGGTTCTCTACGCGATGTTCCTCACTGGCGCGGTGAGCTACTTCCGGGAGGAGATCTCCCAGTGGATGCGGCCCGAAGTGCCGGCGCTCGCGCAGTTGCCCGACGCGGCCGCGAGCGCTGCGCTGGCCATCGCAAGCCTGCAGGGGCTCGCACCGGGCGCCTCCCAATGGGTGATCGACCTGGCGGACGAACGCAGGAACGTGGTCGCCGCATCGTGGCGTGCCGGCGCCAGCGACGGCAGGGCCATGCTCGATCCGCTGAGCGGCAAGCCGCTGCATGCGCGCGAGACCACCGGCGGAGAGTTCTTCTACTACTTTCATTTTTCGCTGCACTACCTGCCGCGGGTCGCGGCGCGCTGGCTGGTGGGCCTGGCCACCATGTTCATGCTGGTCGCGATCGTCAGTGGCGTGATCACGCACAAGAAGATCTTCACCAACTTCTTCACCTTCCGTCGCGGCAAGGGCGCGCGCTCCTGGCTGGATGCACACAACATGCTGTCGGTGTGGGTGCTGCCCTTTCACCTGCTGATCACCTACACCGGCCTGATCACGCTGATGACGCTGTACATGCCCTGGGGCCTGGACAGCGCGCCCGATGCGGCGCAGGCGCGCCAATCGCTGCGCGCCGAAATGACGGCGCTCATGCCGCCGGGCACGCCGGGCGGCACGGCGGCACCGCTGCCCGATGTGGGCGCGATGGTGCGCGAGGCCGAGCGGCGCTGGGGCCTCGGCAGCGTGGCGCGCCTGGTCGTCGATCACCCGGGCGACGCCGCATCGCGCGTGAAGGTCGTGCGCAGCGAGGCGTCGCGCGTGTCCGTCAGCCCGCGCTACCTGGCGTTCGAAGGTCCGCAGGGCGCATTGCGGCAGGTCAAGGACCGCTCGGGCCCGGCCGCGGAGACGCGCGGCGTGCTCTACGGCCTGCACATGGCGCGCTTTGCCGGCACCACGGTGCGCTGGCTGTACTTCATGGCGAGCCTGGCCGGCGCGGCCATGGTGGCGACGGGGCTCGTGCTGTGGACCGTCAAGCGGCGCGCCAAGCGGGCCGATCCTGAACGCGTGCCGGCCGGTCGCCGCTGGGTGGAGCGGCTCAACGTCGCGGCCATCGCGGGACTTCCCGTGGCGATGGCGGCGTTTCTCTGGGGCAACCGCCTGCTGCCGGCGGAGCTCGCGGATCGCCGCGGGTGGGAAATCCACCTGTTCTTCGCCGTGTGGGCGCTGATGCTCTTCCACGCGGGCGCAAGGCCTGTCCAGCGCGCATGGCCGGAACAGTTCGGCGCCGCTGCCGTGCTGTGCGCGGCGCTGCCGCTGTGGAACCTGTGCGTCGGCGGCCGCCAACTGTTCGCCAGCATTCGCGAGGCGGACTGGGTGTTCGCGGGAATCGAGCTTGCACTGCTGGCAACGGCTGCGCTGCTTGCCGCGATGGCGATGAAGACCGCGCGCAGGGCCGGCACCTAGCACCCTGCCGCAGCCACCCGTTGCACGGCCGGAGCCTTCCGGCGATCACTGCGCCGGGATGCAACGGTGGCGGCGCGTGCGCTGTTCGACCTTGTAGCAACGCAGCGGGAAAACCCGCGGCCGGCGGTCCGCGCGATGCGCGCAAGAGCCCCTGGAAGGCCGCATCGCGCGTGGCATGGAGATTGCCCTGGACTCCCGTGAAGGCATGCCCGCGTGGCACGCCCGAGCCGCTACCCACACCCACGAGGAGACATCACATGCAATTGAAGCTCTTGAACGCGCTCATGGCCATCGGCCTGGCCGCGGCCGGCAGTGCCGGCGCGCAAGTCACGGACAAGATGATCCAGTCCGAAGCCACGGCGAACGGCAACGTCCTGACCTGGGGGGTCAATACCCAGGGCCAGCGCTATTCGCCGCTGAAGCAGGTCAACACCGGCACCGTGTCCCGGCTCGCGCCGGCATGGGCCTTCTCCTTCGGCGGGGAGAAGCAGCGCGGCCAGGAGGCGCAGCCCGTGATCCACAAGGGCAAGATGTTCGTCACCGCCTCGTACTCGCGCATCTACGCGCTCGACGCCATCACCGGCAAGAAGCTGTGGAAGTACGAGCACCGCCTGCCCGAGGGCATCATGCCCTGCTGCGACGTGGTCAACCGCGGCGCGGCGCTGTACGACAACCTGGTGATCTTCGCCACGCTCGACGCGCAGCTGGTGGCGCTCGACCAGAACACCGGCGACGTGGTCTGGAAGGAGAAGATCGACGACTACGCGGCCGGCTACTCGGCCACCGCGGCGCCGATCATCGCCAACGGCCTGATCCTCACGGGCGTGTCGGGCGGCGAGTTCGGCATCGTCGGCCGCGTCGAGGCGCGCGACGCCAGGACGGGCAGCATGGTGTGGTCGCGTCCCACGGTGGAAGGCCACATGGGCTACACCTACGACAACGACGGCAACAAGAAGGAGGCGGGCGTCTCGGGCACCGTCAACAAGAGCTGGCCGGGCGACCTCTGGAAGACCGGCGGCGCCGCCACCTGGCTGGGCGGCACCTTCGATCCCAAGACCGGCCTGGCCTACTTCGGCACCGGCAATCCGGCGCCATGGAACAGCCACCTGCGCAAGGGCGACAACCTGTTCTCGTGCGCGACCGTGGCCATCGACGTGAAGACCGGGCAGATCAAGTGGCACTACCAGAACACGCCCAGCGACAGCTGGGACTTCGACGGCGTGAACGAGTTCGTCACCTTCGACATGGACGGCCGGCGCGTGGGCGGCAAGGCCGACCGCAACGGCTACTTCTACGTGAACGACGCCACCACCGGCCAGCTGCTGAACGCCTTCCCCTTCGTGAAGAAGACGACCTGGGCCAACGGCATCGACCTGAAGACCGGCCGCCCGAACTTCGTGCCCGAGAACCGCCCGGGCGACCCCATCGCCAGCGCCGACGGCAAGAAGGGCAACTCGGTCTTCGCGGCGCCGGGCTTCCTGGGCGGCAAGAACCAGATGCCGATGGCCTACAGCCCCGACACGAGGATGTTCTACGTGCCCGCCAACGAATGGGGCATGGACATCTGGAACGAACCCGTGGCCTACAAGAAGGGCGCGGCCTACCTCGGCTCGGGCTTCACCATCAAGCCGCTCAACGAGGACTACATCGGCGCGCTGCGCGCGATCGATCCCAAGAGCGGCAAGATCGCCTGGGAGATCAAGAACGGCGCGCCGCTGTGGGGCGGCGTGCTCACCACCGGCGGCAACCTGGTGTTCTGGGGCACGCCCGAGGGCTACCTGAAGGCGGCCGACGCCAAGACCGGCAAGGTGCTGTGGGAGTTCCAGACCGGCTCGGGCGTGGTCGCGCCGCCGGTCACCTGGCAGCAGGGCGGCGAGCAGTACGTGGCCGTGGTCTCGGGCTGGGGCGGCGCGGTGCCGCTGTGGGGCGGCGAGGTGGCCAAGAAGGTCAACCTGCTGGAGCAGGGCGGCATGGTGTGGGTCTTCAAGATCCCTTCCGCCGGCGCGACGCGCAGCGCCCGGGCGGGCGAGGCCCGCGTGGCGTCCAACTGAAGGAGGCGGCATGACGGATCGCAACAGCGAAGGGCGCCGCGGCGCCTCCCGCCGGGAGTTCGTCGGCCGCGCGGCCGGGGGCGCCTGCCTGCTGGCGGCGCTGCCGGTGCGCGTGCTGGCCGCGCCGCCGCGCGCCGAGGAAGGCGACGAGACTTCGGTGCAGCTGGGCTACAGGCACGACACCAAGAGCGTCGACAAGAAGAAGTACCCGCGCCATGCGGCCACGCAGGAGTGCGTGAACTGCGCGATGTGGCAGGGCACGCCCTCCGATGCCTGGGCGGGCTGCGCGATGTTCGGCCGCAAGCAGATCGCGGCCAAGGGCTGGTGCATGGCCTGGGCGCCCAAGCCCGCCTGAGCGGCTCGGGCGCTACAGCATCGGCCGCCCCGCGGCCGGCTCGATCTGCAGGCCGGGCGTGGCCTCCCAGCGCCCGGCCTTGTCGACCCACAGCGCATCGACCTGCCACTGGCGCGCGACCTGCCGCGCTTCCGTTGGCCCCGCAACGAAGAACACCTTGGTGAGCGCATCGGCCAGCGCGCCGCTGGGCGCCGCCACCGTCACGGCCGACAGGGCCGGCGGCGAATAGCCGGTGTGCGGATCGACGATGTGGTGGTGCCGGCGGTCGGCGCTGAAGAAGGCCTGGCTGTCGGCCGAGGTGGCCACGCAGCGCCCGTCGGCCAGCAGCCGCGCGATCAGCGCGGATTCGGCCTGCGGGTCGGCGATGCCGAGCGACCAGGCCCGCGTGCCGCCGCGCAGCCCGAGCGGCGCGAACTCGCCGGCATCGACCAGCGCATGCCGGATGCCGCGCGCCGCCAGCGCCTGCCGCACGCAGTCCGCCGCGTAGCCCTGCGCGATGCCGTTGAGCGTCACGGCCATGCCCGGCGCGTCGAAGCGCACCAGCCGGCGCCGCGCATCGAGCGCGCGCCAGTCGACCCGCGCGCGCGCCGCCGCCACTGCCCGCGCGTCCGGCAGGCGGCCTTCGCGCCGGGCGGCCGCGAAGGCCTCCCACAGCGGCTGCACCGTCACGTCGAAGGCGCCGCGGCTCTCGCGCGACACCTCGTGCGCGATGCGCAGCACCGCCAGCAGCTCTGCCGGCGGCGAGGCCAGCCGGCCCTCGCGGTTCAGCCGCGACAGCGCACTGCCGGGGTCGAACAGGCTCATCTGCGCCTCGATGCGGCGCAGCAGCGCCACGCCCTCGTCCAGCGCGCGTTCCACGACCGCCCGGCGCTCGTGCCCGGCCTGCAGGCTCAGCGCGGTGCCGAAGCCCAGCAGGTCGCGCCGGCCCCAGTGCAGCGCGGTGACGGCCGGCGCCAGGGCCGCGCCACCGGCCAGCGCGCCCAGGCCGAGCGACAGGCGCAGCAGCCGGCGCCGCTTCATGCCGCACTCCGGACGGCGGCCGCCGCGTGCACCGGAATCACCCGCTGGCGCCCGCGCGCGATCAGCGGCGCGCAGCGCTGCGGGCTGTCGTGGATGGCCACGCAGTCCAGGCACTGGAAGCACTCGCCATAGACGATCGCGCCGTCGGGCTTGATCGCCTGGTACTCGCAGCGGTGCCGGCAGGTCTGGCAGGGCGTGCCGCATTCGGCGCGGCGCGGAATCCACTTCAGCAGCCGCGCATGCCCGAGCAGCTTGAGCCCCGCGCCGAGCGGGCACAGGTAGCGGCAGAAGCCCTTGTAGAGCACCAGGTTCAGCAGCACCAGGCCGCCTGCCCAGGCCACGAAGGGCCAGGCGTGCACGAAGTTCAGCGTGATCGCGGTCTTGAAGGGCTCGACTTCGACCGCCCGGTCGGTCCACGCCGGCGAGACGGCCGCCAGCATCAGCACGACGGCCAGCACCGCGTACTTGAGCCGCTTGAGCCGCGCATCGAGGTCGCGGTGCGGCCGCAGGCGCTTGCCCAGGCCCGCGCGCCGCGCGAGCTGCGCCGCGAGTTCCTGCAGCGCACCGAAGGGGCAGAGCCAGCCGCAGAAGGTGCCGCGTCCCCAGACCACCAGCGTGAGCGCGGCGAAGGCCCACAGCGCCACGCTCATCGGGTCGTACAGCAGGAAGCCCAGCGAGCGCCCGGCCGCCAGCGCCTGGATCGCGGCGGTGACGTGGACGATCGAGAGCTGGCCCTGCGCGAACCAGCCGATGAAGACCAGCGTGAAGACCAGGTAGCCGGTGCGAAAGCGCGCCAGGCGCGCGGGCGTGGCGACGATCCAGCGCGGCCGCGCCAGCACCACCGCCAGCAGCGCCAGCGCGCCCGCGAGCACCGCCAGTTCCCAGGCGCGCGCATGCCACACGGCCTGCCAGCCCTTGGCCTCGTCCTGCGGCGCAATCACCTGGTCGACCGGCAGCCGGTAGGGCAGGGCGAAGTCGCGGCTCACCCGCTCGCCGTAGAGCATGCCTTTCTCGCGCGTCACGCGCAGCGCAAAGTCCAGCGGCCGGGCCGGGTCCAGGCCGGCCGGTCCGATGACGCGGAAGACCTTGGCATCGGCGCGCCGCAGCGCGGCCGGCAGCCGCAGCGGATCGTCCAGGTCGAGGTCGCGCAGCTCCAGCGGCAGCTCGCCCTGCCTGAGCGTCAGGCGGTCCGGCACGGCGCCGCGCACGAAGCGGTCGCCCACGAAGGTGTAGCGGCCGGTGGCGATCGCCAGCAGCGCATGGTCGCCCTCGTCGATGCGGCCGAGCAGGTGCTGCCAGCCCGCTTCCGACAGCAGGTTGCGGCCCACGGCCGGAACGTTCAGGTAGGCCAGGTACAGCTCGCTGAAGGTCTCGCCGGAGGCCGCGCCGGTGCCCTCTGCCTCCTCGACGCCCGTGCCCGCGAAGGCCCGTTCCACCTGGCCGCGCGAGAGCCGCACGCGCTGCACCAGCCCGGCCTGCAGCAGCGCGTCCCAGTCCATCGGCCGGAAGCCGTCGCGCCGCACGCGCGCCAGCAGGGCCGGGTCGCTGCCCGCGGCAAAGCCGAGCCGGGCGCGCGCCACGCGCAGCGCCGATGCCAGCAGGCTCTGGTGCAGGATGCGCACCGACGCGGTGGCCTTGGCGACCCCGTCGATGTAGACGTTGGCGCTGCCGTGCTGCTCGCCGCGGTTGGCGTTGGAGCCGATCTTGATGTTCTGCCGCAGCGACAGCCCCTTGTACTGCTCGGCGAACCGCAGCAGCGGCCCTTCGCCCAGCCCCTCGAGGAACACCGGCTCGTGGTGCGAGAGCACGCGCACGTCGAGGAACGCGCCCTTCGCATCCAGCGCCACCAGCAGGTTGATCGGCGTGCCCGAGAAGCCGGGGATCGGCGCCAGGTCGGTCGACTCGAAGACGTAGCCCGCGAGCACCGGGCTGGTCATGTCCTGCTTGAAGATCGGCCAGACCGGCAGCTGCGCGTCCTTCTCGCCCACGGTCCACGGCGGCGGGAAATGCCGCTGCAGCGCGGCGCGCGTCATCACGCCCGCCTGCGCCGCCAGCGCCATGCCCGTCAGCAGCACCGCCGCCAGGAGGCGCCGCCCGGTCACAGCGCGATCTCCATGCCGTCGTAGGCCACCTCGATGCCATGGCGTTCGAGCAGCTGGCGCTGCGCGCTCGCGGCATCGAGGATCGGGTTGCTGTTGTTGATGTGGATCAGCACCTTGCGCCGCGCCGGCGTGGCCAGCAGCGCATCCACCATGCCGGCGCGCGGGCCGGTGCCGGTCTGCGGCAGATGGCCCATGTCGCTGGCGGTGCGGGTGCCCAGGCCGGCGTGGCGCATCTCGTCCTCGGTCCAGAAGGTGCCGTCCAGCAGCAGGCAGTCGGCGTCGTGCATCCAGCGCAGCTCCTCGGGGCCGACCTCGGCCAGGCCCGGCGCGTAGAAAAGGCGCTGGCCGCTCTGCAGGTCCTCGATCAGCAGCGCGATGTTGTCGCCCACGGCCTGCTCGCGGCGGTGCGGCGAATAGGGCGGCGCCTTGCCGGGAATGGCCACGGCGGTGAAACGCAGCGAGGGAAAGCCGGCCACGCCGAAGTCGACGCGCGTCTGCGTGCCGGCCACCGCCAGCATGTGCCAGCGCGTGCCGCAGTAGTGCTCCAGCACGCCGAGCACGGGGAAGGAGGTGGTCAGGTCCTCGAACACGCAGGGCGTGGCATAGAGGTCGATGCGGGGCCCTTCGCGCAGCCCGAGCAGCCCGGCGACGTGGTCGATCTGCGCGTCCATCAGCACCACCGCCTTGATCGGCGTGTCGCGCAGGCCATGCCGCGGATGCAGCTGGGCGTGGCTGCGGATCTGCTGGCCGATGTCGGGCGAGGCATTGAGCAGCACCCACGATTCGCCGTCGGCGGACACGGCGATCGAGCTTTGCGTGCGCGCGCAGGCATCGAGCACGCCCTGGCGCTGGCCCGCGCACAGCCGGCAGTTGCAGTTCCACTGCGGAAAACCGCCGCCCGCGCCGGAGCCGAGGACCAGGACTTTCATGAATCCTCGAACGCGGGGGCCGGCCGTTGCATGAAGTCTCCTCGTGTGGGCTGTACGGTGGCATGGCGCAAGTCGCATGCCCGCGCGGCGCGCTGCGCGAAGCGCGCCGCAAGCGCGGGATTGCCCTGAGAAGCCCCGAGAAAACGGCCCGAAAAAAGCGCCGCCCGCGCGAACTGCTCCAGGCTGGTACAGCGCCGTGCGGCGCTGGCACAGGGTTTCCCCCCCCGGCCCTCACAGGGCCTGTGTCAGTCGGCCTTGTTCCAGCGCAGCTTGCGGTAGATGGTGTTGCGGCTGATGCCCAGGCGCTTGGAGGCGACCGAGATGTTGCCGTCGGCCGCCGCGAGGGCGCTGCGGATCATGTCGATCTCGGCTTCCTCGAGCGTGCGCGGGGCGCTCGGGGCGGCAGCGGGCGATGGTTCGGGGGCATCTTGCACGGGTTGCGGCATGGGCTCGGGCGCGGCAGGGGCGCAGGCCGCCTGCGTTGCAGCAAAGTCCGGCGCGGGAGAGGGTGCGGGTGCGAATGCCGCCGCGGCGGGCGCGGCCGGGGAGCGCACGCGCCGCACATCCTCCAGGAAGTCGTCCGACAAGTGGTGCTCGCAGATGTGGCTTTCGCCCGCGGCCATCACGGCGGCGGTGCGCAGCACGTTGGCGAGCTGGCGCAGGTTGCCGGGCCATGCATAGGCCTTGAAGAGCGCGAGCACCGAGGCCTCGATGCCGGGCGTGTCCTGCGGGCATTCGGCCAGCAGGATGCGCCGCGCCACCACGTCCAGGTCGCTGCGCTCGCGCAGCGCCGGCAGCCGCACCACCAGGCCGTTGAGGCGGTAGTACAGGTCTTCGCGGAAGGTGCCCGCATCGATCATCTCGCGCAGGTTGCGGTGCGTGGCGCCGATGACGGCAATGTCCACCGGGATCGACTTGAGGCTGCCCAGCGGCGTGACGTTGCGCTCCTGCAGCACCCGCAGCAGCCGCGCCTGCAAGGGCAGCGGCATGTCGCCGATCTCGTCCAGGAACAGCGTGCCGCCGTTGGCCTGCACGATGCGCCCGACCGCGCCCTTGCGGCGCGCGCCGGTGAAGGCGCCGTCCTCGTAGCCGAACAGCTCGGCCTCGATCAGCGATTCGGGGATGGACGCGCAATTGACCGCCACGAAGGGCTGCCGGGCGCGGTTCGAGTCCTGGTGCACGGCACGCGCGAGCAGCTCCTTGCCCGTGCCGGTCTCGCCGAGGACGAGCAGCGGAATGTCGCGGTTGATGACGCGCCGCACCTTCTGCAGCGTGGCCGCGATCTGCGCGTCGCCGGTGTCGAGGTAGCGCAGGCCGGAGAAAGGGGCCTGCGCCGAAGGGCAGGGCGGCCGCGCGGCTGCGGCGGCGGCATCGTGGGCCGGCGTGGGCATGCGCGCTTCCACCGAGGTCACCGGCATGTCCAGCACCACCGCGCGTTGCGGACCGTTGAAGCGGGCGCTGACGTGGAACTGCTGCCCGTTGGCCGCATGCAGCATCATCGGCGTGGGCAGCGGCGTGCGGAAGTGGTCGAACACGGCCGAGGCCGTGATGCCGAACAGGCTCGGCAGGCTCTGCATGCGCAGCGCGGCAATGCTCATGTCGAGCTGGTCCAGCGCGCTGCGGTTGGCGCCCAGGATCTTGCCGTCCACGCCCACCACGATGATCCCTTCGAGCAGCGTGCCGATGAACTCCGCGCGGCCATGGAAGTGCAGCCGCAGGCGGTTGCCGTAGTCGTCCGACAACCACTGGTTCTCGATCATGCGCGCCGACATGCGCACCAGGCCCATGGTGTGCTGGTGGTAGGAGCGCTGGTCGCCGGTGACGTCGAGCACGCCCAGCATCTCGCCGCGCGGGTCGAAGATCGGCGCGGCCGAGCAGGTGAGGAAGTTGTTGGCGTGAATGAAGTGCTCGCCGCCGTGCACGACCGTCGGCGTCTCCTCGACCAGCGTGGTGCCGATGGCGTTCGTGCCCTTGGAATGCTCGGCCCAGCTCACCCCCGGCGTGAGCGCCACCTTGTTGGCGCGCTGCAGGAACCGGTCGTCGCCCACGGAGTGCAGGATGGTGCCGGTGGTGTCGGCCAGCACGATCATGCTGTCGGTGTCGACGATCTGCTCGAGCAGCATCTCCATGACCGGCGCCGCATGCGTGAACAGCCGCTGGTTGCGCTCGCGCGCCACCACAAGGTCGCTGCGCCGCAGCGGATCGAAGTCCGGCCGCTCCACGCGCGACAGGCCCAGCGCGGCGCAGCGCTCGTGCCACTGCTGGATCAGTTCGCTGCGGCCGGCCTGGGGCGGAGTGACGGCCAGCGCCGATGGCTGGATCCAGCCATGGGAAGGGCTGGCTGGGGCATGAAAGGCATCAACCATCTGCTGTCTCCTGGCCCGCTTTTTTGCGGGCGGCTTGTCTCTGGCCAGTTTCGAATGCTGTTCACTGGTCGCTTCATTTTGGAACACCCGTCGTGGGCCAGGTGTTCCGTCCCGGCGCTGCGGCGGCAAGGATGCCACAGCAACCGGCCCTTGTGGGCACTGTGCAGCGACCGGGACGCTACAGCCAAGGCAAGTTGTGTTCCCGCTTGAAGCAATGGCCCTTGGCACAGCGATTGCGAATTTGTGCGGGTTCCCATCACTACAACGGAGACCCGACATGATGAATCCCGATCCACGAACCCTGCGGCCCCTGGCCCGCGCCGCGCTGGCGGCGGCGATGCTGGGCATGGCCCTTTCCGGCGCTGCCCGGGCCCACGGCGATGTCACGCCGCAGGCCGTGGACACGTCCTCGCTGCCGAAGCTCGGCGAGCAGTGGCGCGCCGAGAACCCATTCCGCGGCAACGGCGGGGCCATCACGATCGGCACGTCCGCCTACAACCAGAACTGCGCGCGCTGCCATGGCATCGACGCCATCTCCGGCGGCATCGCGCCCGACCTGCGCAAGCTCGACAACGATTGCGCCACCCTCAAGGATGCGGCGCGCAAGGCGGCCTGCGTGAAGGAGACCGACGACCTCTATCTCACCACCGTGCGGCGCGGCCGCACACGCAACGGCGCCGTCTACATGCCGCCGTTCGAAGGAACGATGAACCAGGAGGCGATCTGGGCCATCAAGTCCTACCTGGAGACGCGGCGCGACAAGCCGATGTGAGACGGCTGCCATGCACACACCTCCTCCTTCTTCTTCCCCGCGCATGTCGCGCCGCGCCTGCCTGCAGTGGGCCGCGGCCGCCGGCGTGGCCGCGCTCGCCGGCACGGCGCGTGCGGGCGCGCTCGACCGGATCCGCGCACGCGGCACGCTGAGCGTGGCGATCTACCAGGACATGCCGCCGTTCCACGCGGCCGGCGAGGGCATCGACATCGAGCTGGCGCGCGCGCTGGCCGGTGCGCTCGACGTGAAGCTCTCGCTGCTGCCCTTCCTGGCCGACGAGAACATGGGCGACGACCTGCGCCACATGGTGTGGCGCGGCCACTACCTGGGCTTCGGCCCGGCCGACGTGCTGCTGCATGTCCCGGTCGACCGCCCGCTGATGGACGAGACGCCGCAGGCGCTCATCTTCGCGCCGTACTACCGCGAGCGCGTGGTGCTGGCGCGGCGGCTCGACCGCCTGCCGCAGCTGGACGCGCTCTCGGCGCTGGGCGATGCGAAGGTGGCCGTGTCCGGCAAGACGCTCGCGGGCTGGCTCATGATCGGCGCCGACAACGGCGCCTACCGCGACCAGCTCGACACCCAGCCGAAGGACGGTACCGAGGCCGCGCGCGCCCTGCAGCGCGGCGAGGTGGCCGCGGCCGCGGGGCTCGCGTCGGAGATCGAGTCGGTGCTGCGCGGCGACGCGCGCTTTGCGATTGCGCCGCTGCCCTCGCCGCGCATCCAGCGCAACGGCTGGGCGGTGGGCATGGCGGTCAAGAAGGACGCCACCGACCTGGCGCAGGCGCTGCAGGCCGGCGTCAATGCCCTTGCCCAGGGCGGGCGGCTGCGCACGATGTTCGAAGCAGGAAACGTCGCCTGGCAGGCGCCGTGAACCGGCGAGCCATGGCACTGGCCCTTGCGCATTCCAGCGGATACCCCAACCACCCAATGACGGACGATGCGTCCGAACACCCATGAGCATGCCCAACCCCATCGAATCCGTCCTGGTCGAGAACCGCGTGTTCCCGCCCGACGCCCGCGCCCGCACCGGCGCGCGCATTGCCGGCATGGCCGCCTACGAGGCCCTGTGCCGGGAGGCCGAACAGGACTTCGAAGGCTTCTGGAGCCGCCTGGCCAAGGACAACCTGGACTGGACCCGGCCCTTCACGAAGACACTCGACGAGTCGAAGGCGCCGTTCTACGAGTGGTTCGGCGACGGCGAGCTCAACGCCAGCGCCAACTGCCTGGACCGCCACATCGGCACCCCCGTCGAGCACAAGACCGCCATCGTCTTCGAAGCCGACGACGGCGCCGTCACCCGCGTCAGCTACAAGGAACTGCTCGCG
>NZ_RXFQ01000035.1 GCF_003951285.1 Variovorax beijingensis | reverse complement strand
GGCAGGGTCGACAAACTGCACTCAAGGTGCAGGCGCCGCAGAACTTGGAAGAACCGCCGCCGCAACCAGCCAGCGGGAGCGATGCCTGCCCTCGGGGTGCGCCAATCTCGGCATGGGGGCGTGAGGACAGGTGCTGGATACGCCCTGGGAGGAAGCGAAGAACTCGGCGCGGGAGCTCGTTGGGGCGGGCAATTCACATCGTCGACGTCGAATCCTGCAGGAAATCGAAAAGTCTTCGCGCAGCTTCTCCGAATTGCAGTGGTGCCAGAATCCCGAGTGGCTCGATGCCGAGGTCGACGTTCGCATTCACCTGACAAAGTTGTCCACTCGCAAGCAGCGGTGCGACCAGCGAAAGTGGAAGCAGCGCCAGGAGATCCCTCTCTTGCAATAGCCAGAACAGCATTGGCAGCGCGCGCGTGGTGACCGGAAAGCCCGTCGGTTCCGCCTTGAACCGCGCAGCGATCTGTTCGAAGTGCTCCCTTGCCGCCGCGCCGGCCGGCAAGAGCAACCACTCCCAGTCGGACAAGTCTGCGACCTTGACCGAAGTCACGCGCGCAAGCGGATGAGCGTAGCGGGCCACCACCACAAAGCGATCTGGAAGCAACGGGTAGAAGGCCCAGCCCTCCGGTGACACGGCCGGCCGCCTGCACACTGCCAGGTCGACTTCGCTTCTCGCGACAGCGAGCAGCTGATCCTCCCCTTCGGCCTCATCGAGTTGCACGCGGATAGAGGGCTCTGCTTCGGCGAATCGAGGCAGAACGCGGACGAGCAGTCCATGAATGGCAGAAGAAGAAGCGAGCAGCCGAACGAACCCCGTGCTGCGTTGTTGGCGAGCAGCCACGATCTCAGCGCCTCGCGCGATTCCGAGCATCAGCTGGCGCGCGACCGGCAGCAGGTCAATGCACGCTGCGGTAGGTCGCATTCCCCTTGCATGGCGCTCGAACAGCTTCACTTCGAGCATCTGCTCCAGATGAGCCAGGGCTTGAGTCACCCCGGACTGGGTGATCCCGATCGCATTTGCTGTTCGCTGGATGCTGCCGAGCTCCGCCACTCTCAGGACGATCTGCAATTGGCGGAACTTGCCGCGCGTGAGCAAGCGATTGAGCAAGCTGAGAGCGTTCAATGCCATGGTATTAGTAACGCTGATGGCCAGGGCCAGAATTTAATTGGGATCGAGGAGCCGGTACATGGAAGATTCGAGTTCGCAGAACGGCAGGTCATAAAAAGGAGACGAGAAAATGTTGAGGCTACTCGTGGCCATCGCTTGCTTGAGCAGCATCGTAGCGACCGCGCAAACCACCGCGTGGCCAACCCACCCCATCAAAGTTGTCGTGCCAGCGCCAGCGGGCGGCCCATACGACAGGATCATGCGCCCGTTGGCGCAGAAGATGGCCACATCGCTGGGTCAACCGCTGGTCATAGACAACCGCCCGAGTGCCGGAAACATCGTCGGAACGCAATTCGGAGCTTCTGCAGCGCCTGATGGCTACACGTTGACCATGACCGGAATGCTGAACACGATTGCGCATGGGATGTACGACAAGGTTCCGTTCGATATTGCGAAGGACTTTGAGCCAGTGGGAGCCATTGGCGAAGGGGCGCAGTGGCTCATCGTCCGCTCCGATTCCGGCATCGCAAGTCTGTCGGATCTGCTCGCCAAGGCGAAGACGGCACCTGGCACGGTCGACTACGCCAGCTCGGGCGCAGGCAGCACTGGCCATCTGCTGATGGAACTGTTGCAGCGGGCGGCCAAGGTGCAGTTGACGCATGTTCCATACAAAGGAGGCGCGCCCGCTCTACAAGACGTGCTCGCCGGCGTCGTGGCGGTGATGATCATTCCTCCCAATGCCGCCCAGGCCAGTGTTCGATCCGGAAAGCTCCGCGTGATCGCTGTATCGAGTGCTCGGAGAAGCCCTGCTTGGATGGATGTCCCCACCTTCGCCGAGCTTGGGTATCCCGACCTGACCGTGAGCTCGTGGGTTGGCCTTTCCGCACCCAAAGGCACTCCTGTGGCGGTGGTCGACAAGCTGAACGCCGCGTTGAACGAGGCGCTGAACGACAAAGCGCTGCTGCAACAACTCGACGCCGAAGGTCTCACGCCTCTTAGGACCACGCCGAAGCAGTATGGCGACTTGGTGGTGAAAGACCTGAACCGCTGGAGCGCGCTGGTTCGGAGCTTGGGCCTTCGCGCCAACTGATTTTTTCAAGATATGGCGTACGCGAACTCAAACGGAAGAAAAATCTACTTCGAACTCTGCGGTTCCGGTCCTGCGGTGGTCTTTCTTCATGGGGCTGGTTCCAACGGCGCGACCTGGTGGCAGCAGCTTCCGAGCTTCAGCAAGGCTTTCACCTGCATCACGATCGACCTTCGCTGTTTTGGGCGATCCGTCGCCCCACTTGATGAGTTTGGGATGGACCAACTCATGAGCGATGTCCTGGCAGTGCTTGCTCCACTGGACATCGATCGATTTGCGATCGTCGGCCAATCATTGGGTGGCATGGTTGGCCTCCGCCTGTGCCTGGAGCATCCTGAGCGCGTTTGGGCTCTCTGCGCTTGCGACTCGACCTTGGGTGTCGATCATCCGCAGATCAACCGAATCCTCGCAGAACGTCGCCTCACTCAGAGGGCCGTGTCCATCGAGCAAAGGTCGCTGGGTCGATGGTTCTTGGCCCACTGCCCCGAGAAAGCGGTCCTGTATGCGCAGATCAACCACTTCAACCCTAGTGCGCGGGACATTGATGCGCATGACTGGGGGAATGCCCTCGCTACGCTCCTCGCACCTGAGATGCTTCTCCGCTTGTCAGAACTTCGGAAGGTCATGACGAGCACCCTTGTTGTCGTGGGGCGAGAAGATCCGATCGTTCCTGTCAGCGTGGCAGAAGAGATGCTTGACCTGCTTCCCAATGCCGAGATGGTGATTGTGGAAGACGCGGGCCATTCCGCGTACTTCGAAAAGCCAGAGGAGTTCAATGCGAAAGTGCTGTCATTTCTTGGTAAGCACGCACCCTTGCCGGCAACATAGCAATTCCCGGGGTAAGGAAGATGGTCTTACCGCATACCGAGCTGCGAGTGGCGGACGTGTTGGACCGAACCCCTTGGGTGAAGTCGCTTGCTGGATCTGCCCGCGATCGCCTCTATTCAGATGCATTCTTAGCTTCCTACCAGTCGGGGCAAACGGTGGCCCGCAGAGGTGCGCTATCCAGCTCCTGGATCGGTGTCGCAGACGGTCTCCTGAAAATTGCTGCTGTCAGCCGATCCGGAAAGATAGTGATGTTCACCGGCATCCCCAGCGGAGGCTGGATTGGGGAAGGTACGGTCCTGAAGCGCGAACTGCGCCTCTATGACATAGTGGCAGTTCGATGCAGCACCGTCGTCCACATCCCGATGCAGACGTTCGAATGGCTACACGCTCATAGCATTGAGTTCAATCACACTCTCATTGCACACCTGAACGAGCGGCTCGGTCAATACATCACCATGATGGAGGCGGGGCGTGCAAGTGACGTCGTCGCACGGACCGCAAGGTCGATTGCGACGCTCTACAACCCAGTGCTTTATCCGAACATGGACCCGCACTTGCGCCTGTCGCAGACTGAGCTCGGCGAACTGGTCGGCTTGTCTCGGCAGAGCATTAGCGCAGCGCTCAAGCAGCTCGAGGTCGAAGGTCTTCTACGCGTCGAGTATGGAGGTATCACCGTCAGCTCTGTTGAGCGCCTGCGCAACTATGAGGGTCCTGAGGACGGCGAGTGGCGCTGACCAATGTGGACGAACAGACGAGGCGGATCAGTTCCAAGCGTCTCCTGCGTTCTGGTTGCGGCTGCTGACGGCTAGACACGAGCGTTGCATCCGCGGTCGAGACGGCATCTACTACTTTGCAGGCACGTCCCCGCATCTAGGGAAATCCCCTGCGGGTTCACGGCGAGCATTGTTATCTCATAGACAGTCTTGATTGCTTCCCCTCCCTAGACTGCCTAAGGGGCATTGAGCCCCGATTGGCGGGCGGCATGCGCATGCCTCCGCAGCGGTGAAAACACAGCTCTAAGGAGACACCATGTTCAATCGATCCTTCGCCAGACTAGCCGCCGGGGCTTCGTGTGTCCTCATGGCACTTGCCGGTTGTGGTGGTGGTGGCGGGGGCAGTTCGCCACTGGTCACCATACCCCCTCCAAGTTCCGACGCCCAACCGATCTTTACGGCTTCAAGTATTCAGGTGCTTTCTTCGAAATCGGAGATGGTCACTGGCGGGAATGCCGTAGTTGATATTTCGCTTCCTGAAGGGATTGGCGCATCGCAAGTCGCTGTGACTAGCAACGGAACTGCCGTGCCGAACGCCGATCTTCAAATCTCTGAAACTGGGACGCTGCGAGGCCTCATCACGGGACTCAAGGATGGCCAGAATGAACTCCAGGCCCGGTACATTCCAACGGGGGCATTGGTTGCGTCCGTGAAGGTCAAGAATTCGCCGAGCGCTGGGCCAATCTTCAGCGGCCCCCATCAGCGTCCTTGGATCTGTGAAACGCAAGCGTCGGGGCTGGGAGCTCCACCCGCAACAGGACCGTGCCAGGTGGAGCCACGCTACGACTGGTACTACAAGAATACCTCGGGCATCTTTGTGCCGCTTCCGAGTTTGGCGCGACCGTTTCCGGCGGACCTTGCCCAAACCGCGACCATTGACAATCGCACTGTTGACTACATCGTGCGGGTTGAATCCGGCACGATCAATGAGTCGATCTATCGGATCGCGATCCTCGATGATCCAACCAATCCCACGTCAAAGCCCTGGGCTAGGGAAGGCAAGAAGCCTGGACCAGGTTGGAACGGGAAGCTGTACATGCACTTCACGGGCGGGGCGGCCCCCGCCTACCGCTCTGGATCAAATGATGTGTCTGCGCCTTGGCGTCTGAGCGACAGCATCATTAGCAACAAGGATGATCCGCTGGCTCTGGGCTTCGCCGTCGCTATCGCCACTCGTTTCACCTTCGGTACCGGCCAGAACGACGTAGTTTCCGCCGAGTCGGCAGCCATGATGAAGGAGCACTTCATTGAGACTTACGGTCTGCCGAAGTTCACCATCGGCCTTGGCCCATCAGGCGCATCGATGCAGTTGCACCTGATCGCTCAGAACTATCCGGGAATCTTCGACGGCATCATTCCCGACCGGAGCTTCCCCGACAATTTCTCAATTCTGGGAGACGTCGTGGATTGCGCGTTACTCCAGAATTACTACACGACAAAAACGACGGCAACCTGGGATGTGAGTAAGCGCGCGGCGGTAGACGGACACGGCAAGACTGCGATGCAGACTGCATGCACGACGTGGTTGACTTACTCGACCCAATGGCAAGATCCGGCGAAAGGTTTTAGCGCCGTTGTTCCTGCATCCATTCGATACAACGCGACTACAAACCCAACTGGACTGCGTGGTGACATATGGACGTCGAACATCAATTCGTTCGGTACCGACCCGGCAACGGGCTTTGCGCGTAACGGATTTGACAACGTTGGGATCCAGTATGGTCTTCAAGCGCTGAATGCAGGTCAGATCACGACGGAAGAGTTCCTTGACTTGAACGAGAAGGTCGGTGGTCTCGACATCGACGGCAAGTATGTAGCGACACGCTCCTCTGGCAACCTGACAGCCATCGAAAATGCCTATCGCACAGGTCGCATGAACAGTTCGTCCAACTTGACCCTGCCTATCATCAACTATCGTTCCTATATTGACGACAAAGCCGACGTTCACTCGTTCCACCGTACCTTTGCAACGATGGAGCGGCTGATCAAGGCAAATGGCACACGTGACAACATGGCTGTTTGGGTGATTCCCGGAACCGGGACTGCCAACAACCCGAATCTGATCCGACTGGGTGTGACGACGATGAATGAGTGGCTGGAGAAAATCGCAGCTGACAAATCGCCCACGCCCTACGCGAAGAAGGTTATCGCCAACCGCCCCGACTCGGCCACAGATGCATGCTGGGACACGAACGGACGGCGCATCAATGAACCGTGGACAACTGCAGGAGCTCTCGGCCGCCAGACGACGTGCGCACAACTCTACCCGGTCAATGGAGACGTCCGTCTGGCGGCCGGTGGTCCACGCACTGGCGACATCCTCAAGTGTCAGCTGAAGCCAGTTAACGCGGCTGAGTACCGCGTGAGCTTCACACCGGTGGAGTTGGATCGCCTCAACGCAATCTTCCCCTCCGGCGTTTGTGATTGGAGCAAGCCAGGCCTGAATCAGGTTAAACCTGACGCCGACTGGCTTGTTTTTGGAGAGGTCCCAGGAACTTGGTCAGGTCTTGCTCAGTAGATCGTTGGCAGGGCATCAAGCTTCAGAGCGGGCGAGGCCCACTCTGCTTTCTGTATTAGCGCCATATTCGGCACTTGCCGGCTGGCGCTATCCGATCGAAGCGAATCCCCACGGAAGTGACCTCGCTTCCGGATCAATTCCGTGTTGCGGTTATCACAAAAGGAGATCGGTCCATCTGGCTGGTATTTCGCGCCAGATCGCTCTACACGAATCGAAGATGCAGGTCTTCCGAACGTCCGCTACAGCAGCGTCGACGTATTGGACGTGGATGGTCTGAGACTCTATCTTCGCGAGCATAACTAGCGAGGCCCGGTCCTAGGCACACATGCGCGAGTGGAAGCAGCCATGGTCGCATGTTGCTCAATCCTAGTAGAGCGTCATGCGCTCAAGCCAATTCAGGCCTGGCAGACCACCGGGTGCAATTGCCACAATGGGCCCGCCTTGCTCACTTGTGCGGGTACTTCATGGCCGACGATTCCGGATAACTCTTCTTATCAAGATAGCAAGTTCATCCGGCTGAACTGGTGAGGCATGCACGGTAACGGGGCAGGGGCCGGAAATGGCGATTTTTTGAACGCTTCGCAGTTGGCGGCTACGGAGGAACGCCAGGTTCACATGGTGCACGGCATCTCCAGGCCAGTGCACAGTGCTTTCATCTTGTCCCCCGTCTCGTGCCGACGAGCTCGCACGCGTCTGCGGCGGCTTGAGCTGGCCGCCACGCGGCTGCCGCGCTGCCCACGCCAAGAACGGTCAGTAGTCCAGCCGAACTGTCAGTCCCAGAGTGCGCGGCGTTCCGACCGATGCCACGTAGGCCCCGTTGGCGGTGGAAGCCACGGTCGGGAAGTACTTCTTGTTGAGCGCGTTGCGCAACCAGAGCGAAATGCTCCAGGTTTCATTGCCCCGTGCCACCTTCCAGCCGGTGGCGATATTCAGCAGCCCATAGGCTGCGATGCGCGAGTGGATCGAGCCGTCGAGCGTGCCGTCCTGTGCGGACCGCCACGCGTACGCCGCTGAAACGAAGTGCTGGGTGGTGGGGCTCACGGACCTGCGGTATTCGGCGCCCACGTTGAATGTCCAACGCGGCGTCCCGGCAACCTGCCGTCCGGTCAGGCTGCAGCGCCCCTGCGGTACGAACGCGCGTTCTGACGGACAAGGCGCGTCCTCATAGCGTCGATAGCGTGCATCGTTGAAGGCGGCGTTGGCCCACACGGTCAGCCCGCGCGCCGGTCGCGCAGTGGCATCCAGCTCCAGTCCCCGGCTACGGAGATCGCCCGCATTCGTGAGGATCTCGACGTAGTTGCCCGCGCCTGCGCCGGCGGGCACGAACATCGACGTCTGGTAGCCGCGGACGCCCGCCAGGAAGGCGTTCAGGTTGAGTGTCAGCCGGTCATCCCACAAGCTGCTCTTGACGCCGACGTCGAGGCTGTCGACACGTTCGGGTCCGATGATCAGCGACGAGGCGCCGAGCGGGCCGGGAGCAGCCCCCGGCCCCGCCAGATTGATCCCACCCGACCGCTCGCCGTGCGAAAAGCTCGCGTAGCCGATCGTGTCCTCATCCAGCCGGTAGCTCGCACCCAGGAGCGCCGACGGGCTGGTTTTTCGGATGGCCAGCGGACCTGTGTCATAGGCACCAAGCACGATCGGACGATTGCGCAGGAATGCGGTGGCAGCGGCACCACCGGTCGAGTCGCCGCGATGGGTGCGCCCGTCCTTTCGCTCCTGCGTGATGCGCAGGCCGGCCGTGAGGTCGAGCCTGGACGTGGCGTGCCACGTGGCCTGGGAGAAGAGCGCGAAGCTCTCCGTGTCGAGCGCGCCGAAGCTCACGGTGCTCGCGTTGGCGAGCACCGGCAAGGACGTTCCCTGCAGAACGATGTCCGCCCGCGGACCGAACACGGTGAATATCTCGTTGCGCATGCGCTGGCGCATGTAGAACGCGCCCACCACATAGTCGACCACACCGCCGGTGGGCCCGGCGTAGCGCAGCTCCTGCGAGAACTGCTGCTGGCGCACGCGGGAGCCGCCGTCGATCAGCACGGGGATATTGAGGTTGTCATTGGTCGTCGGCACGAACTTCCATGAGCGGCCGGCGGTGATGGACGTGACGGTGGCGCCGGACCCGAGCTTCCAGCTCGCTTCGGCCGACACGCCACCCTGGTCGAGATCGACCCGCTCTACGCCGTCGGTGTTGACCGCATAGCGCCGCGGGTCGGTGACGATGCCGGTGGCGCCGCCGGCCCGTGCGCGGGCTGCCGCCGGTCCGCTTCCCAGCGAGTAGATGACGCGGGTGCCGTACGTGGAGCGCTCGCGGTGCGCATCTGCGATCAGGCGCAGGCTGAAGGCGTCGCCACGGCGCAGCAGCCACTGGCCGCGAATGCCGGATCGATTGCCCCCGTTGACGCTGCCGCCGTCGTAGAAGTTCTCGATGTTGCCGCGTTCATGGGTGCCGTACACCAGCAGCCGGCCCGCCGTCTCTTCCGACAAGGCGCCCGAGAAGATGGCTTGCCCCTGCGCAAGGCCGCGCTGTCCGATCGAGAGTTGCAGGCTGCGCTCGGTCTCGCGGCTCGGCGGCCGCGTGTGCAACGCCAGCACGCCAGCGGTCGTGTTCTTGCCGAATAGCGTCCCTTGCGGCCCGCGCAGCAGGTCCACGCGCTCGATGTCGAGCAGGTCGAATGTCGCCATGCCGGCGCGGCCCAGGTAGACGTTGTCGAGGTAGATGCCCGTGCTGCCCTCGAGCCCGTCGTTCGATGGATTTCTTCCAACGCCGCGCACCGCGATGGCCGATTGCCGCGGATCGCCGAAAGTGATGCTGGTACTCGGCAACCATTGCTGCAGGTCTTCGAGCCGCCAGCTTTGCTGCGTCTCCAGGGCCTCGCCATCGATCGAGGTCAGGGGGATCGGCACTTGCTGGGCGGCTTCCGAACGGCCTCTGGCATTCACGGTGACGGCCGGGAGCGTTTCGCCATCGCCCGAAGGCGCCAGCTGTGCATGGGCGGCCACGGCGAACCCGAAGGTGAGAGCGCTGACAACGAGCGAAAGGGGGAGGAGATCGCATCGGCGGAGGAACATTCGCCGACTCTAATTGACGCTGGCGGGGCGGATGCGAGGTCTGACGTAGCCGAGCGTATTTCTCCTGCGGGGACAAAACTCTCCTGACACCTGTGGTCTCTACGAGGCCTATGTCGGGGCGGGCGAGAAAGTCTCGGCACTGCTGAGACAAATCCCCTGGACGCACCATCTCATCATCCTTGGCCAGAGCAAGCGGCCCGAGGAGCGCGAGTTCTATCTGGAGATCGTCGCTCAGCAGAAGTGGTCCAGCCGGCAGCTCGAGCGGCAATTCAAGCTCGCGCTGTTCGAGCGGGCAATGGCAAGGCCTGATGGCGCGTCTGTTCTTCTTGGCGGTACTGGCCGTCCCAATCTCCATACAGCGGAACAGGCCCGGGCGACGGCTGCTTTCTCTTAGACCGCTTGGACCCAAGGTCGAGGCTGCGTCGTCTCAAGACGGCCGCCGCCGATCGCCGCGTATGGGTCACCTCCAGGACGACTGGTCCTTTGGAAGTTCACCTTTCGGGTCATGGACTGCCAGCTGATCCCCGGGCTGCAACATGCCATTGAAAACGACCAGGTTGGATCCCCCCGGTTGGGCCATGGAGGGGAACAGTATCCCTTTTGCGCCGGCAGCCTGAACCATGTCGGAAAGCACCCACGTGGGTGGCTCGATCTTGTCGTTGAAGACCATGCGTCTCCAGTCACAGCTGAACTTCCCAGAGCGGATCCCAATTGGAGTTATAGCCTCCGGAGAAGTCGACGATCTGGGAGAGTTCCACCTGATAGCTTGCGATCGTGCCCGGCGGTAGCAGGGGGCTGGTTTGCTGGTACTCCGCCAAGGCTGTCTCCGTCTCGAGTGAGAGGTACAAAGCATCAACGCCCTTGCGGTTCAGGCGACCGCCCTGACTCGCCGCGCCTGCGCCACTCGTGGGGAGATGCGCCCATTTTGGGCTGTGCACCCGATACAGCGCCGCCAGAGGGAAGGGGCGCAGAATCATCCCGTGAATCCGGCCTGATATGACTCCAGGAGGCCAACCACATCATCACTTCGGCCCTCCGCCACCAGCGTCTCTGCAGTCTTGTACTCGAACGGCGCCAGGGGCTCGTTCTTGTACCAAAAAATGGCACGCTGGACATCTCCTCCCGTGATCGCAAGCGCAGCGGCAAGAACACGGATGTTTAGGCGGATGTGTTGCTGAACGCTCGCCGCGCCAGGGGCCCGGGCGACCGTGTTGCGGTGAACATGGGCCAATCGAGCGAAGGTGCCCACGTCCAGCCCCATCATTTCGATGAACCTGGTCGGGGAGAGGATCGCGCGACCGTCCACGTCTTCGCGGAGCTGCTCGGTGATATCGAATGCCCGGGGCAGACCCAAAGATGGCTGTGGGTTGGGAATTGTTGCTGAGAGCATAATTTGCACCTTTTTTGCACCTTTTTCGCATCACCCCATGCGTCATGGCAAGTCCGGCGCCTTTCCTGATGGGCCGAGGCGCCAAAAAGCGCTGCGAGACGAACCCCTTTCGTGGACGCATTGCGGGGCCATGTCGGTTACCCATTCAAGGCCTCCGACGGTTGGCCGGGGGACGACGCCTACATCACCCAGATTTGGGCCTATGTTGAAGGTCTGGCAATTTCGTAGCGCCGATTTGGAACGTCGAGCTCGATCTCAAATCTGGAACGCGGGGCTATGCCAATCTGCTCCGCCGCTGCCGCGAGCCGGCGGATCTGCTGATTGGCTTCCACCTGGACCCCGGCGGCCACCCAAAGTGCCCCACTTATGGCCACCCGAACTGCTCCACCCTGGCCCTGGTGATATGACGCATTGAACACGGTGCGTCGGGCGCCGCGAAGCCCGACAGCGCTTGGCCGCGTTGGAGATCTGTGACCCAGCCCGTGATGCCGATGTCGAGCCCCATCGCGAGAAAGGCTTCAGCTTCCACGCGGTTGCCGGTGAAACAGTGCACGACGCCGCGCGCTCCGTCGGCAATCACAGGGGCAAGCATGTCGTGGAAATCGGTGAAGGCGTCGCGGCAATGAAGAAAAAGCGGCTTGCCAGTCTCTACTGCCGCTGATAGCTGCTGCTCGAACGCCATGCGCTGCGCCTGGGGAGTCGAAAAAGTTGCGGTTGTAGTCAAGACCACACTCTCCAACCGCCACGACCTCCAGGCATGCCCAGAGTTCGGTCAGCTCGCGGAAGGTGCTTGGGTCGTACGACTTTGCGCCGTGGGGGTGCACTCCCGCAGTCGCGAAGACGGTGCCCGGGTTGGCCCTTGCAAGCTCAAAGGCCAGACGACTGGAAGCCACCGATGTGCCTGTCGCGAGGATCTGGCTCACGTTGGCCGCCCGTGCACGCATCAACAATTGATCAGTCAGCGACACCAACTGCGCCGAGTGGAAGTTGACGCCGATGTCAACCAATTGCGCTCGTTCAAATCTTGTTCCTGTGCTCATGCGCCGATCGTATGAGGTGCTACTGATCGTCCATCTGCGCTCAGGTGCGGGACTGTGCTTGAGTGCCGCCGCAGCAGGCACCCCCTGGACGTCTTCATCGGCAATCCCGTACAGGTTCGTTCCACCACCAGCACTCGCGAAGGCAGTGCAATTCAGAAGGCCCCGAGTTTCTGGAACTCGCCGCGCAACAGCGCGACGACCTGGGCGAGGTCCAGGGCCTCAAGTCGGTTCTTTTTCAGGAAGGCCGCCCACTGTCGTTGCTTCTCAGCATCCTGTACGAATGCATCGCTCAAGCCCGAGGGGAGGGCGCTGGGCATCGCGAGTTTCCGGCGATCAAACGTGGCCTCGACTGCGCGGCGCAGTTCGGCGGCTTCCAAGGCATCCTCGGCAAGCAGTACCCAGAGATCGAAGTAGTCCTTCATGCGGGTATTGGCCATGCCGAGCAGGCACACCGCATGAAACTTCTCGGCCACCACCGTGTATTTCGGATAGGAGCGCAGTTGCGGGGCGGGCAGGTCTTCGAGCAGCACCGGGTAGCTGACCGCCTCCGGCGCCGGCGTGACCGCGTCGCCAAAACCGATGTCCACCTGCAGCGCGATGCGCGCACCATCCAGCTTCGCCCGCAGGTCGATCCGCACACCGCCGTAGCCCGCCTCCTTGCGGATCACCGAGCCGTTGACCGAGGCAGGATCGAATGCGATGCCATCCTCCACCTCGATCTGGCAGATCTCGCGGAAGGCCGCCACGGCAGTGTCGAGATGTCTGGACCGAAGCCCAGCAGGTCCGCATCCCGCGTCGGCCGATGTGGTTGGTCGTACCACAGCGAAAACAGCAGTGCGCCCTTCAGCAGGTAGTTGGCGGCATGCGGCGATACCGACAGACGGTACAGGAGCCGCTCCAACCCATAGTGAGTCAGCGTCAGGTTGAAGTCCTGCTTCGTGGCATCGGCGCGCTGCTTCAGGCGGGCGCGGATGGAAGCGGCCAGGTTGCGGCTCATGCGGTGACGCTTTCCAGATAGGGCCGCATGACATTGGCAACGCGATCCACCGTGGCGTAGTGCCAGAGCGCATCCATGGTCAGCTTGCGCTGTGTCCAGCCATCGCGCAGCGCTTCCAGCGCCACGTCCAGCCCGATCTTGTTGCGGTACTTGAAACAGTCGGCCACCGTCTTGGCCGCGTTGAACACTGGGACTTTCACGCCGTCGATCTCGACCGGCTCGATGCCCTCGGTCAGAGCGGCGCCCGACATGCGCACCACGCGCAGGGCAGGCTGGTCCAGCCGGGGTGTGGGCGAGTGATGGGGGATCGCCATCCACACCTCGAAGGGCGCTTGCGTGCCGATGCCATGGACGCGTAGCGCCGACAGCAGGCACACCACGCCACGCGGCACGCGCAGGGCTACCTCGGCCAGAGACCGGTGCTCGCTGAGCGGGCGCCCTGGCAGGCTGTAGACGCCGCGGGCGATGCGCTCAAGCTTGCCGGCTGCAACAAGCCGGCTGAGCACCACGGTCGGAAGGCCCTGCTCAGCCAGATCTCGCGCGCGCAGCAGTGGCCGACGTCCGGCGAACGCGAGGACGGCTTGTTCGAGCGTGGAGTCCAAGCCCATCCCTGAAGTATGTTGCAATAATTAGTCATTTGTCAATAAACGACTAGCTAACGCAATGCCATTGCAGGCTACCTGGCGTCCATGGAATCCCCTGTGATGCCCCGCTGTAACATGCATTACGCCCTGTTACGCCCTTGCAGGATTTAGCTCCAGTTGCCAGAAATTTCGGCAGGTAAAACCCAAGCAGAAATTGGTGAGTCCACAGGAGGCCGGAAGATGAAGCGTCCGAATTGGCCGTTAAGCCGCTTAGATGAAGCTTGACAGCGGGCGCTGGGGCGCAGCCAGAGCCGCGTAGTTGAATTTCAGGTATTTGACGAATATCTGTTTTTCAGCTATCTTGCGCTTATCTGAATCCCGGGTACTCGCCATGCCGCCGACGTCACATCCGCTGGTCACTACAGGCCAACTCGGCTCGATGCTGCAGGCTGCGCGCAAGGCGCAAGGGCTGACACAGTCGGCACTGGCTGCCCGTATCGGCTTAAGCCAGTCGCGTGTCTCTCATCTGGAACTCAACGCCCACGAACTGAGCGTGGAGCAACTCCTTGCATGGTGCGCAGCGCTGGGCCTGGAGTTGGCCTTGGGGGCGCGGGGCAAGGCGGCGGTGTCGACGGCGACCACGGATTGGTGACATGGGACGTCGATCACACAGCCGCAGCCTGTCCATCTGGACCAATGGTGTTCGCGTCGGCCGATGGACGATCCCTGCTCGCGGAGAGATGGAGCTGCAGTACGACGCGGATTGGCTTGCTGTCGATATGGGCCGACCGCTGTCCTTGTCGCTGCCGTTCAATCTGCAGAACCTGCCTGTCAAGGGCGAGAAGGTCGCCAACTACTTCGACAACCTGCTGCCGGACAGCGACGCGATCCGTCGCCGCGTGGCCGAGCGCTTCAGGACGGGTTCGACAGAGCCGTTCGACTTGCTGAAGGCCATCGGACGCGATTGCGTGGGTGCCGTCCAGATCCTGGATGAGGAGGAGGTGCCCACGGACTTTGATCGCATCGAGGGCGTGCCCCTATCTGAAGAGGATATCGAGCGGCACCTGATCGAGACCGTTTCGCCGCAGGCCTTCGCTGCGGGTCGAAACCCTGATGCTGACTTCCGCATCTCACTGGCCGGTGCACAGGAGAAGACGGCCTTCCTGTGGTGGGATGGGCAATGGCTGGCGCCGCGTGGCGCCACGCCGACGAGCCACATCTTCAAGCTTCCGCTCGGCCTGATGGGGGGGCGGCGGGCGGACTTCAGCACGTCCGTCGACAACGAATGGCTGTGCTTGCGGCTGCTGAAGGCCTACGGATTGCCCGTGGCTGACGCCCGCATCGCGACCTTCGGCCGACAGCGTGTGCTGGTGGTGGAGCGTTTCGACCGGCGAGCCGCACCCAATGGGCAGTGGCTCATGCGTCTGCCGCAGGAAGACTTTTGCCAGGTCGAGGGCTGCTCGCCATTACTCAAGTACGAGAACGAGGGTGGTCCAGGGCTCAAGGCCCTGTTCGGCACGCTGCGGCAATCGGTGAATGCCGAGGCCGACATGAAGGCGCTGATGGCGGCGCAGGTGCTGTTCTGGTTGCTGCGAGCGCCCGACGGCCATGCCAAGAACTTCAGCATTCAGCTTCTGCCACGCGGCCGTTTTCAGTTGACCCCGCTGTATGACGTGATGTCGGTCTACCCGGTGTTGGGCGATGGCCCCAACCAGTGGTCGCCGTATGAAATCAAGTTGGCGATGGCCTTGCTCGGCAAGAACCGGCACTACGAGGTGCACGGGATCCAGCGCAGACACTTCAACAGCACCGCGCAGAAAGTTGGCTACGCATCGACCGTCGAGCCGATCATCGAAGAACTCCTGGCTCGTACGCCAGCGGCCATTGCCGAAGTGCAAGCCGAATTGCCACAGGACTTCTCACCGCGTGTCCGCGATGCCATCCTGGGCGGGCTTGAGCAGGCGGCCAGAACACTCGGTGGGATGCCACCGTAAGCAGGCGAAGAGCAGGGCGTTCCAGGGCAAGTTCGAGCGCGCTAAGATGCAATCTGATCGACGATAAGGCCGAAAGTGTCGACGCCGCGCAAATCGCTCCATAACCCGCGCCAGCATTAAGCGAGCTTTTTTGACGGTAAATGCCGACGGTAAAACTTACGACGATCATCGCAAATCCCTTTAACCACGCGGGCTTGCGAGACCTGTTGATGATCGAATGGGAGTGATCTCAAGGTCCCCACCGGCCAAGGCGCGCGCCTCGGGACAGGCAGGACGTTACTTTCCACCCCCTCTGAGCGAGGGGAACAACGGAGTGAACGTCTTGAAGCCACATCTGCAAACCACCATTTGGACGCTGCTCGAGAGCGGCGCCACCCAGCGCTTCGCACTGGTTCGTTTGAGCAGGTGCGCATGCCAATCGAATGGTTTGACCAATGGCTTCGCGATGCGACTGGCGAGAACCTAGCCGGCTGACCGGCTGTAAGCGGCCAGAACCGAGCGTTCACCCCGACCTTGCAAATTCATGACAGAACTACCCGCTGACCTCCACGAGCAGATAAAGCGCCGTTGCGCCGATGGCGATGGACTCGCAGATCGCGGGCTTCATGAACAGGCGATCGCGACTTACAACGAGGCTTGGAAGCTCGTGCCGGAACCACAAACAGAGTGGGAGGCAAGCACGTGGGTGCTCGCTGCCATCGGCGATGCTGCGTTCCTGGGTGGGTTCTACAGTTCCGGCGTTGAGGCGCTTCAGTTTGCGTTGCACTGCCCCGGCGGCGCGATGAACCCATTTGTACAGTTACGGCTCGGTCAATGCGAGCTTGAGCGCGACAACATCGACAAGGCAGCAGAGCATCTTGCGAGGGCATACATGCTTGAGGGAAAAGAAATCTTCTCGCGCGAACGCCCAAAGTATTTTGACTTTCTGAAGACACGCCTCAAACCACCGGCCTCTGGTCAGTGGTGACGGCACTCGGCCGAGGCTGTGTGAAAACGCGCTGTGCTGCTGGTCATCTCGGAAGTTGACCTCTCAGATCGAGCCAGGATCGACGATCGAAGGGAAAGGAAGAGTTTCAGTACCCCCGAAAACACGCTGGTCACGAGTTTTCACACAGCCTCGGCCAGAAGCAGACGTTCAAACTTGGCAACCCCCGCGCCCTGGCTAGACAGTAGACAATTTCGGCGGACTCGCGCGGCCCCTAGATGGAGTAGAGAGACTTGCGCATGAGACGGATCGTCCTCGCCATGTTCTTCGGCGTCTGCTGCGCTTCTGCAGGATCGGCCGCGGCTGCGACCGAATCCTGCGGCACGCCACTATTAGGCCAAGACGGTTGGAGTATTGAGCAAAATCCGCTTCATGGCGGATTCAACCCCGACCTGCTTTGTGATGCGATGCGGACGTTCGTTGGAAGCCCGCGCAATCGGCACGGCCTCGTGGTCGAGCGTCACGGCAAGCTGGTCGTCGATGCCTATCGAGCCGGACCGGACCGGTCTACCTACGCCGTCTGGGCAAGCCGGACCAAGTTCGACAAGGACCAACTCCATGATGTCCGTTCCATCACTAAATCAGTGGTGGCGATGCTCTGGGGCATTACCGAGAGCGGTCGCGTCGCTCCTCCGCTCACCACTCCCGTCCTTGACCTATTGCCTGGTCTGAACGATCTGCGCAGTGGCGGGCGCGAGCGCATCACTGTGGCAGACATGCTTTGCATGCGCAGTGGCCTGGCGTGGGATGAGGCCGGCGGCTACGGCCGCTGGACGAACGATGAGAAGGGTCTTCTCTGGCGGGGTGACCGCGCCCGCTACGTGTTCGAGAGGCCGCTCGCAGCGCCTCCTGGAGCGCTGTTCAACTACAACGGCGGACTTTCCACGGTCCTGGGACAGCTGCTGGAGGAGCAAACCGGCTCAAGTTTGAAAGCCTATGCAGGTCAATGGCTGTTCAGGCCGCTTGGCATCACGGAATGGGAATGGGTAGGTGACCTGCGTGGCCGCACACGGGCATTCACGGGACTGCGGTTGCGCCCGCGTGACCTCGCGCGGCTCGGCCGACTCATGCTCCAAGGGGGCGAGTGGGAGGGCCGGCAAGTTGTTCCACAGGCCTGGGTTCAGACGCTGCTTTCTCCTTGCGCTGCGGACGGCGAGGAGTTCGGCCACCACTGGTGGTCCGGGAATGTGTTCGTCCGCGGCAAAGAGGTTCGCTGGCATGCGGCGTTCGGCAACGGTGGCCAGCGC
>NZ_RXFQ01000034.1 GCF_003951285.1 Variovorax beijingensis | reverse complement strand
CAGGAGGGGGAGGCAATGCAGACGCAAAAGCTGGCCAGGGCAAGCGTACGAAGAAATTTCACGAGTCGTCCTCAGGAAAAAAGTAGGGAAAGCCGGGTCGGCGGCGATCATAAATTTCTTGGAAAGAATTTCCACTATGGAAATCCCTTCCCCTGAGTTGCACCTGGCCCGGGCATGATCGCCTGCGTCTGTGAAACGAATTCGGAGAGCGAAATGAGCGGGATACTGGAGCGCAGCTTCAAGGTGCTGGAATACCTGGCGGATCGTCCTGAGGGCTGTGCGCTGTCGACCTTGGCGGCCGAATTGCAGATCCCCTTGAGTGCATCGCACCGCCTGCTGGCGGAGTTGATCCGCTGCGGCTACGTGCGGCAGGACCTGCGCGATGGCCACTATGTGCTGACCATCAAGCTGGTCTCGCTCGGCTTGTCGTTCCTGAGTCGTTCCGGCATCGTGGACATCGCCCAGCCCTTGCTGGACCAGCTTGCGGCAGCTTCGGGCGAACTGGTACGGCTGGCGGTGGTCGATGGCGATGACCTGACCTTCGTCGCCAAGGCGCAGGGCGCCACCCATGGACTGCGCTACGACCCGGACATGGGGCTGTCGGTCGCGCTTTCATGCAGCGCGGCCGGGCACGCGTGGCTGTCGACGATGAGCGAGGAAGACGCCATTGCGCTGGTGGCGAAAAAAGGATTGGGACAACCGGAAGACTACGGTCCCAGGGCGCCGACCTCCATCAAGGCCGTGATGGCCTATGTGAAGTCGGCGCGCCAGCGTGGCTTCAGCATGATCAACGAGGTCTTCGCCCCAGGAATGACGGCCATGGCCGCGCCGGTATTCGGCATGCACAGCGCGGTGATAGGAGTCGTCACCATTGCGGGGCCCCTGGTCCGGTTGACGCCGCAGCGGATGGAGGCGCTGGGGCCGTTGCTTCTGCGGACTGCGGAAGACGTGGCCCGTGCCAGCGGGGCCTCGGCGCTGTTCAAGAAGAAAGCATAGGTTGTCTGGCATCAAGGAGACATTCGCCATGAAGAAGCACTCGATGAAAACAAGACTGCTGCTGGCCGCCGTGGGGGCTGCTGCCGCGCTGGCCACAGCCGGTGCGGCAGCGCAGGTCAAGGAACGCACGCTCAAGTTCGCGTTCCAGAACCAGACCGGCCATCCGCAGGCGCAGGGCGCGCAGAAATTCGCCGACATCGTCGCGGCCAAGTCCGGCGGCAAGATCACGGTGAAGCTGTTTCCTGGCGGCACGCTCGGCGGCGACCTGCAGACCGTGTCCGCGCTGCAGGGCGGAACGGTCGAGCTCACGGTGCTCAACGCCGGCATCCTTTCGGCGCAGGTCAAGGAGTTCGCGGTCTTCGACTTTCCGTTCCTCTTCAACAGCGGCAAGGAGGCCGATGCGGTCACCGACGGCCCCTTCGGCCAGAAGCTGATGGCCAGGCTCGATGACAAGGGCCTGCACGGCCTTGGCTACTGGGACCTGGGCTTTCGCAATCTCACCAACAGCAAGCGGCCGGTCGCGAAGGCGGACGACATTGCGGGGCTGAAGATCCGCGTCATTCAATCGCCGATCTACATCGACCTGTTCGGCGCGCTGGGCGCCAACGCCACGCCGCTGCCGTTCCCCGAGCTCTATCCGGCGCTCGACCAGAAGGCGGTCGACGGGCAGGAGAACCCGAACACCACCATCCTTGCCTCCAAGTTCGCCGAGGTGCAGAAGCACATCACCCAGACGCGGCACGTCTACAACCCGCAGGCGCTCCTGGTCAGCAAGAAGACCTGGGACGGCATGAGCGCCGACGAGCGGCAGATCCTCACCGAGGCCGCCAGGGATTCGACCGTGTTCCAGCGCGCGGCCTCGCGCAGCGCCGCCGACAGCGCGCTCGAGGCGCTCAGGAAAGCCGGCATGACCGTCTCGGAACTGCCGCCGGAAGAAATGGCGAAGCTGCGCGCCAAGGTGAAGCCGGTGATCGACAAGTATCCGCATCGGTGGGCGAGGCCACGGTCACAGAGCTGATGTCGGAGATCGACAAGGTGCGCAAGTAGCTCCGAGACGGGCCGTCTAGCGGGACGCGGCGCCGTCCAACAATTCAATTTCCCGGAGCAGATCGGCGAGCGCCACTCGCAGGAAGTCGAGCGTGGATTCGTCGACCAGTCGTCCCTCGCGGATGCGCGTGGCGACATTCGCGATCGCGACGTGCTGCCGCACCACGGGCCGCGCCAGCGTGGCGGCCAGGGCGTCGCGGATCTGCGCCTGCGCACGCACGCCGCCCGCGGTGCCCGGCGAGGCGGTCGCGATCAGGACCGGCTTGCCCTTGAGCGGAGAGGCGAAGCCGGGCCGCGATGCCCAATCGATCGCATTCTTCAGCACGCCGGGCATGCCGTAGTTGTATTCCGGCGAACACAGGACCAGGCCGTCAGCCTCTGCAATCGCTGCCTTGAGCCGGGCCACGGCCGCGGGCGGCGCATCGCCGTCCAGGTCGGCGTTGTAGAGCGGAATATCGTTCAGCGCAAAGAGTTCGATGGTTGCCGACGCAGGCAGCAACGGCTGCAGGCTGCGCAGCACCGCAGTGCAGTGAGAGTCGCGCCGGATGCTCCCGGAAATGCCGAGCAGGCGGATGCCGGTGATCGAGGTGCTGCGTGTCATGGTGATCCCTTATTTCCAAAATTCAGAGTTTATGCATAAAATCTACTCCATGCACAAACCTGAAGTTACTGCCAACGAGCCGCCACTGGCTGAGCAGGCATTCACCCGTTTGCGGCAGGACGTCCTGGCCGGCACCTTCGAAGCCGGCGCCAAGCTCAAGCTCGACGAACTGCAGGCCGCCTATGGCTATTCGAGCAGCCCGCTGCGCGAGGCGCTCAGCCGCCTGGCCCAGGAAGGGCTCGTGCGCGCCGATGAGCGCCGGGGTTTTCGCGTGGCGCCGATCTCCGAAGAGGACCTGGCCGACATCACGCGCATGCGCGTCATGCTGGACGTGCCCGCGCTGCGCGAATCCATCGGCCACGGCGACGACGCATGGGAGGCCTCGGTACTCGCCGCCTTCCATCGGCTGGAGAAGGTCGAGTCGCGCCTGAGCGACGGGCCAGTCATTCTCGATGGAGAGTGGTCGCAGCTGCACCGCACCTTCCACCTCTCGCTGCTGGCCGCCTGCCCGTCGCTGCGCCAACGCGTCTGGGGCGCGAGCCTGTTCGACCAGGCCGAGCGCTACCGGCGGTTCTCCGCGCGCCACCGGAAGACCGCGCGCCGCAAGTCGAGCGAGCACAAGAAGATCATGGACGCCGCCTTGCGCCGCGATGCGGAAACGGCCTGCGCGCTGCTCGAAGAGCACATCCTGAGCACACAGCGCAACGTGATCGCCGCACTCAAGGCTGCCCAGGCCGCGCAATCCTAGGGGCGCAGGTCCCGCCACCGGAGACAGACAGCATGCTCAAGGTCGCACGACCCACGCCTTCGCATTTCGGCATCTTCGTCACCGACCTGGAGCGGATGGTGGCCTTCTATACCGAGACCTTCGACCTCACGGTCACCGACCGCGGCGAGGGCCGAACCTTCAGGAACCAGCTGGTGTTCACCAGCGCCAGCCCGGACCAGCACCACCAGCTCGTGCTGGCCTCGGGCCGGCCGGCGGAGGCGACGTTCAGCACCGTGATGCAGATCTCGTTCGTGGTGCCGAGCATCCAGCACCTGCGCGACATCTCGGCGCGCGCCGAGGCCCGGGGCGCCACCAATGTCCGCGGCCTGAACCACGGCAATGCGCTGTCGGTCTACATGCTGGACCCGGAAGGCAACACGGTGGAGATCTACGTCGACACGCCGTTCTACATCGCGCAGCCGCATGGCGATCCGCTCGACCTCACCAAGGACGACGAAACGCTCATGCGCGAGACCGAAGAGGCCTGCCGCAGGGACCCGAGCTTCATGCCGCTCGCGCAGTGGCAGGCGCAGTTCGAGTCGCACTCGCCGGCCGCGCCCTGACGCACCCGCCTTTCACCCACCCGCACATTCAACCGGAGTTCCCATGAAGCTTTTGTCATTTGTCCATCAAGGCCGCGAAACCTGGGGCGCCGTTGTCGGCGACGGCGTGGTCGATCTCGGCAAGGCGCGACCGCAGCATGCGGGCCTGGTCGACTACATCGCCTCGGGCGAGTACCTGCAGGCGGCGCAGCATGTCGAAGGACTGCCCATCGCGGCCAAGCTGGCAGACATCACCTACCTGCCACCGATCCCCAGATCCGAGAAGATCGTGTGCGCGGTGCGCAACTACATGGACCACCACCAGGAGGTGCTGGCCGCCGGCATGCAGCGCGAGCTCTCCGAGCAGCCGCCGATCTTCCTGCGCGTGTGGCGTTCGCAGTGCGCGCACAACCAGCCGATCGTGCGGCCCCGCGTGTCGGAATCGCTCGACTGGGAAGGCGAGCTCGCCGTCATCATCGGCAAGGGTGGGCGCAACATCGCCGAGGCGGATGCCTTCGACCACGTGGCGGGCTACGCCTGCTACAACGACGGCAGCGTGCGCGAGTGGCAGTTCCATGCCAAGCAGATCGCCTCGGGCAAGAACTTCGAGTCGACTGGCGGCTTCGGCCCCTGGATGGTGACGGCCGACGAGATCGCGCCCGGCCGCGCGCTCAAGCTCGAGACCCGGCTCAACGGCGAAGTGGTGCAGAGCAGCCACACGGGCCACATGATCTTCAGCATTCCGAAGCTCATCAGCTACTCGTCGACCATCTTCACGCTCGCGCCCGGCGACGTCATCGCCACCGGCACGCCGGCCGGCGTGGGCTGGAGCAAGAAGCCGCCGCGCTTCATGAAGCCGGGCGACGTGTGCGAGGTCGAGATCGAAGGCATCGGCGTGCTGCGCAATCCCATCGTCCAGCAGGACTGAGCCCCGAACCCGGACCGCGGCGGCACAAGCCGCGGCCTTCATTCCACAACATTGGAGACAAACCATGTGGCACAGACGATTGCTCGTCGCCGCAGGCCTGGCCCTGGCCTGCGCGGCACCCCTCCACGGCCTGGCCCAGGGCTTCCCGGACAGGCCGATCAAGATCTACCAGGGCTTTGCGGCCGGCGGCAACGCCGATACCATCGCACGCGTGGTCAGCACCGAAATGGCCAAGGGACTCGGCCAGCCCTTCGTGGTCGAGGCCCAGACCGGTGCGGGCGGCACCATTGCCTCGGGCACGGTGGCACGCGCCAAGGCCGACGGCTACACGCTGCTGCTGGCCACGGGCGGCCATGCGGTGGCCGGTGCGCTCTACAACAAGCTCAACTACCAGACGGTGTCGGACTTCCAGATGGTCTCGACGATCACCTACTTTCCGTTCCTGCTGGTGGTACGGGCCGATTCGCCCTACCGCGGGCTGGGCGAGATGCTCGCCGCGGCACGCGCCGACGCGCGCGGCGTGTCGTACGGATCGGCGGGTATCGGCTCCACGCACCACCTCGCCGGCGAGCTGCTGGTGAAGAGCGCCAACGTCGAGATGCTGCACATTCCCTACCGCGGAGATGCGGCCTCGGTCGCGGCGCTGCTCGGCGGCGAAGTGCCGATGATCATCGCGCCGCCCACAGCGGTGCTTTCCAACATCAAGGCCGGCAAGCTCAGGGCGCTGGCGACCACCGGCGCGCAGCGATGGAGCCAGATGCCCGACTTGCCGACCGTGGCGGAGCAGGGCGTGCCCGGCTACGACGTGCGCTCCTGGGCCGGTTTCATGGCGCCCGCGGGCACGCCGCGCCTCATCGTCGACCGCCTGCGTGCCGAGACGCTCAAGGCCCTGCAGGTGCCGGGCGTGCGTGCGCGGCTCGAAGAGATGGGCGGCGAGGCGCGCGGCAGCACACCCGAAGAAATGACCGCCATGGTGGCCGCCGAGCTCAAGCGGTGGACCGCCGTGGTGAACGACGCACACATTCCCAAGCAATGAGGTTCATTCCATGTCCCTGATCGACATCCGCAAGCGCAGCCTTTCCATCGAAACCATTTATCACGAGGGCGGTCCGGCGGCCGTCACGCCGCTCAGGCTTGCGGCCGCCTGCGCGGTTATCCGCAACCCTTACGCAGGAGGGTACGAGCCGGACCTGATGCCCTTCATGGCCGAGCTGCGCGCACTCGGCACGCTGCTGGCCACCGAGCTGGTCGAGACGCTCGGGCGCGACAAGGTCGAGGTCTACAGCAAGGCCGCGATCGTCGGCGTGAACGGCGAGCTGGAGCACGGCGCCGTCTGGCACGAGGCCGGCGGCTGGGCCATGCGCGAGGTGCTCGGCGAGCCGAAGGCGATCGTGCCGTCGGCCAAGGCGGTGGCCGCCACCGGCTACCGGCTGATGGTGCCGCTGCACTACATCCATGCCGCGTACGTGCGCAGCCACTACAACTCGATGGAGATCGGCATCCAGGATGCGCCGCGGCCGAACGAGATCCTTTTCGCGCTCGTGATGGGCACGGGAGGGCGGGTGCATGCGCGCCTGGGCGGGCTCACCAAGGACAAGGTGTCCGTGCACGACGGGCAGCGCTGATGTCGCGCCCCACGATGAAGGCGATCCAGCTGCAGGCACCGGGCGGGCCCGAGGTGCTGCAACTGGTGGAGCTGCCGCTGCCGCAGCCGCGCGCGGGGGAAGTGCGGGTCAAGGCCATGGCCATCGGCGCCGGCGGCCCCGACGTGCTGATCCGCAATGGCACCTACAAGTGGATGCCGCCCATGCCGGCGATTCCCGGCAACGAGATGGCCGGCATCGTCGATGCCGTCGGCCCTGGCGTCACCTCCCTGCAGGTCGGCCAGCGCGTGTTCGTGAGCGCGCGCGAGCTCGCGCAGCGCGGCGGCTGCTATGCCGAGTCCATCTGCGTGCCCGAGGCCGCGCCCTTCGTGCTCCCCGATGCGATCCGCTTCGAGGATGCCGTGAGCCTCGGCAATTTCCAGTTGGCGCTTGCCATGCTGTCGAGCAACGGCAACCTGCCGGCCCGGTCGATCCTGATTCCCGGCGCAGCCGGCGGCGTGGCCACGGCGCTGGTGCAGGTGGCGCGCGACCGCGGCCTGCGCGTGATCGGGACCGCGTCCACGCCGCAGAAGCGGGAATTCGCACGGGCCAACGGCGCGCACGAGGTGATCGAGAGCGACCCGCAAGGCCTGACAGAGAAGGTCATGCAGCTCACTGGCGGGCGCGGCGTGGACCTGGCCTTCGACCACCTGGGCGGCGATCTCTTCATCGCCTGCCTGCGTGCCCTCGCGCCGTTCGGCATGGCGGTCTCCTACAACATCGTCAACGGCCCGCCGACCGGCGATGTGTTCGGGGAGCTTCGGCGGCTGCTGGGCAGGAGCCTGGCCGTGCGCACGTTTTCGATCCACGCCATCGACGCCGACGCCGCGCAGCGGCGCGGCTTCATGGAGGCCGCGATCGCGCTCATGGCCGAGGAACGCGTGCATGCGCCCCCGGCCACCTGCTTCGCGCTCGCGGATTCGCGCCGCGCGCACGAGGCGCTCGACAGCGGAAGCGCGGTCGGCAAGATCGTGCTGCTGCCCGGCGGCTCGCCTCGTGGCTAGGCAACGCGAGAACCCGCCGCGGGCGCCGGCGCAGCGATTCAAGGCAGCGCGTTCCTGAACAAGGATCGCCGGCTGAAGGCCTTTCCCGATTCGAGAAAAACGCCTTCACCGGCGTAATGGATCGTCTTCGGATGCCGGGGCGATTCGGCGGCGTGGGCCTTCACCGCCTCGAGGATGAAGAAGTCGTACTTGCCGACCAGGCTGCGGTCGTGAACGCGGCATTCGAAGCTCGCGCGGCATTCGCCGATGAGCGGCGCTTCCATGCGCTCGGCATCGACTGCCGTGAGGCCGAAGGCCGCGAACTTGTCGATCCCGGCGCCCGAGCTGTTGCCCCGAAGCATCAGCTTCCGCTCGAAGCAGTGGCGCTCGTGCCGCGGAGAAACCCCGCGAGCTCGCCCATCAACCGCTCGCGGCCGCGCTCGGGCCGGTCGAGATGCACATAGTGCGTGGCCCCGGGGATCGTGACGATGCGGACACTCGCGGCGCGGACGGCGTCGCGCGCGAAGGCCTCGGCGTCTTCCGGGCGGCTCCAGAAGTCGCGCTCCGAGCGGACGACCAGCACCGGCGCCGTGATGAAGGACGCGTCGAAAAGACGCCGTCCCCCGGCCTGGTAGAAGCTGTCCTCGATGGCGCCGAGCGGCGCGCGGAAGGCGGGCGGGGTCTGGCGGCCGGATTGGGGATCGCTGCGCAGTGCGGCGTCGGCGTAGGCCCTGGCGATCTCGGGGGCGCGCCAGGCGGCCTTGTCGTCCGAAGGGATCGAGCGGTCCCACGAAGGCAGCAGCGAGGCGCTGTCGTACCGCGCATAGCCGCCCGTGGTCGGCCGCAGCCGCTCGGGGTGCGCCGGGTCCGAGTTGGGCGAGCCCGGTCCGAGCGTCGCATGCGTGGACGCGCCGCCGTACAGCGCGTTGAGCGTGGCCAGGCGTGCGACCCGCTCCGGCCAGAGCGATGCGTAATAGGCGGCCCACATGCCGCCCGTGGCCCAGCCGAGCAGGTTCACCTGCGCGTTCGCATGCCGGCGCGACACCTCCCGCACCACGGCATCGATGTCGCGCACCACCTCGTTCGCGCGCGACTGCGGACGGCTTTCGCCGGGCGGCCGCTCCATTGCGGCGGGCCGGCCGGACCCGCCATAGCCTCGCGCATCCATGACATACACGGCCGTGCCCAGGGCCGACGCCAGGTCCGCAGCCAGCGAGCCGTGGGGCACGTCGAGATCGAAGGATGCGATGCCCGGCACGCGGGCGCCATGGACGAGGACCAGTGGCTGCGCCGTCGAGCGTTCTTCTTCTTTCTTTGCGGCAACGACTTCGCGCACGCGGATGGCCAGGCCGTCGGCGGCCTGCACATGGAAGTCGGTGCGGACCGGCGTGGCGCCCACAGCTTCGGCCGCGCCGAGCAGGATGGCCGCGGCCTGGGCGGCCGCGAGAACGGGTTTGCGAAACTGCAGCATTCGACTCTCCTTGCGATGAACAGTGGCCATGTTCCCGCTACCCGCGCGATATTTCCAATACCATCTTCGTGAACGAGTGATCCACCGGACGTATCGCATGATCGACCTGCGTCAATTGCGGCAGTTCGTCGCTGTCGCGGAGGAACTGAGCTTCCGCAAGGCGGCCGAACGCCTGCACATGGCGCAGCCGCCGCTGACCGCGGCGATCCGCCACATGGAGGAAGAACTGGGAACGGTGCTTCTGGAGCGGAGCAACCGGGTCGAGCGGCTCACGCCTTCGGGGCAGGTGCTGCTCGAGGAAGCCCGGCGCACCTTGCGGCAGGCGGAACGCGCATTGCAGCTGACGCGGCGCGCAGCGGGCGGGCTGGTCGGCTCGCTGCGCATCAGCTTCGTCGCGAGCGCGGCGCACGGCGTGCTGCCTGCGATCCTGCGCGCGTTCTCGGACGCGCATGGCGAGGTCGATCTCGTGCTGCGCGAGGCGACCACCGCCGAGCAGCTGGCGGCGCTGCAGGACGGGCAGGCCGACATCGGCCTCGTCGTTCTGCCCTGTGCCGGGGCAGGCGATCTGGAACTGGCCGCACTGCGCGAAGAGGCGCTGGTCGCGGCGCTACCCGAAGGCCATCCGCTGGCTGCGCAAGCCGAGGTCGAGCTGCCGGATCTGGCGCAGGAGCCGTGGATCCTTTTTCCGAGGAGCGCGGGACCGGGCCTGCACGACCGCATCGTGGCGGCCTGCCGAAGCGCCGGGTTCGCGCCGCGCGTGGCGCAGGAAGCCATCCAGATGGAAACCATTGCGGCGCTGGTGGCCGGCGGCGTCGGCGTTGCGCTGGTCGCCCCGGCCCTGGCGGCGGCGGGACGCGCGGGTGTCGCATTCCGCCCGCTTGCCGGCAAGGGAACGCCGGTGGGCTACCAGCTTGCGCTGGCCTTCGCGAGGCGCACGCCGCTGGTCGATGCGTTCGTGGCGGTGGCCAGGCCGTGCGAAATGCCCGGCGGCGCGAATGCGGCCGACGCATGAAGGCAAAGGAAAAAGAGAGCGCCGCTCGGCCTGGAGATGCCCCCCGCTGTGGCGGTCAGGCCTCGTATCCGGCTCAGGCCTTCTTTGGCGTGGCGTCGATGTGCTGCGGGTGGCTTGTCTTGCCGCGCAGCTGGATCGCCAACGTCACGAACACAATGGCCATCATCGCGAACAGCCAGCCGCTCCACAGCGCGCCGCGCATGCCCGCGAACGTGATCAGCGCACCGCCCAGCGCCGAGCCGAGCACCACGCCCAGGTTGGCTGCCGAGATGTACAGGCTGGTGGCGAACTCCGGCGCCTCCGGTGCCGCCGACGTCAGCCAGACCTGGCTCACGATCAGACCGCTGGTGTGTGCGGCGCCCCACAGCAGGCACACCGGCAGCAGCACCGCGAACGATGCGGATGCGAACGCATGCAGCACGCCGTAGGCGCCCGCCAGCATGACCGGGTACAGCAGTACCGTGAGCGCGCGGCTGCGTCCGAGCCAGCGCCCCGCCAACAGGTTGCCCAGGACGCCGCCCACGCCAAACACCACCAGCAGCATGCTGATCGTCTCGCCGTCCAGGCCGGTCTCGCGCGCGAGGTATTCGGCAGCATAGCTGTACACCGAGAACATCGCGGCAAACACGCACACCGTCGTCGCCAGTGCCAGCCACACGGCCGGCTTGCGCAGGATCGCCAGCGGCTGGCCGTGCGAGGACGGCCGCGCCGTCGGGCCCGCCGGCAGCATCGCCCACAAGCCCAGCGCCGCTACCAGGTTGACTGCTGCGCAGAACATGAATGACGCCTCGTACGACACCCTCGCCTCGACCCAGGTGGTCAGCGGCACACCCAGGACCAGGCCCATGCTGGTGCCGACGAAAGCCATGGCCGTCGCGTGGGTCGCCCGCTCGGAGGAATACAGCGACACCGCCGCCGCAAAGGCCAGCGCAAAGAACACGGGATGCAGCAAGGCCGACGGCACCCGCAGCGCCATGAGCACGCCGAAGCTTGGCGCCCAGCCGGACAGCAGGCTGCACAGGCTGAAGACCAGCAGCGATTTCACCAGCACCTTGCGGTGGCCGAAGCGCGACAGCCACAGCACCATGAAGGGTCCGCAGGCCGCCACGATCAAGGCGAACAGGCCCACGAGCCACCCCGCCTGCGCAACGCCGACGCCGTAGCGCGCGATGATGGCCGGCAGGATGCCGACCACGCCGAACTCCACGCTGTAGAGGCCGAACAGTCCCAGCGCGATGAACAAGAGGGTGCGCCCGGCGTTCATGTACGGGACTCCGCGGCGGCGGCGTAGACCGCATCGCGCAGGTCGGTAACGAAGCGGCCCGACATGCCTTCGTACAGCGTGTTGGTGAAAGCCACCACGCTCAACCCGAGCGCGTGATCGACGAACCACGAGTGGCCGTACGCACCGCCCCAGCGCCACGTCCCCGGCGACTCCGGCGACGCGGCTGCGGCCGGGTCTCGCAGCACCGAGAACCCGAGGCCGAAACCGAATCCGGGCGCGCTCGGCAATGCCAGCCCGCCGGTCTGGTCCCGGCCCATTTCCTCCACCAGCGCGGAGGGCAGCAGCGGGCTGCCGCTTCGCCGCAGCGCTTCCAGCAGGCGCATGAAATCACCCGCGGTGCCCACCATGCCGGCACCGCCGGAGGCAAACGCATCGGGGTCGAGGGCGCGCGCCGGGGCATAGCGGATGCCGATCGTTCCCTCGAACGCGGCAACCACGTCCAGGTCACGCATGCGGCGCGGCCCGGGCGTGTCATTGACGTAGGCGGCCGCGAGCCGGCTGGCATCGCGGGCCATGAACGCAGTGTCCCTCATGCCCAGCGGCCCCGTCACGAGCAATTGCACGGCCTCGGCCAATGGCAGGCCACAGACCCGCTCGACCACGGCGCCCAATACATCCGTGGCGAGCGAATAGCCCCAGGCGCTGCCCGGCGCATACAGCAGCGGCGCGCTCGACAGCCGCCGCAGGTTTTCCGTCAGCGTGATGCCGGCCCGGTCCATGCCGTCGGAGACACCGGCCAGGGCGTAGGGGCCGCGGTCATCGGGCTCGAAGAAGCGGTAGCCGAGGCCGGCGGTGTGGCTCAGGAGCTGCCGCGCCGTGATCGCCGGTGCGGCTCCACCGTTCAAGCGCGGCCGGAACTCGGGCAACCAGCGCTCGATGCCTTCGTCCAGGCCGAGCCGGCCCTGCGCCACGAGCACCATGGCCGCAGTGGAGACGATCGGCTTGCTCACCGAAGCCAGCCGGAACAGCGCGTCCTCGGTCATCGGCCGGCCTGCCTCGCGGTCGGCGCTGCCGGCGGTGCGGCGATGGACCAGCTCCCCATTTCGGGCGACGAGCACCACGGCGCCGACCAGCCGCCGGTCCTCCAGGGCCTGGTCGACAGCGGCATCGACATGTGCCGAAAAGTGCGCGGACGGATCGTCGATGCGCAACGAGGACGGGCGGGCTGACATGGGATTTCCTTCATTCATGGATCAGCCACGAACGATAGGAAGCCTGCGACTAAAGAAAAAGTAGTCTAGAGTTCCTTGGTATGCGGAAATAAATGTCCGTAATAAAAAGGCCAATGGATGGACAGCCTGAGCGTATTCACCGTGTTCGTGCAAGTCGCCGAGACGCGCAGCTTCGTGGCAGCGGGCCGCTTGCTGGGCGTGTCGGCCTCTGCCGTGGGAAAGAGCGTTGCGCGGCTGGAAGAAAAGCTTGGCGTGCGGCTGTTCCATCGCAGCACGCGCAGCATCACGCTGACGGCCGAAGGCGGGCTCTTCCTCGAGCGCAGCCGGCGCATCCTGGCCGAGATCGAGGCGGCGGAACTGGAACTGTCGCAAGCCACGGCCGCGCCGCGCGGGCGCCTGCGCGTCAGCCTGCCGCTCGTCAGCTCGCTGATGCTGCCGGTGCTTGGCGAATTCATGCGGCAATATCCCGAAATCGAACTCGACCTGGATTTCACCGACCGCATGGTGGACGTGATCGAGGAAGGGTTCGATGCGGTCGTGCGCACCGGCGAGCCGGCCGACTCGCGCCTGTCGGCGCGAAAGCTGGGCACCTACCAGATGCTGCTCGTGGCTTCGCCCGACTATCTGGCGAGGCACGGCATCCCCAGGCGGCCGGCCGACCTGGCCGGCCACGCGTGCCTGCACTACCGGTTTCCGAACACCGGCAAGCTCGAGGCATGGCCGCTGCGCATGGGCGCGGGCAAGCCCGAGTTGCAACTGCCGACTTCGATGATTTGCAACAACATCGAAACGCGGGTGTGCTTTGCGCTGCAGGGGCTGGGCATAGCGTGCCTGCCGGATTTCTCCATCCGCGACGCACTCGCGGCGGGCCATCTGAAGGCTGTGCTGCCCAGGCATGTGAAACGTGCCGGAACCTTCCGCGTGCTGTGGCCGGCGAGCCGCCATCCCGCGCCCAAGCTGCGGGCGTTCATCGATTTTCTGAGCGAGCGCGTGTTCCCGGATTCGGCTCGCTTGCGCTGAAAGGCTCGGGCAAACGCCTGCGGGGTGACGTTCCGGATGGATTCCAAAACGTCACGAGAAGACCACGACTAATCGTTTGTGCGCTCCTGCGCGAAGCCCGAAACTGACTGCAGCCAAGGCCCTGAAGCGAACGCAAGAAGCGCTGTCGCATGGAACCAAGGTGCCCATCAGTCAGAGACAAACGGAGCGCACTATGCAGCAATACAAACTCTTCATCGGCAATGAATGGAAGGCCCCGGCCTCGGGGGAATGGTTCGATTCTCTCGACCCGTTTTCCGGCGAGCCGTGGGCCAGGATTCCCAGGGGAAATGGCCAGGACGTCGATCGTGCAGTCGCGGCCGCCAAGGCCGCCATGGAAGGTCCTTGGCACACGATGTCGGCGACCCAGCGCGGCATGCTCCTGCACAAGCTGGGCGAACTCATCGATGCAAATGTGGACCAGCTGACGGAGGTGGAGGCGCGCGACAACGGGAAACTTCGCACCGAAGTGCGCGGCCAGGTTTCCTACATGGCCAAGTACTTCTACTACTACGGCGGCCTCGCCGACAAGATCCAGGGGGCCGTCATCCCCATGGACAAGCCCAAGGTCTTCAACTACACGCGCTATGAACCCGTCGGCGTGGTCGGAACCATCACGCCCTGGAACTCGTCGCTGCTGCTGACGGCATGGAAGGTGGCGCCAGCACTCGCCGCCGGCAACGTCGTGGTTGCCAAGCCGTCCGAACACACGTCTGTGTCGTTGCTGGTGCTTGCCGGATTGTTTGCAGAGGCCGGCTTCCCGCCCGGTGTATTCAACGTCGTCACCGGGTACGGAAAAGACGTGGGCGAGCCGCTCGTTGAGCATCCCGACGTTGCCTGCATCGCATTTACCGGTGGTGACGAGGGCGGCCGGCGCGTGAGTGCCGCTGCGGCGAAGCACTTCAAGCGTGTCACCCTGGAACTGGGAGGCAAGTCGCCCAACATCGTTTTCGACGATGCGGACCTTGCCCGGGCGGCCAATGGCGTCATCACAGGCATCTTTTCTGCTGGCGGACAAACCTGCATGGCCGGCTCGCGCCTCCTTCTGCAGGACAGTATTCATGACGAGTTCGTCGAGCGCCTGATTGCCATCGCGTCCAAGGCCAAGCTGGGCGACCCGGCGCTGCCTGGCGTTCAGGTCGGCCCCGTGGCCACCAGGCCGCAGTTCGACAAGGTGGTGAGTTACATCGAGGTTGCGAAAGCCGAGGGCGCGAGATGCGTGCTCGGCGGCAATGTGCGCAGCGGACCGGGTTTCGGCGTCGGCCAGTTCGTGGAGCCGACGATCTTCACCGGTGTCGACAACGGGATGCGCATTGCGCAGGAAGAAGTTTTCGGCCCGGTGCTGTCGGTGCTGAAGTTCAAGGACGAGGAAGAAGCCATCCAGATCGGCAACGACATCCGCTTTGGCCTGGCCGCTGGCGTGTGGACGAAAAGCCTGCATCGAGCCATGCACATGTCGGAGCGCCTGAAGGCCGGCACCGTGTGGATCAACAACTACCGCTCGACGAGCTTCACCACGCCGTTCGGCGGCTACAAGGACAGCGGCCTGGGCCGCGAGGGCGGTGTCGAAGCCGTGAAGGAATTTCTCGAGGTCAAGAGCGTCTGGATTTCGACCGACCTCGACATGCCGGATCCGTTCATCCGGAAGTACTGAAACAGTCCTTCATTGACTGACAACTACAAGAGGTGGAGACATGAGACAAGACGATACAGCGCTCAGGGCGTGCGACGTTCTGGTGATCGGCTGCGGCATATCCGGCCTCAGCGCGGCGGTTTCCGCGGCTGCGGCCGGTGCAAGAGTGATCGTTCTTGAGCGAGCAACGAGCGATGAATTCGGCGGCAACACGCGCTGGACCGAGTCCTACTTTCGAATGAAGGACGAAACCCAGGTCAGCGACGACTTCGAGGAACTGCTGGTGGCCAATGCGGGCCATCACATCGATCCGAGCATCGTCCAGAGCGCCGCGGCTGCCTACGAAGACTGGCCCGCATACGTCAAGGCGCATGGCATGCCGGATCCCGAACTGATCTCGACGCTCGCGGCGCAGGCGGGTCCGACCGTCCAGTGGTTGAAGACATTCGGCATCCGCTTCGCGGCGCTGCCGACCTACTTCGTGACCGCAGCGGCGCCTCGCCTCATGCCGGTAGGCGGCGGCCTGGTGATGATCGAGGCGCTGCGCGACGAGGCTGTGCGCCTCGGTGCCGAGATCCGCTACGAGACCACTGCGCAGGCGTTGGAGCGTGACGACGGCAACGGAAACGTCGCCGTGCAGACCTTCGGCCCCGACGGCCGGATGAGGCGGATCAGGGCCAAGGCCGTGGTGCTGGGCACCGGCGGGTTCGAGGGCAATCCCGAAATGCTCACCCGCTACATCGGCCCGGAGGCGCGATTCCTTCGGCCGGTGGCGCGCGGCGGCTACTACAACAAGGGCGAAGGCATTCGCATGGCGCTGGATGCGGGCGGTGCGCCGGCGGGAGACTTCGGGTCCTACCACGCCGAGCCGATGGACCCGCGCTCGGGCCAGGTCGAACCCTTGGTGATGAGCTTTTCCTACGGCCTTCTCGTCAACAAGGAGGGGCGCCGGTTCGTCGACGAGGCGCCAGGGCCAGTCGATGTCCATTACGACCACATCGCCCGCGCCATCAAGAGCCAGCCCGATGGCCTCGCATACATGATCTATGACCAGCGGATCGACGACGTGCCCAATTGGAAGAAGGGCATTCGCACCGACCAGCCACCAATCGAGGCAGCGACGCTGGCGGAACTGGCGCGGGCCTGCGGTATCTCCGAAGCGGGCCTGCTCCAGACCGTCGAGTCATTCAACGGCGCTTGCCGGCGAGGACAGTTCTCGCCTCTGAGTACGGACGGCCTTGCGACCGAGGGAATCGAACCGCAGAAGTCGAATTGGTCGCGGCCCATTGACCGCGGGCCGTTCTGCGCCTATCCCGTCATGTCGGGCATCTGCTTCACCTATGGCGGGGTGAAGACGAACAAGCAGGCGCAGGTGGTCGATAACGACGGCCGGGCCATTCCCGGCCTCTACGCCGTGGGAGAGGCGGCCGGGCTCTATTACCAGGTCTACACAGGCGCCACTTCGGTGCTTCGAGGCGCGGTGTTCGGAAAGATCGCCGGGGAACAAGCGGCCGGGCATGCACAGCCCGGGCAGGCCACCCTGAAACCCACGACCCGGTACGCATGACCCGGTGCCGGGCCGTGCCGGAAGTCGAGGAACCTGAATCGGAACGCACATGCGGTGAGCGGGCCGCTTCGGTGCGCCTTTCAAATCAACAAGGAGACAACATGACATCAGCCGCTATCTCAACTGCACATTCCCGGACTCCGGGTCACCGAGCGCAATCTGTTCGCCTGGGACGACGCCTGCTCGCGACCGTTGCTCTGGCCTGCGTGGTTCCGTGGAGCCTCGCGGCCACGCCGGCGTGGACACCACCCGGACCTGTACGGCTGGTGGTTCCCTACGCGCCGGGAGGAGGAACGGATGTGCTCGCTCGCATCGTGGCCAGCCACATCGGCAATGCGCTGGGGCAGCCGCTCATTGTCGAAAACAGGCCGGGCGTGAATGGCATTCTCGGGGCCAACCATGTCTACGGCGCACCGGCGAATGGCACCACGCTCTTGTTCGCTGCCGCGGACTTCATTTCCGTTTCCCCGCACATCTACAAGAAGGCGGTGAAGTACGACCCCAACGGTTTTACCCCCGTCGCACTCGTGGCGAGAATGGGCTTTGTTCTCGCATCCAAGGAATCCAGCGGTACGAAGAGTGCAGCCGAATTCGTCGCGCAGGCCAGGTCCAAGGAGATCACTTACGGCCACTGGGGGCCTGGCAGCATGTCCCAGATGGGTATGGAGCTCTTGCGGTCGAAAGCGGAGGGAACCAAGGCCCTTCCGATTCCGTACGCAGGTGCGGCACCGGTGCTGGCTGCCGTCATGGCCGGCGATGTCGAGTATGGCTTTGTGCCGACCCCGCTGGCCGTGGCGAGCAAGTCCAAGCTCAAGCTCATCGCACTCGGATCGCCTGAGCGGTTTCCGGCCATCGGCGATGTTCCAACGCTCAAGGAGCAAGGCTACGGTGTCGATTCGGACACCTGGTTCGGCGTGCTCGCGCCGCCCAATACGCCGCAGGCGGCCATCGAGGTCCTCCAGGCACACGTCAACAAGGTGGTCCAGGACGCTGTGGTGCGCGCGCGCATGGCCGAGATCGGGTACACGCCTTCGAACATCGAGCCGCGCGATTTCGGCACCTTCGTGCGCGCGGAGAACGCGCGCTGGGGCGCGGTGGTCAAGGCTGCCAACATTCAGGTCGAGGAATAGACGCGCCTGGCGTCGGTCGCGTCCTCGGGTGAACGACAGGTGGTGGGCGAATGGTCATGGTCAAGAATAGGGTGCCGACCAAACGGCCCGGACCACCCATGAAGCGAAAAATACCCAGCACCGTCGCCTTGTCGCTCTTCGAGGCAGCCGCGCGGCACGAGAGCTTTGCACGCGCTGCTGCCGAGATGTATCTCACCGAAAGCGCCGTGAGCCGCCAGATTGCCGTGCTGGAGCGGTTTCTCGGCGTCAGGCTCTTCAGCCGAGTCAAGAAGCAGGTCGTCCTCACCGATGCGGGAAGGCTGTACAGCCGCAACATCCGCGGCAATCTCGACGAAATCGAGATGCACACCAAATCCCTGATGGAGTCCAAGGGGAAGGGGGGCGTGCTCGAACTTGCGGTCATTCCCACGTTTGCGAGCCGTTGGCTATTGCCAAGGCTGAATGATTTCCTGAGCAAGAATCCGGGCATCACGGTCAATCTGTCCGAGCGCGCAGATCCGTTCACTTTTCGTGGCACCAACCTCGATGCCGCGCTTCATTTCGACGATCCGGTCTGGGACGGCGTCGAAAAAGTACATCTCTTCGAGGAGGAAGTGGTTCCCGTGGCAAGTCCACGTCACTTCGACCTGCTCAAGATCAAGGGGCCCTCCGCGTTGATGTCACTGCCGTTGCTTCACAAACGCGCCCGACCGGAGGCGTGGCAGCGCTGGTTCGAGACCGCCGGATGCAAGGAGGCCATTCCTGCCCCGGCGATGCGCTTCGAGCTCTATGCGATGGTCATCGACGCGGCGCGCGCAGGGCTTGGCGTCGGCCTCGTTCCCCGCTTCTACGTTCAAGAGGACGTCGAGCGCGGTGCGCTGGCCATTCCATTCGACGTGAGCCTCAAGCACGAGAAGCGGTATTGCCTGGTCTATCCGGAGCACAAGCGGGACTCCCCCGTGGTTCAGGCGTTCCGTGATTGGGCGATTCTCACGGCGGAAGATTTCAGCGGCACGGGATCGGCAGCCGATGAATCGAAGAGGCCCGTTGGCAGCGCTATTTCCCCGCAATGAAATCCGGATGCCGCGCGCAGATCTCCGGCAGCGAGCTCAGCGTGCCGGAAAGGTGCTCGCGCAGCGCCTTCTGCGCTGCGGCGCTGTCGCGCCTGGCAATGGCGCGCACGATGGCGCGGTGGTCGCGCAGGATCGCCTCGGTCTTGCCGGCCGTGGGCAGGTGCAGGCGGCGCAGGCGGTCCACGTGGCCCGAGACGCGGGACACCATGTCCCACAGGCTCGGCACGCCCGCGGCTTCATACATCAGGTGATGGAACTTGCGGTCGGCGCCGACGAAGTCGCCGTACTGCCGCGCCGCCGCCAGCGTGGCCTGCAGCGCGACCTGGGCCTGCAGCTGGGACACCAGCTCGGGCGGCGCCTCTTCGGCCAGCTGGTGCACGATCTCGAGCTCGATCGAGCGGCGCAAAAAGTGCGCCTGCCTCGCGGCGTCGACGTCGATGCGGCTCACCAGCGTGGCGTGCTGCGGGAACACATCCACCAGGCCTTCCTCGGCAAGGCGCAGCAGGGCTTCGCGCACCGGCGTCTGGCTCACGCCGAAGCGGTCGGCCAGCTCCTGGCGGACCAGCACGGTGCCGGGCACCAGTTCGAGGGAAAGGATGGCGTCGCGCAGCTTTTCGAGCACCTGGGGCGCTGCAAGGCGTGTGCGGTCGAGTCGGATCCGGGGGAGGGCTGTCATTCGCTTGAATTTTCGCTTTGACCGAGTGATATATTAGTGTTTTAATGTAGCGGATCCCACGAAGAATACCGTTCTGCCCCCGATGCCACGTTCCTACGACACCCTGCGCAGCGCCCGCTGGTTCGCGCCCGACGACTTCCGCTCCTTCGGCCATCGCTCGCGGGTGATGCAGATGGGCTATGCGCCCGCCGACTGGGTGGGCAAGCCGATCATCGCCATCGTCAACACCTGGAGCGACGCCAACCAGTGCCATTCGCACTTCAAGCAGCGCGTGGACGACGTCAAGCGCGGCATCTTCCAGGCGGGCGGCTTTCCGCTCGAGCTGCCGGCCATCTCGCTGTCCGAGAGCATGGTCAAGCCGACCACCATGCTCTACCGGAACTTCCTCGCGATGGAGACGGAAGAGCTGCTGCGCAGCCATCCGGTGGACGGCGCGGTGCTGATGGGCGGCTGCGACAAGACCACGCCGGGCCTCACGATGGGCGCGCTGAGCATGGGCCTGCCGTTCATCTATCTTCCGGCCGGTCCCATGCTGCGCGGCAACTGGCGCGGACAGGTGCTGGGCTCGGGCTCGGACGCCTTCAAGTACTGGGACCAGCGCCGCGCCGGCCAGCTGAGCGACCAGGCCTGGCAGGAGATGGAAGCGGGCATCGCGCGCAGCCACGGCACCTGCATGACCATGGGCACCGCCGCCACCATGATGGGCATCGCCGAGGCCGTGGGCTTCACGCTGCCGGGCGCCTCGAGCATTCCGGCGGCCGACGCCAACCACGTGCGCATGAGCGCCGAATGCGGCCGCCGCATCGTCGAGATGGTGTGGGACGACCTGACGCCCGCCCGCATGCTCACGCGCGCGAATTTCGAGAACGGCATCGCCTGCGCGATGGCCATGGGATGCAGCACCAACGCCATCGTCCACCTGATCGCCATGTCGCGCCGCGCCGGCCATCCGGTCACGCTGGACGACTTCGATGCGGCGAGCCGCCGGGTGCCGGTGGTTGCCAACATCCGGCCGAGCGGCGACACCTACCTGATGGAAGACTTCTTCTATGCGGGCGGCCTGCCCGCGATGCTCGAGCGCATCCGCGGCCACCTGAAGACCGAGGCGCGCACGGTCAACGGCCGCACCCTCGGCCAGAACATCGAGGGCGCCGAGGTGTTCAATGACGACGTCATCCGCCGGCTCGACAACCCGATCTATGCCGAAGGCGCGCTGGCCGTGCTGCGCGGCAACCTCGCGCCCGACGGCGTGGTGATCAAGCCCAGCGCCTGCGCGCCGCACCTGCTGCAGCACACCGGGCGCGCGCTGGTGTTCGACGACTATCCGGCGCTCAAGAAGGCGGTGGACGATCCCGGGCTCGACGTGACCGGCGACGACATCCTGGTACTGCGCAATGCCGGCCCGCGCGGCGCCGGCATGCCCGAGTGGGGCATGCTGCCGATTCCGACCAAGCTGCTCAGGCAGGGCGTGAAGGACATGCTGCGGCTGTCGGATGCGCGCATGAGCGGCACCAGCTACGGCGGCTGCCTGCTGCACTGCTCGCCCGAGGCGGCCGTGGGCGGGCCGCTGGCATTGGTGCGCACGGGCGACCGCATCACGGTGGACGTGCCCGCACGCACGATCCATCTCGAGGTGAGCGACGAGGAGCTCGCCGCCCGCCGCGCCGCCTGGACACCGCCGCCTGCGCGCTACGAACGCGGCTACGGCTGGATGTTCGGCCGCCACATCCTGCAGGCCAACGAGGGCTGCGACTTCGACTTCCTCGAAACCGCGTTCGGCCGCCCGGTGCCCGAGCCGGACATCTTCTGAAGACCGCTTCCCCGATCAACGACCCAGCCCACAAGCCAACGGAGACCGACGACGTGAATCCCCCAACCCGCGAGAAGCTGATGAAGGTCAGCACCGCCACCCTGTGCACGGCGCTGTTCAAGCGCGGACTGCGCAACCAGTTCATCCAGGACGTGCATCCGCTCGACCCGAGCCTGCCCAACATGGTCGGCGAGGCCTTCACGCTGCGCTACATGCCGGCGCGCGAGGACCTGAATCCGATCACCGTGTTCAACGACCGCAACCATCCGCAGCGCCAGGCCGTGGAGCAGTGCCCGGTGGGTGCGGTGCTGCTGATGGACAGCCGCAAGGACGCGCGCGCCGCCTCGGCCGGCGGCATTTTGGTGAGCCGGCTCATGAAGCGCGGCGTGGCCGGCGTGGTCACCGACGGCGGATTTCGCGACAGCCCCGACATCGCGAAGCTCGGCTTTCCGGCTTATCACCAGCGCCCGAGCGCGCCGACCAACCTGACCCTGCACCAGGCGATCGACATCAACGTGCCGATCGGCTGCGGCGACGTGGCCGTCTGGCCCGGCGACGTGGTGGTGGGCGATGGCGAAGGCGTCATCGTGATTCCGGCGGCCATGGCCGACGAGGTCGCGGCCGAGGCCACCGAGATGACCGTCTTCGAGGACTTCGTGCAGGAGAAGGTGCTCGAGGGCCGCTCCATCCTCGGCCTCTATCCGCCGACCGACGAGCAAAGCCGCACCGAGTTCGCGGCCTGGCGCGAGGCCCGCGGGCGCTGACGCCGGCTTTTTCCCGACGACGACCAACGACAAGAGAGACAACACCATGCCCTTCATCCAACGCGCCGCGGTCCTTCTGTTCGCCGCACTCAGCTTGGCACCGGCCGCATCCCTCGCGCAGGCCGAATGGCCCGCCGCCAAGACCATCACCTACGTCGTGCCCTTCACGGCCGGCGGCTCCACCGACATCGTGGGCCGCATCCTGTCGAACAAGCTGCAGGAGAGCCTTCACCAGTCGGTGGTGGTGGACAACAAGCCGGGTCAGGCCGGCGGCATCGGCGCGGCCTATGTGGCCAAGGCCGCGCCCGACGGCTACACGCTGTTCGGCGGCACCATCAGCACGCACGCCATCAACGCCAGCCTCTACAAGAAGCTGCCCTACGACCCGATGAAGGACTTCGAGCCCGTGTCGCTGGTCGGCCGGCTGCCCAACGTGCTGATCGTCAACAGCCAGCTGGGCGTGAACTCTGTGGCCGAGCTCGTCGCGCTGCTCAAGAAGGACGAATCCAAGCGCACCTTCGCGTCCTCCGGCGCCGGCACCTCGACGCACCTGGCGGGCGAGATGTTCGCCGACATGATCGGCGTGAAGCTCACGCACGTGCCGTACAAGGGCACGCCGCCCGCCATGACCGATGTCGCGTCGGGCCTGGTGCCCTTCATGTTCGACCAGGTGACCGCCGCGCTGCCGCTCGTCAAGAGCGGCCGGCTCAAGCTGCTGGCCGTGACCACCGGCAAGCGCATCGCGCTGGTGCCCGAACTGCCGACCATGATCGAGTCGGGCGTGCCGGGCTTCGAGATGTCGTCGTGGCAGGCGGTGTATGCGCCCAGGGGCACGCCCAGGCCCATCGTGCAGCGTTTGAATGCCGAGATCGTCAAGGCGCTGAAGCAGTCCGACGTGCAGGCCAAGCTCTCGGGCCAGCTGGCCATGGAGATCGTCGGCAGCACGCCCGAGGAACTGCGCGACCACATGGCGCGCGAGATCCCGCGCTGGGCCGAGCTGGTGAAGAAGTCGGGCGCGACTGCCGACTGAAGAATTCCCCGGCGTGCTGCCGGGGCGGCCGTTCAGCGCGAGCGCGGCAGCAGCGCCGGCACCAGCGTGCGGTTCATCCGCTCGCGCCACCAGCGCAGCGCCTGGCCCTGGGCGTTGGTCTTCCAGGCGAGCCAGAAGGCCTCGGGCGGCCGCGGCTCTTCGGTCGGCAGTTCCACCAGGGTGCCACGCTTGAGTTCGTCCGCGATGCAGGCGCGCGGCAGAAAGCCGTGGCCCAGCCCGGCCACCTGGCAGGCGATCTTCGCGGCCATCGAGGGCACGGTGATGCGCGGCTGGCCCGCGAGCAGGCCCACCGTGCGATCAGACAGCGTGCGCGCGCTGTCGCCCACCACGATGGCGTTGCATTCCAGCAGGTCGCCGCGCTGCAGCGGCCGGCCCAGGCGCGTGAGCGGATGCGTGGGCGCCACGCAGAACGCGAACTCCAGGCTGCCCACGGTCACGGCCTGGTAGCCGCCGCCGGCCGGGCCTTCGCCCGCGGCAATGACGATGTCGGCGCGGCCTTCGCGCAGCGCCTCCCAGCTGCCCGTGAGCGCCTCGCAGCCCACGCGCAGCCGGGTGCCGCAGCGCAGGTCCTCGAAGGCGCGGATGTCGTCGATGAGCGCCTCGCTCGGGATTAGCGAGTCGTGCACCAGCCGCAGCTCCGACTCGTAGCCGGTGGCGATCTGCCGCATGCGCGATTCGAGATCGCTCGCGGCGCTGAGCAGCCAGCGGCCCTCCTTGAGCATTTCCTCGCCGGCGCCGGTGAGGGTCACGCGCGGGCCGTTGCGCTCGAACAGCAGCATGCCCAGCTGCTCCTCCAGCTTGCCCACCGCGTACGAGATGGTGGAGGGCACCTTGTTCAGGCGCGCGGCGGCGGCGGCGAAGGAGCCGTGGCGCGCAATGGCGTCGACGACCTCGATGGCTTCCAGGCTGAGCTTGAGCACGTGGCAGTTTCCGGTGGAAAAGAATGATCGAAAACTTCGATCATTGCTTGTGAAAAGTTTCGTCGATGACGCATGAACGGGGGTCGATGATTCAGCCCATGCCAAGGAGATTCTCTCCGAAAGCAATTGTGAATCGAATCGAACATCCACTCAACCCCGAAGGAACCTTT
>NZ_RXFQ01000033.1 GCF_003951285.1 Variovorax beijingensis | reverse complement strand
CCGGGTGGTCTGCATTCGGCCGTGAGGGACGAAGGCGGAGGATCCGCTGGCCAGAGTCGAAGAGCCGGGAGCCTCTGTAGCCCAGCCGCCCCCGAATCGGTCAGGTGAACAGGGGATCTTGCGTTCAAAATCTCGACAGCCCATCGTTTCAAGTCCTCGCGCTGCTGATCCACCCCTCCCTTCTCAGGTTGCGCAGGAGTTGTAAGCACCGACACCGCCAGCTTCACATACTCCGAATCCAACCTAGCCGACTCGATCGAGCGGGTCACAAAGTGACCAACGATTGCAACAGAGAGCGGCAAAGCGATTGCGCTCATCCAGGGAAACATGCGTTCGTTCACCATTCCACCCTTCTCCGATTGGAAAAGGATTGTGCATCTACCGCGTCGGCACGACGCTCGCAGACGGTGCGGGCGACTCAAGCAGCGCGCGATCGTTCTTCAGGGTGCCGAGCAGAAGCTGCACTTCGTTGTCTCGGGCTTCAACAACGATTCGACCTCGTTCAAGTAGCTCTCGACCTCGAGAAGCCAAGCCCGCGATGACTGCGGATCGATCCGCGATACGCTGGCAGGCAGCGGGGTCGGTTGCGGCTTGCTCGCGATCATGGGCGGCGTAGTCGGCGAACTGCTTGCGCAACCGCTCAACATTGCGATCAGCAGCACGGCGGCGGCCGTCCAGCACGGCCAGCTTCCTTTCGTAGGCATCCACATTCTCCTGTTGGGCTTGGGCGTGAACCGCGACGAGCGCGACTGTGCGCTGCAAATCGGCCAGCGCGGCCAGGGCGCGCGCGGCGTCATCTTCGGCTCGAGCGCGCTTCTCGACGGCCAGGTCAGCACGGGCGCCGGCCGCGCGCGTGCGCTCAATGCCGGCAACACCGAGTGCAGCTACGAGCCCTACTCCAAGCAGCCAGAGCAGCGGGGTTTTGAAATCAGGCAGCACAGCGGCCCCCCCAGATTTGCCGCGGACAATCCGCCGAGAGGTGCCCTTCCCTACCGCATGCGATGCACCTCACTTCGAGCCCCAGCGCAGGCACAGCTCTTCGCCAGTGTCGCGGCGATCGACCAGACCATTCAGCGTCACGAGTTCGCCCTTCACGCGGCCTTTCACCCAGCGCGACAACTCGTCGCAACCGCCCTCGATGCAGCCAGCATTTAACTTCGCGCGCAGAGTCGAATTGAGCGTCGCGGGATTGGCGCCCAGGTTGTAAAACCAATCGATGAGCGCGGCCTGCTGCCACTTGTTCAACCGATCGTAGGCCGTGATGTAGCGGCGCGCATGGGCTTCGGCGATGGCCAGGTGCCTCGCCTCGAGCGCGCGGCCCTCAGCCGCGGTGTAGCGCTTGGAAGGAATAACCTCGGGGCCGGTCACGCCGCGGCACACCGTCCAGATACCGACCGGATCCTTGTAGGGCACCGAGAGCACCGCGCCGCTCGACTGCCGCACGGTCGGGCCTTCGCCTTCATACCAGGCTTGCAGCACGCCGGCGATAGCCAATGTTCCGGCGCCGCCGGCAGCCGTGGCCGCGCGCGCGATGCGGTTGTTCATTTACTGCGCCCCGTCCAGCAGATCGGCAAGCTCTTGCTTCTTCGCGCCATCCGGAATGGAAATGCCCTTGGCCTCGAGCGCGGCCTTCAGCTCGTCCACCTTCAAGCCCTCGGAGGGCTTCGGGCCAGCCGGAGCCGATGCTGGCACCACGGCCGTGGCGGTCTCGCTGCCATCGTCGTTCACCTTCACGGCAGAGCCGTTGTCGATGAAGAACTGCCCGCGACTGCTGCCATTGCAATGGCAACCGTGGAGCAGAGCGAACTTCTCGTCTTCTATGTCGGCTTCTGGGCGACCGATCCCACCTCCCCGGCTCTCATCGCATGCTCAGCGAGATTGGTATTCAGACCGGCGCTGGCATTGCGGTCGTAAAGCCAGTCACGCAAAAATAGAACCAAGGAACTAACCCATCCATGGCATTGATCACCCGGCTGCGCTGCTTAGGATGGCGATGGCCGGTGCGTCGAACCATTGAGCTCAGCGGCTTGCTGCATCAGTGAGTGGTAGTCACACGCGTGAGGGCCGCTGACATCGGGCAATGCTCATGGAAGTGCGAAAGTGCGCCTAGGCGGCCCCCGGATCAAAAGGAATGCGTTCCGCAATCGGACCTAACAACTCGGTGGAACTGCGAATGCTATGAAGTTTCTTCTTCGCGTCCTCATCGTCGATCGCGAAGAAGTTAAGTGCCCACCGGTGTCCCCGGTGGGTGTATTCGGCGGCGTACTTCGTCTGGGCTTTCCAGCCGTCAATGTGCGCGTTCTCATCCATGGAAGGAGACTCCTGTGTATTTTGAAATCTACCCATCAGGGTTCCAGTGGCGCTGGCGGCTGAAAGCAGCAAATCACGAAATCATTGCGTCGGGCGAGGCCTACACCAGTAAGCAGGGGTGCCTGCACGCGATTGAGCTTATGAAGCAAACAACCGCCAATACCCTGGTGTATGAGCGCCAAAACTAGGAACGAACCCGAAGACCTACGCTCCGCCTAGGTTCACAGTAGGCCGGCGGCTCTTCGGACTTCTCAGATCAGAGCTGGTCCATTCAGCCCGCCGATAGCCCGAGGAAGGCTGTGATCCCGGCGGGCTTCCCGGTGGCCGACGGTTTGCCCGCCGCCTGCTGGAGCCAGCACTACACGCAGAGTCCCCAGGAAGGAAAAAGGGGCGGCGCGTTAGACGTTCTGGGTCTGCTGTCGACTGACCAGCAAGGGTTCCAGGCTACTCAACCCCGGGGAGCATGACGCCAGAGTCGAGGCCGATGCACGAAGCGATCTGAGGCGGTCCGCGGTGTAGGTCTTCTGGTTTGGCTACACCGCAAGAGATATTGAAGCCCGCCCACAGACGGGAAACACTCGTCGGCTACGCAACATAGCCGGGGAGTCACCGATGCCGCAACCCTTGAAATTCTATGAAATGTTCAATCTGACGGGCCAGCGGATACGCAACGAACCCAGTGACTTGATCGGCGAAAAATACAACCAAGAGCTTTTCATAGCCATCTTCTGGGAAGAGACCTTCTTTCGAAACATGGTGCAAGACTCCGGCTGGGATGCCGGTCGGGCCGTAGGGTTCGGTCAAGTGCAGTGGGCCCTTGTCAACAAGCTCATGGGCACTCACTACCAACAGCCAAAACAGGCCGTTCTTGCGGACGACGAACTAAGCGTCGACGTCGCCATCAAAGCAATCCTAGAAACCGACCGAATGACCAAAGGCAACAAGCTTGCCGCGCTCAAACGCTACGCAGGCGGAAAGACACCGCCCTGGATGGCCACATCAGACGCCCTAAAGAAAATCCCGGAAATCGGAAATTACTGGGAGATCTCGGAAACCGATGCTGCGAAAAACAAGGGGGCCATCGTCGCGGCTCTGGAACTAACTCGCAAAGACGCAATCATCTCCAAGCTGTTCTAGCCCCTGTGGCCGGCAACAAAAAACCCGCCGAGCTTTCGCGGGGCGGGTTGATCGGACGGCGTTCTCCATCGAGGGCGGCTGATCGGGACGTGAACCCCGGAGCGTTGTGTGCGGTCGATGGACCGTTGTAGAGGACGGGGCGTTCTAGCCTGCGTCCTGGGCGCAGAGCATAAGCTATCGCATGTTTTTGCGCAACGCCTTTCGATATGCGCCGATGTGCTGACGCGCACGGCTGATGCATTCGAGGATGGCCCGCTCGATGATCCGGCCATCATGACCATGCGGCAACGGGCGTTGACCGGTGGCGTCACAACCGCCGCGGTGTCGTGACGGACATGGCCTGCTCGCCTGGGGCCCGTTGCCAGCCACGGCTAGCTGTCCGGTGCCTCCGCACTTCGGACAAACGGTATCCAGCCACCAGGCGAGAACGCCCAGCACCTTTGGCTCCGGGTTCTCGACCTTTGCACCGAGGACGTCCAGCAGACCGACCTTCACTCGCTCGAGGCTCTTCAGCCGCGCGACGGAGGTCATTCGCTCCTGCTCATACCAGCCGTTCGCGATGACTTCCGCTTGGCGATGCCGGCGCTTCAGTTCGTTGTCCGCCCATGCGTCCAGGTGCTTGGGGGCGAGCACGAGCGGCGGGAGCCCCGCTGGCAGCGTCTTCCGGAGCGCAGTGATGTCGTGCTCCATCATCCTGCGCGGCTTGGCGCAGCCGTCCCATTCGCCGTGCAAGGCAATGAGGTGTCGGCCGACGACGCGAGGCGTCTTCGCGGCTGCGATCAGCATGAAGCCGTCGCCCTGGCGGTCGGGCGTGACGGTTAGGTCTGAGGTGTTCGACGCACGCACAAGGCGCTCGTCGACGTTAGTTGCGGTATCGGCGCTCAAAGTGCCATCCCCCTATCAAGTTCATCGCGGATTAGTTTGGAGATCACGTCAGGGCTGCGCCCCTCAGCGGTCAGTTCGTCGTGGCGGCGGGCCGCGTAGGCCCAACGCTTGCGTTCCCTCTCGACGATTTCCGGAGGCATGAGGCAACGATTGCAGAAGCAGCGCACGTTGCGCTGGCGCAGGTCGACCCCTTCATCGAAGGCCGCTCGTATGCTCGCGATCTCCCGCTCCGTCCGGTACTTCATGCCGATGTGTGTCGTCGCCTCCCACCAGGTGGACCCATGCCGGCCAGCGAGCCGTGCTTCCTCATGCGCCGTTGGGATGCCGAGCAAGTTCAGCCCTTCTTCGCGCCCGCGCTCCTTCAAGTCCTCCAGCGTCATCGATGGCCACATCTGTCCGACGTCAGTCACAGTGGAGTCACGCGTGACTAATGCGCTAGCAGTGCACGCGTCTTTCGGGACAGATGCGACTGTCCCTTGGTTGTCCCGCGGGACTCCGCCGGTTGTCCCAGTCTTGTCCGCATCCTGTCCGCTTGGCGTCACGCCGGTGTCACGCTCGATGCGTGACTCATCGACGTGGCCTGGCGTGACGTAGCGTGACGGCATGAAATTGAATTGCCGGCTCACGGGTCGACACCTCCTTCCTCGGCGAACAGGGGCGCGGTGCCGCGCGACTTTTGCGAGTCCCAAACGATCGCTGGCTCCCAGCCCTGCAACTCCTTGCGCAGCACGTCGTGCAGTACCGCTATCACCCGATAGGAGGAAAGCCGATCAACCTCGGGCAGGACAAGCGCGCAGCTATTCAGAAGGTGCTCGACATGAACGGCTCGAGCAATGACGCGGGCACGATCACGGAACTGTGGCGCACCTATCAAACGATGCCTCAGTGGAAGCGACTCGGGGAGCGCACGAAGAGCGACTACACCGAGTACAGCGTGAAGCTGTTGGAGGTGATGGGCAAGGTTTCGGCACGGGTGATCCGGCCGGCGGACATCGCGAGATACCTGCGCGTCGAGCGAGCTGCAGCACCGGTGCGCGCGAATCGCGAGGTCGCACTGCTCGCCAACTTGATGACGGTGGCCGTTGAGCGCGGAGACATCGACGTGAACCCATGCAAGCAGGTGAAGCGCAACCTCGAACGGCCGCGCACCGAAGCGCCAGAGCCCGAGACATTCGCGGCATTCCTGGCATGGTTGAACACACAGGGACCGCAGCGTCAGGTCATCGGTTTGATGGCGGAGTTTGCTGCGATGGTGGGCTCACGTCGTATCGAGTTCCTGCACCTGACGCTGCCGCAGATCGACAGCGAGGCGAACACGATTCGATTGATGCGTGCGAAGCAGCATGGCGGAGCAACGCGCGTTGAGAGCGTGTCGATCACGGCTGGAATGGAAGATCTGATTCGGCGGCTGCGTGCGTTGCCGCGGCCCGAGGAATGCCTGCACACGTCTTCACGACACGCGACGGCAACGCGTACACGGATGACGGCTTCGCTTCAACGTGGCAGCGTGCGATGGCCAAAGCCCTGGCGGACAAGATCATCCCTCGGCGCTTCACCTTCCACGACCTGCGGGCCTACTACACCACGCAGCACAAGGCGCAGTATGGCGGCCTTCCCGAACTGCACGCAGACAGCAAGACGACTGCGAAGATTTACGACAGGTCGAGAGTTTCGAAACGCCGAGGCCTAGGCTAGTAGTCGATGCGAAATCGACCGCGCCCAATCGTGAGCTGCATTTGATCGAGCACATCTCGGCCAATAAGGCCTTCAATAGAAACATTGAAGAACGGCCGTGCGAGCACTTCCAGTGCGGGAAATATCCGCGGAGGGTCTCCATGCGTGCGAATTTCAAATTGCACGTCATAAGCAGAGCATGTCGTCGGATCGATATGCGTTGTCGACCCGACAATCTGCCGGGCGCCACGTTCAGGAATGCCGAGCAACCGCATAGCCTGCTCGCTCACCATCGTGGTATCAGCACCTGTGTCGATAAGGAACGGGAGGCGATGAGGTTGCGGCGGCTGCAGGCCACGGGCCAACATGACGCGCGCACGCGGCGCGCTCACGCCGACCCATACGTCGAGGATTGGACCGCTGGAACTGTATGTGCCGCTTAGATACGGCACGGCCCAAGATCGCGGGTGAAATGCGCCACGTCTTGATCCTCTGCCACCTTCTTGACGAAGAAGTGGTCAAGCCCGAATGTGTTGTACGCCCAATTCAGAGCGTCTTCATACGTTGGCGAAAAATGGACTGTCAGCGTGTCCTTGATGACCACGTATTCGCCGTCGTGCCGATTCAGCATTGACGGAAGGTGCTCGGTGTAGGTTTGGAGCTCGGTGCGAAGGTCAACCATCGCAACGCACCCGAAGGGAAGATTGCATCGATGTCACCCCATGTGTAGTTGTTAACCGGCTGCCCACAGACTTATCCACAGCCGCTAGCCACTGAATTTACCTGCAGGTCACGGCCGAATCAATAAGAATTTTTCTCATTGAGACTCGTTCGTGATTTGGTGTCGCAAAACAGCCGAAATCCCACCGTGGGAATAAAACGAGAAAGGCGCTACAACCTTGTGAGCTGTAGCGCCTTACGAATACTGGTGGCCTGGGGCGGAATCGAACCACCGACACGCGGATTTTCAATCCGCTGCTCTACCAACTGAGCTACCGGGCCTTGGTGTGCAGCCTTAAATTATACAGCGCTTCTGCGCCCTCTCGAAAGATCGACGCCAAGTTGTTTGAGCTTGCGGTAGAGATGGGTGCGTTCCAGGCCGGTCTTCTCGGCCACGCGGGTCATCGAGCCGTTCTCCATGGCCAGGTGGAATTCGAAGTAGGCCTTCTCGAAACCGTCGCGCGCGTCGCGCAGCGGGCGGTCGAGGTCGAAGCTCTGGGTCGACTGCGGGCCAGCGTCGGGCACCGGCACGGAGGCGAGCGAGGCCAGCAGCAGGCTGTCGCCGGTGGTGGTGATGGCGGCCGAGGGGTTGATGCCCGGGGCCGGGGGCACCACGCCGGCTGCCGCGCGCCTGGCATTCTCGCGCGCGAGGCCCTGCTCCACGGCCTTCAGGAGCTTCTGCAGCGTGATGGGCTTTTCGAGGAACGCGAAGGCGCCGATGCGGGTGGCGTCGACGGCGGTGTCGATGGTGGCGTGGCCGCTCATCATGATGACGGGCATGCTCAGCAGCCCGGCGGTGGACCATTCCTTGAGCAGCGTGACGCCGTCGGTGTCGGGCATCCAGATGTCGAGCAGCACGAGGTCGGGCCGTGCGCGCTGCCGCGCTGCGCGTGCCTCGGCCGCGTTTTCCGCCAACTCCACGTTGTGGCCTTCGTCATTGAGAATTTCGAAGAGCAGGTCCCTAATGCCCAGCTCGTCATCGACCACGAGAATGTTTGCCATGAGTGCTGCTTGTTGTATGCGCCGGTATCTGCAATGTGTGTAGGGTCCGCCAGCCGCCCCATCGTCTGCGCGCGACGGGTTTGTTTCACGCTCAGGCGGCGGAAGACTTCGGATCTTCGGTGTGAGCGACCGCTGTTTGCGGCTCGCCTGCCAGCGCGAATGATAGCGAGACTTGCGCCCCTGCTACAGCCCCATCGACAACGCGGTTGGAAAGCTCGATGCGGGCGCCGTGCTCGTCGGCGATCTTCTTGACCACGGCCAGCCCCAAACCTGTACCTTTTGTTTTCGTGGTGACGTAGGGCTCGAAGGCGCGCTTGAGAATGTTCTCGGCAAAGCCCGGCCCGCTGTCCTGCACGGTGAGGCGCACGCGCTGGCCCGAATCGCCCAGGCGGGTGCGGATGACGACCTCGCCGGCGCGGCCGGTGGTGCTGGCGGCGGCCTCGGCGGCATCCTGGGCGTTCTGCAGCAGGTTGTGGATGACCTGGCGGATCTGCTGCGCGTCGCCGCGGATGGGCGGACAGCGCTCGTCGAGCTCGGAGCGCAGCGCGATGGGCGCGTTCTCGGCGCTGTAGAGCTGGAGCACGTCGGCCAGCAGCGCGTTGAGGTCGACCGGCTTCAGGTCGGCCGCGGGCAGGCGGGCGTAGTCACGGAATTCGTTGACCAGCCGCTTCATGGCGTCGACCTGGTCGACGATGGTCTTGACCGACTTGACGAGCACGGCCTGCTCGGGCGGCGCGACCTTGCCGGAGAGCTTCATCTCGAGCCGCTCGGCCGAGAGCTGGATGGGCGTGAGCGGGTTCTTGATCTCGTGGGCCAGGCGGCGCGCCACTTCGCCCCAGGCCTGCGCGCGCTGGGCGGAGACGATTTCGGAGATGTCGTCGAACACCAGCAGCCGCGCAGCCCCCGGCAGCTCCGCGCCGCGCGCGACGATGTTGATGGCGCTGTCCTGCTGCGGCAGGTCGGTGCCGGTGGCGTGCAGCTCGAAGGCGTGCTGCCAGTGGTCCAGGCCGTGCTGCAGGCGCTCGACCTGGAATTCGTCGAACTGCTGCTGCACGCTGGTGCCGAAGTCGGCCAGCCCGGGCACCTGGGCGAGCGGCATGCCCTCATAGGCGGCCAGGGGCGCGCGCAGCACGCGGGTGGCGCCAGGGTTGGTGGAAAGTATGGTGCCCTTGGCGTCGAGCACGATCACGCCGGAGGTCAGGTTGTCCAGGATGGTCTGCAGGTTGGCACGCGCGGCGTCGAGCTGGCCCATGGTCTTTTCGACGGCGCCGCGGGCATCGGCCAACTGCTGCGTCATGACGGCGAAGGAGCGCGTGAGGCCGCCCAGCTCGTCCTTGCCCTGCAGCACGGCGGTCGGCCGCAGGTCGCCGCCGGCCACCTGGCGCACGCCGTCCGCGAGCACGAGCAGCGGCCGCGCGAGCTGGTTGCCGAACAGCACCGCCAGCAGCACGGCGCCGAACACGGCCAGGAAAAGGCTCAGCGTGAGGGTGCCGATGTACATGCGCCGCAGGCCTTCGCGGGCCAGGGCGCGCTCCTGGTATTCGCGGTTGGCCTCCTGCACGGCGAGCGCGTTGGCAACCACCGCGGGCGGCAGCGGCTGCGTCACCTGCAGGAAGCGCGGCGCCGTGTCGAAGTCGAAGCCCGGCCGCTGCACCATCGCGAGGGCGCGCACGCTGGCGGGCGGCAGGTTGGCGCCCGGCGCCGCGGTTTCGTCCAGGCCTTCGATGTGGGCGATGGCGCGGTCGGCGCGCACCTGCCGCAGCTGCTGGGTGGTCGGCCGCTCGGGGTTGAGCTGGAAGCGCGAGGCGCCGGCGCCGGCAACCAGTTGGCCGGTGCCGGTCCAGAGCACCACGTCGCTGGCCTGGAGCTGGTCGCGGATGCGCTCGAGGACGAGGCCGGCGCTCGCATCGGGCACCTGCACCAGCTGGGCGCTGGCCACGCGCGTCTTGGCGGCCAGGTCGTCCGCGAGCGAGTCGAGCGTGGCGCGGCCGAGGTTCAGGCCGGCGTCCAGCGCGCCCTCCACCTTGACGTCGAACCAGCTTTCGATCGAACGCGCGACGAACTGGTAGGACACCACGTAGACCAGCGCGCCCGGTACCACGCCCACCAGGGCGAAGATGGCCGCGAGCTTGATGAGCAGGCGGCTGCCGAACTTGCCCTGGCGCAACCGCCGCAGCAGCCGGAAGGCGACCCAGCCGATCACCAGCACCAGCAGCACCGCCACCACCACGTTGATGCCGAACAGGCGCACGTAGTAGCGCTCGTACAGCGCGCGGTTGTTGGTGGCCTGGGCCAGCAGGAACATCAGCACCAGGCCGATGGCCGTGACCAGCGCGGCCCCCACGCCCACGGCCCAGCGCAGCGCGCGCGCGCGGCGGGCGGCAGGGGTGGCCGCTGCGCCGCTGCGCGGCTTGTTGCTCACCGCTGCTTCTCCAGTGCGAGCTTGGCGCTGCGCTCGGCCACGATGTTCCAGTCGGCCTGGCCGACCACGCCGATCTGGAAGGGACGCGGCAGCTGCGAGGTGTCGAGCCGGAAGCGGAACACGACCTGGTGCAGCGGCTCGTCGCCCACCTCGGCCGCGTCGCCCAGCCGCAGCCGGCCGACGCGCTTGACGGCGTCCATGGCGTCGGCCAGGCTGTCGAAGTTCTGGTTCAGCGAAACGCCGAATCCCGCGGTGCCGGTGATGGGCACCGGCGACACGTTGAGCCGCCAGCGGCGCGTGAGCGGCTGGTAGGCCAGCCGCATGTGACGCGTGACCTGCGCCACCTTGCGGTCGGTCCAGTACCAGCGCTCCTGGAAGACCTCGGCCTCGGCCACGAAATAGATGGCAATGCCCTTGTCGAGCACCTCCTCGACCAGCGACGGCAGCTCGAATTGCACGGCCGCGGTGAGATAGACGCCGTCGTCGGCCTGCTCCAGCCGCATCTGGGTGACCGATGGCACGACGCGCCCCTGCGCCACCGCAATCGGGAGCAGGCAGGTCAGCAGCAAGGCCCAGGCCAGCAGGAACCCGGCCAGCGGCGCCAGTGTGCGCCGCCTGCGGGCCTCAGCGCGGACGTTTTTCAAGCAGGGCGTAGAAGAAGCCGTCGTGGTCACCTGAGGGATTGTCCGGGACGGCGCGGGCATTCGCCCCGCTTTGGGGAAGCAAATGGCCCGGCGATGCCCCCAATCGGGCGTCGGTGTTGTGCGCAAGGAACGCATCGATTTGTTGCGAGCCCTCTTCCCGGAATACGGAACAGGTGCAGTAGAGCAGCCGGCCGCCGGGCCGGACCAGGGGCCAGAGGGCCGCGAGCAGCGCCGCCTGCTGGACCGCCAGCTGGGCGGTGTCGCTCTCGCGGCGCAGCCAGCGCACGTCGGGATGGCGCCGGACGATGCCCGAGGCGGTGCACGGCGCATCGAGCAGGATGGCGTCGAAGGGCGTGCCATCCCACCAGGCGGACGGCCGCGCGGCATCGGCCACCACCACCTTGGCGGACAGGCCGAGCCGGCCCAGGGTTTCGTCGATGCGGCGGCTGCGGGCGGCATCGACCTCGAGCGCCGTCACCTCGACGGCCGCCGGACCGGCAAACTCCAGCAGGTGCGCGGTCTTGCCGCCGGGGGCGGCGCAGGCATCGAGCACGCGCAGGGGTGCCGCTCCGGCCGCGGGCAGCAGGCCTTCGAGCAGCAGCGGCGCGGCCAGCTGCGCGGCGGCATCCTGCACCGAGCATTCGCCGTCGGCAAAACCGGGCAGCTGCTGCACCGGGCGCGCGCGCGCCAGCTGCAGCCCCGCCTCCCCCACCCGGACGGCCGCGAGGCCCACCGCCTGGAGCGCCAGCTGATAAGAAGGCACGGTGGTCTTCTGGAGATTGACGCGCAGCGTCATCGGCGGCTGTGCGTTGTCGGCGGCGAGCACCCGCTGCCAGTCGCGCGGATGGTCGCGCTTGAGCCGCTCGATCCACCAGCGCGGATGGTTCCACTGCGCGACCGGCTCATGGTCGGTCGCGGCCACGAGCTCGTCGCGCTCGCGCAGGAAGCGGCGCAGGCAGGCGTTGATGAAGCTCGCCTGCGCGCGCGTGGCTGGATTGCGCTTGGCCGCCTCGACGGCCTGGTCGACCAGCGTGAAGGGCTCGTAGGGGGCGTGCTGCGCATCCCAGGCCAGCGCCAATGCGGTGCACAAGAGTGCGTCGGGCAGCGGCGGCGGCGTGCGCTTGGCCAGGTGGCGGCGCAGGGCCTCGGCACGGCCGAGCCAGCGCAGCACCTGGAAGCCGAGCGCCTGCACACCGGGGCGCATCGCGGGCTCGACGGCTTCGAACGCGACGGTGCCCGAGCTGCCGGCGCGAATCGACGCGAGCGCCGCTGCGGTCAGCTGCAGCTGGCGCCACAGCGGAGGTTGCATCGGCGGCGCGGTGCTGGCGGAATGATCGGAAGATAGTTCTGACAAGTTGGGGCGATGGTAATGGGCGTCAATGGGCGCGCGGCAAGCGCGGCGCCCCGCGAGCGTACGGAGAAAAAATGCAACGCCGGCGTCCGGGCGGCTTCAAAGCAGCGGCGCGGCCGGACGCAAACGCACCATCCATGCCACCAGCAGCGCCGGAAACTGGACGATGGCGGCGTTGTACTGCCCCACCGCCAGGTTGAACTGGCCGCGTGCGATTTCCGCCGCGGCCGAAGGCTCGGGCCAGGCCATGGATTCGAGCGCGCCGGAGGCCGCACCGGCACCGGCCGGCAGCAGCGGCGCCGGCCGCGAGAGCGTTCCGTCCGCCTCGAAAACCGTCACCGCATCCGGGTGCTGGCGCTGCCAGGCCGTGATCAGCACCTGCAGCGCCGTGGCCAGCGCGGCCATGCCGCCGGGGTCGAGCGGATGCAGCCGGGTGGCGCCCAGCAGGGTCGCAAGCTGGTTGGTGGCGGCCTGCAGCGGCGCCACGGCCGACGAATGGCTGGAAGCATCCTTGTCCGGCAGGGCGGCCGTGATGCTGGCCTGGACGAAATCCAGCTGCTTCCGAAGGGCCGCATCGAGCGTGGCATAGGCCTGGAGCACGGCCGCGCGCAGCCGCACGAGCCGGTTGTACGCGCCCACGAACCAGAACAGGAGCACGGCAATGACGATCCAGCCGACCATCGAATCGGGCAACACGCTCATCGGCAAAAACGCTTCGCAATAGACAACTCAAAGAAAAACGCCCCCCAACCGGGGTCGGTCGGGGGGCGTCGGATACCGGTCATGGCCGGTGATGCTACCCAGTTATTCGGACGCGGCGCCTTCGCTGGCGTCGGCCGTAGTGGAAACATCGCTGGTCGAACCGGCCAGTTCGGCGGCTTCGGATTCGGCGATGGCGCGGCGCTCGGCCTCGTCCATCTGATCCTTGGCCTTGCGCGCCTGGTGGTAGGCCATGCCGGTGCCCGCGGGGATCAGGCGGCCGACGATGACGTTTTCCTTCAGGCCGCGCAGCTCGTCGCGCTTGCCCATGATCGCGGCTTCGGTCAGCACGCGCGTCGTTTCCTGGAACGAAGCGGCGGAGATGAACGAGTCGGTCGACAGCGATGCCTTCGTGATACCCAGCAGCAGGTTGGTGAACGTCGCGGGGATCTTGCCTTCGGCGCGCAGGGCGTCGTTGGTGTTGAGCATTTCGCTGCGTTCGACCTGTTCGCCGGAGATGTAGCCGGTCTCGCCGATGTTGTCGACCACGACGCGGCGCAGCATCTGGCGAACGATCACCTCGATGTGCTTGTCGTTGATCTTCACACCCTGCAGGCGATACACGTCCTGCACTTCGTCCACGATGTAGCGCGCGAGCTCTTCCGAACCCAGCAGGCGCAGGATGTCCTGCGGGTCCGCCGGGCCGTCGACCACGCTTTCGCCCTTGTTCACCACCTGGCCTTCGTGCACCAGGATGTTCTTTTCCTTCGGCACGAGGTCTTCCCAGACGGTGCCTTCGGGATCGGTGATCTGCAGGCGGATCTTGCCCTTCGTTTCCTTGCCGAACGACACGGTACCGGTCATTTCGGCCAGCATGCCCTTGTCCTTCGGCGAACGGGCTTCGAACAGCTCGGCCACGCGCGGCAGACCGCCGGTGATGTCGCGGGTCTTCTGGCCTTCGACCGGAATGCGCGCCAGCACTTCGCCGGGGCCCACGTCCTGGCCGTCGCGCACCTGCACCAGGGCGCCGATCGGGAAGCCGATCGTCACCGAGTGGTCGGTGCCCGGGATCTTCACTTCGGCGCCGGAGGCGTCGATGAGCTTCACCTGCGGGCGCACGACCTTGGCAGCGCCGCGGCGCTTCGGATCGATCACGACCAGGGTCGACAGGCCGGTCACTTCGTCCACCTGCTTGGCAACCGTGAGGCCTTCTTCCACGTTCTCGAACTGCGTCTTGCCGGCGAATTCCGTGATGATCGGGCGCGTCAGCGGATCCCAGTTGGCGAGCACGTGGCCGGCCTTGATCTGCTGGTCGGCCTTGACCGCCAGGATCGCGCCGTACGGCACCTTGTGGCGTTCGCGCTCGCGGCCGTGTTCGTCATGGATGACGATCTCGCCCGAACGTGCAATCACCACCAGCTCGTTCTTGCTGTTGGTCACATAGCGCATCGTGGCATTGAAGCCGATCACGCCGTTGGACTTGGCTTCGACGCTCGAGGCCACCGCCGCACGCGATGCCGCACCACCGATGTGGAAGGTACGCATCGTGAGCTGCGTGCCGGGTTCGCCGATGGACTGCGCAGCGATCACGCCGACGGCTTCGCCGATGTTGATCAGGCCGCCGCGGCCCAGGTCGCGGCCGTAGCAGGTCGCGCAGATGCCGAAGCGGGTTTCGCAGGTCAGCGCGGTACGCACCTTGACCTCGTCGACGCCTTGCGCCTCGAGCTCTTCGATGTTGTCCTCGTCGAACATCTCGCCGGCCTTCAGCAGCACCGAGCGGTTTTCCGGATGCAGCACGTCGTCGGCAGCCGAGCGGCCGAGGATACGGTCGCGCAGCGATTCGATCACTTCACCGCCTTCGACGATGGCGCGCATCAGGTAGCCACCGTGCGTGCCGCAGTCCTGCTCGGTCACGACCAGATCCTGCGTCACGTCGACCAGGCGGCGGGTCAGGTAGCCCGAGTTCGCCGTCTTCAGCGCCGTGTCGGCCAGACCCTTACGGGCACCGTGGGTGGAGATGAAGTACTCCAGCACGTTCAGGCCTTCGCGGAAGTTCGCGGTGATGGGCGTCTCGATGATCGAGCCGTCCGGCTTGGCCATCAGGCCACGCATGCCGGCCACCTGGCGGATCTGCGCCGCGGAACCGCGGGCGCCGGAGTCGGCCATCATGTAGATGGAATTGAACGACTCCTGCTCCACTTCCTTGCCGTGGCGGTCGATGACCTTCTGCTTGGACAGCTTGGCCATCATGACCTTCGACACTTCGTCGCCGGCCTTGCCCCAGATGTCCACCACCTTGTTGTAGCGCTCGCCGGAGGTCACGAGACCGGAGACGTACTGCTGCTCGATCTCCTTCACTTCCTTGGCCGAGCGCTCGATGATGCCGTGCTTTTCAGCGGGCACCAGCATGTCGTCGATGGCGATCGAGATGCCGGCCTTGGTGGCCAGGCGGAAGCCGTTCTGCAGCAGCTTGTCGGCGAACACCACGGTCTCTTTCAGGCCGCACTTGCGGAACGAGACGTTGATGAGCTTGGAGATTTCCTTCTTCTTCAGCGCCTTGTTGATGTTCGAGAACGGCAGGCCCTTGGGCAGGATCTCGGACAGCAGCGCGCGGCCCACGGTGGTGTCCACCAGCGACGTGGAAGGCGTGAATTCACCCGTTTCCTTGTCCTTGGTGTACTCCGTGATGCGCACTGCCACCTTGGCGGTCAGTTCGACTTCGTTGGCGTCGAGCGCGCGCTGCACTTCACCGATGTCGGAGAAGATCAGGCCCTCGCCCTTGCCGTTGATGCGGTCGCGGGTCGTGTAGTACAGGCCCAGCACCACGTCCTGCGAAGGAACGATCGACGGTTCGCCCGAAGCCGGGAACAGCACGTTGTTGGAGGCCAGCATCAGCGTGCGGGCTTCCATCTGCGCTTCCACCGACAACGGCACGTGGACGGCCATCTGGTCGCCGTCGAAGTCGGCGTTGAAGGCCGCGCAAACCAGCGGGTGCAGCTGGATCGCCTTGCCTTCGATCAGGATCGGCTCGAACGCCTGGATGCCCAAACGGTGCAGCGTAGGCGCACGGTTCAGCATGACCGGGTGTTCCTTGATCACTTCTTCCAGGATGTCCCAGACCACCGGCGTACCCGATTCGACTTCCTTCTTGGCAGCCTTGATCGTGGTCGCGATGCCCATGGCTTCCAGGCGCGAGAAGATGAAGGGCTTGAACAGCTCGAGCGCCATCAGCTTGGGCAGGCCGCACTGGTGCAGCTTGAGCGTCGGGCCCACCACGATGACCGAACGGCCCGAGTAGTCGACGCGCTTGCCCAGCAGATTCTGGCGGAAGCGGCCGCTCTTGCCCTTGATCATGTCGGCCAGCGACTTGAGCGCGCGCTTGTTGGCGCCCGTCATGGCCTTGCCGCGGCGGCCGTTGTCCAGCAGCGAGTCGACAGCTTCCTGCAGCATCCGCTTTTCGTTGCGCGCGATGATTTCCGGGGCCTTGAGCTCCAGCAGGCGGCGCAGGCGCGAGTTGCGGTTGATGACGCGGCGGTACAGGTCGTTCAGGTCGGAGGTCGCGAAGCGCCCGCCGTCCAGCGGCACCAGCGGACGCAGGTCCGGCGGCAGCACGGGCAGCACGTCGAGCACCATCCACTCGGGCTTGATGCCCGACTTGCGGAAGGCTTCCAGCACCTTCAGGCGCTTGGAGTTCTTCTTGACCTTGACTTCGGAGCCGGTCAGGTCGCCGCGCAGGCGTTCGATCTCGCTGTCGAGTTCGATGCCTTCGAGCAGGTCCTTGATGCCTTCGGCGCCCATCTTGGCGACGAACTCGTCGCCGTATTCCTTGCGCTTCGCGTCATAGTCGTCCTCGGACATGATGCCGAACTTCTTCAGCGGAGTCATGCCGGGATCGGTGATCACGTAGGCTTCGAAGTACAGCACGCGTTCGATGTCGCGCAGCGTCATGTCGAGCACGAGGCCCAGGCGCGACGGCAGCGACTTCAGGAACCAGATGTGCGCGCAGGGCGCGGCCAGGTCGATGTGGCCCATGCGCTCGCGGCGCACCTTGGTCTGCGTGACTTCGACGCCGCACTTCTCGCAGATCACGCCGCGGTGCTTCAGGCGCTTGTACTTGCCGCACAGGCACTCGTAGTCCTTGATGGGGCCGAAGATCTTGGCGCAGAAGAGGCCGTCGCGCTCGGGCTTGAACGTGCGGTAGTTGATCGTCTCGGGCTTCTTCACCTCGCCGAAGGACCACGAACGGATCTTCTCGGGCGAAGCCATGCCGATCTTGATGGCATCGAAATGCTCATCGGGCGTGAATTGCTTGAACAGGTCGAGTAGCGATTTCATAAGACTCTTTCCCTTTTCAAATTAAGAACGCTCGAGCTCGATGTCGAGCCCCAGCGAACGAATTTCCTTGACCAGCACGTTGAACGATTCGGGCATGCCGGCTTCGATCGAGTGCTCGCCCTTGACGATGCTCTCGTACACCTTGGTACGGCCTTGCACGTCGTCGGACTTCACGGTCAGCATTTCCTGCAGCACGTAGGCGGCGCCGTAGGCTTCCAGCGCCCACACTTCCATTTCGCCGAAACGCTGGCCGCCGAACTGCGCCTTGCCGCCCAGCGGCTGCTGGGTAACGAGCGAGTACGGGCCGGTCGAGCGGGCGTGCATCTTGTCGTCCACCAGGTGGTGCAGCTTCAGGAAGTGCATGTAGCCGACGGTCACGGGACGCTCGAACTGGTCGCCGGTGCGGCCGTCGTACAGGTAGGCCTGCGTGCGCGTCTCGGTCAGGCCCTTGAGCTTGGCGATGTCGTCCGGATAGGCGAGCTTCAGCATGCCGCGGATTTCATCTTCCGAGGCGCCGTCGAACACCGGCGTGGCGAAAGTCGCACCGCTCTGCAGGTTGGCCGCCATTTCGAGCACGTCGGTGTCGCTCAGCTGGCTGAGGTCTTCCTTGCGGCCCGAGCCGTTGTACAGCTGCTCCATGAACTTGCGCAGTTCGGCCACCTTGGCCTCTTGCTGCAGCAGGTCGCCGATGCGGTGGCCGATGCCCTTGCCGGCCCAGCCCAGGTGCACTTCGAGCACCTGGCCCACGTTCATCCGCGAAGGCACGCCCAGCGGGTTCAGGCAGATGTCGCACGGCGTGCCGTCGGCCATATGGGGCATGTCTTCGACCGGAACGATCTTCGACACCACGCCCTTGTTGCCGTGGCGGCCGGCCATCTTGTCGCCGGGTTGCAGGCGGCGCTTGACGGCCAGGTAGACCTTGACCATCTTGAGCACGCCCGCGGGCAGCTCGTCGCCCTGCGTGAGCTTCTTGCGCTTTTCCTCGAACGCGAGGTCGAAGCTGTGGCGCGTCTGCTCGAGCGAGTTCTTGATCGACTCGAGCTGCGTGGCCACTTCGTCGTCCGCAGGGCGGATGTCGAACCAGTGGAACTTCTCGACCGAAGACAGATAGGCCTTGTCGAGCTTGGTGCCCTTGGCCAGCTTGTTCGGGCCGCCGTTGGCAACCTTGCCGGTCAGGAGCTTCTCGATCCGGTCGAACGCGTCGGCTTCGACGATGCGAAGCTGGTCGTTCAGGTCGAGGCGGAAGCGCTTGAGTTCGTCGTCGATGATCTGCTGGGCGCGCTTGTCGCGCGTGATGCCTTCGCGGGTGAACACCTGCACGTCGATCACGGTGCCTTGCGAGCCCTGGTCCACGCGCAGCGAGGTGTCCTTCACGTCAGAAGCCTTCTCGCCGAAGATGGCGCGAAGCAGCTTCTCTTCAGGCGTCAGCGTGGTCTCGCCCTTCGGCGTGACCTTGCCCACCAGCGTGTCGCCCGGCTGCACTTCGGCCCCCACGTAGATGATGCCGGATTCGTCCAGGCGGTTGAGCTGCTGCTCGGCCAGGTTCGGGATGTCGCGCGTGATTTCCTCGGCACCCAGCTTGGTGTCGCGTGCCATCACCACCAGTTCCTCGATGTGGATCGAGGTGTAGCGGTCTTCGGCGACGACGCGTTCCGAGATCAGGATCGAGTCTTCGAAGTTGTAGCCGTTCCAGGGCATGAACGCGATCAGCATGTTCTGGCCGAGGGCCAGTTCGCCGAGATCGGTCGATGCGCCGTCGGCCACCACGTCGCCCTTGGCGATCTTGTCGCCGCGCTTGACGATCGGGCGCTGGTGGATGTTGGTGTTCTGGTTCGAACGCTGATACTTGATCAGGTTGTAGATGTCCACACCGACTTCACCGGCCGCCGCTTCGGCGTCGTTCACGCGCACCACGACGCGGGTCGCGTCGACGTAGTCGACGATACCGCCGCGGGTGGCCGTGACCACGGTGCCCGAGTCGACCGCGGAAACGCGCTCGATACCGGTACCGACCATCGGCTTTTCGGGGCGCAGCACGGGCACGGCCTGACGCTGCATGTTGGCGCCCATCAGCGCGCGGTTCGCATCGTCGTGCTCCAGGAACGGCACGAGCGAGGCAGCCACCGACACGATCTGCGCGGGCGACACGTCCATGTACTGGATGCGTTCGGCACCGACCAGGATCGATTCGCCGGCTTCACGCGCCGAGACCAGGTCGCCGGTCAGCTTGCCGTCCTTGTCCAGGGCCGCATTGGCCTGGGCGATGACGTACTTGCCTTCCTCGATGGCCGACAGGTAGTCGATCTCGTTGGTGACCTTGCTGTCGACCACGCGGCGGTACGGCGTCTCGATGAAGCCGTATTCGTTCAGGCGGGCGTACAGGGCCAGCGAGTTGATCAGGCCGATGTTCGGGCCTTCGGGCGTTTCGATCGGGCACACGCGGCCGTAGTGGGTGACGTGCACGTCGCGCACTTCGAAGCCGGCACGCTCGCGCGTCAGACCGCCCGGGCCAAGGGCCGACACGCGGCGCTTGTGGGTGATTTCGGACAGCGGGTTCGTCTGGTCCATGAACTGCGACAGCTGCGAGGCGCCGAAGAATTCCTTCAGCGCGGCCGAGATCGGCTTGCTGTTGATCAGGTCGTGCGGCATCAGCGGCTCTTGCTCGGCCTGGCCCAGGCGTTCCTTCACGGCCTTCTCGATGCGGGCGAGGCCGGTGCGGTACTGGTTCTCGGCCAGTTCGCCGACGCAGCGCACGCGGCGGTTGCCCAGGTGGTCGATGTCGTCGACTTCACCGTTGCCGTTGCGCAGGTCCACGAGAATCTTGACCACGGCCAGGATGTCTTCGTTGGTCAGCACCATCGGGCCGGTCGATTCGTCGCGGCCGACCTTGGCGTTGAACTTCATGCGGCCGACGCGCGACAGGTCGTACGTATCCGGGTTGTAGAACAGGCGCTGGAACAGGGCCTGCACCGCGTCTTCCGTCGGCGGCTCGCCGGGGCGCATCATGCGGTAGATGGCCACGCGGGCTGCGAACTCGTCCACCGTCTCGTCGATGCGCAGGGTCTGCGAGATGTACGCGCCCTGGTCGAGTTCGTTGGTGTAGATCACCTGGATGTCCTGCACGCCGGCCGTGCGCAGCTTCTTCAGCAGTGCTTCGGTCAGTTCGTCGTTGGCCTTGGCAAGGATCTCGCCGGAGTCGGCATCGACGATGTTGCGGGCAATGACGCGGCCGACCAGGAAGTCTTCCGGCACGCTGATATGCGTGGTGCCCGACTGCTCGAGCTCGCGCGTGTGGCGCGCGGTCACGCGCTTGTCCTTGGCGACCACGACCTTGCCCGACTTGTCGGTGATGTCGAAGCGCGCGACTTCGCCGCGCAGGCGCTCGGGAACGAATTCCATCTGCGCGCCGCTGTCCATCAGGCGGAAGTTGTCGTTCACGAAGAAGTTCGCGAGGATCGATTCCGGGTTCAGGCCGATGGCCTTCAGCAGGATCGTGACCGGCATCTTGCGGCGGCGGTCGACGCGGAAGTACAGCATGTCCTTCGGGTCGAACTCGAAGTCGAGCCACGAACCGCGGTAGGGAATCACGCGGGCCGAGAACAGCAGCTTGCCCGAGCTGTGCGTCTTGCCCTTGTCGTGTTCGAAGAACACGCCCGGCGAACGGTGCAGCTGCGAGACGATCACGCGCTCGGTGCCGTTGATGATGAACGAACCCTTCTCGGTCATGAGCGGCACTTCGCCCATGTAGACCTCTTGTTCCTTCACTTCCTTGACCACCTTCGACTGCGAGGTCGACGATTCGCGGTCATAGATGATGAGCTGGACCTTGGCACGCACGGCCGAGGCGAAGGTCAGGCCGCGGGTCTGGCATTCGCGCACGTCGAAGGCCGGCTTCGCGAGGTTGTACTCGAGGAACTTCATCTCGACAAAACCATTGTGCGAGACGATCGGGAAGGCAGCGTCGAATGCGGCCTGCAGGCCTTCGACGGTGCGTTGTTTGGGAGGAATGCCGGCTTGCAGGAACGCGGTGTACGCGTCTTTCTGCATCTGCAGCAGGTAGGGGATTTCTACGACGCTGTCGCGATTGCCGAAACTTTTTCGGATGCGCTTGCGTTCGGTGTAACTGTACGCGGACGATTGGGCCATGAGAGCTCCGGAGCTTGAGATCTTCAGCGACTTGTCAGCAGTGCCGAGGCACCACTGCTTGGCGGCTGGCCACTACCAGCCGTTGGCGGACAGCGATGCGTTGCACATCGCCCGAACCAAGGGGTCTTCTGCAGTCGGGGTCAGAAGACACTCGAAAACCGTCTTTTTTCCGGTTTTCGGGTGCGCTCTGAAAGCGGCAAAGGCTGGAGGGCCTTTTCAGGCACCTCCAGCCCTCTAGCGGGTCTGAATTACTTCAGTTCCACCTTGGCGCCGGCGTCTTCCAGCTTCTTCTTGGCGGCTTCAGCGTCAGCCTTCGACAGGCCTTCCTTGACAGCCTTGGGAGCGGCTTCCACCAGGTCCTTGGCTTCCTTGAGGCCCAGGCCGGTGATTTCGCGCACGGCCTTGATCGCCGAAACCTTGTTCGCGCCTGCATCCATCAGCATGACGTTGAACTCGGTCTGCTCTTCGGCCACGGCAGCGGCAGCACCACCGCCAGCGCCGGCGGGAGCAGCCATTGCAGCGGCGCTCACGCCGAACTTCTCTTCGATGGCTTTCACCAGGTCGTTGAGTTCCAGGACCGTCATGCTGTCGAGCGCGGTCAGAAATGCGTCTTTATCGAATGCCATTTTTGTTTCCTAACAATTGGGTTGAATATTTCAAACGCAAGGCTCAAGCAGCCTGCGCTTCGGCCGGTGCATCGGCGGGTGCAGCTTCGCCACCGCCGCGCTTCTCGGCCAGCGCCGCGAGCACGCGGGCGGTACGAGAGATCGGGGATTGCATCAAGCCCAGCAATTGCGCCAGCAGCACTTCCTTGGAAGGGATGTTGGCCAGTTGCTTCACGCCGTTCACGTCCAGGGCCTTGCCGCCGAATGCGCCGCCGCGAATCACCAACTTGTCGTTGGTCTTCGCGAAATCGGCCACCACCTTGGCGGCGGCCACTGCGTCTTCGGAAAAGCCATAGATCAGCGGGCCGGTCATCTGGTCGCCAACGATCTCAAATGCGCTACCAGCCACAGCACGGCGTGCCAGCGTGTTCTTCAACACGCTGAGGGTCACACCCTTGCTGCGAGCTTCGCTGCGCAGTTTGGTCATATCGGCCACCGTGATGCCACGGTATTCCGCCATCACGAGCGTTTGAGCTTTAGCGGCGAGGCTGGTCACATCACTGATGACCGCTTCTTTCTCACTGCGATTCAGACTCAAGGTCTACTCCTTTTAATGCGACCTTCGGCCGGGGCCTCGGATCGCGCTTCATGCAGCGACCAACTGTCAGGAACAAAAATCGAATTCCTTGCAGTGGGGTCGCCATCTGCGCTGGATACCGGAAGGATCGATCCGGCGATTAAGTGCAGCGCCCTGCACACCAGCGGTCTTGGATGGCTCGCAGCAACCGAAGCTGCCGCGACCCACCACATTCGCCCTGCTCTTTTCAGAGCCGGGCAAATCTCTTTAGCTCGCCGAGATGGTTTGCGTGTCCACGCGGACACCCAGACCCATGGTCGACGACACAGCCACCTTGCGCAGGTACACACCCTTGCTGGTCGCCGGCTTGGCCTTGACCAGAGCGTCGATCAGCGCGGCGAGGTTGCCTTGCAGCTTGTCGTTGTCGAACGAGCGGCGGCCGATCGTGCCGTGCACGATGCCGGCCTTGTCGACGCGGAACTGGACCTGGCCAGCCTTGGCGTTCTTCACGGCCGTGGCGACGTCGGGGGTCACCGTGCCAACCTTGGGGTTGGGCATCAGGCCGCGCGGGCCGAGGATCTGGCCGAGCGTACCGACCACGCGCATGGCGTCGGGGGCGGCAATCACGACGTCGAAAGGCATGTCGCCAGCCTTGACCATGGCAGCCAGGTCGTCCATGCCGACGATGTCGGCGCCGGCGGCCTTGGCTTCTTCAGCCTTGGCGCCCTGGGCGAACACAGCCACGCGCTTGGTCTTGCCGGTGCCGTTGGGCAGCACGACGGCGCCACGCACGACCTGGTCCGACTTCTTCGCGTCGATGCCCAGCTGCACGGCCACGTCGATCGATTCGTCGAACTTGGCGGTGGCGGCGTCTTTCACGATGCCGATCGCGTCAGCCAGCGGGTACAGCTTGTTGCTGTCGACCTTGCCTGCGAGCGCTTTTTGCTTCTTGGTGATCTTGGCCATTTACACGCCCTCCACATTCACGCCCATCGAACGGGCAGAGCCGGCGATGGTGCGAACTGCTGCGTCCAGATCGGCGGCAGTCAGGTCCTTCATCTTGGTCTTGGCGATCTCTTCGAGCTGTGCGCGCGTGATCTTGCCGACCTTGTCGGTGTGCGGACGGGCCGAGCCCTTGTCCAGCTTGATGGCCTTCTTGATCAAGGTGATCGCCGGCGGCGTCTTGATGATGAAGGTGAAGCTCTTGTCAGCGAACGCGGTAATGACCACCGGCAGCGGCAGACCAGGCTCGACGCTCTGGGTCTGCGCGTTGAACGCCTTGCAGAACTCCATGATGTTCAGACCACGCTGGCCCAGTGCGGGACCGATGGGTGGTGACGGGTTGGCCTTACCAGCTGGCACTTGCAGCTTGATGAAGCCGACGATTTTTTTCGCCATGCTTTGCTCCTTGCGGGTGATATCGCCTTGGCTTTCGCCGCGGCTCCCCGGGGTTGAACGACTCTTCGATCAAGGCCGCGCGCCGAGTCGGACAACGCGCAGCCGGGAATGGTTCCGGCCCGAGGACCGGCGGGACTCAGGTCTTCTCGACCTGGCTGAACTCGAGCTCCACGGGCGTCGCGCGGCCGAAGATCATGACCGACACGCTGACCTTGCTCTTCTCGTAGTTGACTTCCTCGACGGTGCCGTTGAAGTCGGTGAACGGGCCTTCCTTGACGCGCACGAATTCGCCCACGGTGAACTCGACCTTGTGGCGCGGCTTCTCGGTGCCCTGCTGCATCTGGCTGACGATGCCTTCGACCTCTTTCTGCGAGATCGGGGCCGGACGGTTCTTGGCGCCGCCCACGAAGCCCGTCACCTTGTTGGTGTGTTTCACCAGGTGCCAGCTCTCGTCGTCCATGATCATTTCGACCAGCACGTAGCCCGGGAAAAAGCGGCGCTCGGTGGTGCGCTTCTGGCCGTTCTTGATCTCGACCACTTCTTCGGTCGGCACCAGGATGCGGCCGAACTTGTCCTGCATGCCGGCGCGGTTGATGCGCTCGATGATGTTGCGCTCGACGGCCTTTTCCATGCCCGAATAGGCATGCACCACGTACCAACGCAGATCGGGGTTGGCGGCGGGAGCCAGCACGGAGGCATTTTCTTCCTCGGGGCTGCTCGGCGTGGTTTCAACTGCGTCGTCGGTCATTTATTTTCTCCAGCCCAGAATGAGGTCGAAAAACACCCATTCGAGCGTCTTGTCGGTGAGCCAGAGGAAAACGGACATGACTGCCACGAAGGCAAACACGTAAGCCGTCATCTGCATGGCTTCCTTGCGGGTCGGCCAGACGACTTTCTTGACCTCGCGCCACGAGTCGCGGCCGAAAGCCCACAACTGGCGACCATTCTCGGAGCTGCCGAAGGCGCCCACAGCCGCGGCCAGGCCGACCAGCAGCGCAGCCCATTGCACCAGCGAACCCTGGCGCGCCAGCAGGTAGAACGCCACGATGGCGCCCACTGCCAGCACCACCGACGCGGCCAATTTGGCCTTGTCGGCACCCGTGCTCACGGTTTCGATTTGAGAAGTGGCCATGTTCGGCTGATTTCCTGTGGCCTTGCGGCCTTCAATTCAATGCGCCTTCTTGAGACGCCGAAGCCCATCGGGTCGCGATGGGCTTTTAGCCCCCCATCGAATCAACGATGGGGTTTTTCGGAGGCGCCACCTAAGTGGCAGGGGCAGTAGGAATCGAACCTACAACCTTCGGTTTTGGAGACCGACGCTCTGCCAATTGAGCTATACCCCTCCGGTACT
>NZ_RXFQ01000032.1 GCF_003951285.1 Variovorax beijingensis | reverse complement strand
CTGAATATCGTTTCCAGGGACTCCTCTGCCCTGATCCGTGCGTACCGGGTCAGGACAAGTGGCGTCGTTGCAGGGAACTTGCAACCCAACTGCTGCGATCGATCGCAGGAGATGACCCCAGTCGGAGTCCGCGGGTCCAAGGCCCTGCGAGGTTCATCGATGAAGCTCTCACCCGGAACCGGCGGAAGCTTCAGATCGAATGCATTGCCCGTATTGAAATATCTGGCGCGTTCTTCGGCTTTGGACTTGGGTGCCGAGGCGCGTTGCACCTCGAGCTCGCCAATAGACCGCGGCAGCGGTTGGTCATGCATGTTCTCTCCTTTTCAAGTCAGTCAGGTGTGTTCAGTCGCTACCTCGGCATGGCCAGTCGTGCACCCGAGGCTAGCGGAGCTCGCCTGCACTCAGTCCAAGCCCCGTGCGCTCCTTCACGAACTGTTCGACGGCTTGCACCAATGCATCGCAGTCCGCTTCCGTCGTGGGTATGCAAAGGTTGATCATTCCGCGCTTGGCTATCCAGAACCCCTGTTTCAGCAGGTCGAAGTAGAAGAGATCTCTCAACGGAATATGACTCGCCTTCAGATCGCGAACGCTATTGACCACGGCACGCGTCATGTGGACATTCATCATCGAGCCTCGGCCGGTGAAAGTCATGGGAAGCTCGGACCTCGAGGCAATATCGTTCAGGCGCTGCCGCAGCTTTTCTCCACGTGCCGTCACCTCGGAAAGCAGCGCTTCGGTGAGCACATGCTTCATTCCGGCGGAGCCCGCCGTCATGGTGAAGATGTTGTTGTTGAAAGTCCCTGCGTGGCTGATCGAGTTCGGACCGAGTGGATTGAAACGGCCCATGATCTCTTGCTTGCCGCCGAAAGCCCCAAAGCTGAAACCGCCTCCCAAGTACTTGCCCAGGGTGGTCATGTCCGGACGGATTCCGTGCAACGACTGCAACCCGCCGAATGCCAGCCGAGACGTCATCACCTCATCGAAGATCAGGACTGCACCGGTGCGCGTCGTCCAGTCACGCAGGAACTTCAGGAACTCCTTGCTGGCGGGGATGCAGCCGCCAGAGCCTTGCATCGGCTCCACGATGACTGCGGCAATCTCACCCGCATGTTGGTCGATTAGAGCGGCGACGGCTTCGGGATCGTTGTACGGCGCCAAGACGAAGTCGAATGGCGCGGTAAGGGGGTGACGGCTCGCACCTGAGAACACGAACACACCGCCGTGGTAGGCGCCCTCGAACACCACAATCTTGTTCCGGCCAGTGACGGCGCGTGCGGTCTGAATGGCATACAGGTTGGCCTCCGTTCCGGAATTTGCAAAGCGCAAAAACTCCATGGAGGGAAAACGCTCTCGGATGAGGTGGGCCATCTCAGCCTCCGCTTCGGTATGGCCGCCCATCGACCATCCCTGCTCCAGCGCCTGCATCACCGCTTCGCGCAGTATCGGATTCGAGTGACCATAGAAGCCCGCGGTGTACTCACCCAGGAAGTCCCGGTACCAGTTGCCGTCCAGTGAACAGACGCGTGCGTCCTTGCCGGCCACCAGCGTCAGAGGGAACGGATCGGTGAAGATCACTGTCCGGGTGTTGCCACCCGGCATGACCTCGGCAGCCCTGAGATGCTGTGCGTAGCTTCGTGGGTTGGCCTTTGTGTATTCCTCTTTCGCCTCAGCCAAGGCAATGCTGACATGTCGGGTCTTCGCAGTAGTGTTCATGAGTGTGTTGATTGGAAGTAAACGGTGTTGTGGTTCGGCCCAGGGCAAGGTCTTTTCAGGCTGCAATGGCCGAGTGCCCCAGGTAGGCTTCGCGGACTCGATCGTTCGCCCCGAGCTCTGCTGCCGAGCCTTCGAGCACGACCTGCCCGTTCTCAAGGACATATCCTCGCGAGGCGACGCTGAGGGCCAGGACGGTGTTCTGCTCTACCAGCAAGACAGTCAAGCCCTCGCCATGGATGTCAGCGATTCGCGCGTAAACCTCCTCCGCCAAGCGAGGAGCCAAACCGAGCGATGGTTCGTCAAGCAGCAGAACCTTGGGGCGCGCCATCAAGCCGCGCCCGATGGCGAGCATCTGCTGCTCACCACCGGAAAGAGACCAGCCCAACTGGGTCGACCGCTCTGCCAGACGGGGGAATAGCGAATAGACCCGATCCATGTCCGACCGCAAATGACCATCCGAACGCCGGATGTGGGCCCCCACCAGCAGGTTCTCCTTGACCGTGAGCCCCGGAAAAATCTTCCTTCCCTCGGGCACATGAGCAATGCCAGCACGCACCCTCTGTTCGATGGACAGGTGGCTGATGTCTTCGCCGTCGAAAGTGATGGCCCCAGTGACAGCCAGTACCCCCGAGATCGCCTTGAGCAGACTGGTCTTGCCCGCCCCGTTGACCCCGATCAGGGCAACAGCCTCTCCGCGATCGACGTGCAGGTTGATGCCGCGCAGCGCGGCGATGTCCTTGTAATACGCGCAAAGATCTTTACAGTGCAGCACTTCGGTACCCCTCTCCCAAATAGGCGGCGAGCACGGTTTCGTTTACGGAAACCTGCGCGGGCGTTCCTTCGGCGAGCTTCTTGCCGAAGTTCAGGACGGTGATGCGCTCGGCAAGCCGCATCACCATGTTCATGTTGTGCTCGATCAGCACCACCGAGAGCTGGTGCTCCTTGCGAAGTGCCTGGAGAAGGCTCATCAGGCGCTCCACCTCACCGGAGTTCAGGCCTGCGGCGGGCTCATCCAGCAACAGTAGCTTTGGACGGCCCACCATTACTTTGGCCATCTCGACCAGTCGGCGACTCCCATAAGACAACGAACCGATCTGCCGGCCCGCATACTGGGCGAGGCCGAATCGTTCCAACATCTGCAAAGCCGCTTCCCTGCTTTCAGCCTGGTCCACGGAAGCGTTCCGCGGTGAGTACACCAAACGTAGAAGCGATGGCGGCTTGCGTGCCGAATGACCCATCATCACGTTCTCCAGAACGGTCAGCCTCTCGAACAGGCGTCCGTTCTGGAAGATTCTTCCGACGCCCATACCGATGATCTCGTGGGTCTTGCGGGATGAGATATCGCAGCCTTCGAAGACGATTGCACCCCGGGTGGGACGCGCCAAGCCGGTCAGCAGGTTGATCAAGGTGCTCTTGCCCGCTCCGTTGGGTCCGATCACAGAATGAAATTCACCCTGCTTGACCTGAAAACTCACGTCGGACAAGGCACGGACGCCACCGTAGTCCTTGCTGACGGCCTTCACTTCGAGAAACGCCATTTGCCGGCCTCCTTCGATGACAGTTGCGCCTTCCACTTGCTCCACGCGAACCCGAACAAGCCTGCCAGGCCTCTGGGCGCGAGAAAAAGCATCAGGAGAACGAGCAGGCCAAAGATCACGAGATAGGCGGACCCGAGCCACCGTAGCCACTCCGGCAGGAACGTGATGACAAACGCACCCAGGATGGATCCAAGGATGGTTGCTTCGCCGCCGACGACCAGCATCGCCAGGTACACAATCGACGTACTGGTACTGAAATCCTCCGGCGCGACAAACCGTGCATGTAGAGCGAACATCACTCCGGCTACGCCGGCGTATACGCCGCCTAAGGTCAGAGCGGTCACCTTCACGGCGGTCACGTTCAGGCCTGAGACGGAGGCCGCGAGTTCATCGTCCCTGACTGCAATCATCGATCGTCCCAGCTGGCTGTGCCGGACATAGGAGGCAAAGACTGCAAGCAGCACGACGGCAACCAGTGCAAGGTAGTAGAACCGCCGCTCCGAATCGAACGCGAATCCCAGTATCGTCAGAGCCGGGATGCCAGTCAGCCCGTTGGAGCCGCCCGTGATCTCTACCAGGTTAGAGACAACGATGATGAAGCTCACGTTGATGCCCAGCGTGGCAAGCGCGAAGTAGTGGCCCTTGAGCCGCAGTAGCAGGATGCCAGTCACGTAGGAGAAGGCACCCGCGGTCGCCATGCCGATCAGGCACCCCAGCCAGGGATTAAGGCCAAATTTCACGGTACCGATGGCCACTGCGTAGGCTCCCATGCCGGCCACCGAGGCATGCATCATGGAGATCTGTCCGGCATACCCGAGCACGAAGTTCAGGCCCAGCACAGCCGCAGATGAGATCAACGCAGCGTTCGTCAAGCGAACCCAGTACTCCCCCACTGCGTTCGGCAGCAGGCTCGCGGCGCCCAGGCTGAGCACAAGCGCCAGAATCAAGCTGGCGTTCCTTGCGTTTTTCTTGTTCATGTCAGCCTCGTTCCGAAATCGGCTCACCGAAGATGCCCTGTGGACGCGCCACGAGAAAGACAACCATGGCGCCGAAGCACAGAAGGTCTTTGTAGGCAGACGAGATGTAGGAAGCGCCCAGGATCTCCGCAAGTCCCACGAAGAGTCCGCCGGCAATTGCGCCAGGCACGCTTCCAAATCCACCGATGATGGTGGCAGCAAAGGCCTTCAATGCGATCGCATCGCCCATATGCGCGTCAGCGAACCACATCGGCGCGATCAGCAGGCCCGCGAAACCAGCCAGCACCGCGGCAATCGCCCAAGAGCACGCCAGCAGCAGTCCGACAGGCAGCCCCATGAGCCGAGCTGTGGGAAAGTCCTGCGCAACAGCTCTCATGACGCGTCCAAGGGAAGAATGCTGCATCAGCACGTACAAGGCTGCGACGAGGACCGCCGTAATGCCGATACTCGCCAATGCGTGCGTCGATATCGCGCTGTCGAAAACGGTGAGCGTTCCGTCGCCGAACGGCGATGGCAGCCGGAACGGGACACTCCCCCAGATCAGGTTCGCTCCGTTCTGCATGGACAGTCCGATCATCACCGTGGCAATGACCACGGTCACAGGAGACTGCGTGCGAAGCGGAAGGTGGACTCCAAGATAGAAGAGGAAGCCGAATACCCCCATCATTGCCACCGCCAACAGAATCGCCATTGGCATAGGCAGGCCGAGCTGCAGCACGGTGGTGACGCCAAACATCGCGCCGAACATGACGAACTGCCCGGCTGCGAAGTTCACGATGCCGGTCGCCGAATAGATGGTGACGAACCCCAGCGCTGCCAATGCATACACGCTGCCCAGGGCTACGCCGCTTACCAAGAGTTGAACAAGATCTTGCATCTCGTGTGCCCTGGTTGCGCGCTCGTCAGGGTGTTGCCACGACTTTGGACACGAACACCATTTCCTTGGTGCCCTTCTTGAAATTCACGACGGTCACTTCGTGAATTCCATTGCCAGCATCGTCGAACGAGAATGTTCCAGCGACGCCCTGGTAGTTCTTGACCCGTGCGACGTAGTCGCGCAGCTTTTCCGGATCGGGGCCAACCTTGCGCAGGCCATCGGCGAGAATCATCGCGCCGTCATAGTAGACCGCCGCATAGGCATCTGCGTCGACGCGGAACCTCTCCTTGTATTCCTTGACGAAGCTCGTGGCGTTCGGGTTGGTTTCCAACATGACGTCAATCACGCCCCAGACATTCTCGAGGTCAGCAGCAGACATCAACTGCATCGCCGATGGAAGAAAAACCCCCGAGGACGCGACGATCGGCTGTTTCAGCCCCATGGTCTTGATCTGGCGCAGCAGCAGCGCACCGTCTTGCGGGAAGCTCAGTGCAATGATCGCGTCGGCACCTTTGTTCTTGAGGCTCAGCAACTGTGCGGACATATCTTTGTCATTGCCGCCGTAGGCCTCGGATGCCACAACCGCGATGCCTGCGTCTGCCAGGGTCTTGGTGGCTGCCTTCGCCGCACCTTGACCGAAGTCGTTCTGGATGTAAATGATCCCAGGCTTCGTTGCTTTCAGAGTCCCCTTGACGAACTGCGCCATGGCCACGGCCGCCGTGCTGTCGGCGGGACGGATCCGGAACATGTACGGATTCTTCAGCGCTTGGAGCGCGTCCGCTCCGCCCGCATACATGACGGGCACGCGCGCCTTCAAGACTTCGGGGGCAACGGCCATGTTCTGCGTGCTGTAGCTCGACAGGAAAACGAAAGTGGGTTTCTTCTCCTGCACGATCTTCATGAACGCGTTGAGCGCCGTGGGATTGGTCGATTGCGCGTCCTCGAAGACGAAGCGGATCGGTTTCCCGTTGATCCCGCCCGCCTTGTTGATGTGCTCCTCGGCCAGTCGAAGGGAGTTGTGGTACTGCGTGCCTGAGAGCGCCGCAGGACCCGTGAGGGGCACGGTTGCTCCGATTTCAATGGCGCTCTGGGCAAACGACGGCATGCCGGCGATCGCCACGAGTGAGGCCGAGACGAGTTTGAGTAGCAGCTTGCGGTTGGTCATGCTTCGCTCCTTACGGGAGAGTTGGTGGGAAACTGGTTGGGTCGATCGTTCATGCAACTGAGTGCAGTCGACAGGACTGCACGTCAGCGGCGTTGGCCTTCGTTGAAATAGCCGTTGCGCCGATCGCTTGCAATATCAGCGTCGCTGCGCTCCGACGGAGTGCCGTAGCCACCGCCGCCGGGAGTGCTCACCTCGATCCAGTCGCCCGCCCTCAGGGCGATGTCGTCGGCTTTCGAAATGTGCTCTGGAGTGAACTCCTTTCCATCCTGGGAGATCACAATCTGATTGGTGGCGCCCGGCTCGCCGCCAAGAATTCCGGGGGGGCCGAACTTCCCGTGATCCATCAGGAAGGACACCTTGGCGGTGCCGCGAAGGAGCCGAATGCGATAGTTGACGCCGAATCCACCTCGATGCTTGCCCGCACCGCCGGAGTCTTCGCGCAGGTTGTAGTGCTCGAAGCGAATCGGGAAGCGTTGCTCCATGATCTCCACCGGCTGGCTCTTGCAGATGCCGATCGTGGAGCATCCATTGGTGATGCCATCGCCGGACCACCAGCCGCCGTATCCGCCGCCAGAAAAGTAGTACATGACGTACTCGCGTCCGTTTTCAGGGTCCACGCCACTGAGGTTCAGGTTTCCGCTGGTCCCTGCGGCAGCGCCGAAAAGCTTGTGTGGAATGGCCTGCGCCAACGCAAGAAAGATCGATTCCATGACGCGCTGAGACACTTCAGCAGCGCAGCCGGCAACGGGCCGAGGGTATTCCGCGTAAAGAAAAGTTCCGTGTGGCTTCTTCACTTCGATGGGCGCGAAGCAGCCGGCATTGATCGGCACGTCGGGAAAGACATGCTTGAACCCGAGGTACACGGACGAGACCGTCGATGCCCAGACCGAATTCATTGGTCCTGTGCATGGCTTGCTCGACTTGGAGAGGTCCACGGTCACCTGGTCGCCGCTGACCGTGACTTCGGCGTGAACCTCAAGCGGTTCATTCACCACACCGTCGCTGTCCATGTAGGCAGTGCTGCGGTAGACGCCGTCGGGAATGGCCCTGATGTGCGCGCGCATCATCTGCTCGGCCCTGCGCTCGAGTTCTTCGATAGCAACGTCCACGACTTCGACGCCATAGCGATCAAGGAGCGCGGTAAGACGCTCAGCGCCCTTCTGCAGGGCCGCAATCTGTGCCTTGATATCCCCGATGCGTTCGTCGGGGATCCGGATGTTCGCGAGAATCAGCTTCACCATTTCGTCGTTCATGACGCCGTCGCGCACGATTCGTACAGGAGGTATGCGCAGTCCTTCCTGGTGAATCTCCGTCGCCGTGCTGCTGAATCCGCCCGGCACCATCCCGCCCGTATCGGGCCAATGTCCCGCATTCGACAGGTAGCACCAGAGCCGACCCTTGTAGAAGAACGGCCTGACCATCTTCACGTCCATCAAGTGCGTGCCGCCCCGATAAGGGTCATTGACGATGATGATGTCGTCCTGACCGAGGTTCGGACACTCCTCAAGGACGCAGCGTGTCGTTTCCTGCATCACGCCGACGAAGATGGGCAGGCCCGTGGCGCCCTGCGCAATCAACCGGCCATCCTTGGCGCCATAGATGCCGTTGGAGCGATCGAACGCCTCCGAGATGACCGGGGAGAAGGAGGTCTTCTCATGGACAAGATCCATTTCATTGCAGACCTGTGCAAGCCCCTTTTCGATGACGATCAAGGTGACGGGATCGAGTGCTCCGCTAACTTTGCTGGTGTTCATGATTTCAGGTTCCGTTGTTCAGTTGGGAATCAGGCATGGAGGTCGATCAGGATGTTCCCGAACTTGTCGACCGTCGCGCGGGTGCCTGGATCGATCACCACGGTCGAGTCGGCCTGTTCGACGATGGCGGGGCCGACAAACACGGCACCGGCGGGCAGCCGCTCGCGGGAATAGATGTTTGTCTCGTGCCAGCGCCCGTCAAAGAAGGCCTTTCTGCTTCCGACAAGTGCGGCTTCCAGGGTGTTGCCTTCATCCGGCCGGAAGATGTCGATGGAGATCCGGTCACGCACCCCGATGACGGTGGTACGAACGTTGGCGAGCACGGGCTTCATCTCAGGAAGGTCAAGCCCGAAGCGGTCGAAATACGCGCGAGCGAATTCCTGGCGAACCTGCTCCTTGTTAAACACGCCCGCGTCGGTGGGCAACTTCATGACGTGGGTCTGCCCCTGGTACATGAGATCGAGTTCGTTGCGCACGACCACTTGCTCGACTGAAACGTTTTCTCGCTTCAACAAGTCCCGCCCCGCATCGGCCTGTGCTTGCATCACCGTGATCACGTCTTGTGGATCCAAGCTATCGAAGGGCGCGTTGACTGTCTGCACGAAGTCGTGCCGCACATCCGAAAGGACGCACCCAAGCGCCGAGGTCAGGCCCGGAAAGCGCGGAACGAGCACCTTGGGAACGCCCACCTCGCGGGCGATCGCCACCGCGTGAAGAGGGCCCGCGCCACCGTAGGGCATGAGAACGAAATCGCGGGGATCCTGGCCCTTGTCAATGGAGATCAAACGGATAGCACCCGCGAGTTCGCTGACGGCAACGCCAACGACCGCTTGAGCCGCCTCAAGAGCGGACATTCCAAGCGCTTTGCCCAGATGTTCCGAGAAGGCGCTTTCGATCTCGCTCAAGGATGCGGGGCTTTCGACGCCAGTGATAGCGTCATGGTTCAGGCGACCAAGCAGGTAGTTGGCGTCAGTCACCGTCGGCAATTTTCCGCCGCGCCCATAGGCGATGGGACCGGGGAAGGAGCCTGCGCTTTCCGGCCCGATGCGCAGCATGCCCGCCGTGTCGACCTTGGCGATGCTCCCGCCGCCGGCGCCCACCGTGTGGATATCGATCATCGGAATGCGGACCGGCAGCGCATAGGCGAGTTCTTTCTCCGCGCTGATCACCGGCTCGCCGTCAGCGATGAGGGCCACGTCATAACTCGTGCCACCCATGTCCCCGGTGATGATGTTCTTGACCCCCGCCGCCTTCGCGATCTGGGAGGCAGCCAGGACACCCGCGGCCGGCCCGGACATGACAGTGTGCGCAGCGTGGTCGCCCACCACTGACGCGGCCATCATTCCGCCGTTGGCCTGCATGATCATCAGTTCGTTCTTGAAACCCTCGGCAGCCAAGAGTTCGCCGACACGGCGCACATAGCTCGTCACGATAGGGCGGATCGCTGCGTGCACTGCCGCGGTGCTGCCTCGCTCGAACTCCCGCATTTCACGCACGCATTCGTGGCCGGCCACCACGTCTGCGGTGTGCCAGAGCTTGCGGACGATTTCGGCAGCGCGCTTCTCGTGCTCCGGGTTGGCGTACGAATGCAGGAAATGGATCACTACGGACTCGACGCCCCGGAGTCGAAATTGCTCGACCGCAGCGACTACATCCTCTTCATGGAGTGGCTCGACGATGCCGCCGTTCGAATCCATCCGCTCACGGACTTCAATCCGGTCCTGCCGCTCGATGAGCGGCCGAAAGGTGCCCGACAGACCGTACGAGTTGGGGCGTGTGCGTCGGCCCAGCTCAAGTACATCCCTGAACCCTTGGGTCGTGATCAGTCCGCAGCGAGCACCCTTGTGTTCGAGCACAGCATTGGTTCCGGCGGTCGTACCGTGGACGAGCCAGGAGATCTCGGACGGCGAGACGCCCAGTTTGGCGATTCCTTCCAGAAAACCCTTCGCCCGATCGTCGACCGTGGTCGGCACCTTGGCGGTCCTGAAGATGCCCTTGTCGCTGTCGACAAGCATGAAGTCCGTGAACGTGCCACCGACGTCGACTCCAACATTGATTGAACTCATTGCATTCCTTTCTGGTTTCGCTTTTCGAGACAATGTTCTCGTTTTATGATATTCTTCGCGAAGTGCCTTCAGAGCGCAAGACTTTTTTGACTAGGGATATCCCCGGGAGATCAATGCAATGGCGAAAAGCCGTCAGGCGGGCTGAGTCCGCACTTCCTTCCGGGGAAACACGCGAGATGCGATGATTGGCTTTGCAAACACACTGGAGATGAAGTGACAAACGCAAACGACGTGAGTGGTCCCCTTGACCGCTACTTGTCGATCCTTGAAGTTGTGCTCGCCTCGAAACAGGGGCTTACCTTGGCGGAGCTTTGCAAGATCCTCGACCTGCCCAAGCCCACGGCACACCGCCTGGTGTCTGCGCTAAGCAGCGCCAAGGCGCTTGAGGTTGCTGACGAAGGCCTGAAGACCTACCGCGTCGGTGCGCGCATGTCGCGGATGCTGCAGCTCGGACGCAGTGACAGCGCCCTCATCAACTACTGCCAGGTGGTGTGCAACGAACTTGTGAGCGAGCTCGAAGAAACCTGTTACGTGGTCAAGCTCACGCCGCAATCGGCGCACACGATCGCAGTGGCCGTCACCGAGCATGGGTACAGGATGCACGTCGGCGAAGGTGCCGTGATGCCGATGCATGCGGCAGCTTCTTCCAAGATATTGCTTGCGCACCAGGACGAGGCATCTCGACGGCGCTACCTCAGCGGACCGCTCGAGAAGCTCACGCCCTTCACGATCACAAGCGTTCGCCAGGTCCTCACCGAAATCGAAAAGGCCAAGAAGGACGGCTACGCCACTTGCGTGGGTGAAGTGGATCCGTCCACCAAAGCGTATGCGGTGCCCGTCTCTTCTCCAGTGGGCGTCTTCTATTCGGTAGGCGTTACCGGACCGCAGTTCAGAATCGACAAGCGACCCATGGCATATTGGATCGAACACCTGCGAGACGCCGCCCAGAAGCTGGAACGCATTCTGGAGATGCCACACCTCGACGGCGCGCAATTTGCCACTGGGCCGAGGGGTGCAACGGCCCGCCGTCCCGAGCGCAAGGCAGCTGGCTGACAGCACCGCTGTTCGTCGAAGGCGTCAGGAGTTTGGCCGCGTCATACCGGATGGCCCGTCGCTGGAACTTTCACAACTAGTGATTGTTCCGAGGCAAACCGAACGTCTCATGAACTCTTTGGTACTTCACGGCGGGGGTCAGGACCATTCCTTCAGACAGCTCCGAAACGAGATTGCGCTGAATTTCCTGCCACGGCGTTTGGCTCGGGGGAATCGGATACCCTCCGGCGGCCTCCAGTGCGGCGCGGCGGCGATGGAGCTCGATGTCAGATACCATCAAGTTGACCGTTCTGAGCCCCACGTCGATCCTTATCCGGTCGCCGGTCTGGATCAAAGCCAGGTTGCCGCCCGTGGCAGCCTCAGGTGACGCATTCAAAATCGACGGTGACCCTGAGGTGCCGGACTGACGTCCATCCCCAATGCACGGCAGTGCCGTGATCCCGCTCCTGAGAAGATGGACAGGTGCGCGCATGTTCACCACTTCCGCTGCGCCGGGAAACCCCACGGGGCCCACTCCGCGCATGAAAAGAATGCTGGAGGTCGTCACGTTCAGGGCCGGATCGTCTATTCGCGACGCGTAATCTTCCGGACCGTCGAAGACGACGGCATCGCCCTCGAACGCCATCGGGTCGGCCGGATTCTCGAGGTACGTGCGGCGGAACTCCGGCGTCAGCCCACTGGTTTTCATGATGGCGGAGTCGAAAATATTTCCTTTGAAGTTCAGGAAGCCTGCACTCTCCTTCAAAGGCGCATCGTAAGCAGCTATGACATCGCGGTCCGCGCTCACAGAGCCCAGACAGTTCTCCCTGAGAGATCTGCCGTTGGCCGTTATTGTTTCCCTGATCAGTCCCTTGCCTGCGAGCTCGGCGACGACCGCCTGAAGGCCACCGGCACGGTAGTACTCTTCGGCAAGATACTTTCCCGCTGGTTGGAGATTGACGAGCAGCGGAATCTCATAGCCGATATTTTCCCAGTCATCGTTGTCCAGTTTCACGCCCATGTGCCGAGCGATCGCATTGAGATGGATGGGCGCATTGGTCGAGCCACCAATGGCAGAGTTCACAACAATTGCATTCTCGAAAGCTCCGCGGGTCATGATGCCGGAAGGCTTCAAGTCCTCCAACACCATCTCGACGATCCGCCGGCCGGTCAGATAGGCCATTTCCTGCCGGTCGCGATAGGGAGCAGGAATCGCAGCACTGCCGGGCAAGCACATGCCCAGCGCTTCGGCCAGCGTATTCATCGTCAAAGCCGTTCCCATCGTGTTGCAATGGCCCGTGGAAGGCCCGGACGAGCCGACGATCTTCAGGAACTCCCTGTAGCCGATATCCCCGGCCGCATGGAGCTCACGTGCTTTCCATAGCGCAGTGCCGGAGCCCGAGCGCTCGCCTTGGTACCAGCCGTTGAGCATAGGCCCGGAATTCAAGGCGATGGCGGGAATGTCCACAGTTGCAGCCGCCATCAATTGCGCAGGGGTCGTCTTGTCGCAGCCGGTCGTAAGAACACATCCGTCCAGTGGATAGCCGTAGAGTATCTCGACAAGCGACAGATATTGCAGGTTCCGATCGAGCGACGCGGTGGGTCGCTTGCAAGTCTCTTGAATCGGATGGATAGGAAACTCGAAGGCAATCCCCCCAGCATCTCTGATGCCCTCTTTGACACGTTGCGCCAGCACAATGTGATGTCGGTTGCAAGGAGCGATGTCCGAGCCGGTTTGTGCGATGCCGATGACCGGTCGACCGGACTGCAGTTCGTCGAACGAAAGGCCGTAGTTCATCAACCGCTCGATATACAGTGCAGTCAGTTCTGCATTGTCCGGGTTGTCGAACCATGACCGAGAACGCAAAAGCGTCTTGAGACCCTTGGACGCCCTCTTTTCGGATTCGTTTCGTTCACCAGGGCAAGAGTGGCTTGTGCTTTGAATCATCGGGGAATCTATAGGTAGAACAATGCGATGCGCATCTAGTAAAGTCCGCGCATCTGTGCATTCACACGCGTGAGGCCCAGAATCGCATCAATGGTTGGAGTAGGCACTCCCACAAGACGGCCGAGTTCGCTTACGGCACCAACGAGTGCATCGAGTTCGATCTTTCGGCCCGCGTCGGCATCCTGCAGCATCGAACTCTTGAATGCCCCCAAACTCCCGAGAAGCTGCAGCCTGCTCTCCGGACTCTCATCGATTGATACTCCCAGCCTACGACCCAGCGTCCGCGCCTCCAGCATCATTTTTGTGAGCAACTCACGCAGATCCGAATCGGCAATGATCCTGTCGACGGTTGCGCCGGTGAGTGAGCTGATGGGATTGATGCAGAGATTGCCCCAAAGTTTGTACCAGACGTCGTTCTGGATCTGGCTCGATGCATGCGTCTCGATCCCGGCAGAGTTGAACAGGTCGACAAGACTTCGAACACGGCTGGTGTATCCGCCGGAGGGCTCGCCAAGGATGAGCTTGTTTCCGCTGAATTGATTGATCACAGCAGGTGCCTCGAGAATGCAGGCAGCATGAACGACGCATCCAACGACTTGCCTCGGTGGGATGGCCCGCGCAATCGCTCCACCCGGATCTACACTTTCGATCTGCGTACCGGCTAGGCTGTCCCCGAACCGATGGAAGAACCACCAGGGCACACCGTTCATCGCGGCAACGACGACCGTATCCGGTCCAAGAAGTGGCTTCATCTGAGCGGCGGCACCCCGGAGTGCAGGCGCTTTGACCGCGAGCACCACCAGATCCTGGATACCCAGCCTGGCGGCGTCGCACTCGACGTTCACGGAGGCCTGGAGCCTTTCTCCATTGGAGATGAGCGTGAGGCCGTTCGATCTGAGGGCTTCGAAGGTATTTCCACGCGCAATGACGTTTATAGAAACGCCCGAGTTGGCGAGACGAGCGCCTATCCAACCACCAATGGCACCAGCCCCGAAGACGGTTACCTTCATTCTGATTTCACAGCCCATGGTTTCAGTCTCAAAGGACTGTTCAACATTGCGCAACAAGCATCTGCGGGCTTGATCGCTCCGGGTCCAAAGCACGCACGGGAGCTTTCCTGCGAGGCGGCTATTTCTTGGCAGCCTCAATAGCGCTCAGGATCTTGTCGGTCCATTCCTTGCTTACGCTGGTCTCCAGGTACTTCCGAACGGGCGGCTGGGTGGCGTTGCGGAACTGATCCACTTCCGCAGGAGTCAGCTCGGTCACCTGCATACCCTTCTCGGACAGGACCTTCTTGGCCGACAAGTCCAAGCTTCTGGTCATGTCTCGATGAACCACCTTCGCCTTCTCCACGCCTGCATCCACGGCCAGGCGTTCTTCGTTCGTCAGGCTCTTGTAGAACCGGTCATTGATCAAGTAACCGAAGAAGCCGTAGATGTGGCCATCCAGGGTCGCATACTTCTGGTGCTGGTACAGGCTTGCCGACATGATCGTCGTCACGCTGTTTTCCTGGCCGTCGGCCGTTCCTTGCGCCAGCGCTGCCGGCGTTTCTCCCCAGTCGATGGCGGTAGGGCTGGCGCCCAGCGCCTTCACAAGCTCGATGAACACCGGGCTGGGCTGCACGCGGATCTTGAGACCCTTCATGTCGTCCGGCGTTCTGATGACGCGCTTCGAGTTCGTGAAATGGCGGACCCCGTTGTCCGCGTAGGCCATGAGCCTGATGCCTGTCTTCTTCTTCAGGTCTTCGCCCAGTTCCTTGCCGAATGGTCCGTCGAGCACCGCATAAGCGTGCGCATGCGACTGAAACATGTACGGCATGCCGAAGATGTTGAACGGCCGATAGACGCCGGAAACGCCGCCCTCATGCACGACGCCGAGTTCGACGGTGCCGAGTCGCAAGCCTTCCATTATCTGCTGTGCGCTTCCAAGCTGACCGGCGGGATAAATCTCGACCTTGATCGAGCCGCTGGTGGCCTTCTCCACATGTTCTTTGAAGGTGACAGCCGATGCATGCATCGACTGGTCCATCCTGGCCGGATGGAAGTGCGCGTACTTGATGATTTTCTGCGCATGCGCTGGCAGCGCACTCAAGCTGGAAAGAATTGCGGCCAGGGAAATGGCTAGGCGCAGACGTGTGTATCGCATGATTTCAGACCCTCAAGCTGTGTTCAGTTCTTGTAGCCAAGAAGCTCCGGAAGCCAGGTCGAGAAACCTGGAACATATGTCAGCAATGCGAGCACCAAGAGCAACGCAGCAAACATTGGGTACGCCTCGCGAACCATCGGTCCCATCTTCACGCCCGATACGGCCGACGTCACGAAGAGCAGGCTGCCGACGGGGGGTGTGATCATCCCGAGAGTCAGGTTCACGATCACAACGATCGCGAACTGAAGCGGCGCGATGCCTGCGGCATCCGCGATTGGCGCCAGGATGGGCACCATGATCATCACACCAGGCAGGGGTTCGATGAAGATACCGACGAGCAACAGCAGGACGTTGACAGCCAGCAGGAGCGTGAACGAAGAAAGGTGCATGCCCGCGATCCAAGCGGTCACCAGCTGTGGGATCTGGCCCACGGTTAGTAGCCAGGCAAAGATGGCAGAGGTCGCGACAATGAACAGGATCGACGAGGTCATCAGGACTGTCCGGAACAGGATGGCGGGCAGCATGTCGAACTCGAGCGCCCCATACACGAAGCGTCCAACGATCAGCCCATAGACCACCGCGACTGCCGAGGCCTCCGTGGGCGTGAAGACGCCGAGGTGGATTCCGCCCATGATGATGAACGGCAGGAACAATGCCGGGAGTGATCTGAAGAACAGTCGGAACAGTGGCGTTCCATCGAAAAGTTCGTCCGAGCTTCGATAGTTCCGGCGAACGCTGATGACGTGATTCACCACTGCCAGTGACACAGAGATCATCAGGCCTGGAACGATGCCGGCGACGAAGAGACCGGTGATCGTTACGTCGGGATTTGTCAGTGCGTAGACGATCATGATGATCGAAGGGGGAATGATCGGACCGACGATCGCGGTCGATGCGGTCAGCGCGGCGGCGTACGCGTCGCTGTAGCCGGCCTTCTTCATGATCTTGATCATCATCCCGCCTGGACCGGCGGCGTCGGCGAGCGCTGAGCCGCTGATTCCAGAGAAGAACGTGAGAGTCGCAATGTTTGCATGCCCCAGGCCACCTCGCCTCTTGCCGACCAGACGCGCCGCAAAAGTCAGGAGGACATCGGTCATCGCGCCGCCGGACATCAGCTCGGCCGCGAGGATGAAGAACGGGATTGCAAGCAATGGAAAGCTGTCCAGGCTGCTGAACATGTTCTGAACGACTACGAGGCTGGTCACGCTCGGCATCATGGCCACCGCCACAAGGCCCGCAATCAGCATCGCGAACGCGATGGGCACGCCGAGCACCATCATTCCGATGAAGGTCAAAGAAAGAACCAGGCTCATATTGACCTCAGGAAAGTGCTTGTGGATCGAAGCCTTCGACTCTGTCCCACTGGCCGGTGGCGATCCATCGCATGGCATACATGAAGAGGTGCAGGAGCATCAGCACCCCGCCGATTGGAATCGAGAGATAGATCACGCCGTAAGACCACCCGAGCACTGGAGTCTCTTGCTCCCAGGCGAATTCGGCGTACTGGGCACCTAGCACCGTCATGAACACAATTGTCACGGCCAATATCAGTGCTATGAGCGCTCGAATGCACCGGGCGAACGAAGCGGGCACCGACTCTGCCAATGCATCGATGGCGATGTGGCCGCCCACGCGCAGGGCCATGCCACAGCCCAGAAAGGTGGTCCAGATCATCATGTAGCGCGTGACCTCCTCCACCCATGTAAAGGAGAAAGAAAACATGTACCTCGAAATGACGTTGGCGCTGACAAGGACAGACATGATCGCAAGCATGACAACAAGCAGCCACCTATTGCCTGCGCAGAGCAAGTCATCGAACTTTGCCACTGCGATCCACCATTCGCCTTTGTGCAAGCCGCCGCTCATGGGTCGTATCTGGGTAGACATACTCTGAGCCTTAGTTGTCGTAGCCCGGGCTCACTCGATCCAGACGCCGAAGCAGAGCAGGCCATGAAAGCATGCCGTCCAGAGCGCGTCCGTTCGGGTTGACTTTCGATGTCAGCTGAATCGTGTAGTTCTCGATCTCGGGAGGAATGCGGAGCAACTCGACACCGGAGCTGAGTGCCTTTACCTGCATCTCGCAAGCGCGCTGCAGTGTATAGATGCGCAGAAAGGTATCGGCAACGTTCTCGCCACACGCTAGAAGTCCATGGTTCGCGAGAATCAGAAAATTGCTGGCGCCCAGATGCTGCTGCAATCTAACTTTTTCCTCTGGATTGAAGGAAACGCCTTCATAGGGGTGATACGCAAGACTTTCCCGCACAAATGTTGCTTGCTGCGAGATCGGAAGCAAACCATCTTTCTGCATCGATACGACGATGCCATCTGCCGTATGGACGTGGCAGATGCACTGGACATCCGGACGCACCTCATGGATAGCGCTGTGAATGATGAAGCCGGCAGGATTGATGTCCTGTGCGTCCGACGAGAGCTTATTTCCCGAAAGATCGATCTTCACCAAATTGGAAGCCGTGACCTCATCGAAGAACAGCCCGTAGGGATTGATGAGGAACTCCTCAGTGCCCGGCACCTTTGCAGATATATGGGTGTAGATCAGATCCTCCCAACGGTAGTAGGAGACCAGACGATAGAAGGCTGCCAGCTCGACTCGTGTGATCCACTCGTCCGCAGAAACCTCGCCCTTGAGACTCGGCTGAACGTCTGATGCTTTTGTCGTCATTCGTGAGGATCCTTAAAGTTTGGGACTCGGTTTTTGTCCCATTGCCAGTGGTCGAGACTGGAATCACCAACCATCCTGTAGGTTCCGTAATTCGAGACTTAAAACTCGATTAACGAGATTATCTTTGGCAATCCGATTGTTGTCATAGTGGGGAAATTACTTAGAGCCGCAATGGTGCGTACGCACCACGTGCAGCGCTACCGCACCAGAATGGCTTGTAGAACGATAGTCGTGGCTACTGGCTCATTTCGCCAGCCGACCTCGATGTCAGGAGCGGTGTTATGACGCCAGCACTTCCTGGACGAGGGAATTGATGCCCTCTGGCAAGTGGCGCGCCGCGCGCGGAGTGTCCTGCCGAGCCAACTTCGACGTGGAGCCGGGGGTGCTCAGCGCGCCAAGTCGACGCGGATCGCCGCAGCCTCTTCGCCCTTCTACGTCGTCGTCGAGGCAGAGACAGCGACCTCCCTTGCCGCGGCTATCGACAATGGAGCTTCGTTGACTGGATCAAGCCCATGATGACCGCGGACGTGATGACGCTCGCGGACGAATGGTTGCATTCACGCTATGTGCAGACATGCAACGAGCTCCAACAACCTTTCGCGCAGTATGGATGGGCGTACCTATGCAGGCTGACTGCCCTCGTCGACATCGTGGACGACCAACAGCAGGTGAACTTGCCCGTCCTGACACGGATGCCGGTCGCCACAACGCTCAACGTAAAACCACCGAGCGCCTGCCGGTGCCGCGCTATGGCGATGGACGGTCGAGCCCAGGCTCAGGCTCAACGTGGTTGTGCGTGATGAAACGCCTGAGCTTGGGGGTCAACCACAGCTCCGCGTCCTCCACGAATTCGTAGACGACCGGCACCAATACCAGAGAGAGCAGCGTGGAACTGATCAGGCCACCAATGACAGCCAATGCCATCGGCACCCGGAATTCCGAGCCTTCGCCAATGCCCAAGGCCGTGGGCAGCATGCCCGCCGCCATGGCGAAGGTGGTCATGACGATGGGGCGCGCGCGCTCCCGACAGGCCATCACCAGCGCCTCGTGCTGGCTCACGCCATCGCGCTCTGCCTCAATCGCGAACTCGACCAGAAGGATCGAATTCTTCGCCGCCAGCCCCATGAGCATCAGCAGGCCGATCATCGCGGGCAGGCCCAGTTCCGCGCCGCCCACCAGCAGGCCCAGGAATGCCCCAGCCAACGATAGCGGCAGCGCCGTAAGGATTGTCAGTGGTTTGAAGAAGCTGCGGAACAGCAGCACGAGCACGGCGTAAATCATGCCGATCCCCGCTGCCAGCGCCAGCGCGAAGCTGTTGAACAACTCGAGCTGACTTTCGCTCTGCCCGTAGGCCGGATTCCTAACACCAGGCGGCAGGCTTTTGAGCACAGGAAGATCCTTGATGCGGCTCATGGCTTGGCCGAGGGACACACCGACCAGCTCGGCCTCGACCATGGCACGGCGTTCGCGGTCATAGCGCTCAATGCGCGCTGCGCCGGCCTGGAAGCCGACCTCAGCCACTGCCGATAGTGGTACGGTCGTCCCTGAGCTCGTGGGAACTCGCAAGGCCCCGATCACGCCTAGGTCACCGCGCGCAGCATTGTCCAGCCTCACGCGAACTGTCAAACGTTCAGTACCGGCATTGAACTTCGCGGAGTTCGCATCGATGTCGCCGATAGTGGCCACACGGGCGATTGTCGCCACGCTCTCGGGCGTCACGCCCAGGCGCGCCGCCTCGGCCTGCTTCAGGCGGATAACCAGTTCGATGCCGGGACGAGGCGTTACCTCGTGCACGTTAGCAAGTTCGGGCAGGCTGCGCATCTGCAACGCGAGTGACTGCGCGGCTTGATCGAGTGCCGACCCGTCCTCGCTCGACAGCAGGACCTGGACCAGGGTACTGCCGCCCTGCCCTCCGGGCCCAAAGCTCAGGCGTACGTCCGGAATTGAGAGCAACAGTGGACGGATGTCGGCCTGGAACGCCTGCGTGGTCACCTCGCGATCTGCGCGCAGCAGCACTGTCACCGTGCTGGCACCGGTGGCGCCGGTGGCGAGGGTTCCGAAGACGGTTTGGACGTCCTTGCGTTTTCGGAGTTCGCGGGTAAGGCGATTCGTGGCAGCCTGGATGTCGTCGAGTGTCGCGCCCGGCGCGGCCTCCATCGAAATCTGCACGATGCCGTTGTCGCTGGGCGGTGCGAAGCCCGTGGACAACAGACCCGCCAGGAAAAGTGATCCAACGAAAGCAGCCACCCCTATCGATAGGGAAATCCATCGGTGGTCCAGCGCCCAATCCAGCGATTGGCGGTACCAGCCATGAAACGGTTTGGGTGCCCGGATCTGCGATTGCGGCGCCAGGAAATAGGCACACATCAGGGGCGTCAGCATGCGCGCCACGACAAGCGAGGAGAGTACGGCAACTGCGACCGTGATGCCGAACTCGTAGAAGAACTGGCCTACGTAACCGCCCAGAAAAGATACTGGCAGAAATACCACGACGATCGACAGCGTGGTGGCCGTCACGGCCAGCCCAATAGCGTCGGAGCCCTTGAAGGCCGCTTGGAAAGGCGTCTCGCCGGCATGGATACGCTTCTGGATATTCTCGATCTCGACGATGGCATCGTCCACAAGGATGCCGATCACCAGCGTCAGCGCGAGCAGCGTGATCATGTTGAGGCTGAAACCCAGCAGCGACATGACCGCGAAGGTAGGCACAAGCGAAATAGGCATCGCGACCGCCGCAATGGCCGTGGCACGCCAGTCGCGCAGGAACACGAGCACCACGAGGGCGGCAAGGAACATGCCCTCGATCAACGTATGAACCGTTGCTTGGAAGCTCTGGCGAGTGTTCTCGGCCGATGAAATGATCCGAGTGAAGACGATGCCGGAATTCTGGCCAGCCAGCTTGGCGACCGCCGCGATGGTTGACCTTTCCACAGCCACGTCGGAAGCCGCGTTGGTCTTCATCACCTGGAACCCGACAACAGGCACGCCGTCAAGCAGCGCGAGATCGGTCCGCTCGGCGCCACCGCTGCCGACTTCGGCCAGATCGGCCAGTCGCACTGTCCGTCCATCTCCGGTCGGGATGACGAGTTGGCGCAGGCTCTCGACACTCTGCGCGGCGTTGAGCACACGGACAGTTTGCTGGTTGCCGCCGACCTGTGCGACACCACCGCCGATGTCGGTGCTGAAGCCACGCAGCGCATTGTTGACCTGCGGTGCGGTCAGGCCCAAGGCCTCGACCCGGGCGGGGTCCAGGGTCACGTTGATCTCGCGTGTGACACCTCCGACCCGCGCGACCTTTGCAACACCCTTGGCTCCGATCACCTGACGCGTCACCGTGTCATCAATGAACCGGCTGAGTTCGACATCCGACATGGAAGGCGCCGACACGGCATAGGTCAAAACGGGCAGTGAATCGATGTCGAATCGCCGCACCACCGGCTCTTCGATGCCAAGTGGAAGTGTCGCCCTGACGCTGTCGATGGCGGATCGAACCTCGTCGGTAGCCTTCTGCGGGTCCGCACCGACGGCGAACTCGACAGTGGTCGCGGACAGCCCCAGAGACACCGTGGAGCTGACGTGGTCCACATTGGCGATGTTGGACACTGCCCCTTCGATCTCGCGTGTGACCTGCGTCTCGACCTCCGATGGTGCCGCACCAGCCAGCGTCACGGCGACCTGCACGATCGGGAACGACACGTCAGGAAAGAGCTTGATGGGCAATGCCGCGTAGCCGGCCAAACCGGCAACAAGCAGCGCAAAGAACAGCACGCTGATCGGGATGGGGTTCTTGATGGACCAAGCGGAGATACCGAACTTCATGTCACTTCTCCGGAGTCCCCGTGAGTGTTGCCGATGACTCGGCAATCTCGGTCTTCACTTGGTCGCCGTCGAGCAGAAACGCACCGCCGGCCAAGGCCACTTGAGTGCCAACCGGTGGGCCTTCCACCAACTCCACCAGGCCACCGGATCGCTCGCCGGTCTTCACAGGGATTCTGCGAGCGCGGCTGTCGGCACCGATCACCGTGACTAGAGGACCACTCGCCTCGAACTGCACAGCCTTCTCGGGTACCACAGCCACCGGCACGGACCGGCCCATGAAGGTCGCGCGGGCGAAGCCCCCCACGCGCAGCACGCGATCGGCAGGTAGCGACACCCGCACGCGCCCCAGTTTGGTCTGGGGGTCGATGCGAGGGCCGATCAAGCGAACGACGCCGTCGAGTTCTTTACCGTCCGCAAGGGTTACTTTCACTGGCTGGCGTTCCGCGATGCGCAGGATGGATGCCTCAGGCAACTCGGCCTCGAGCTCGAAAAGGTTGTCGCGAGCGACCCTGAACATGGGCTCTCCACCTGACAACGAACCTGGGCGTGCAGTGCGCTCGATGACCATACCCGACACCGGCGCACGCACGATCATCTGCCCGACCTGGGCCTCGAGTTCGCGCAGCTGAGCCTGTGCAACGCGCGCCTGGCTTCGGCGCTTGCCAATATCCTCGTCGGACATCACGCCCGTGCCATCGAGGCCTTCGACGCGGTCGGCCTCGCTTTTGGCGTTATCCGCCTGCGCTTGCGCCTGAATAAGCCGTTCGTGCAGCAAGGTGTCGTCCAACACGGCCAGGGGTTGCCCGGCCTTCACCCGAGCCCCCTCCTCCACGAAGACACGCAGCACGCGCACGCCGGCTTGCTCTACGCCGACTGCGGCCTCTTCGCGAGCCACCAACAGTCCGGAAGCGGTTGTCGTATTACCGAATGCGACACGCGCGACGTGCGTGACGCTGACGACCCGAGCCGGATCGACGACGCGTTGCACCGGCGCTTCCTTGGAGCATGCGCCCAGGAACGCGGCAGCGCCGACTGCGAGTGTGGAGACGAATCGTCTGGTCATGATGAAGAGCGAGAAGGTGAAGTCGAGGGCGACCATCCGCCGCCAAGGGCCTTGAAGGTCTGCACGGATTGAAGGAGTCTGTCCAGCCTGGCTGTCGTCAATGCCGAGCGCGTCGCGCGCCACGCAGCCTCGGCGTCCAGCAGGGTCTGCAGATCGCCCAGGCCACGCCGATAGCGGATATGCGTCGCGTCAAAGGCGCGCCGGGCACGAACCTCACCAGCGTTCAGGATCTCGACGCGCTGTTGCGCGGCGCGCAGGCGCACGAAGGCGCGGTCCGCCTCTGCGAAGGCCGTCTGGACCGCCGTCTCATAGCGAATCAGCGCCTGATCGACACGAGCACCCTGCAGATCGAGCGCAGCTCGAAGGCGCGGCCGATCGAGCACCGGAATGTCAAGGCCTAGGCCGAGCGTCCAGAAGGAAAGGGAGGTGTTGATGCTGCCGCGCTGCTGCGACAGCCCGAGCGATGGATGAAGTGTCAGCGTCGGAAAGAAGTCGAGCTCGGCCAATCTGACGGAGGCACTGGCGCTGTCGATGCGCGCTCGCGCCTCGCGCACGTCGGGACGGCGGCGCAGCAAATCGCCGGGTACCGCGTCGGGCATGGCCGGGGGCTCTTCCAGGGTGTCGCCCAGTTGCAAGTCGTCTACTGGCAGCAGCCCACGGCCCGTTAGCACCAGCAGTGCACGCCGTGCGGCATACAGATCGGCCTCGAGCGCCATTCGTTGGGCCCGGCTGCGCGCCAGCTCCGCACCAACGCGGTCGGCGTCCGATCCGGCGGCCAAACCGCGTTCGAAGCGCCGTTCGATGAGTTCTAGCAGTTCGCCCTGGATGCGTTCGTTCGCACGCGCATCCTCTAGTTGCACCGTCAAGCCCCGCGCTTCGAACAACGTCTGCGCGACCTGCGCGGCCAACGAGGACCGCGAGGCTTCATATGCGAACCGGGCGGCCGCCAGATCCGCGTCGGCTGCATCACGTGCCGCTGAACGGCGCCCGAATAGATCGATCTCCCAGCTGATTGGCAACGCGAGGTTCCGCGCCTGTGCGACGGGCGGCGAGGGGTCGTCGCCAAGGCTGCGACTCTGGGTTCTTTCGGCGCTTGCCTGCACCCGCCCTTGTGGATCGTAGGCCGTCAAAGCCTGGGCGCGGACGGCCCGCGCCTCATCCAGGCGCGCAAGCGCGAGCCTGGCATCCGTACCGCCCTCCAACGCACGATCCACCAGCAACTGCAGCTGCGCGTCACCATAGCTGGTCCACCAAGTGTCGGGTTCTGTCGGAGGCAGCGGCGCGCTGCTGCCGGCGGCTGCGTAGACCGCAGGCAGCAACAGATCCGGCATGGCCAGGTGTTTGCTGGTGGCGCAACCGAGTAGCCCGATTGCCAGCAGCATGGTCGGCACGAGCCGCAGGACCATGATCGTCGGCGAAATTCGACGGCAGGGCGGAACTGTCACGCAATGAGTTTGAACTCTGGAGCGTCTTTTCACGTCGTCACCCCAGTGCGCGAAGTGGAAGAACGACCAGCGATGCAACCGCGACAAAATGACAAGCAGTTCCGACCATGACAAAGCCGTGCCACAGCGAATGCATACCGGGGACGCGGGACATCAGGTAGAACGGCGTACCCGCCGTGTAGGCCAGCCCGCCTGCCACGATCCAGGCGATGGTGAATGGCGAAAAGCGGTCGAGACACGCCTCTGCGGCAGCGACACCGACCCATCCCAAGGCAAGGTAAATTGCCGCGGACATCCAACGGCCACCGGGGGGTCGAAGAATCTTCAGGACCATTCCGATCAGTGCTGCAGGCCATATGCTCGCGAGCAGAAAAATACCCCAAGCGCCACCCAATGCCACTGCGAACGGCGTGTACGTCCCCGCGATCAACAGATAGATCGCACAGTGGTCGAGGATCCGAAGCATCGGTTTGCGAGCCTCGCTCGTGCTGCAGTGATAGGCCACCGAAGCCGCATACGTCGCCAACACCGTGCCGATGAACGCGCTCGCAGAAAGCATCAGGGCGGCGGAGTCAAGGGCCCGACTCCGGGCAACGAGCCAACACCCGAGCACGATGAAAATCACTAGTCCGCCCGCATGTGTCGTCGCATTCATACGTTCGCCGGGCGGTACCGCGCTGATCCATCGCGACAGCCACATCGGCCGACCACCTGCACCAGGAATACTCCGAGCCGCATCGGATGGGGCGCGGCCCGCTGTGGCGCGCTCAGCACGCGCCGTGCGGGCAGTCTCGGATTGGCTGGTTGGGTGCATCATCTTCACCTACTCAAGGAAAGCAACCCTGCGCATCTGCGGCGCAGCGTCGTGGACGTGGAAGCCCGCACGCCCTGTCTTCTTCAGGGATTGATGGCGGGGTTGAGAAACCGGCGGTTTGGTGAGGTAGTCCATCGGCGCCGCGGTCGTGGCCCGCGACTCGATCGGACATCTCAATGCGTGCGCTGAGCACGAGGACAAGGATGCAGGGATGAGTCGCTCGAATTTCCGGGAATCAGCATCAACCCGTTGACGTCCGGCAGCGTTCGATCAGGCAGCGCTAAACCTGTGCTTTCCGGTATGCATGGCTCCCCTGGGCTTGAAGCAGGCTCGGCATTCATTCGACGATGAAACGCTCCCGAACAAGCGCCTCGCTGATGGATGCAGGCAATTCGGCTTCATCTTCGATCAGCAAAATTTTCATGAAAGACGTCTCGCTAGCAATGGGTGGCCATTACATCTGCCGAACATTGCGGCAACGTTGCGCGTCAGCGAATCGATCGCGACAAGCGCTCAGCAAATAGACGTGAAATCTGAAAAATCCGTGCGAGGGCTGCCAGGTTAAAAATGGGGCACTCGCCCAATGCATATTGGAGCGTCAACGCCAGGTTTGATCGCGCCGATGCACACGAGGTCATAGAGAAGCTCGGATCGGGGAAATTCCAACGCTGCCAAGCGTTGCCCAATCTTTGGCCGCGCACCTGCCAGGCGGCACCGGTAAACGGACACGTGCTCCGACTAAGGCTGAAGCGCAGCTGTAACCGCAGCATCGCCAATGTTCGCTACCGAGGTGAATGCGTCTGGCATTTCAACCGGAAAGCCCTCCAAAGCACTGGTTACGCCGAGGTTGGCAGCTTGCGTTGGGCCTTGGCGACATCGGAGGAGAATGCCGCTTCGTTGAATGGCCATGGTTTTGGTGGCAGGTTCGCCGTGAACGAAGATGGGGGCGACACCGTGAACTCATTGGCGATGGCATCAATTAGTTCATCGGGTGCCCCCTCCAGGTTGTCGAAGAGCGCATAGTCGTTGACCAGATCAGCAAACTTTTCGCCTTCCGGTGTAAGGCAGTTGTAGAGAATAAAAACCAACTCGATCCAGGAGAGTTGCGCGCGCACAAGCGCGACGTAGTGCCACTTCTGAACATCGTCGAGTTCAGAGGCGTCAATCCACCGCAGCAGACGATACAGGGTGCGGAACACCGCATCCAACTCCGATCGATGCGTACGGATGACTTCTTTGTAACCCCAGAGGGCGATGATGAAAACCTTGGAGAAGTTGCCCTTTTCTTCCGCGTCGCCGGCTGCGGATGCCCTGCGCATCTCCCCAAGATGGATCTTCGCTTCCTCTTCGTCGAGAGCCCCAAGGCCTTCGACCTGTTGATGCTTCTGCATCGCAACCACGCTCGAGAAGCGCTGTTCGTACATGGTTGTCAAGGCTTGACGTCCTTCGCCGCCAAGTTTGCTTTTCGTGGCCGAAAGAAGCGAGTGATAGTTGGCCAGCCAAGAGAACAGCGACTGCTCGAATCCCTGAAGCACCGCGCTTCGATGGGCACGCCGCATTTCTTCAAGTGAGGCCTGCAGCTCTTTTCTCTGCAGCATGAGCGTCAGGAAGATCAACGTCACCGTGCCGATCCCGACGAGCGGGTTGATGAGCCCGCCGACGTAGTCTCCGAACGCTCCCCAATCGCTTGGATCGGCGGACATTTTGTGCCCGCCGAAAGCATGGAAGTAACCCAACAGGATGGCCAGTGCGGCGATGATGACGATGGCAACGATCCAATACGCGGCCATGAGCAAATGTTCGCTCGCGAGCTTCTGGGTGTTGGATTCCACCGATCTCTGACCCTAGATTTCCATCGAATACTGACCCACCCGCTTTGTGAGCCCGAAGGCTTCACGGTGTGGATAAGTGCTTGATGTTCTCCTTTTTAGATTGAGGTGTGTGGATCTGCCGCAGATTGCGCCGCTGTTTCCGCGATTTGCTGGCCTCGATCGCGAGCCAGGTCGAGAGCTTGTCGGCATAGGGGTCGAGCTTGCTTGATCTCGCCCGCTTGGCATAGCGCGGCTCTTCTTCACCCGCTCGCAGGTACTTCTTCACGGTGTTGCGAGACAGGCCTGTACGCCTGGCTATCTCGCGGATGGACATCTGCTCGCGCAGGGCCCAGCGTCTGATGACACTCAATGTCGCCACGTTTATCACTCCTAGGATCCCCTGCTTTAAAAATGAGCAGGGTAGGGTTTTACGTGGGTCAGTCTTAGACGGAAATTACTGCGTTTAGAG
>NZ_RXFQ01000031.1 GCF_003951285.1 Variovorax beijingensis | reverse complement strand
TCCTGATTTCCCCTTTTGCTTGTTCCCGACCGGCCCGCGCATGCCGCGGGCCGGTCGCCTGCAGATAGTTGTCGACGGCCCTGGGCCGTGCGCGAGTCAATGAGGAAGTTTCATGGGCGATGGGTTTGCAGTGCTGGGCGAGCGCTCCGTGGCCGAACACACCGAATGGGTACAGCGGCAGATTCGCGCGAGTCCACAGAATGCCAGCCTGCGGCTTGCCCTGTGCCACTTTCTTGCGCTGCGGGGCGACTGGCAGCGGTCTGAAGACCAGCTCAAGCTGGCCGCGAAGATCGATCCTTCCTTCGCTCCCGCCAGTGCCACCTGCGCGATGGCACTGGCCGCCGAGCGGCATCGAACCGAATTCTGGAACGGCGGCCGTGCGCCGGTCGTCGTTGCCGGCCAGGCCGACTGGGTCGCAGGGCTGATTGCCGCCGCGGAACTGCCGGCCGAACGCGCCGCCGAAGCGGCCGACCTGCGTGAAGCCGCTCGCCAGGATGCACCCGCATTGCAGGGCACGCTGAGCTGCGTCGACCGGTCGGACGCGCGCGCCGTGCAGGCCATCGACGGCGAGCCGGTGGAAAGCAGCGAGTTCGCCTGGCTCTGCGATGGCGACGCGCGCATTGGCGCCGTGCTCGAACTCCTCACGCCTTCGGGCTATGCGTGGCTGCCGCTGCCGGCGGTGCGCCGTCTCAAGTTCTCCCGTCCGCAGCACCTGGTCGACCTGCTCTGGGCGCCGGCCGAGATCGAGTTGCATGACGGCCGCGGACTCAACGGCCTGGTGCCGGTGCGCTATCCCGGCGCGCTCGATGCGCTGGACGACGAAACAACCCTGGGCCGCCGCACCGACTGGCTGCCGCTGGCCGGCGAAGACCAGTATGCCGGCGTGGGCCAGCGCACGCTGATCAGCGAAGCCGGCGACCATTCGCTGCTCGATATCCGCCTCGTCGAGTTCGCGCCTGCCGAGAGTGCTGCGCGGTGAGTTCCGTCCTGCCAGCCAGCCGTCCGGCCATGGAGGCCGACGGCGACCAGCAAGAAAGCGTTGCACGCGACCGCCTGCAGCCAGTGCTGCTCGACCGCCTGACCGACAAGCAGCCGCAAAGCCGCCAGGAGCGCGCCGGTGCGTTCCTCATGAGCGGCAAGCTGCTGCGCGACTCGGTGCTGCGCGATCTGCAATGGCTGCTCAACACCACCAATTTCGGCGCGGACCACACCATCAACGCCATGCCGCGCGCGCGGCGTTCGGTCGTGAACTACGGCGTGCGCGGCTGGGCCGGCGGTCGCATGTCGGAGGTCAACTTCGCGGACGTCGAGGCTGCCATCCGCGCCGCGATCATCGACTTCGAGCCGCGCATCATGAAGGACAGCATCGACGTGCGCTGCGTCACCGACGCCACCGACCTGGAGCACCACAACCTGCTCGCGCTCGAGATCCGCGGCACGCTGTGGTCGGTGCCCTACCCGATCGAATTCATCCTGCGCTCCGAGCTCGACCTCGAGAGCGGCCACATGGTCCTGCGCCCGACGGGAGGACTCTGAATGGACGCAAGGCTGCTCGACTACTACAACCGCGAGCTCACCTACATGCACGAGCTCGGTGCCGAGTTCGCGCAGCGCTACCCGAAGATCGCCGGGCGGCTGGGCATGCGCGGCATCGAGGTCAGCGACCCCTATGTGGAGCGCCTGCTCGAGGGCTTCAGTTTTCTCACGGCGCGCATCCAGCTCAAGATGGATGCGGAGTTTCCGCGCTTCTCGCAGCGGCTGCTCGAGGTGGTGTACCCCAACTTCCTCGCGCCGCTGCCGGCCATGGCCGTGGTGCAGATCGACGGCAACCTCAACGAGGGCTCGCTGAAGGCCGGCTACGAACTGCCGCGCCACACGATCATGCGCGGGCGGATGATCAAGGGCGAGCAGACGGCCTGCGAATTCCGCACCGGCCATGAGGTCACGCTGTGGCCCATCAGGATCGCGGATGCGGGCATCGGCCCCGTGCCTGCGGAAATCGCGCATGCGATGCCCGCGGTGGCCCAGCGGGCCAAGAGCGCGATCACCATCAAGCTCGAAGCCGTGGGCGGCACCACCTTCGCCGAGCTGCCGATCGACCGGCTCGAGTTCTTTCTTTCGGGCGCCGAGCTGCACGCGCTGCGCGTGCTCGAGCTTGCGGTGCACCACAGCATCGGCACCGTATGCCGCAGCGGCCCGGGCAGCAAGGCGCGGATCGTTCCGCTCGGCGACGAAGCCATCCGCCACGAGGGCTTCGATCCCGAGCAGGCGCTGCTGCCCTATGACGCGCGCTCGTTCCAGGGCTACCGGCTGCTGCACGAGTACTTCGCATTCCCCGACCGCTACCTGTTCTTCAGCGTGAAGAACCTGCGCGCGGCAGCCTCCGCCGTGGGCGGCACCACGATGGAAATCGTGATCCTGCTCGATCGCGCCGACGGCGACCTGGAGCGGCTGGTCGACGCCAAGCACTTCTCGCTGTTCTGCACGCCCATCATCAACCTGGTGCCGCGCCGCAGCGACCGCATTCCGGTGGGCCCAGGGCAGCACGAGCACCATGCGGTGATCGACCGCACGCGTCCGCGCGATTTCGAGATCTTCACCGTCGAGCGCGTCACGGGCCACATGGCGAGCGGCTCGGAAGAGCGCGAGTTCAGGCCCTTCCTGGGTTCGTTCGCCGCCGACGACGGCGACTTCGGCGCGTACTTCTCGCTGCGGCGCGAACCGCGCCTGGTGTCCGACCGCGCACGTGCGCAAGGCACGCGCACCAGCTACACCGGCAGCGAGGTGTACGTGTCGCTGGTCGACCAGCACGACGCGCCCTTTCCGCACAGCCTGCGCCACATCACGATCGATGCGCTGTGCACCAATCGCGACCTGCCGCTGCTGCTGCCCACCGGGCTGGAGTCGGACTTCTCGCTGCGCGTGTCGGCGCCGGTGCGCGGCATCCGCATCCTGCGCGGGCCGTCGCGGCCCTACCCCGCGCTGGCGGAAGGCGCGCTGACCTGGCGCCTGATCAGCCATCTGGGCCTCAACTACCTGAGCCTGACCGACATCGACGCCACGCAGGGTGCGGCCGCATTGCGCGAGATGCTCGACCTCTACGGCAACCTGGCCGACCCCGCGGTGCGCCGCCAGATCCAGGGCGTGCGCTCGATGGCGCTGGCGCCGGTGTTCCGCCGCCTGCCCGAGCCGGGGCCGATCGTCTTCGGGCGCGGGGTGGAAATCGCGCTGAAGATCGACGAGGTGGCCTTCTCGGGCGCGAGCCCCTATCTCTTCGGCGCCGTGCTGGAGCAGTTCTTCAGCCGGCACGTGTCGCTCAATGCGTTCACCGAGTTCGCGCTCTCCAGCCTGCAGCGCGGCGAGATCGCGCGCTGGACGCCGCGCATCGGACGCCGTCCTGCCGTATGAGCATGAGCACGACAGCCGACCTCGCCGACGATCCGCAGCAGGCGCCGCAGGCTGCGATCGAACATGCCGCGCTCGAGCATGCCGAGGCACCCGCGCGGCGCGGCGCTTCGGAGGCCGACCCGGTCCTGTGGGCCGGCCTGGTCGACCAGCCTTTCGAGCACGACCTGTTCATGCTGCTGCGCCGCCTCGATGCACACGGCAGCCATCCGCTGCTGGGCCGCGCGCCGCGCCCCCTGGACGAGCCTTTGCGGCTGGGACAGGAGCCGTCGATGGCCTTTGCGCCCTCGAACGTCTCGGGCGTCGATGTCGACGGCGACGGCCCGCCGCGCATCTCGATCTACGGCTTCGGGCTGTTCGGTCCCAACGGGCCGCTGCCGCTGCACCTGACCGAGTACGCGCGCGAACGCAAGCGCCATCACAGCGACAACACGCTCAGCGCTTTCGCCGACCTGTTCCACCACCGGCTCATCCTGCTGTTCTATCGGGCCTGGGCCGATGCCCAGTCGGTCAACAGCCTGGATCGCCCCGACGGCCACCGCTTCGTCGACTACGTGGCGAGCCTCATGAACATGGGGCAGCCGGGTCTCAAGGAGCGTGACCGCATCGCCGACCATGCGCGCACCTTCATGGCCGGGCACCTCGTGCGCCAGACGCGCAATCCCGAGGGGCTGATCCAGATCCTGCGGCTGTACTTCGATGTGCCCGTGCGCGTCGAGGAGTTCGTGAGCGGCTGGGTGATGCTCGACGAGCGCGAGGTCAGCCGCATCGGCCCTTCCGGGCGCAACCAGAGGCTGGGCGCCGGCGCCACCGTCGGCCTGGCGGTGCGCGATGCGCAGGGCAAGTTCCGGCTCGAGCTCGGCCCGCTCTCGCAAAACGAGTTCCGCGACTTCCTGCCGGGCAGCAAGCGCCTGCAGCAGGTGGTCGATTGGGTGCGCCAGTACGTGGGCATCGAGTTCGCCTGGGAGCTGCGCCTCGTGCTCAAGAAGCAGGAAGCCCTCGGCATGCAGCTGGGCAGCGACCAGCGCCTGGGCTGGGGAAGCTGGCTCGGCACGCGCCTCTCGCCCACCGACGCCGGCGACATGCTGTTCCAGCCCGAAGCCCTGTATTCCCGTTCCGCTTCGGCTGCTTCCGCGGCGGCCGAAGCTTCTTCCATGGCCTTATGACCGATATCCGCCGCGTCTCCCTTTTCTCCAAGCTGAATCCGATGCTCTACAAGGCATTGGAGACCGCCACCGCATTCGCCAAGCTGCGCGGCAACGCGTACGTGGAGCTGGTGCACTGGCTGCACCAGATCCTGCAACTGCAGGACAGCGACCTGCTGCGCATCGTCAAGCGCGCCGGCCTCAACCTCGATGCGGTCGAGCAGGACCTGGTGCGCGCGCTCGACCGCCTGCCGCACGGCGCCACCTCGATCAGCGACATTTCGGAGCACGTCGACAACGCCGTCGAGCGCGCCTGGGTCTATGCGAGCCTGCGTTTCGAGGCCACATCGATCCGCGGTGCCTACCTGCTCGCGGGCGTCGTCAAGACACCGGGGCTGCGCCAGGTGCTCTCGGGCATCTCGCGCGAGTTCGACAAGATCGTGCCCGACGTTCTCATCGCCCAGCTTCCCGCATGGACCGAGGGCTCGCCCGAGGACGACTTCGACGCTGCGGCCGCGCCGGGACAAGCTGCCGCAGCGGCGTCCCACCAGGGCGACGGCGCCGCCGCGGGCGGCTCGGCGCTGGCCAAGTACGCGAGCGACCTCACGGCCAAAGCGCGTGCGGGCGAGCTCGACCCGGTCTACGGCCGCGACGACGAGATCCGCCAGATCATCGACATCCTCATGCGCCGGCGCCAGAACAACCCGCTGCTCACGGGCGAAGCGGGCGTGGGCAAGACGGCGGTGGTCGAAGGGCTGGCCTCGCGGCTCGCGGCGGGCGACGTGCCGCCCTCGCTCAAGGACGTGTCGCTCTGGGTGCTCGACCCCACGCTGCTGCAGGCCGGCGCGGGCGTGAAGGGCGAGTTCGAGCAGCGGCTGCGCCAGGTGATCGACGAGGTCGAGAAGAGCCCCAGGCCCATCGTGCTGTTCGTGGACGAGGTGCACACGCTGGTCGGCGCGGGCGGCACGGCCGGCACCGGCGACGCGGCCAACCTGCTGAAGCCGGCGCTTGCGCGCGGGCGGCTGCGCACCATCGGCGCCACCACCTGGTCCGAGTACAAGAAGTACATCGAGAAGGACCCGGCGCTCACGCGGCGCTTCCAGACCATCCAGGTGCACGAGCCCACCGAGTCCAAGGCCGTGGTCATGCTGCGCGGCATCTCGGCCGAGCTCGAGAAGCACCATGGCGTGCTCATTCTCGACGCCGCGCTCGAAGCGGCCGTGAGCCTGTCGCACCGCTACATTCCCGCGCGCCAGCTGCCCGACAAGGCCGTGAGCCTGCTCGACACGGCCTGCGCGCGCGTGGCGCTGAGCCAGCATGCGCTGCCCGCGGCGATCGAAGACCTGCAGCGCCGCATCGAGGTGCTGGGCATCGAGTCGGGCATTGCCGGGCGCGAGGCGGCGATCGGTGTCGGCGAGCACCAGCGCGTGGAAGACATCGCGGCCCAGGTGGCCGCGGCGCAGGCCGAGCTCGGCCTGCTCGAGCAGCGGCGCGCGGAAGAAAGCGTGCTCGTCGAACGCATCGTGGCGCTGCGCAAGCTGCTCTCGCCCGATGCGGTGCCGGTGCGGGCCGAGGCGCGGACGGATGACGAGGCCGAGGAGGGCGGCGATCCCGAGGCGCAGGCCGAGGCCGCTCCGTCCGAGCCCGAGCGAACGCCCGAAGAGATCCGCGCCGAACTCGACCAGGCGCAGGACCGGCTCGTGCAGCTGCAGGGTGAATCCCCGCTCATCCTGGCGGCCGTCGACGCGCAGGCCATCGCCACCGTGGTGGCCGACTGGACCGGCATTCCGATCGGCCGCATGGTGCGCGACGACGCGCAGTCGGTGCTGCGCCTCGGCGAGATCCTCTCGGCCCGCGTGGTGGCCCAGCCCGATGCGCTGGAGACCATCTCGCGGCGCATCCGCACGGCGCGCGCGCGGCTGGACAACCCGAACAAGCCGGTGGGCGTGTTCCTGCTGTGCGGCCCCTCGGGCGTGGGCAAGACCGAGACCGCGCTCGCGCTGTCGGAGGCGCTCTACGGCGGCGAGCAGAACCTCGTGACCATCAACATGAGCGAGTTCCAGGAGTCGCACACCGTCTCCACGCTCAAGGGAGCGCCGCCGGGCTACGTGGGCTACGGCGAAGGTGGCGTGCTCACCGAGGCCGTGCGCCGCCGGCCCTACAGCGTGGTGTTGCTCGACGAGATCGAGAAGGCCCACCCCGACGTGCACGAGATCTTCTTCCAGGTGTTCGACAAGGGCTGGATGGAAGACGGCGAGGGCCGCCACATCGACTTTCGCAATACCGTGATCATCATGACCTCCAACGTCGGCACCGACCTGGTCATGCAGTTGTGCGAAGACCCGACCCTGCGCCCCGACCCCGAGCCGCTGGCGGCTGCATTGCGCGAACCGCTGCTCAAGGTGTTCGCGCCGGCGCTGCTGGGCCGGCTGGTTGTAGTGCCTTATTACCCGTTGCAAGCCGATGCATTGCATCGCATCATTCGCCTCCAGCTCGACCGCATTGCCACCCGCCTCGATGCGAACCATGGCATTGCGCTGGACTACGACGACAGCGCCGTCGAACTGGTGGCGCGCCGTTGTACCGCCATCGAGTCGGGCGGACGGATGATCGATGCGATCCTCACGCACACCATCCTTCCGCGATTGAGCGAGGAAGTCATCGGCGCCACGGTCAGTGCGCGCAAGCTCGCCGGCGTGCGGCTCGGCGCGGCGAACGACGATTTCCACTACGAATTTTCTGAACGCTGAGCGAAGAAAGGGAGTAAGCCATGCCCAACCGAGTCGTCAAGGCCCACACGCCGCTGGGAGAGGACCAGCTTCTCTTCCGCTCGATGCACGGCACCGAGGGCTTGTCGCAGCTGTTCGAGTTCGAGGTGGACCTGTTGAGCCCGAGCGTGTCGCTCGACATGAAGTCGGTGCTGGGCAAGCCGCTCTCGCTCGAGATACAGACGGCGGGCGAACCCCGTTTCCTGAATGGGCAGATCGTCCGCTTCACGATGGTCGGCAAGGAAGGGGGCACGTCGCGCTACGTGCTGTACCGCGCCACTGTGCGGCCCTGGCTCTGGTACCTGACGCGCACCAGCGACTGCAAGATCTTCCAGAACAAGTCGGTCGTCGACATCCTCGAGGAAGTGTTCGCCGACTACCACTTCTCGTTCGAGAAGAAGCTCAGCGGAACCTACCGCCAGTGGGAGTACTGCGTGCAGTACCAGGAGACCGACTTCGCCTTCGTGAGCCGGTTGATGGAGCACGAAGGCATCTACTACTACTTCAAGCACGAGAAGGGCGAGCACACGCTGGTGCTTGCCGACGACATCGGCGCCCACGACACCCTGCCGGGCTATCCGAAGATCAGCTATCTTGCGGCCGACCGCAACCCGGATCCGTTCCAGGAGGTGATCGACCAGTGGCAGGTGACCGAGGAAATCCGCCCCGGCACCTATGTGGTGGACGACTACGACTTCAAGAAGTCGAAGGCCGACCTCATGGGCATGCGCAGCCAGCCGCGCGGGAATCCCCACGACACCTACGAGATCTACGAATGGCTGGGCGGCTTCAGCGAGGCCGAGCAGGGCGAGCACTATTCGCGCATCCGGCTCGAAGAGGCGCAGTCGCAGGCCGAGCGCGACGTCGGCCACGCCAGCGTGCGCGGCATGGCGCCGGGCTACCGCTTCACGATGCAGAACTGCCCGCGGCAGGACGACAACCGCGAATACCTGATCGTGTCGGTGTCCTATGCACTGCGCGAAGGCGGCTACGAGAGCGGTGCGGCCGAGAGCAACTACAGCTTCAGCTTCGCGGTGCAGCCGACCTCGTACGCATTCCGTGCGCCGCGCCTGACGCCGATGCCCCGCACCAACGGGCCGCAGACCGCCACCGTGGTGGGCAAGGCAGGCCAGGAGTACTGGGTCGACCAATACGGCCGCGTGAAGGTGCAGTTCCGCTGGGACCGCTACGGCAAGAGCGACGAGAACAGCTCATGCTGGGTGCGCGTTTCCAGCGCCTGGGCCGGCTCGAACTACGGCGCCGTCAATCATCCGCGCAAGGGCCAGGAAGTGATCGTCGATTTCATCGGCGGCCATCCCGACCGGCCGATCATCATCGGCCGCGTCTACAACTCCGACCAGATGCCGCCGCTGGAGCTGCCGGCGAAGGTCACTGTGAGCGGCTTCGTGAGCCGCAGCCAGGACGGCACGCCCGCGAATGCCAACGAGTTCATCCTGGACGATGCGCCGGGCTGTGAACTGGTCCGGATTCATGCCGAGAAGGATTTCGAGCTCGATGTGGAAGCGGACGAGCGCGACACCATCGCCGGCGATCGCACCACGGTGATCGAGGGCGCCGACGACTACACCACCAACACCTCGCTCACCGAGACGATCAACGGCCCGCATACCGTGACGGTCAACGACGGGGGACCGCAGAACATCACCGTCAATGGCGGGCCGCAGAACGTCAAGATCAAAGGTGGCAACCAAGATGTCTACGTCGATGGCGACCAGATCATTCACGTGACCGGCAGTCGCACAGACACGGTGGACAGCGGCGAGACCCGGACGATAACTGGCGGGTTGACCGAAGATATAACGGGACGTCAGAAAACGACGATTTCCGCAGCATATGAAGAAACCTCAGGAACCAAGAATGTTTCGGTCAGCAAAGGAAACGAAAACTATTGGGTGAGTGGAGACAGCGTTCGGATTGTTGGAGGCGCGTCAAATCTGTATTCGGTCGGGACGGTTCAGGTCGACACCGTCGGCGGCATAAATCTCTTTGCGAACTCAGGCGACGTCAACATAACGACGCCGGATCAGTTCAATGTGCATGCGAACGTCATCAGCCTGACTTCGGACCACAAGGACATCAGTTACACGAATTCGCTGAAGACCCATGCCGGCAGCACGATCACCACCATCGCGGACCTGTCCATCACGTCGATGACGCCGTTTGCAAATTCGCTGGCTTGGGCGAATTCATTTACCTTCGCACCGCTGTCGGAGACCGTCAACGCGGCGAGCACCAACATCGGCGGCGCCAGTGCCGACATCAAAGCCTTCCGCTGGTCGAACCGAGCTTTCAACCAAAAACAGGAATCCCAGGTCTCGATCGGTCCAATCTACGTGGACATCAAGATTCTGGTGCTCTTTCCGTGATGGCCGCGACCGCCCCGAACGGTCGCTGGCCGCGTGCACTCGGACTCGTGGCGGTGGCTGCAGGCTTGCTGCCGATGCTGCTGCTCGCGGGAGCGATGCCGATCTGGGCAATGCTGGCGTGCGTGGTATTGCTGTTCGCAGGCTCGGCGTTGCTGTGCGGCGCATGGGAGTTCCTGAGGATCCGGCGGCGCGAAGCGCGCAGCCGCGGCTTCGACGCGCAGTCGCACGGCGTCATCGTCGCCAGCGAGATCGGCAATGCCTACAGCGACACCAGTCCGCTCATGAACCTGACGGTGCTCTTCAAGGACCAGCGTGGCGTCGAGCAGCGGGCGTTGGTGCAGAAGGTCGTGATGCTGAACGAACTGGCGTTGTATGCGGTGGGGCAGCCGGTGCTCGTGCGCTTCGCCTCCACGTCGCCCACCGCCGACCTTGTGATCGCGCCGCTGGTCGCGTCGGCCCGTTTCTCTCTCTGAATCCGCGTCGGCCTCCGCGCACCGCACGTTCCCGAAATCGACCTTGAAGATCGTCAAGCCCTTTCGACTCAGCCTGCTCACGCGGCCTTACCGCTGGCGCTCGCGCAATCACCTGGGCATCGCCGCGCTGGCGTGCGTGAGCCTTGACGCCGAGCCGCGGCTGCAACCCGAACAGGAGCTCTGGCAGATGGCCAGCGAGGTCCTGGACCCCGGCAGCGTGCTCGACATGGGCATGCCGAAGGCCGAGGCCGAGGTGCTGGCGAGCGGCTTCGCCTACACGGCGCACCAGGAGGACAAGACCCAGTGCGCGGCGCGATTGCGAGTCGCCGGCGTGGACCGGTCGCTGGCCGTCTTCGGCGACCGCTTCTGGCTGGGCGGGCGCATCACCGAGGCGGCCAAGTTCGACCGAATGCCGCTGGACTGGCGCCACGCATTCGGCGGACCGGGCGTGCCCGAGAACCCGTTGGGCATGGGCGTGGCCGACGAGATCGTCAATGGCGTGCAGACCTGCCGGTTGCCCAACGTCGAGGCTGTCTCCGACCGGATCCATCGCCGCGGCCAGCGGCCGAAGGCTGCATCGTTCGGCGGCTACCTGCCCGATTGGCCGCAGCGCATGGCGCTGATGGGCACACAGTACGACGACGCATGGCTGGAGAATGGTTTTCCGGGCTTTGCGAACGACCTCGACTGGCGCTTCTTCAATTCGGCCAGTCCAGACCAGCGCTGGCCGGGCCGGCCGGCCCTGCCGCCGAATGCGCCCTACGAGATATGGAACATGCACCCCGGCATTCCGATCCTGCGCGGCAACCTGCCGGCGTGGAACGCGGTGTGTCATCTGAGCTTTTCCACGGAGGTCGCCGCACTGCGCCGCCTCGAACTCGGCTTGAGCACGGCCTGGTTTTTCCCCGACCGCGAGCGCGTGGTCCTCATCTGGCACGGTACCACCAGCGTGCGGGAAGACGATGCCTCAGACGTGAAGCACATCATGCCGTCGCTCGAACTGCCAGGCGAGCCGCGTTCGCAGGAGCACTATGTGGATGTGCTGCGAAAGCGCGTCGATCCGGAAAAGAGTGCCATCCACGTGCTGCGCGACAGCGATCTCGTGCCGCGTTCGATCCTCGGCGAATGGGCTGCGATGCGGATGCCGGACACGCTTTCCGAACCGCTGCCGCGCAACGTGTACGCCGGTGTGCAGCGCGAGTACGAAAAGCGATGCAACGAGCTGCTGGCGCAGGGGCTTCAGCCGGCTGACTACCTCACGCCTCCCGCGATGCAGGAAGCGCTGCCGGCCTTCGACGATCTGCCCGACTATCTCGAACGCGAGGAGGCCAAGGCACAGGAGGCGAGTAAACGCCTTGAGGCCGAGGCCGCCCGTGTACAGGCACAACGGCCGTCAGCGGAGGGCGCGCCGGTTGATCTTCTCGGCGCGATGAGCAGTGCCCGCCCGGGCGCGCTCGAAGCGCAGCAACCCGACGCCAAGGACGAAGATGTCGGCGCGCCCGTCGAAATGGACCCGCTGCTGCGCCAAGGCTACCTGTACTCGGCACACATGGCATCGGCGGCACCGCGCATGCCGACCTTCCGGTCCGCCAAACTGCGGCGCCGGCTGGCTGCCGCGGACCCGCAGCGCCGGCATTTCGCGAAGATGAATCTCACCGGCGCGGATCTTTCCGAGATGGACCTGCGCGGCGCCGATTTTTCGTACGCCATCCTGGCCGACGCTAACCTGCGGGGCGCGAACCTCGCAGGCTGCAACCTCACCGAGGCCGTGCTGTCGCGTGCCACGCTTGCCGGAACTTGCCTGAAAGAGGCCCGGCTGGACAAGGCCAACCTGGGCGGCACGCATCTGGACACCTGCGATCTCGAAGCGGCCAGCCTTCTCGAGACCTTCTGCCATGGCACGCGCTTTACCGGGTGCAACCTGCGCTCGGCCTTGTTGAACCAGACGCAACTGCACGAGGCCGACATAGCGGGATGCGACATGCAGGCCTCGCGCTGGACCCAGGTATCGCTCCGGCAGATGGTGTTGCGGGACATCGCGCTGGACCAGGCCGAGTTGAACCAGGTCATCCTGATCGAATGCCGGTTGGAGCGCGTGTCGTTGAACGCGGCACGACTGGTCCGGTGCGGCTTCGTCACTACAACGCTGGCGGAGCGCGTCGACCTGTCGCACGCGCGGCTCGATGCCTGCAGCATCGCGCTGCGCAGCGCCTTCATCGGCGTGACGGCGGTCGGCATCTTCCTGAAGCAATGCGGCCTGCGCGGCACGTCCTTCGCGGGTGCGGACCTGACGGCGGCCCATCTTGAGAACTGCGATTTTTCTGAATGCGATTTCTCCGACGCGCGGCTGGACGGTCTCGTTGCGGGCGAGAGCCTGTTCGTGCGCGCGGACTTCAGCCGCGCTTCGCTGCGCCGGGCGAACCTGATCGATGCCAACCTGTCGAAGTCGAACCTGCTCGGCGGCGACCTGCGCGAAGCGAACCTGTTCCGCGCAGACGTCTCACAGGCGCTCATCGACGCCACCACCCTGCTCGAAGGCGCTTACACGCAGCACGCCAAGGTCTGGCCCCGGCGCGACACGGAGGCCCCGGTATGACGCCCGAATCGATGGTGGAAGAAGTGCGCCATGGCGCACAGCTGCGCGGGCTCGACTGCCGCGGCTGGAACCTGCGCGGCCTCGATCTCTCGGGTGCGCAGTGGGACAACATCGACTTCACCGGCGCAGACTTCAGCGGTGCGGACCTGTCCGGCAGCTTCATTACCCATTGCCTAATGAACCAGTGCAACTTCTCGGGCGCTATCGGCAAGCGGCTGCAGATGTTTCGTGGACGGTTCGAGAGAGCAGACTTTTCCGATGCCATGCTCGAGGAGTCGTCATTCATCGAATCCCATCTGACGCGCGCACGCCTCGACGGCACGGTGCTCGATCGCGTCACCTTCTTTCGCTGCGACCTGGCGAATGCGTCGCTGCGGACCCGGCGCATGGCCCAGGCGACCATCGCGGAGTCGATCCTCGCCGGGACCGACTTCACCGAGGCATCCCTGCACACGGTCACGTTGTTCAAAATAGACCTGCGGTCCGCCGTCTTCGCCCGCTTCGAAGGCGAGGGCATGGTCTTCCTCGAATGCGGCATGGAAGGCCAGCAGTTTGCCGGGCTGGTGCTACGCCGGTGCCAGTTCACCGACTCCCGGCTCGACGGTGCCGACTTTCGTGGTGCAACTCTGACGCAGAGCAACTTCAAGGGCGCGTCGTTGCGCGGTACCAATTTCTCCGGTGCCGATGCAGGTATGACAATCTACGCGGAGGCCGACCTCAGCGGCGCCGATTGCAGCGCAGGCCGGTTCGATCGATCCATGTGGGTCGATGCACGGCTGGACGGCGTGGTCTTCAACGATGCCCGGATGCCGCTGAGCGTGTTCCACCGCGCGCACTGCCACGATACCCGCTTCGTGCGGGCCGCGCTCCACGACGCGGATCTTTCATACGCCGATCTGACGGGTGCGGACTTCAGCGATGCACACTTTCTGCGAACACGATTTCACCGTGCGGTTCAGCAGAGCACGCGTTTTTCAGCACGCGGTGGCATCATCGAGAACGATCCAGACCTGCACCGCGCTCAGTCATGGTCCGGCGCACGCTGATGGCGAGTCCATCATTTTCGGACCGAACCCTCATCCGACTCGAAAAAGGGAATTCATCATGAACGTCGTTCCTCTGCGCGTCGCCCCCGACGCATCGTCTCCGGTGCATACGATCGGCACGATCCGCGGCCTGCGACCCGACGGGCAGTTCGCGATCGAGGACGAGAGCGGTATCGCGCGAACCTGCCGGCGGGCCGCCAGTTGCCTCTTGAAGCCGCAGGTGGGCGACACCGTGCTGGTCTCCGGACCCGATTCCTATCGCATGTTCCTGATCGCGGTGCTCGAACAGGCCGATGCAGCAGTAAGCCGCATCGAGATTGACGGGGCGCTGGTCCTTGGCGGCAACGCGCACCCGGTCACAATCGAGAGCGAAGGCAAGGTCAGCGTGCGCAGCGGCGGCGTCCTCGACATGGCCGCGGCGCAATGGACGATGCGCGCGGGCAGCGCCGATTGCCGCGCGGACGACATGCGCTTCACTGCCCGCAAGGTCGATGCGACGATGGGCACGATGAAGCTCGTCGGCAAGGTCTTCGAGACCATTTCCGAAAGGGTGGTGCAGATGACGCGCAGTGCGCTGAGGATCGTCGACGAGGTCGATCAGTCGCGTGTCGGGCATCTCGATTGCAAAGCCCGCGACACGGTCCGTATCCATGCGAAGCACACGATGGTCACGGGCGAGGACCTGGTGAAGATCGATGCCTCGCAGATTCACATGGGTTGAGGAGGAGCCAGCATGTTCGCTAACTGCCAGCTGATGGGGATGGACCTGGCTTTTCCCGACGTCTGCAGGACGCCGGTCCCGATCCCGTTTCCCAACATGGCCCTGGGCCCCATGGCCATTCCCAATGCTTGGAACATCCTGTTCATGGGCATGCCCGCGCACAACATGGCCACGGTCACACCGATCACGCTCGGCGATCAGCCGGGCGCGCTGGGTGGGATGGTCTCGCAGACCTTCATGCAGCAGTCGCGGCATCTCACCGGTGCGTTCACGGTGCTGGTCAAGGGCACGCCGGTCACGCGCGTGACGAGCATCACGCTGCAGAACCGCTGCAACATAGTCGGCATGCGGGTAGTGCCGAGCCAGTTCAAGGTGCTGGTCCTGGCGGCCTGAGGTCGCGTGCGCAGCACCCGCAGGCTTTGCCGGGCCCTGCGGCGCGCGTTTGTTCTCAACCGGGCTGGCGCGCGGGCACAGCCGTCCCCGCCAGCGTCACCTGCTGCGGAAACCCCACCCACACCGCCAGCGCCGAGTAGTTGTCGCGCGACTCGTCGGCCTTGGCTTCGGCCGCGCGGCGCAGCAGCGCAAGCCATTCCTCGGCACTGTCGGCGAGCTGCAGCGAGCGTTCCATCACCTGCTGCGAAATGAGCTGCCACAGGCCGTCGGTGCACAGCAGGAACGCATCGCCGTCGGCGAGCCGCTGCGGCGTCGACACGGTGGTCTCGGCCGTGGCCCTGGCGCCGAGCGCGCGGTACAGCAGGTTGGTCTTCACCAGCCGCTCGCCGCCGTTGGCACCGTTGCCGCGGGCCGCTTCGCCCGAGCGCTCCGAGAGGCTGTGGTCCTCGGTGCGCTGCATCAGCGCGCCGCGGCGGAACCAGTAGAGGCGGCTGTCGCCCACATGGGCCCAGCAGGCCTGGCCGCTGGTGCGGTCCACGAACAGCGAGACGATGGTCGCGCTCATCCGGCTCTGGTCGGCCAGCTCCCGCTGCTTGGCAAGGATGGCGTCGTTGGCGGCCTTCACGGCCTGCTGGATGTCGTGCTGCGCCACCGAGGGGTTGTCGACGAAGGTGTTGAGCGCGGTGTCGACCGCGATGCGCGCGGCCAGCTCGCCGCCCGCGTTGCCGCCCACGCCGTCGCTCACGACGAAGCAGGCGTTGTATTCGTCGAGGTGGTAGCCGATCGCGTCCTGGTTGCCGCTGCGCTCGCCCACGCAGGAGAACTGCGAGGTCGAGATGGGAACCGCGAACGCGCGGGGAGTGGTCTCAAGCACGGCGCGCCTCCTTCAACCGTTCCATCTCCTTGTCGTAGGCCTGCTGGAAGGCCCGGCCGAAGACGGCCTGGAAGTCGTCCTCGACGGCCGCCGTGGTCTCCGCATGCAGCTTCTGCAGCTGCCGCCACAGGCGTGCCTCGCGGCCGCCGGGCAGCAGCTTCTCGCCCAGCCCGCCGTCGTGCGGCGTGGCGGTGTTCAATGCCGAAGGATCGAAGCGCTTGAGCACCGTGAGCAGCGCGGCGCGCATGCCGGCCACCATGCCGAGCTGATGCGACTGCAGGTCGCCAAGCGCGTCGTGCACGGCCGCCTCGGGCGAGAGGAAGCCGGGCATGCGCGCGCCGAACATCTGCATCAGCACGGCGCGGCCGTTGGGAAGGATCTTGAAGGGGTTGTTCTCTTCGTCGACGATCATCGTGATCTCGGCCCGCACTTCGCGCTTGAGCATGGCGCGCGACGAGAGCAGCTCGATGGTGCCGTCGGTGAACGCGCGCATCAGCCGGCCGAGGCGCCGCATGGCTTCGGCGTCCAGCGGCTGCTGGCCGGCCACGTCGGGCACGCCGGCGCCTTCGAGGAAGGCCTTGAAGAGTTCGTCCGAGGAGGAGGGGGACGGTGCCGATGAGGGCGCTGCGATGGGGGCTGGCGGCGCGGCCACCGGCGAGGGCGCGGCAGCGGGCTTCGGTTGTTGCGGTGCGGGCGGCTCCGGCGGCGCGGCCTTTGGAGGCGGCGCAACCTCCACGCGCGCGGCCGCGACGGGCACCGGTACTGGCGGCGGTGGAGGTGCCGAAGGTGGCGGCTCGGCCTGCGCGGACGCCTGCGGCTCGGCCGGCTTCACAGCCGGTGCATCGAAAGGCACCGGGTTCGGCGGCCTGAATTGCGCCGTCAATTCCCGCGCATGGTTCGAATGGCTGTAGCCCTGCGGGGCCGCCGCGGGCCTGGCCAGCAGATCGACGGCCGGATGCACGTCGCTGAGCGGATCTTCGTGGGTCAGCGCGGTGGGGCGCGGATCGGACAGCGGCGAGGGCGCGTCGTTGTCTGCGGCAAAGAAGGACAGCGGGTCCATGCCGCGCTTGAGCGCCACATCGGACATGCCGTCTTCCGCACGCGGATTCAGCTCGGCCAGCGGATCGACCGGATTCCTGCGCGCCTGCGAGGGCAGCTCGAAGGGCTCGTGCGCCATCGGGTCGGGCATGGGCTCGGAGGCGCTCGCCTCGCGGCGCGGCGCGTTCGCGAGGATGGCATCCCAATCGGCGGCGGAGGGAATCTGCGAGGCGCCCGTCTGCGTGCTTGCCGGTGATGAGGCTGGTGATGATGGCGACACCGCGGGCACCGGGGCGGCGGCAAATGTTTGGGCGGGCGGTGGTGCCGGCATGGCCGGCGGCGGCATCGCCACGGTCACGGGCTGCGTATCGCCGATCGGCAGCGCGCCTGCGCCGAAGAGGTCCGAGAACACATCGGAGACAGGGGCCGTCGGCAGCAGCGAGTCCATCGGCGCCTGTGCCATGGCGCTGGCCGGCAATGCGCTGTGCACAGGTGCGGCCGGCGGTGGTGCCGCTGCCATCAGCTGCGCGGCGGGCTCGACGGCCGCGGCGCGTTGCCCTTTCCCCGCCACCAGCACGTAGCTTCCGATGGTCACGCGGTCGCCATCGGCGATCGGTGATTCCTGCTCGTGCTGCAGCGTGCGCTCGTTGACGCCGATGGGCAGCACCGCGCTCATGTTGCGCAGCACCGCCGCGCCGCTGTCGTCGAAGCGCACCGTGGCCTGCAGGCGCGAGATCTGGCGCTGCTCGTCGGGCAGCACCAGGTGGTTGTCGGGGCTGCGCCCGATGGTTCCGCCGGGTGCCGCGAGCAAGGCCGAGGGGCCTGCGGTCACCGGCTTGCCGGCATGTTCGATCACCGTCCAACGCATGGCATCTCCATCTTCATGTCGAGCCGCGGCTCATCCCTTGCGGCGTTCAACGCTTCATTCGCTTGGCGGCCTCGAAGGCAGGGCCCCACACCGGGTGCTTGCGTTCGGCAACGGTGAGGTCGAAATTGGGAAACGCGTCCATGAGCTTGCGGAACTGCGCGCGGCATTCGGGCACCTGGTTGGCCACGCAATAGCTGAACGCCTCGAGCTTCATGGCATCGAGCCGCGTGGCCGGCTCCGCGGCCTCGAACACCGAGACGCCGCCGCTCTTGAGCGTGGTGATGGCCTTGGCGTAGTCACCTTCGTCATAGGCCTGTTGCGCGCGTTCGAGCGTGCTGCGCGCGACTTGCTGGCTCAGGCGTTCGGGTTGCGGCGGCTCGGGCGGGGGCGTGGTCGTGCAGCCAGCAAACAGAACCAAGGTGAACGCCAAAGCAGGCAGACGTGACTTCAATCTTCTCTCCTACCTTGCAAAAGGCAATGTTTGAGATAGTGTGCCGCTGTCATGCGACAGGCACGCGATGCGACGCGATTCGTGCGCACGACTTCGATAATATAGGCCGCGAACCACTAGGGAAGATCTCAATGCATCGACGAACCCTGCTTCAAGGCGCACTTGCAACCGCACCGTTGCTGGGTGGCCTCAGTGGATGCGCATCGACTGCGAAGTCATTGCCCACGCCCTACGCCGTGACGATCAAGATCGACGATGGCGTCAACCCCGACGGACGCGGCCAGCCGGCGCCGATTCTCGTCAAGGTCTTCGAATTGAAATCTTCCGGTAACTTCGAGACCGCAGACTACTTTGCACTACAGGACCGCGATCGCGAAACGCTGGGGGCGGAACTCGTGAACGCCGACCAGGCCATCATGCGCAGCGGCGAAGAGCGTGTCTTCAAGCGCGAGGCAGGGCTCGACTCGCGTGCCATCGGCATCATCGCCGGCTACCGCAAGCTCGAGGCCGCGCGCTGGCGCATCGTGCTGCCGCTCAAGGAGCCGAAGCAAACCAATCTCTACAAGGTGTGGCAGTTTTCTCCGAGCGAGCAAAACGTGCGCATCGCGATCCGCAAGAGCGGCATCGAGTTACTACCAAGTCGTTAGTTTCTCGGCTTTGTAGTCAAAAAGTGCGAGAAATTCGCACGCGAAATGCGGTGCAAAACGTAAGAGGCGCCGTGTAGCATCAGAGAAAAAAACCGAATCAATCGGGAGGTCGTTAACAAGCACCTCCCGCTTCAGTGTGGGCACTCCCCAGGAGGTTCTTTGGTGACAGTTCGCAATCCGGGCGCAGGAAAACAGGGCGCCCTTCCGCAGGCATTGGCGAATCGCGTGGTGTGGTCCGAAGGCATGTACCTGCGGCCGCAGCATTTCCAGCAGCTGGAGCGCTATGTCGAGCAGTACGTCACGCGCCGTACCGCGGGCCTGCAAGGTGCCTATTGGGGATGGCTCAACCTGGACATCGATCGCGATGCCCACGCGCTCGGCCGCGTGTCGCTGCTCGGCGGCGCAGGCGTGCTGCCCGACGGCACGCCGTTCTCGTTCGGCACCGAAGATGCACCGCTGCCCTACGAGGTGCCGAGCGACCTGACCGATGAACTCATCGTGCTTGCGCTGCCGTTGCGCCGCACCGGCAGCGAAGAGGTCATCTTCGCCGACGACGACGGCTCGGCTGCGCGCTTCGGCGTGATCGAGCGCGAGGTGGCCGACGGCAATTCGGTGGCGCTCGGCCCGGCGGTGCTGCAGCTTGCGAAGCCGCGCCTGCGCCTTGCGCGCGCATCGTCGCTCACCGCGGAGTGGCAGGCCATCGGCGCGGTGCGCGTGATCGAGCGGCGCACCGACCACAAGCTGGTGATCGACGCCAACTACATTCCGCCGGTGCTCGATGCATCGGCGCACCCCATGCTGCGCAGCATGGTCGCCGAGCTGCACGGCCTGCTCACGCAGCGCTCCGAGGCGCTGGCCTCGCGGCTCTCGCAGCCCGGCCGCGGCGGCGTGAGCGAAGTCTCCGACTTTCTCCTGCTCGAACTCGTCAACCGCTATCTCGCCACGACCTGGCACGCGCAGCATGCGGTGCAGGTGCACCCCGAGGAACTGTTCATCGACTGGTTCAAGCTGGCCTGCCATCTCGCCACGCACACCTCGCCCACGCGGCGCCCCGTGGTGTGGCCGAAGTACGACCACGACAACCTCAACGAAACCATCCGGCCGCTGATGGAAGAGCTGCGGCGCTCGCTCTCGGCGGTGCTCGAGCAGAGCGCCATCGCCATCGAGCTGGAGGAGCGCAGCCACGGCGTGCGCGTGGGCCGCATGCCCGATCCGGTGCTGGTGCGCAACGCGGGCTTCGTGCTCGCGGTGCATGCCAACCTGCCCGCCGATGCGATCCAGCAGCGCTTTCCGACGCAGGTCAAGATCGGGTCGGTGGAGCGCATCCGCGACCTCGTGCAGCTGCAGCTGCCAGGCGTCACGGTGCGGCCGCTGCCGGTGGCGCCGCGCCAGATTCCATACAACGCGGGCTACCACTATTTCGAACTCGACAAGAGCGGCGACATGTGGCGCCAGCTCGAAAAATCGGGCGGCGTTGCAATGCACCTGGCCGGCGACTTCCCGGGGCTGGCCATGGAGTTCTGGGCAATTCGTCCGTGAGGGACCCTATGAACGGTGTCAACGACATGGCGGTCGGCCCGGGAGGCTTCGTGCCGCCCAACCCGGGCGGCGGCGCCAACAACGGCAGCAATGGCGACGCGGCGGGCGCGCCCCTGGCATCGCGCGGCGCGGGGCCGCAGCAACCCCAGTCATTCACCGCATGGCATGACGCACGCCGTCCGCACGCGGGCGACACGGCGCTGGCCGGCAACAATCCGCTCGTCGCGGCGGCCAACCCGCTGCTCGACCTGATCCCGCAGATCCGCGCCACCGGCCACCACGACGCGCCCGCGCAGTTGCGCGAGCACTTGGTCGACGAGGTCCGGCGCTTCGAAACGCGCGCGCAGCAAAGCGGCATTGCGCCCGAAGTGATCATCGGCGCGCGCTACTGCCTGTGCACCGCGGTCGACGAAGCGGCAGCGCTCACGCCCTGGGGCGGCAGCATCTGGTCGTCGCAGAGCCTGCTCGTGATGTTCCACAACGAGACCTGGGGCGGCGAGAAATTCTTCCAGCTGCTGTCGCGGCTGGTGCAGAACCCGCAGCAGCACCTGCAGCTGATCGAGCTCATCTACTTCTGCCTGGCGATGGGCTTCGAAGGGCGCTTCCGCGTCATCGACAACGGCCGCACGCAGCTCGAGACGCTCAAGCAGCGGCTGCTGCAGATCATTCGCCAGACCCGCGGCGAAATCGCCGTGCCGCTGTCGCCGCACTGGCAGGACGCGAGCGCGCCGGTGCGCCGCACGCGCAACTGGGTGCCGCTGTGGGCCGTGGGCGCGGTGGCGGCGGTGCTGCTGGTGCTGGTGTTCGGCGTGCTCACCTTCAGCCTGGCCGGCCGCTCCGACGGCGCATTCGCCGCGGTCAATGCGGTGCGCCTGCCGCAGACGCAGCGTGCCGTGGCCGTTGCGCCGGCACCGCAGCCGCGGCTGCAGCGCTTTCTCGAACCCGAGATCCGCGACGGCCTGCTGACGGTGCGCGACGAGGCCGACCGCAGCGTCGTGGTGCTGCGCGGCGACGGCCTGTTCGCTTCGGGCTCCGACCGCGTGCTCGACCGCTATGCGCCCGTGCTGGCGCGCGTGGCCGATGCGCTCAATTCGGTGGAGGGCAACGTGCTCATCAGCGGCTTCAGCGACGACCAGCCGATCCGCAGCGTGCGCTTCCCGTCCAACTGGCAGCTGTCGCAGGCGCGTGCCGATGCGGTCAAGAAGTTGGTCGCCACGCGCATCACGCGGCCCGAGCGCCTGCGCGCCGAAGGCCGCGGCGATGCCGACCCCCTGGTGCCCAACGATTCGCCGGCCAACCGTGCGCGCAACCGGCGGGTCGAAGTGACGCTGCTGGTGGCGCCCGTGGCCGCAGGCGCCGCTCCTGCACCGCAGGGAGGAGCCCGCTGATGCTGCGCGCGATTTTCCGTTTCCTCGTGAGCCGCGACCTGTGGGTCTTTTTCGGGCTCCTGGCCGTTGCGTTCCTGATCTGGGTCATCGGCCCCGTCATCGCGGTGGGCCGCTACCGGCCGTTCGAAAGCGAGTTCGTGCGCATCGTGGTGATCGCGCTGATGTTCGCGATCTGGATCGCGCGCGTGCTCTATCGCAAGTGGCGCGAGCGGCGGCTCAATGCGCAGCTGCTCAACCAGCTGCGCACGCCCTCGCCCAAGGAGAAGGCCGCCAAGCCCGAGGACGCGCCGGAGATCAAGGAGCTGCAAAGCGGCTTCACCGACGCCACGTCCATCCTGAAGAACATGCGCTTCGGCGCCGATGCCAGCGGCAAGCCCGCGGGGCGCTTCGCGCTGTTCGACCGCCAGTACCTCTACCAGTTGCCCTGGTACATCTTCATCGGCGCGCCGGGCTCGGGCAAGACCACCGCGCTGGTCAACTCCGACCTCGACTTTCCGCTGGCCGACCAGCTCGGCAAGGCCGCGGTGCGCGGCATCGGCGGCACGCGCAACTGCGACTGGTGGTTCACCAACGAGGCGGTGCTGATCGACACCGCCGGGCGCTACACCACGCACGAGAGCAACCGCGAAACCGACGAGGGCGAGTGGAAGGGCTTCCTCGACCTGCTCAAGAAGTTCAGGCCGCGCCAGCCGATCAACGGTGCCATCCTCACCATCAGCATCGCCGACCTGCCGCTGGCCGACGACGCGCAGCGCGCGCGCCACGCCATGGCGCTGCGCAAGCGGCTGCTCGAACTGCGCAACGGCCTGGGCATCAATTTTCCGGTGTACGTGCTGGTCACCAAGACCGACCTCCTGGCCGGCTTCAACGAGTACTTCGGCTCGCTGGGCCGGGCCGAGCGCTCGCAGGTCTGGGGCTTCACCTTCCCGATCGACGCCAACCCGGCGGACCCGGCCAAGGCCGATTTGCGCGAGCGCTTCCACCAGGAATACAAGCTGCTGCACCAGCGCCTGGACGAGCGCCTGCCGGAGCTGCTGGCGGCCGAGCCCGACCAGTTGCGCCGCGCGCAGGCCTACCTGCTGCCGCAGCAGTTCGCGAGCTTCGAGGACATTCTCGGCACCTTCCTGGCCGACGTGTTCAACCCTTCGAAGTTCGAAGTGGCACCCATGCTGCGCGGCGTGTACTTCACCAGCGGCACGCAGGAGGGCACGGCCTTCGACCGCGTGATGGGCGCGATCAAGCGCTACCTGCAGGTCAACGCGCCGCCCGCGCCGCCGCCGGGCCCGGGCAAGAGCTACTTCCTGAAGGAGCTGCTGCAGCAGGTGATCTTCCGCGACGCAGGCGTGGCCGGCACCAACCTGCGCTGGTACCGGCGCAAGCGGGCCATCGACCTCGCGGGCTACGGCCTCATCGGCGTGCTGCTGGTAGTGCTGCTGGGCGCCTGCGTGAACAGCTGGCGCAACAACCGCGACTACGTGGCCGAGGTCGACAGCAACGCCAAGGCCTTCAACAAGGCCGCGGCGCGCGGCGAGCTGCCGACGGTGGTCGATTCCAACAGCGACATCGCCAGCTCGCTGCCGGTGCTCGACCGCCTGCGCGACCTGCCCAAGTCGAGCCAGTTCGACATCGGCGATCCGCCCGTGGGCTACCGCTTCGGGCTCTACCAGGGCGAGAAGCTGCAGGCCGCGACCGACGGCGTCTATCAGCGGGCGCTCGAAAGCGTGCTGCTGCCGCAGGCCGCGCAGCGCGTGGAGCAGGCGCTGCGCGAGGCTTCCAAGACCGATGCCGAATACAGCTACGAGGCGCTCAAGGCCTACCTCATGCTGTACGACGCCGAACGCTACGACGCCGACTTTCTCCAGGCCTGGCTGCTCACCGACGTGGACCGCAAGATCGGCGCCGGCCTCACGCGCGAGCAGCGCACCAACCTCGAGTCGCACCTGCAGGCGCTGTTCGCCGAACGCGTCGTGACCTCGCCCTTCGCCAAGGACGACCGGCTCGTCACCGAAACGCGCAACCGCCTGGCCGGCGTGCCGCTGGCGCAGCGCTCCTATGCGCGGCTGCGGCGCATCCTGCTGCAGACCAGTCCGCCCAACGCCTTCAGCATTGCGGAGGCGGCGGGGGCCGAGTCGGCGCTGGTGATCAAGCGCGCGAGCGGCAAGCCGCTCACCGACGGCATCCCGACGCTGTTCACCTACCGCGGCTACTGGGACATCTTCGACAAGCGCATGGCCGAAACCACGCTCGCGCTCGAACAGGAAGACCGCTGGGTGCTGCAGATCCGCGCGCCGGGCATGACCGACATCACCTCGCGCGAGCTGCTGCTGCGCGAGGTGCGCCGGCTCTATCTCACCGACTACATCCGCATCTGGGACGACTACCTGGCCGACGTCCGGCTGGCCGACAGCCGCTCGCTGCTGCAGAGCATCCAGATGACGCGCGTGCTCTCCACCAGCGAGTCGCCGATGTCGCGCCTCATCCGCGGCGCGGCGCGCGAGACCGACCTGCTGCGCAACCACGACGAGGCCACGCGCAGCCTGCTCGACCAGGCGCAGAACCGCGTGGCCAGCACGCGCGAGCGCATCGAGCAGCTCATCGGGCAGCCCGACGGCAGCCAGCGCCGCAACACCGTGCCGGACCGTCCCGAATCGCTGGTGGACAACCACTTCGCGCCGCTTCGCCGCATGGTCACCGCGCCCAAGGCCGGCGGCCAGGCGCCGATCGACGCGACCGCTGCGCTCATCAACGAGCTCTACACCTTCCTCACCGCCACCGACACCGCCTTGCGCAGCGGCAACATCCCGCCTTCGAGCGACGCGGTCACCAAGGTACAGGCCGAGGCGGGCCGCCTGCCGGTGCCGTTCCAGGGCATGCTGAACGACCTCTCGGCCACCGCGTCGTCCAAGGCGGCGGCGGTGACGCGGCAGAACATCGGGCAGAACGCGGCCGCCACCATCGGCCAGTTCTGCGGCCAGGCCATTGCGGGGCGCTATCCGTTCTCGCGCGGCTCGAACCGCGACGTGGCCGCCGGCGACTTCGCGCAGCTGTTCGCGCCTGGCGGCATGATGGACGACTTCTTCCAGAAGAACCTGGCCTCGCAGGTCGACACCTCCGTCAACCCGTGGGCCTTCAAGAAGGGCGTGGACGGCAGCTCGCCGGGGCGCTCGGCCTACCTCGATTCGTTCCAGAAGGCGCAGGCGATCCGCGACGTGTTCTTCTCGGGCATGGCGGGCGGGCGCACGCCCTCGTTCACCATCGACATCCGGCCCGAGGACATGGACGCCGCGATCAGCCAGTTCACGCTCGACATCGACGGCCAGACGGTGCGCTACGCGCACGGCCCGCAGGCGCCCAGCACCGTCAAGTGGCCCGGCCCGCGCAACAGCAACCAGGTGCGGCTGCAGGTGACGACCGCCAGCGGCACGCCGGCCGGCGGCATCGTCACCGAAGGGCCGTGGGCGCTGCACCGGCTGTTCGACAAGGCCTCGATCTCGTCGGGCAGCGCGCCCGAATCGTTCAACGCGACCTTCGACCTGCAGGGCAGGAAGGTGGTGCTGGCGGTGACGGCGAACAGCGTCTACAACCCGCTGCGCCTGAACCAGATGAATGGCTTTTCATGCCCGGGGAAGTCCTGACATGAACAGCGGCATTCCTTCGCCGCGGGTGTGGGTGCCCGACGACCAGCAGATCGGCTGGTACGGCAAGCTGCCCGCGGCCGGCGACTTTCTCTACCGCCGCGTGCCGCGCGAGCTCCAGGCCTGGTGGGACCGCTGGATGCAGAACGGCCTGGGCACCTTCAAGCGCTGGCCCGACGCCATGACGCGGCACTACGTGGTGGCGCCGGTCTGGAACTTCGCGATTCCGGCCACGCAGGGCGTGGACGCGGTGCAGTTCGGCTGCCTGGCGCCCAGCTGCGACCGCGTGGGGCGCTACTACCCCGTGTGCGTGACGCTGCAGGTGGCCGCGTCGAGCTACCGGCCCTCCATGCTCGAGGGCTCGGCGGCCTGGTACTGGCAATGCGGCACCGCGCTGCTGCAGGCGATCCGCCACAGCGTGGCGCCCGACCAGTTCGACCGCCAGGTGCTGGCCGCGGCCCACGGCGGCTTCCAGACCGCGAGCGGCGGCTCGGACGACATCCTTTCGATCCTCGGGCCCGCAGCCGGGAGCGCCGGCGCAACAGGCGCGCAGCAGCGCCTCGGCTGGCCCGAGCTGCCGCTGTGCTTCGATGCCTTCGGAAGCACCAGCTACTGGTGGACCAACCAGGCGGACGGCTCGCCGCTGCGCACCGCCGCCCACGGTGGAGGCCTCAACACGCCGTTGTTTTCGAAGTTGTTTTCACAGGGGCATGTGCCATGGGCATGAACGACCAGACCCCCGCCGCGGGAGGAGATGCATGACGACCAACGCCAGCAATGACAACAACAGCAGCACCAGCACGCAGGCCGATCCGCAGGAGCGCCCCCATCCGCTGGACGCGGGCCACCGGCTGGACGAATTCGAGCTGCTCGAGGTCATCGGCGAAGGCGGCTTCGGCATCGTCTACCGGGCCTACGACCACTCGCTGCAGCGCGAGGTGGCCATCAAGGAATACATGCCGTCGATGCTTGCGCGCCGTGTGGGCGACGACAGCGTGCATGTGCGTTCCGACCGCCTCACGGCCACCTTCCAGGCGGGCCTGCGCAGCTTCATCAACGAGGCGCGCACGCTTGCGCAGTTCAGCCATCCGGCGCTGGTGCGGGTGCACCGCTTCTGGGAGGCGAACAGCACCGCCTACATGGCGATCCAGCTCTACCGCGGCCGCACGCTGCGCCGCCTGGCCGAGGAAGAGCCGAAGAAGATCTCCGAGGCCTGGCTGCTGAGCATGCTCGGCCCGCTGCTCGGCGCGCTCGAAACCCTGCACCGCAGCCAGTGCTTCCACCGCGACATCGCGCCCGACAACATCTTCATTCAGCAGGACGACCTGCCGGTGCTGCTCGACTTCGGCGCGGCGCGCAAGTCGATCGCCGACCTGGTCGACGAAGTGGCGGTGATGGTGAAGTCGGGCTATTCGCCGATCGAGCAGTACGCCGACGACAACACGCTGCTGCAGGGCGCGTGGACCGACCTCTACGCGCTGGGCGCCGTGCTGTACCGTGCCGTCACCGGGCATCCGCCGCCATCGGCCGTGGTGCGCAGCGTGCAGGACGCCTACGTGCCGCTGTCGTCGCTGGGCCGCAGCGACCTGAGCCCGGCCTTCTGCGCGGCCGTCGACCACACGCTGGCCGTGCACAGCAAGGACCGCACGCAGACCGTGGCCGCATTCGCGGCCGAACTGGGCCTCGCCAAGCTGGGCGACACCTACGTGAGCGGGCTGGCGGCGCCGACCGCCGTCAGTGCGCCTCCTTCGAAGGCCGCGCCGGCGGTGGCGCCGGTGCCGCAGCAAGCGCCGGCTGCCTCGGCGCCCCGGACACCGGCGTCAGCGACGGCTGCGACATCGGAGGCCACTGCATCGGCCCGTGTTGCGCGGCCTGAAGCAGCCGCCCCCGAACCCACCAAGCCCAAGCCCCAACCTGGGCCCAAGCCCGAGCCGGCCCCGGCACCCGCGCCCAAGCCCGCTGCGCCGCGCGAGGCTGCAGCAGCGCCGGCACGCGCGCCATCGGTGGCCGCCGGCAAGCAGCCGTCGCCGTCCGCCGCCAGGAAATCGTCGATGCCGCGATGGGGCCTGGTCGGCGTGTTGCTGGTGGCGCTGGTGGGCGTGGGCACCTGGATCGGCATTCACCTGACTTCGGGCCGGCAGGAGACATCGACCGCCATGGTGCCGGTGCCCCCGCCTTCGGGGCCGATGTCCGCCACCGCGCCACCGCCCGCCGCCATGCCGCCGGGCGAAAGCGCCCCCGGCGGCTCATCATCGGCGCCCGCGGGCGAGAATGTGGCGGCAGCGCCCGGCACGCCGCCTCCTGCGGCGGCCGCCAGCGCACCGGCCGGCCCGTTGACGCCGCTGGCCAACGTGCCGGTCGGCGCGACGCCGGCGCCTGCACAGGCAACACCGGACCCCGCAGCCACGCCACCGGACGTGACGCCGACGCCCGTGCCGCCGCCGGAGGCCGCCATGGCCACCGCCGAAGCCGAGGACTGGAACCTGGCCCAGGCCGAGAACACGCGCGAAGGCTACGAGGCCTACCTGCGCCGCTACCGGCGCGGCCCGCATGCGCGCGATGCCCGCAACGCCATCGCCGAGCTGAACCGGCTCGCGCAGGCCGTGCCCGCGGCATCGGGTGCGGCGCCAACGAATCCGGTGCCCACCGTGATTGCCGGCGGCACTACACCGCCGCCCGCCGCTGCGCCCGGCATGGGGCGCGTGGTGCTCAACATCCGGCCGTGGGGCCAGGTCTTCGTCGACGGCGCCGAGCGCGGCGTGAGCCCGCCGCTCAAGTCGCTGTCGCTGCGCCCAGGCATCTACAACATCGAAGTGCGCAACGGCGACCTCGATGCCTATCGCCAGCGCGTGACGGTGCAGGACAGCAAGTCGGCGCCTGTGGTGAGCCACGAGTTCAAGTAGGCGCTCCTCCCCACCCTGGCGGCGGCGCTCAGTTCCGCAGCGCCCGGCGGTACTGCACCGCCTCCGCCACATGCGCCACCCCCACCGATTCGGCGCCCGCCAGGTCGGCCACGGTGCGCGCCACCTTGAGCGCGCGGTGCGTGCTGCGCGCCGACCAGCCGAGCTTGGCGGCGGCGTTGTAGACGAACTTGCGCGCCGCGTCGTCGAGCGCGGCATGCTTGTCGATGGCGCCGGCCTGCAGCGCCTGGTTGGGGCTGCCCTGGCGCTGCAGCGCGAACTCGCGCGCGGCCACCACGCGGCTGCGGATGCTGGCCGTCGATTCGCCGGGCGGCGCATCGATGAGCTGCTGCGCCGATACCGCGGGCACCTCGATGTGCAGGTCGATGCGGTCCAGCAGCGGGCCGCTGAGCTTGGCCTGGTAGCGCGAGATCTGGTCCGGCGTGCAGCGGCAGGCCTTCAGCGTCGAGCCCAGGTAGCCGCAAGGGCAGGGGTTCATGGCCGCGACCAGCTGGAAGCGCGCCGGAAACTCGGCCCGCCGGGCGGCGCGCGCGATGGTGATGGTGCCCGTCTCCAGCGGCTCGCGCAGCGCCTCGAGCGCGGAGCGCGCGAACTCCGGAAACTCGTCCAGGAAGAGCACGCCATGGTGCGCCTGCGAGATCTCGCCCGGCCGCGGGGGCGAGCCGCCGCCGCCCACCAGCGCCACGGCGCTGGACGTGTGGTGGGGCGCCGAGGTTGGCCGGCTCATCCAGCGCGCGGCCGAAAAACTGCCGGCCAGGCTGGCCACGGCTGCGCTCTCCAGCGCCTCTTCGACGCTCATGGGCGGCAGCAGGCCGGCAAAGCGCTGCGCCAGCATCGACTTGCCCGAGCCGGGCTCATCCACCATCAGCAGGCTGTGCCCGCCCGCGGCGGCGATCTCGAGGGCGCGCTTGGCGCCCGCGTGACCCTTGACGTCGGCCAGGTCGGCATAGAGCGGCGCGGGCGCCGCCGCCGCGGCATGCACCCGGGCCCAGCCGTCGGCGGCGGGCTGCTGCTGTTCCTCTTCGCCCTGCAGCAGCGCGGCGCCCTCGGGCATGAAGCGCTGCACCACGTCCAGCAGGTGCCTGGCGCCGTACACCTCGCTGCCGGGCACCAGCGCCGCTTCCTGGGCGCTTGCGGCGGGCAGCACCAGCCGTGTCGCGATGCCGCGCGTGTGCAGGGCCAGCGCCATGGCCAGCGCGCCGCGCACGGGCCGCAATTCGCCTGAAAGGGAGGGTTCGCCCGCAAATTCATGCCCCGCGAGGAGCGCCGGCTGGATCTGCCCGCTGGCCGCGAGGATGCCGAGCGCGATCGGCAGGTCGAAGCGGCCGGAGTCCTTGGGCAGGTCGGCCGGCGCCAGGTTGACGACGATCTTCTTGTTGTTCGGAAACTCCAGGCCGGCGTTCTGGATGGCCGAGCGCACTCTTTCGCGCGCCTCCTTGACCTCGGTTTCCGCCAGCCCGACGAGCGTGAAGCTCGGCAGGCCGTTGGCCAGATGCACCTCGACCGTGACACTGGCCGCTTCCAGCCCAAGCAAAGCACGGCTTTGCACCAAAGACAGGCTCATTTCTCTCCCTCTCCCCATTGTGGTGCGCCCGTTTTCGGTCGGGCTCATGCACCGCGGTGCCCCATGGGGTACCGCAACTGAACACGCTTGTAACTATTTCGCCTGGGTTGCGGGTGCGGGAGCGGCCGCCGTGCCGCAGGGCAAAACGTGCACTTTGGCACGCTCCCTGCTATGAGACGGTGTCCCCCAACAATCCAACCAACTCCGAGGAGTCTCGATGATGCACCGTAAATTCGCCCAGGCAATGGCCGTGGTT
>NZ_RXFQ01000030.1 GCF_003951285.1 Variovorax beijingensis | reverse complement strand
GCTCCAGTTCGCACCGTTCTCGTCCTGAGCCGAGACGAGGTCACCCTCGGCATCGTGGACATAGGCAGCGAGCTGTCGAACGACCTGGCCTTCCCTGATCTCCCAGAGGCTGTCGATCAGTCCGCTTTGCGCATGGGGACGGGTGCCCACATGCGCCATCGTGACGTCGCCCTGTTTGCTGACGATGTCGCTCAGAACCTGTTCGCCGGTGGCGGCAATCACATGGTCGTAGCGCAGGCCGATGGCAAGGCCGTTGCTGGCGTGCTGCGCCACGAGCCGGAAGTGCTGCTTGGCCTGGGTGCGGACCTTGGCGGCGGCGGTGTCGACGAGCTCGTAGGTTTCGCGCCAATCGCTGGGCGTGCCGGCGGGCATGGGTTTGCCGAAGTCCAGCGTCAACAGGCTCGGGCTCAGGCGGGTGAGGGTGACCTCCTCGATGGAATCGCGGTGGTGCTGTCCCACGGCGAGCAGGGGGTAGGCGTGGCTGCGGCCATCGGCACCGTGGTAGACCAGGCTCGGCTGGCCCTGCCGAGGGCCCTGGACGGGGGTGGCGATGTCCACGCGGGTGCTGTAGGGCGTGAGCCAGCGTGCGCCGAGGCTGCCCTGGTCGAAGGCGCCCAGGTTGCTGCGATAGGTGCGTGCCCATGTGATGGGCAGGGGCGCGGCCAGCACGAAATCGGTGTGCGTGAAGCTTTCGCAGCCCATGGCCAGGCTGATCGCGCCGCCTTCGCTTGAACGCGCGGGGCAGTTCTTGCAGCCGGGATCGCCGCCGGGGCCGGCTTGTGCGGCGGCCAAGCCGACTTCGCCGCCCGGCTTCTTGCTGTCCACCCGCGCGCCCTCGGAAGCGTTCACGATGCCGTTTCGGCGGTTCTTGCGCTTGAGCAAGGCGGTCTTCAGCATCTTGAGGAGCGACTTGATGCTGTTGCGCTCGGCTTCGCTGGCCATTGCCTGCAGCTTGCCGCGTGCGACTTGCTTGATGTTGAGCAGGGCGCCCATGGTCTCCTTGACCCTGTCCACTGCCCACGCCGGAATGAGGCCGGAGGCCGCCTTGCTGACGCGGTTGATTCCGCTCTTGGCGGTATTGCTGGCCGAGGTGCCCCAGGAACTCAGCGTGCTCAGCAGGCTGCCCATGGTGGTCTGGGTATGGGGGTCGTAGGTCTTTCGCTCGATCGGCGGAGTGAGCGTGAGCAGGGGCTTTTCTCCGAGGCCGCGCTGCATGATGTCGAGCAGGGCGTCCACGACCGCGTCGATCATGTTGGCGCAGTCCTTCAGCATGCTGTCGAGGAGCGCCATGGCCTCGTCGACGAACTTGTCGATTTCTCCGGCAATGGTGTCGTTCAGGTGGCCGACGGCGACGGTGACCACGGCCTCGCCGGCATTGGTGAAGGCGCGGCCGGCCTGGTCCTTGATCACGCGCCCGGCGTTCTGCTTGATGAGGGCCAGCATGGGCCGCAGGCTCATGCGCGCGGCCGCCATGGTCGGCGGAAAGGGAATGACGCCGATTACGTTGATGACCAGCGACACCCACTCCAGGAACTGGTTCCAGGTCTTCTTCTGGATCATGCGCACCACGTCCATGATCGCGTCGGCAAGCGCCATGATGTTGCCGACCACCGGGATGCTGCCAGCCACGGTGGACAGGCGCGCCAGTGTGATCCAGCCGTCGCTGATGCTTTGCAGCCAGGCGTCCAGCTTGGCCGCACCCTTGCCGATGTCTTCCTGCGCGATGGCGTTCAGCGGCGCCACCGCCACCTGGGGTTCGCGTTCCTGTTCCTCTTGCGCCGGTCGATTCTGTTGTGGCGTGTCGCCTGCCATTTTTTGTTGCCCCTGAACTGGATGCTTGCTTGCTGTTGATGGATGCGGCCGTCAGCCCGCGAAGCCCGGTGTTTGGCCCGGCATTCGGGCCGACGCGCTGGGCAGCAACCGGGGCACCATGCCGGCGGCGGCCTGGGTGGCCTGCCCGAGCAGCGCCTTGGCACCGCCTTGCTCGATCGCCTGTGCGGCGCCGACGGCCTGCTGGACGAGGCCCGCCGCCTGGCCGAGCTGTCCCGCGAGGCCGCTGGCCCGGCCCAGGGCGCCGCCGGCAATGCCGGCAACACTGGCAACACCACCACTCACACCGCCGAGCAAGCCGGCTGCACCGCCGCCGTCAGCGGCGTCGGTACCCGCAGTGGCGGCGGGCCTTTCGGGCCAGCGATCAGGCTGGCCGAAGTAGCTGCCCTTGTCCCAGGGATCGCTCGGGTCCTTGCCAAACGTGACCTTGGCTTGTCCGATGGGAAGGCCGGAAACGCTGGCAAAGCCATTGGCGTCGAGCTTGCCCGTGTGCGTGCCGCCATCGGAGTCCACCACCGTGTAGTCGCCTTGCTTCACGCCCTGGCGCGTGGCGCCGTCCGCCTTGATGTACTGGTGATACAGGTCGAGTTGCCCCCTCGGAAGCTGGGGCGGCTGCGGCAGCCGGGGCTGTCCGTCGCTCTTGGGCCCCACCATCGAATGCGAAGCCGCATGCGCACGCCACTGTCCGTTGGTGCCGCTCTCGATACCGCCGGCATTCCAGCGCGTGTAGCTGGAGCCGCCGTTGATGAGGACCTCTTCCTTCGCCGTGATGGTGATCCGGCTGGCCTCCATCTTGATGTCCAGCTTGGCCAGCGCGTTGATGCTGTCCTTGAGCGCCGTGATGTCGATGTCGGCCGCGGCTGCCGCCATGCGGATGCCGTGATTGAAGGCGACCATGCGCACCGCGTCCTTGGCGCTCACCAGGAAGCTGTTGCCCGTGGCCACGCTGGTGTGCGCACCGCTGCTGATGGCGGTGTGCTCCACGCTCACGAGGTGGGTGCTGGCGGCCGTGGTGGCCTGGATGCCCGCCGGGCTCGCCAAGGTCAGGTGCGGTTCCTGGAACTCCGGGAACTCGCCCTGGCCCGACGGGCCGCCTTGCCCCCTGATCGCATCGTTCTGCGCCTTCAGCGCCCGGGCCACCTCGTCCTGGTCGCCTGCCTCGTGCGCCTTGGCCTGCTGTGCCACCTGGCTCAGGCTCTCGTGCAGGTCGCGCCCTTCGGTGAGCCGGCCCACCGTCTCTCGCATGTCGGTGATGTGGCCCTGGGCATTGGGCCGCGCCTCGGTGCTCAGCAGCAGGCCGCGGGCGGCACGGATGGCGCCATGCCCGTCGGTGCGCAGCTCGAAGCCCTGGCCGCGGTCGTCCTTGCGCCCGGCCGTGTCCTCGATGCGCCCGACGTGGCCCAGGCTCAGGCTGGTGCTCTGGTGGTCGCTCTTGAGCTGGGCCTGCACCTTGCCGCTCGAATCGTCCAATGCCAGGTGGTTGCTTTTGCCGCCGCCGAGCTCGCGGCTGCGGATGCCCGTGAGCTGCTTCTGCTGGGGCAGCTGCCATGCGGGCATCTCGTCGGCGTTGTGCACCCGGCCGGTGACGATCGGGTGGTCGGGGTCGCCGTTGAGGAAATCGACGATCACTTCCTGCCCGATGCGCGGCAGCGCGGCCGCACCGAAGGTGGCGCCAGCCCAGGCGGTGGACACGCGCACCCAGCAGCTGGCGTTCTCGTTTTTCTGGCCGATGCGGTCCCAGTGGAACTGCACCTTGATGCGGCCGTAGGGGTCGGTCCAGATCTCCTCGCCGGCCGGGCCCACCACCACGGCGGTCTGCGGGCCGCGGGTGCGCGGCTTGGGCGTGCTGCGCCGCGGGCGCCACGCGTAGCTGGTGGGCTGGGCCTCGAAGGCGAAGCGCTGCACGGAACCTTCGGAGGCATGGGCGCCTTCGCTGGCCTGCAGGTTCTCCTGAAGGTCGTACTCAACAGCCAGCAGCAGGTGCTGGCGGTTCTGGTCCTCGCGCGGATGGTCCCGCAGGCGGAAGGTGTGGCCCGGCGCCAGTTCGCGCAGATTGGCGCGGCCCTTGACCCGGCTGCGCTGGCTCAGCTGTTCTTCAGTGCGGATGCGCGCGTAGGTCTCGCCGTCGTCGTGCTGCAGGTAGTCGCCCGGCCATTCGTACTGCTCATGGCCATCGTGCTCGTGGCCCGGGGGCATCTGGCGCCGGCTGGCGAGGTCGGCCTGGGGCTTCTCGAAGTCGTAGTGGTTGCGAAAGTGATGGCCAGGACGGATCTCCTCGGCCTGCGCCCATTCGTAGATGCGCTCGCTGGCCTCCAGCCCGCCGGTCATGCCGGCCTTCTCGTGCGGGTGGTAGCGCACGGTCTCGCCGCCGGGCAGTGGGGCGTGCGAACTGGCGATGTCGTCGGCGAAGACCAGCACGTGCTGCTCGGCCTCGTGCCTGAACCAGAAGTAGATGCCTTCGTGCTCGCACAGGCGCGAGATGAAGTCGAAGTCGCTCTCGTGGTACTGCACGCAGTAGGTCCAAGGACGATAGCTGCGGTGGAGCTTCTGCTCCATCGGATGGCCGTAGCGGCCGAGCACAGCCGCAACGATCTCGGGCACGGTCTGGTCCTGGAAGATGCGGAAATCGGAGCGGCGCGTGGCCAGCCAGAGCCACGGACGCAGGCGCATCCTGTAGAAGGCCTGGCGGTCGTCTTCGTGCGACAGGCCGAAGCGGGTGACGAGGCCGGCCAGGTAGCGCGGGGCGCCGCTCTCGGTCTCCATCACGACGGTGGCGGGTTTGCCCAGGATGGACTTGGGGTCCAGCGCATTGCTGCTGCCCAGCAGGTCCAGGTCGAAGGCGTAGGCCTGGCTGAGCGCCTCGCGCCCCGCCAGCCGGTGGAATTGCAGTGCCTCGCCCAGCGGCGTCTGGATGGTGACGCGGCGCTTCACGAGCCGCCACCTTGCAGGAACGTGGTGTCCATTTGACCTCCCTGATCTTTTTCTTCTTCTGGAGAAGAAACTAGCCAATCAACTGTCTGGATGCAATGTGTGTGACAGGACGCATCAAACAGCTGGATTATGCAAGAGGCCTTTATTCATTCCCTGGTAATTCGGCACGGATCGGGGCTATTTGATCGCAGTTGCCGAAAGATGTAATCCATACGGGCTACATCACCCGCATGCTGTGGAACTCGATGAAACCCTTCAGGTTAACCCGCGAGTGCGCGCATCTCGGCGATGAGGTCGGCCTTGCCTTCGAAACCGATGCCGGGCAGCGGCGGCAGCGTGACGTAGCCGTTCTGCACCTTCACGCCGTCGGGGAAACCGCCGTAGGGCTGGAACAGGTCGGGGTAGCTTTCGTTGCCGCCGAGGCCCAGGCCCGCCGCAATGGCCAGCGACATCTGGTGGCCGCCGTGCGGAATGCAGCGCGAGGGCGACCAGCCGTGCTCCTTCAGCATGTCGAGCGTGCGCAGGTATTCGACGAGGCCGTAGCTCAAGGCGCAGTCGAACTGCAGCCAGTCGCGGTCGGGCCGCATGCCGCCGTGGCGGATGAGGTTGCGTGCGTCCTGCATCGAGAACAGGTTCTCGCCCGTGGCCATGGGGCCGGCGTAGACCTCGCCGAGCTTCGCCTGCAGTTCGTAGTCGAGCGGGTCGCCGGCTTCCTCGTACCAGAAGAGCGGGTATTGCGAGAGGGCGCGGCCGTAGTCGATGGCGGTGGCCAGGTCGAAGCGGCCGTTGGCGTCCACCGCCAGTTGCTGGCCGGGGCCGAGGATCCTGAGCACCGACTCGATGCGCTCGCAGTCCTGCGCGAGCGTGGCCCCGCCGATCTTCATCTTGACCACCGAGTAGCCGCGCTCCAGGTAGCTGGCCATCTCGCGCTGCAGGCCCTCGACCCCCTTGCCCGGGTAGTAGTAGCCGCCCGCGGCATAGACGAACACGCGCGGATCGGGCGTGCCGCTGCCGTAGCGTTCCGCCAGCAGCTGGTAGAGCGGCTTGCCGGCGATCTTGGCGACCGCGTCCCACACGGCCATGTCGATGGTGCCCACGGCCACCGAGCGCTCGCCGTGGCCGCCGGGCTTTTCGTTGATCATCATGCGGGCCCAGATCTTGTGCGGATCGAGGTTGTCGCCGGTCTCGTCGAGGAGCGAGGCGGGCTCGGCCTCGAGCAGGCGCGGCAGGAAGCGCTCGCGGATCAGCCCGCCCTGGCCGTAGCGCCCGTTGGAATTGAAGCCGTAGCCCACCACCGGCCGGCCATCGCGGACCGCGTCGGTGACCACCGCCACGAGGCTCAGGGTCATCTTGGAGAAGTCGATGTAGGCGTTGCGGATGTCCGACTTGATGGGACGCGTGGACTCGAGGATGTTGACGATCTTCATGGTGCTTGTGGCTTGAGGAAAAAACGAAGGGGACTCAGCGGTGCAGCGAGGCACCGCCGCAGATGGCGATGTCCTGGCCGGTGATGGCCGCGGCCGGCGCCGACAGAAGAAAGGCCACCAGCGCGGCGATTTCCGCGGGCTGGATCAGCCGGCCGATGGGCGGCAGGCACGGTGCGCTGCCGGCGCGCGCCGGGTCCTGCAGCATCGCGGTCTGCGTGGCGCCGGGCGACACCACGTTGAGGGTGACGCCGCGCTCCGCGACCTCGGCCGCCCAGCTGCGCGCAAGCGCGACCAGCGCCGCCTTGGTGGCGGCGTACTGGCCGCGGCCTGGCATGCCGTGCGCCACGCGGCTGCCGACGAACACCACGCGGCCGCGGCCGCGCGCGGCCATTGCGGGCACCAGCGCATCGGCCAGCCGCGTGGCGGCGTCGACGTGCAGGCGCCACATCAGCTCGCCGCCCGCATGGTCGAGCTGCCCGAGCGGGCCCACGCGCAGCACGCCGGCCGCATGCACGAGCGCATCGGCATCCTGAAGAGCGGCCGCGGCGCGCGCGATGGCCGCGGCATCCGCCAGGTCGGCCGCCGCATGCGTGAAGCCCGCATGCGACAGCGTGGGCGCCGCCAGGTCGAGCCCGCTCACGCGCCAGCCCTCTTCGAGCAGGTGCAGCGCGATGGCGCGGCCGATGCCGCTGCTGCTGCCCGTCACCACGGCATGTGGGGCGGCTCCATCATTCGACACGGATGTTGCCCGCCACGATGATCTTCTTCGAGCGCTCCATGTCGGCCTGCTGGAACTTCGCGAAGTCGTCGACGCTGCCCGGCGTCAGCAGCAGGCCCTGCGCATTCAGCGTCTCGCGCATGTCGGTGCCCAGCGCCTTGTTCACTTCGGCATTGAGCCGCTGCGTGATCGCGGCCGGCAGCCTGGCCGGACCCCAGAGGCCGTACCAGCTGTAGAACTCGTAGCCCGGAATGCTCTCGCCCACTGTGGGCACGTTCGGCAGGCTGGTGGCGCGCTGGGCCGAGGTGACGGCCACCACGCGCAGCATGCCGCTCTTGTGGTACTGCAGCGAGCCGAGGATCGGATCGATGAAGCCGTCGATCTGCCCGCCGATCAGGTCCTGGAAGGCCGGCGCCGTGCCCTTGTACGGCACGATCAGGTAGTCGAGCCCGCCGGCGCGCTTGAGCAGCTCGGTCGACAGGTGGCCGGCCGAGCCGATCGAGCCCACCGCGAAGGTCATCTTGCCCGGGTGCGCCTTGGCGTAGGCGATGAGCGACTTGACGTCGGTGATCGGCAGGTTCTTGTTGATGGCCACCGACAGCGGCGCCTTGGCGACCAGCGCCACCGGCGTGAAGTCCCGGGCGACCTCGTAGGGCACGGACTTCATCGTCATGGGCGCCGTGGTGAAGGTCGAGGCGTTGAACAGCAGCGTGTAGCCGTCGGCAGGCGCCTTCGACACCACGTCGGCGCCGATGACGCCATTGCCGCCGGGCCGGTTCTCCACGATGAAGGGCTGGCCCAGCTGGTCGCCGAGCTTCTGCGCGAGCAGGCGGCCAACGGTGTCGAGCGTGCCGCCGGGCGGGAACGGGATCACCACGCGCACGGGGCGGGTGGGCCAGGGCTGGGTCTGCGCGAAGCCGGAGGACGCCGCGGCGAGCGCGAGGGCCGCGAGTGCGGCGCGCAGGAAATGGGTGCGTTGCATGTCTCTTGTCTCCTTGTGTTTTTCGGGGGAAGGGCGGCCTGCCTTCCGTGTGTTCGCTCAGCGCTTCGACAGCCCCGCCTGCGCCACGGCGACGCGCAGCGCGTCCATCTCGCGCGCGTTCGGCGCCTCGGTCGGCGGGCGCACCGTGGCGTTGGCGAGCACGCCGGCCAGGTACATGCCGCCCTTCATGCGCGCATGCGCCTCGCCGGTGGGTTCGCCGCCGCCGTACACGGCGTCCTTCAGCGGCGTGATCAGGGCCTGCACCGCCATCGCCTTCTTCAGGTCGCCGGCCTTGACCGCGTTCCACAGGTCGATGATCAGTTGCGGAATGAAGGTGGCAAAGCCGACCAGCGCGCCGTCCACGCCCTGCACCATGGAGGCCAGCAGGTACTCGTCGTGGCAGGTGAGGATGGCCTTGGACGCATCGGCCTCGCGGATCGCCTGGATGTCGCGGGCATACTTGTTCATGTCGCGCTGCCCGACCTTGAAGGCCTGCAGGTAGGGCAGGCGGGCCAGCTCGGCCAGCAGCTGCGACGAGTAGGAAGCGCGGGTCCAGGCCGGGTACACGTGGCAGACCAGGTCGAGCTCGGGCGCGGCGCGGTGGATGGCCTCGAAGTACTGCAACGCGTGGCCCGGCGTGAAGCCGAAGCGCAGCCAGTGGTGCGGCGGCATCACGTCGAGCGCGGCCGCGCCGGCGGCCTGGGCGGCGCGCGCATGCTCGGCGGCTTCGGCCAGGCCTTCGCACACGATCGACGAGATCACCGGCATGCGGCCGCGCAGTTCGTCGGCGACGATGCGCGTCACCTCGGCACGTTCGGTCGGGGTCAGCGAGAACACTTCGCCGGTGTGGCCGTTGGTCATGACCGCTACCACGCCGTCGTGCCCCGCGAGCCACGAGGCGAGCTTGCGCAGCGCCGGTTCGTCGATGCGGTGGTCGGTGGTGAAGGGGCAGGAAATGGCGGGAATGATCCCGCGATAATTCGCGATGGAAGGCATGCTGTGTCTCCGTTGGGGTTCAAGGTGCAGGAATGCCCGCATCTTTGGCCGGCAGGGCATGCACCGTCCAATACTCGAATCGCATACAACTATTCAATCGCTCGCACCGCGCATGGGCCCCGGCAACCGACCCCTCGACCTCGAATGGCTGGAAGACTTCCTGGCCCTGGCCGAGAGCGGCAATTTCTCGCGCGCGGCGCAGGCGCGTTCCATCGCCCAGCCGGCCTTCAGCCGCCACATCCGCGCGCTCGAGGAGTGGGTGGGCGTCGACCTGTTCGACCGCAGCGCGCACCCGGCCGCGCTCACGGCGGCGGGCAAGCGCTTCCAGCCGCTGCTGCAGGAGGTGCTGGCCGCGCTGGAGGCCGCGCGCATCAAGGCGCGCGCCGCGCACGACCTGGCCGCGGCGAGCCTGAGCTTCGCCGCCACGCACGTGCTGTCGCTGACCTTCTTCCCGCGCTGGCTGGCCAGCGTGGAGGCACGGCTGAGCCTGGGGCCGATCCAGACCATCTCCGACAGTTCGCAAGCCTGCGAAGACCTGATGCTGCAGCGCCGCGTGCAGTTCGTGCTGTGCCACGGCCATGCGCGTGCGCCCGGCCGGCTCGACGAAGCGCAATACCCCGTGCAGCGCCTGAGCGGCGACGTGCTCGTGCCGGTGGCGGCGCCGGACGCGCGCGGCCTGCCGCAGCATGCGCTGGGCACGCAGCAGGCGCCTTCGGTGCTGGCCTACAGCGAGGCCTCGGGACTGGGGCGGATCATGCGGGCGATCCAGGACAGCGAGTTCGGCAAGGACTTCGCGTCCTCGCTGTCGGTGGTCTTCACGGCGCACCATGCCGCGCTGCTCAGGACCATGGCGCTCGAAGGCCGCGGCCTCGCATGGCTGCCGATGAGCCTGGTGGCGGACGACCTGCGCGGCGGCGCGCTGGTGGATGCCGGCGCGGGCGGCTGGCGGGTGCCGGTGGACATCCGGCTGTACCGGCAGCAGGCCCACATGGCGCCCGTGGCGGAGGCGCTGTGGCAGCTGGTGAGGGATGGCACTGCGCAGGCAGACCGCGGCGGCTGAACGGCCGTTTGCCTGGGGCGGCTACGGTTTCTCCAACGATCTGCGTGCGAACGCGATGCAGGCCGACAGCGCGAGCGCCGTCAAGCCCAGCAGCAGGACCTGGCGCAGCACTGCCGACGTGCTTGCGTCCGATGGCGCCTCGAAGCGAGGCAGCCTGTCGAAATCCTCGGCCGCAAGTCCTTGGTAGCTCATGATGCGCGGGACGAAGAAGTCACGCCACGCGTCTTCGTAGGCGTTCACGCGCTGCACGTGGCGCAGGTAGCGCGGCGCATCGATGCCGGCCAGTCGGTCCGCCGCCATGGCCAGTGCCAGGCTCGGCGACAGCCAGTTCCTGCGCTCCAGCCAGGCGAAACGGCGGGCGCGGGCGTCGTCGAAGCCTTCCATCAGGGGCCGGATCCGGCGGTCCTGCGCGAGGTAGCGCGGCAGGAAAGAGACCGGCCACGCGTGGCTGCGGGACGCGAAAGGCGCGGCTGCGGGATGCGAGGCATACCAATCCGCCAAGTGCTCGTCCATGTGAACCTCGGCCTCCTGCTGCGCATCGCGGATCGCCGCAATGGCGGCCAGCCGCGACGGCATCGGTGCCTGCCGGTCGGCCCATGCGGCCAGCGCGGCCGGGATGGCAAAGGTCGACAGCAGCCAGCACGCAAGCAAGCCGAGGGCCGCGGAACCCGAGGACACCGGCAGCAGGCAGAACAGGCCGGCCAGGGCCAGCCAGAAAGCACAGAACGCGGCCACGGCGGCCAGCCAGCAGAACAGGGCCCCTGCGGTGGCACCCGGATCGAGCGCGAAGGCGAGCGACGAAGCCGCCGCGGCAATGCCCCAGGCCGCGAGGCCGCGCAGGCCCAGCGCCACGGCAACGACCTGCGCGGGCCGGGCGCATTGCGCCACCACCCATGGCCATCGTCCCTGCTCGCGCTCCTCCTGCACCAGCCCGCAGGTCAGGCCCAGGACCGCCAGGGGCAGCAGCAACGCGAGCACGGTGGAGAAGTCGGGCAGGCCAAGGTCCTCCAGCAGCGGGCTGCCAAGCCGTTCCGCCTTGCGGGCATCGGTATGGCGGCTTTCGACGGTCACCCGCGCATCCGGACCCAGCAGCTCGAAGGTTCCAGTGCCGAGCGCCAAGCCGCCGAGCGCCGGCAACCGGGCCGGCGGCGCATCGCCGCGCGCGAACTGGAAGGCCGCCATCATGGCCTGGGTGCCGTCTGCCGGCGGGACCGCCATGGCCCGGGCCTCGAGGCGAAGCTGCTCCCAGTCCTCTTGCTGCGCCATGGCCGCCGCACGGTAGTCGCGCGCGGCAAGGCCGGACCATGCCGCGCTCGCACCGAGCAGCAGCGCAAACACCGCAAGCACCCAGAGGTTCAGGCGCTGCTTCAGGAAGCGATGCCATTCGGCGCGCGCCAGGCGCATCGGCATGGCGGTCATGGCTGGAGCTTTCGCACGCTGGCGGCCAGCAGCCATCCGGCGCCCAGCGCCCAGGCCAGCAGCAGGGCGAAATCGGGCAGGGCGGCCTTCAGCGCAAAGCCGATGCCTGGCGGGACATAGCGGAACGCATCGATGGAACGCCACAGGCCGTTGTCCGCGTAGCGGTCGTCGAAGGAGGTCAGGCCGCGCGTGTTGTCCGCGTCCCACTGGTCGATCTTCGCGTTGACGTGGCGCCGATAGGCTTCGGCGGCATCTTCGAAGTGGCGCTGGTGCATGAGATCGGTGCCTGCCATCTTCATCGAGATGGCGCGCATCGCCATGGCCGGGCTGAACGCGGCCGCCGCGCGCAGCCACTGCGCCTGCAGCATGTGGCGCCGCCACAGCGCGTCGAAGTGAAGCGCATGCACCCGGTCCGCATAGGCATCGCGCGCCATGCGCCGCACCGCCGCGACGCCGAAGGGCAGGTCTTCCAGCCGCCTGGCACCGTGGCGCTGCAGTAGCTCGGCCTCGAACGCCTTGCCGCGCGTGGCGAGGTCGGGGTCGCCTGGAAGGCCCTGCGTGTAGTCGCGCTGGATGCCGCTCCAGAAGCGCTCGGCCGTCGGCAGCGGCACGGCGCGCTCGGCCGCCGCGGCGCCCAGGCGCGGCACGACGAAGACGAAGGCCACCCACAGGCCCAGCAGCACGAAGAGGCTGAGCCGGCTGGTGGGAAGCCATGCCGACACCGCGAGCACCAGCGCGGCAAAGATGCCGTAGTAGAGAAGAAACGATCCCGCCGCGAGCACGCCGCGCCCGATGGCATCGGCCTGCGGAAAACTCCCGGCCGCCGCCAGCGCGAGGCCGCCGCCGACGCAGGCCAGCAGCATCAGCGCGACGACCGACATCAACGCGGCGAACTTGCCCGCCAGCAAGCGGCTGCCCGGCAGGCCGGCGCTGTGCAGCATGCGCAGCGTGCCGCTCTCGCGCTCGGCGCTGACGGCGTTGAAGGCCAGCGCAATGATGAGCAGCGGCAGCAGCGCCACCAGCGCAAAGGCCGGTGTCAGCTGGCCGAAGCGGACCGAGGGCGTTTCATCAGCCGCGGGACGGAAGCGCGTCATGTTGCGGCGATGCGGCTCGAGCCAGAGCGCCTGCCCGAGGTACGGATCGAGCCCGGGGTCGATGGCGGCGAGGGGTGAATCCGGGCGCAGGGCGTAGAGACCGAAGTGCGCGCCGCGGTGCGGATGCTTGTCGCCCTGCGCGTCCCACTGGGCGCGCACGGCCGCGGCCACCTGCGCCTTCTCCGCGGCAAGCCGCCGATGCTGCTGCGCGGACGTGACCAACAGGCCGGCGAGCAAGAGGCCCATGGACAGCGCCAGCACCGCAAAGCGTCCGTCGCGCAGGAGCGCCCGCAGTTCCTTGCGCACGACCGCGAACAGCCTCACGAATGCGCCTCCGGATCGCCGCCGCGCGTGTGGGCGAGGTAGGCGTGTTCCAGCTCGCCGTGGTTGACCGTGTGCGCATCGAATTCGGCGACCAGCCGGCCCTCCTTCAGGATGCCGATGCGGTCGGCCACCTGCCTGGCATTGAACAGGTCGTGCGTGGCCATCAGCACCGCCATGCCATTGCCGGCGGCGGCGCGGATGCGCTGCGCGAAATCGTTGGCGGCCCCGGGATCAAGCCCCGAGGTCGGCTCGTCCAGCAGCATGGCCTGCGCCTCTTTGGCGTCGGCGATGGCCAGCCCCACTTTCTGGCGCATGCCCTTCGAATACGTGGACACCCTGGCGTCGTGCGCCGGTGCCTGCAGCCCCGCCCGCTCCAGCAGCCCCCGCGCCGCAGTGCGCGAGAGCGCGATGTCCGCGAGGGTGCAGAAATACCGGAGGTTCTCCACGCCGCTCAGGTACGGATAGAGCGCCACGTTCTCGGGCAGGTAGGCCAGCCTTCGGCGCACCTGGGCGGCCTCGCGCACCGGCGAGGAGCCCGCCACCCGCACCTCACCGAAGGCCGGCTGCACGAAGCCCAGGAAGACGTTCAGCGTGGTGGTCTTGCCCGCGCCGTTGCCGCCCAGCAGCGCGTAGACGCAGCCGGCGCGAACCCCGAGGTCGAGGCGGTCGATGGTGCGGCGGCCCCCGCGCTCGACCGTGAGCGCGCGCAGCGAAAGGATCTCTTCTTCCTGTGCCATGGAGCGCGCGTCAGAAGAAGTAGCGCACCGACGCGCCCACCTGGGTGCGCGGCTGGGGCGAGATCAGCAAGCCGGCCGATGAACCGTAGGCAATGTCGGAGGCGAAGCGATGGGGCTGGAAGATCGCGAAGACGGAAAACTGGAGGTTCTCGCGGTCGTAGGTGGCCTTGAGGTCGTAGCGCGTGTAGGTGGGCATCATGTGCAGCTGTGTCTGCGGCGTGCCCACGTAGTAGGGGTTGTTGGCCGTCAGGTAGGCGTCCACGTTGAGCGTGAGGCGCCCGGCCCCGAGGCGCTGCCGGTATTCGGCGCCGAGCTTGAACTGGTGCTCGGGCACCGAAAGGCGCGCGCCCGTGTTGGGCAGCGGGTTGTTCACGCGCGCTTCGACAATGCGGCCATAGCTGCCGTAGACCGACCAGCGCGAGCCGAGCCGCAGCCGCGTCTCGAGTTCGTAGCCCTTGCGCGTCGTGTCGCCCACCGACTTGTACGAGCCGTCGGGCTGCGCGACGATCTCGTCCTGGTTGAGCGTGTGATAGGCCACCCCCGAGGCCGTCCAGCCCGGTGCGGCGGTGAACGCGAAGCCGATGTCGCGGGACTTCACCTTGGACGGCGCAACGCCATACACCGTGCCTCCTGCCGCGCCCAGCGGACCGGTCGCGCCGCTGCTGCTGATCTGCTCGGCGGCCGGCGAGCGGAAGCCCTCGGCCACGTTCGCGAACACCTCGAGTGCCGGCGTGATGCCCCAGACCGCGCCGATCTTCGGCGTCGTCACTGCGTCCTTGTAGACGGTGGAGGCGCCCGGCAGCTTGCGGTTCTGGATGTCGTAGTCGAACCAGTCGCGCCGCACGCCGCCCAGCAGCTTGAAATTGGATGCCAGCCTGTACTGGCCCTGGGCAAAGAGGCCGTAGGTCAGCAGATCGAGCTGCTGGTTGTTCACGTAGTTGGCGGTCGGCAGCCACGAGCGCCAGATGCGCCGGCTGGCATCGCCGGCGTCGCGGCGCAATTCGCCGCCGAAGATGAGCGATGCCTTGTCGCCGAAGACCAGGTTGTGCGCCAGCCGGCCGCCGTAGAAGTGGCGGTCGTCCGAACCCACCGTGTGCTGCACGCTGCTGCTCGCAGTGCCGCGCACGCGCTCGAAGCGCTCGGCGTACGCGGTGGCGGACCAGCCTTCCTCGCCCACCGCCGGGCTTCGGTTGAAAACCAGCGCGGTGCGCTCGCCGCTGCCGAAGCCCGGCAGGTTGAACTGGGTCGAACGTGGATCGACGGCGCCGCGCTGCAGGTCCGGCAGCAACAGATAGCCGGCCGCGACGGCGTCGGACTTGTAGTGGTTGATGCGCAGGCTGTAGAGGCCATCTCCCACGCGCGTCGAGAGTTTCCAGAAGAGGTTGTCGCGCGCGGTCTTGCCGTCGCGCCGGTAGCTGTCGGTGCGATAGCTGTCGGCGATGAGCAGCGACTGCACTTCGTTGAAGCTGTTCGACAGCACCAGCGAGGCTCGGCGGCCGCCATGGCTTTCGAGCGAAAGCCCCACGCTGGAAGGGATCGGGCCGCTTTGCGTCGCCAGGTTGACCGCGCCGGCGCGGTTCTGGTCGCCGTAGAGCGCGGAGATCGGTCCCTTGATGACGTCGATGCGTCCGATCATGTCCGGGGTGATCCATTCCAGGTACGCCGGCCCATGTCCGGCGCCCGCCTGGCTCGAAGGCATGTTCTGCGGCACGCCGTCCACATAGACCGCGGTGTCCGCGCCGTGCGTGCCCTGGGTGGCGAAGCCCCGCATGCGAAAGCCGTTGCCGGTGTCGCCCTGGTCGATGTTGTTGGCCACCACACCGGGCACGCGCCTGAAGACGTTGGAGATGTCGCGCCCCACGTTGAGCGTGCCGATCTCCTCGGCCGTGATCACGCTCAGGCCAGAGGGCAGGCCGGTGCTGTCGCTGGTGACCGCCGTGCGCCTGTGCTGGCGCTCGGCAGCCTCGTCGTTCGCGGTCACGCTGACCTCGCCGAGCGTCTGGACCGAAGGCTGCGCGGCCGCGGCCCCTGTGCAGGCGACACCGGCAATCAGCGTGAGGGAGGAGGGGAGCCGACGTGTGAAGTTTGCGAGCGCGTTCATGAATGGGAGGAACCCCGGGCCGGGCGGCGGCACGGAGTGGTGGCTGAAGTCTTGGGAATTGTTAATGATATTGCATTCGCAATAACAAACGAAACCACCACTTCCGTTGCCGCATTCGTGATGCGTGCCTTCGACGTGCACCCGTACGCCGGCCGGGGGGCGCCCTCAGACGCTGCCGAGCGTCGGCAGCAGCGCGAGCAGTGCGCGCACCAGCGGCGAATCGTCCGCCTTGCGCCATACCGCCAAGGTGTCGATGTAGGTCTTCTCGCCCTTGAGCGAGCGGTACGCCACGCCCTCGCGGTGCAGCGCCTTGACGCAGGCCGGCACCAGCGCCACGCCCAGCCCGCCGGAGACCAGGCTCACGATGGTGTGCATCTGGCGCGCCGGAAACAGGCGCGGGCTGAAGCCGCGCCGCATGCAGGTGGCCACGATCGCATCGAACACCTGCGGCCCGAAGTGCCGCTCGAAGCCCAGGAAGCGCTCGCCCGAGAACTTCTCGAGCGCAATGCTGCCGGGCCGCGCCAGCGGATGCGCCTCGGGCATCGCGAGGATCAGCGCGTCCTTCTGCACCAGCCGCGAGCCCAGCGAGGCGGGCATGCTGGAGGGCTGCAGCACCAGGCCCACGTCGAGCCGGCCCGATTCGACGTCGCCGATGATCTGGTCGGTCGTGCCCTCCCACAGCGCGATCTCGGCGCGCTCGTTCTCGTCCGAGAACTGCCTCAGCACACGCGGCAGGAAGGAGTAGGCCGGCAGGCTGATGAAGCCGATCGAGATCGATCCCATGAGCCCGGCTGCGGCCTCTTGCGCGCGCCGACGCAGCGTGTCCATGCCGAGCAGCACGGCGCGCGCGTCGCGAAGCGCTTCGTCCCCCGCGCGCGTGATCGCGATGCGACGCGAGGTGCGCTCGAACAGCGTGACGCCGAGTTCTTCCTCCATCTCCTTGATCGCGAGGCTCACCGGCGGCTGCGACAGGTTCAGGCGCTGCGCCGCGCGCCCGAAGTGCAGCTCTTCGGCCACGGCGATAAGGCAGCGGAGGTGGCGGATTTCCATCTATCTGAATTTTGTATTGATCGATACGAATTCTAAATTTGTTGCTATCGATGTCGAGTTCTAGACTTTGCTTTGCTGCAGCAACTCCAATCAATGACCGATCTCCCCACTCCATCTTCTTCCCGCGTCGCCGTCGTCACCGGGGGCGCGCGCGGCATCGGCCTGGCCATCGGGCGCTGGTTCCTGGCGCATGGCTACAGCGTCGCGCTGCTTGACATCGACGGCGCCACGCTCGACCTGGCGGTGGCCGAACTCGCGCAGCCTGCGAAGCTGCTCGGCCTGCACTGCGACGTATCGCAGCCGTCGCAGGTGGACAGCGCCGCGAAGGCTGTGATGGAGCGCTTCGGCCACGTCGATGCGCTGGTCAACAACGCCGGCGTGGCGGTGTTCAAGCCGGTGCTCCAGACTTCCTTCGAGGAATGGCGCACCGTGCTCGGCACCAACCTGGACGGCGCGTTCCTGTGCACGCAGGCCTTCGGCGCGCTGATGGTCGAACGCGGGAGCGGCGCGGTGGTGAACATCGCCTCGATCTCCGGCCTGCGCGCCAGCACGCTGCGGGTGGCCTACGGCACCAGCAAGGCGGCGCTCATCCACCTGACCAGGCAGCATGCGGTGGAACTGGGCAACGCCGGCGTGCGCGTGAACGTGATCGCGCCGGGACCGGTGGAAACCGAGATGGCCAAGCTCGTGCACAGCGTGGCGATCCGCTCCGACTACTACGACACCATTCCGCTCGGCCGCTACGGCACGCCGGAGGAAATGGCCAATGCCGTGGGCTTCCTGTGCAGCGACGAGGCCAGCTTCATCAACGGCCAGGTGCTGGCCGTCGATGGCGGCTTCGATGCCGCCGGCGTCGGCCTGCCGACCCTGCGCCGGGGCATGCCCGTGCCTCCCGCCGGCCACGCCTGAAAGACGCCCGTCAATATCCGCGGGATGGCTCGACGATGTTGTCCGGCAATTCGCCGGCTGAGACGCGAAGGATGTTGGCCGCGATCTGCCTGGCCGAGGATGATGGAATGGCCACCGATGCAAGGTGCGGGGTGATGAGCACGTTGGGCATGCCCCACAGCGCATCTCCGGCCGGCAGGGGTTCGCGCTCGAAGACATCCAGCGTTGCCGCGCCGATGTGGCCACTCTGGAGGAGCTCCGTCAACGCGGCCTGATCCACCAGGGCGCCCCTGGCGACGTTGACGAATGCAGCGCCGGGCCGCAATTTTTGGAGGCGGGCGCGATCGAAGAGCTGCCTTGTCTGCGGCGTGAGCGGCAGCATCAGGACGACGATGTCCGCTTGGCCAATCACGGAATCGAGCGTCTCCATGCCGGCCGAACACTCCACGCCATCGATCTGCGCAAGGCTGCGCGACCAACCCAGCGTCCTGAATCCCTGGCGTTGAATTTCATGCGCTGCCCTGGCTCCCAGATGCCCCAGTCCCAGCACCGCAACGGTCATTTCCTCCGGCGAACGCGGGTGGCGATAGGTCCACTGGCCTGAGCGCTGGGCCTGCTCGAAGAACGGAATATCCCGGGCGTGCCGGAGCACCGCGAACAGGACATACCCGGCCATCATCCGCGACATCTGCGGATCGGTAATCCGGGTGATGGGAATGTTCCCTGGGAGGTCGTCGCGCCCCACCAGCGAGTCGACTCCGGCGCCCAGGTTGATGATCAGCCGCAGATTCGTCATCCGTTCGAAAATGCCCTGCGGGGGTTTCCAGACCATGGCGTAGTCGATCTCTTCCGGCCGCTCGGTCTGGCTTGCGTGGATCACCTGGAGTGCCGGAAGCTGGGTCTGAAGCGCCTTCTTCCAGGTCTGGAAATCGTCGAAGTCGCTATAGAAGGCCAAGGTGCCGACAGCCGCTGCTTCAGGAAACGTCATCTTCAGGAAACCTGTTTGTTCTTTCGCACCAGGCGCGCGACGGCCTCGATGGCGAGCTCGTAGCCGTCCCCGCCGAGTCCGGCAATGACACCATCCGCCACCTTGGATATGTAGGAGTGATGGCGGAAGGGCTCGCGCTTCCAGATATTGCTCATGTGGGCTTCGATGATCTTCCCTGGAAAAGACAGCAGGGCATCCAGGATGGGGATGGACGTGTAGGTCAAACCGGCCGCATTGATGACGATGCCGTCCGCGACACCGCGGGCTTCCTGGATCCAGTCGATCAGCTGTCCTTCATGGTTCGACTGCAGAAAACGCAGGCGGACGTCCAGCGAGGCGGCCTTTTGCTCGCAGCGCGACTGCAGGACGGGGAAACTGTCCGTGCCGTAGTTCTTGTTGGAGTCCAGGCCATAGAGGTTGGCGTTGGGGCCGTTCAGGAACCAGACGGAGATGGGAGGATTCGAGGTTTCGGTCATCGTTTCTCAAGCTTCGTAGGGTTGGGTGGCCTGCATGGCGGGCAGGCTCTGGAAAGCTTCGTTCCAACGGGCGGCGATGCCGCATTTCGCGCGCCAGTTCAGTTCGGGAAATCGGAAGTCCAGATACCCCAATGCGCAGCCGATGGTGATCTCGCCGATGGTGGGCTTGTCGTGGGCCAGCCCGGATGCGATGGTTTCGATCGAGGCGAGGCAGGCCGTGACTTTGGTCAACAGGGCCTCGCGCCAGGTGGGCCACTGGAATTCGGGGGGACGCGCCGTCAGCTCGTAGCGCGCCAGCAGCGCGGCGTCGAGCAGGCCATCGCCCAGCGCCTGGCGGCTGAGCGCTGTCCATCGATCGGCGCCGGACGCGGGAAATATCGTCCCCGCGTCCGCCTGGCTGGCCAGGTACTCGCAGATCACCCGGCTGTCGTAGAGGACCTGGCCGTCTTGCAGGATCAGGGTCGGCACCTTGGCGAGCGGGTTGTGAGCCGCGATGCGCGGGTCGCGTCGAACCGGATGAGCGGCGCTGTCCAGGAGCTGGATTTTATCGGCCTGTCCGGTCAGATGCGCGCACACCATGACCTTTCGCACGAAGGGCGATGTCGGAGCGAAGAGGAGTTTCATCATCAGGGCACCAGCACCAGCTTGCCGAACACCTTGCCGCTTTCCAGCATGGCATGCGATGCCGCGGCCTCGCCGACCGGAAAAGTGGCGTGGATGCGCGGCGTGATCCGCCGGCTCTTCAGCAGCGGCATCACGTGGTGGGCCAGGCCCTTGGCCATGCGGGCCTTTTCGGCGTGGCTTTGCGGACGCATGGTGGAGGAGTGCAGGCTCAGCTGGCGCTGCATCAGCGTCAGCAGTTCGATGCTGACTGCCGAGCCCTGCATGAAGGACAGGCTGACATGCCGTCCGCCGAAAGCCATGGCTTGAAGATTGCGGCGCACATAGTCGCCGCCGACGATGTCGAGCACCACGTCCACGCCACGCCCCGCGGTGTAGTCCAGGCAGGCCTGGGTGAAGTCGGTGGTGGGCCAGCAGATCGCCAGATCGGCGCCGAGGGCCTCCAGTTCGGGGAACCGGGCTTCATCGTTGTCGGTCACGATGACCGTGCAGCCGGCCGCATGGGCCATCTGGATCGCCAGGGTGCCGATGCCGCCCGCGGCGCCGTGGATCAGCACCGTCTCGCCCATCGCCAGACGCCCGAGTTCGAACAGGTTGTGCCAGACGGTGAAGAGTCCTTCGGGCAAGGCCGCGGCCTCGATGTCGGACAGAGGGGCCGGCACCACGAAGGAATGATCGACCGACGCCGTGCACCACGGCGCATAGCCCCCACCGGGCACCAGGCTCATGAGCCGCTGGCCCACCAGCGCGCTGTCGGCACCCGGGCCGCAGGCGACCACCTCGCCGCACACCTCCAGTCCGAGGACGTCGGTGATGCCGGGCGCGGGCCTGGCGATGCCCTGGCGCTGCATGACATCGGGCCGGTTGATGCCGGCGGCGAGCACGCGCAGCAGGACTTCGCCGGCGCCGGGGACGGGCATGGGGCGCTCGGCCAGCACCAGCACGCTGGCATCGCCGGGCTCCCGGGCGACGATGGCTTGCATTGAACTTGGAAGGGAGGTTCTGACGTCGGTCATGGGGCTTGCCGGGGCTGTTACTTGCGGGAGCTGAAGACGCTGATGCCTTCATCGAGAAGCGCCAGCCCGGCGACCGAGCCGACGGGCCAATGCTGCATGGCGCCCAGGCCTGCACTGCGCACCGTGACCACCTGCCGGGCCGTCCTCGGAACATCCACATCCAAGTAGGTGTTGATGTGGTCGCCCTGGAAGACGTGGTGGATCACGGTGCCGCTCAGGACCGAACCGGCATGCAGGCTTTCCAGCAGGATGTGTTCCGGCCGGACGTAGACGTCCAGCCTTTCGCCTTCGTGCGATGCATCGACCAGCCGAGCCTGCGGCAGGCTGAGATAGCCGGAGCCCAGGCGCAGCTGGATCTCGTGGGCGGTCTTGCCGTGGTAGTGGGCCGGCAGGATGTTCACGTCGCCAAGAAAGGACGCCACGAACGGATCCTGCGGACTGCGGTACAGGTCGGCCGGCGATGCGATCTGGCGGATGACGCCGGCCGACATCACGGCGATGCGGTCCGACATCGCCAGCGCCTCGCCCTGGTCGTGGGTGACGAAGACCGTCGTGAGGCCCAGGCGGCGCTGGATCTCGCGAATCTCGACCTGCATCGAGCCGCGCAAGCTCTTGTCCAGGGCCGAGAAGGGCTCGTCGAGCAGCAGCACCTTGGGCTGGATGATCAGTGCGCGTGCCAGCGCCACACGCTGCTGCTGGCCGCCGGAGAGTTCGCGCGGCTTGCGGTGCCCCAGGCCGGTGAGCTTGACCATGGCCATCGCTTCCTTGACGCGCTGGGCCACCTCGTCCTTGGGCACGCCCCGCATCCGCAGTCCATACCCGATGTTGCGCTCCACGGTCATGTGCGGAAAGAGCGCGTAGTTCTGGAAGACGATGCCGATCTGCCGCTTGTGCGGCGGATCGCTGGTCACCGGCTGGCCCTCGATGAAGATCTCGCCGCTGTCGGCCTCGGCAAAGCCTGCGATCAGGTTGAGCAGCGTCGTCTTGCCGCAGCCCGACGGACCCAGCAGGGTGAGGAATTCGCCACGCTTGATCTTCAGCGAGACCTCGTGCAACACGGTCTGGTCGTGGTATTTCTTGACCACGCCCTCCAGGCTGACGGCTGTGTCGGCCTGCGGATGCGAAAGGCCGGGCTGCGCTGCAGGGTCGGAGTGGACTACTTTCATGCGCGAACGATAAGCCAGGAGTCCGTGTCCGGGCCTTTGCCGAAATTGAGGCGGCCCCTCGGAAAAACGAAAGGTCTCGATAGCCGCTGGGGCACGGCCCCCCCGCGAGGGCCTTCGGGCAGCGCTTTGCTTTTTCCTAAGCCCTGAGTCCGAAAAACGTGATTTTCAAATGCAGTGTGCTTCTTCAGACTCGCCTGCATCGATGGCTGGTGTCTCCAGGCTGCCTGGCGACGTGCATCAGTGGCGATCTTCTTTAGGAACACAAATGTCAGTGGAAAAAATCAATACCTTGGTGGTCGGCGCTGGCCAGGCCGGCATCGCCATGAGCGAGCATCTTTCGCTCGTGGGCGTGCCGCATGTGGTGCTGGAGCGCAACCGGATCGCGGAACGCTGGCGCTCGGAGCGTTGGGATTCGCTGGTCGCGAATGGCCCCGCCTGGCATGACCGTTTTCCAGGGTTGAAGTTCGAAGGAGTTTCGCCGGAGGCATTTCCACCGAAAGAGCGCATGGCGCAGTATTTCGAGGACTACGCCGCCATGCTGAAGGCGCCCGTGCGCACCGGTGTCGAGGTCAAGCAGGTGGAACGCAACGTGGGCCGCCCGGGCTTCAAGGTCACGACCTCGGAGGGGGTCATCGAAGCGATCAACGTCGTTGCGGCCACCGGACCTTTCCAGATTCCGGCCTATCCGAAGATCGTTCCCGAAACCGGCAGCATCCAGCAGCTGCATTCCTCGGTGTACAAGAACCCGGGCCAGTTGCGGGAGGGCGCCGTGCTGGTCGTGGGTGCGGGCGCTTCAGGCTCGCAGATCGCCGAGGAGCTGCGCAAGGCGGGCAAGACGGTCTATCTCTCGGTGGGCGAGCACTACCGCCCGCCGCGTTCCTACCGCGGCCGCGATTACTGCTGGTGGCTGGGTGCCCTGGGCCTGTGGGACGAGGTCAAGACCAAGCCCAAGAAGCAGCACGTCGCGTTTGCCGTCAGCGGCTACGAGGGCGGCAAGACGGTCGATTTCCGTCGCCTCGCGCACATGGGCGTGACGCTGGTCGGCCTGACCAAGGCCTGCAAGGACGGTGTCATCGAGTTCGAAGAAGGCCTGGCCAGGAATGTCGCGGAAGGCGACCAGGCGTACTTCGACGTGCTGCGCGAAGCGGATGCCTACATCGAGCAGAACGGCTTGCCCTTTGCGCCGGAGCCCGAAGCCTGGGAGCTGCTGCCGGACCCGGACTGCCTCAAGGACCCGATCATGAGCCTGGATCTCGCCAAGGCCGGCATCACGACGATTCTCTGGGCCACCGGATTCACCTTCGACTACAGCTGGCTGAAGGTCAATGCCTTCGACGAAAAGGGTGCGCCCTTTCACAAGCGGGGCATCTCCGCCGAGAGCGGCATCTACTTCCTGGGACTGCCGAACCTGGTCAACCGCGCCTCGTCCTTCATCTACGGCGTGTGGCACGACGCGAAATACATCGCCGACCACATCGCGGTCCAGGACGCATACATGTCGTACGGCAAGACCTGAGCCTGCATGGCCGAGATCACCTGCATCGAAGACCTGCGCCGCCTGGCGAGGAAACGCGTGCCCCGGATGTTCTACGACTACGTGGATGGCGGCTCGTGGACCGAATACACCTACCGTGCCAACGAAGAGGATTTCGGCAGGATCGAGTTTCGCCAGCGCGTGGCGGTGGACATCACCGAGCGCAGCACCGCCAGCACCATGGTGGGCCAGCCGGTCAGCATGCCGGTGGCGATCGCGCCCACGGGTCTCGCCGGCATGCAGCATGCCGATGGCGAGATCCTGGCGGCGCGTGCGGCGCAGAAGTTCGGCATACCGTTCACCTTGTCGACCATGAGCATTTGCCCGATCGAGGCGGTGGCCGAAGCGACCGGCCGCCATCCGTTCTGGTTCCAGCTCTATGTGCTGCGCGACCGCAGCTTCGTGGAAGGCCTGATCGAGAGGGCCGGCAACGCCAACTGTTCCGCGCTCGTGGTCACCATGGACCTGCAGGTATTCGGACAGCGGCACAAGGACAGGAAAAACGGCCTGTCCACGCCCCCTCGGCCGACCCTGCGCAACCTCGTGAACCTGGCGAGCAAGCCGCGCTGGTGCTGGAACATGCTGGGCACCCGGCATCGCCATTTCGGCAACATCGTCGGTCACGCGAAGGGCGTGGACAACATCGGCTCGCTGGTGGAGTGGACCCGGGAACAGTTCGATCCACGCCTGTCGTGGCAAGACATCGAATGGATCAAGAAGCGCTGGAACGGCAAGCTGATCGTCAAGGGCATCCAGGATCCCGAAGATGCGCGGCTGGCGGTTGAAAGCGGGGCCGATGCCATCGTGGTGTCCAACCACGGCGGGCGGCAGCTCGACGGCGCCTCGTCGTCGATCTCCACCCTGCCACGCATCGTGGAGGCCGTCGGACATCGGGTGGAGGTGCACATGGATGGCGGCATCCGCTCGGGGCAGGACGTGCTGAAGGCGATCGCCCTCGGGGCGCGCGGCACCTACATCGGCCGCGCCATGATGTACGGCCTGGGCGCCCTGGGGGAGAAAGGCGTTGCCACGGCCTTGCACCTCATTCAGAACGAACTCGATCTCTCCATGGCCTTCTGCGGCAAGACGGATGTCCGCGGCGTCGACCGCGAAATCCTGCGCATGCGCTGAGGCCTACTGGCAGAGAAAGTCGACGAGGGCGGCCATCATCCGGTCGCAGGCTTCGATCTGCGACAGTTCCACGTATTCATCGGCCTTGTGCGCCACCTCGATGCTGCCGGGGCCGCAGATCAGCACCGGCGTTTCGCGCCAGCTCTGCTTGAACAAGCCGCCTTCGGATCCGAAATCGACCTTGGTGCAGCGGGTGCCGGGGGGCAGCAAGGAACCGAGCAAGCTGACGGCCGGCGAATCCTCGGGCGTGCTCAGGCTGGGATAGCTGTTGGTCAGCTGGATGTTCGGCAACGGGGCCTCGGGATGCACCGCATCGGCCGCCACGCGGTCGGCCAGGCGCTGCAGCACGCGGGCCAGGATCTCCTCGGGCTGATCTTGCGAGACATGGCGGATCTCGAAGCTGACTTCGCATTCGCTGGGCACGATGTTCAGGGCCCGTCCGCCGTGGATCACGCCGACATGGACCGTGGAGTAGGGTACGCCGTAGCCTTCCTCGCGGGGGCCGGTCTCCGACAGTTCGCGCTGCACCTCGCGCACCGACGCGACGAGGTCAGTGGCCATGTGGACGGCGTTGATGAACCTGGGCGCCAGGCCCGAATGGCCGGCCTGGCCGCAGCAGACGGCCCGATAGGCAGACTTGCCCTTGTGACCCGTGCCGATACGCATCAGCGTGGGCTCGCCGACGATGCAAAGGTAGGGTGCAGGGAGGTCGTTCTCGAGCCGGCGCAGCAGGTGGCGCACGCCGACGCAGCCGATCTCCTCGTCGAAGGACAGGGCCAGTTGCAGGGGGCGCTTCAGCGGCCTGCGGGCCGCAGCCACCATGGCGATGACGGCGCAGGCGACGAAGCCCTTCATGTCGGCCGCGCCGCGTCCGTAGATGCGGCCATCCTTGTGCGTGGCCTCGAAGGGCGGCGAAGTCCAGGGCTGGCCGTCCACGGGCACCACGTCGGTGTGCCCGGAGAGCAGGACACCCGGAACGCCTTGCGGGCCCACCGTGGCGAACAGGTTGGTCCTGCTGGCGTCCTGCGGGTCCGGTGCAAGGGTCGATTCGATGCCGGCTTCCGCCAGGATCTCCTGCACCTTGTGGATGAGCCCGATGTTCGGTTTCAGGGAAACCGAGGGGAAGGCAATCAGGGTCTCCAGCAGCGAGGTGCTGGACATGCTTGCGGCACTTTCTTGATCCATGGCGATGCGTTGGGCGCTTCAGGGCGCTGCGATGTGGGGGTCGAAGAATCTCGCCGCGCTCATGCCGGGGATGTACTGGTCGGAGATGTAGGCGCGGCAGCGCTCCATGAAGACGCGGGTCAGCCGCGACTGCTTCATCGGCTTGTAGGTTGCCAGGCCAAGCTGCATCGGGCGATTGGTGCCGGCCAGGCGCACACGCACCATGCGTTTGCCGTCGAGCGCCTGGTTCGATTTGGGCCGCACGTTGAACAGCGCATACCCGATGCCGTTGGCCACCATGGAGCGCACCACTTCCTCGGACCGCGAGCGCGCCACGATGTTCGGCGTGACGCCGGCCTTGGCGAAAAGCGAGGTGAAATACTCCCGGCTCATCGGCAGGTCGAGCAGCACGTAGGGCTGGGCTGCCAGCTCCTCGAACGTGACGGCCTTCTCCTGCGCCAACGGATGCAGTTCGCTCACCAGCACATAAGGCGGCAGCGTCGCCAGGGTTTCGAACTCGATGTCGTCGCCCAGGTGCAGGTCGTAGGTGATCGCCAGGTCGATCTCGAGCGCACGGATCTTGTTCATCAAGACCACCTGGTCGCCTTCGACCATCTCCACTTCCACCGTCTCGAACGCCCGGGAAAATCCGAAGATGACCTCGGGTGCAATCATGGCGGTGAGCGACTGGAAGCTGCCCACCCGCAAGACGCCTTGCATGACATCGCTCGAATCCGAGGCGATCTCATACAGGCGGGAAGACTGGTCGAGCACGTCTTCGCACTGCCGCAGCACCAGGGTGCCGATGGCGGTCAGTCCCAGTCCCTTGGAAGGATGGCGCACGAACAACTGCACGTTCAGCTCGGACTCGAGATGCGCAATGGCCGCGGAGATCGAAGGCGAGGAGATATGGATCTGCGCCGACGCAGCGGCGATGCTGCCGTGCGTCGCGGTGGCGACAAAGTACTCCATCTGACGCAAGGAAACGCGGTTGAGCATGTCGAGGTAGAGAAGAGGCTGGGGAGCGGCGCGGGACGTTGACAGTCCAGTGTACCGGCGGCCCTTCAGAGGTCTCCAGGCACCCCGAAGCTGGGGGCTGCACGCGGGTCGAGCGCCCGCGTGATGTAGGCCTGCAGCTGCGGTTCATACACCTTCCAGGTGGCGTAGAGGGCCTGCACCGGGTCGAGCTCCACCCAGTCCAGCCGCAGATCCACGATCGGCCAGTTCTGCTCCCCGTAGACCAGCAGGCCGGCCGAATGCACTGGGCCTTCCTCGCCACCGGCCGCCTGGCCGGCGAGCATGGCCTGCATCAGGCGTTCGGCCAGCGGGCCTTCGGCGCTCTCGAATGCCGAGAGCATCGCCTGGGGCACCTCGCGTGTGAGCAGCATGTTGCCGGCGCATGCAGCATGCGTGCCGACCACGCTGGCCAGGGTGCCGAGCGCCTTGGCCCCGGTGAAAACCACCGGGGGGTTCGACGCATCGATGGCCATCACCTGGCGGTAGTCGATGAAGGGACGCTTTTGCAGCTCGGCCACCGCTTGCGCCGGTGTCAGTCCGCTGGCGAGCAGGTCCAGGGCGAGCGGGCCCAGGTCCGGATCGGTGATGTTCTGGCTGGCGGCGGCGCCCACGTGCGTGCGGCCGCGGATGCAACGCGCGGCGACCGCGGGGGAGGACGAGGCAACGGCGGCACCGAACTGCCCGGTGGCGGGGCAGCGCGCGATGATGGAGAACGTCATGGGGCTCAGTCGGGAATCATGGCCGTGGCATCAATTTCCACCAGCCATTCCGGACGGGCCAGGGCAGACACCACGATGCCTGTCGACACGGGAAAAACCCCTTTCAGCCAGCGGCCCACGACGAGATATACGGCCTCGCGGTAACGCGGATCGATGATGTAGATCGTGATCTTGCAGATGTCCTGGAGTTCGCCGCCGGCCTCCTTGAGCAGCATCGCGATGTTCGCCATGGCCTGCTCCGCTTGACCGCTGACGTCCCCGATACAGACGCTCTCGGACGTTTCAAGGTCCTGCCCGATCTGCCCGCGCAGGAAAACGGTGCTGCCTCGGGCGACAACGGCCTGGCAAAGGTCGTTGTCGAGCTTCTGTTCCGGGTACGTGACCTTGGTATTGAAAGGCCGGATGCGGGTGTGTTTCATGTTGCTGGGGGCTGATGACGGGAATGGCAATGGTCATCGGCGCCGGGCATCGGTGCCATTTGTATTTTCCGGGCGACCGTTTAGGAATTTCCGAGCTTTGCCCGCGGACCCGCGCCCATCAGGAAAATTGAGGCACCTCTAAGTAAAAGGCGACTTGGCCGCAAGTCGCGAGTTCCACATCATCCGGTCGCTGAGGTGAGTGGACATGGTGCTGGCGCAATGCTTGCACTTCAGTGCGACTCGCCGACGGATTGCCAGCTCCGACCAACGTTCAACTTTTCGATCTGAGGGTTTTCAATGATTCGCAAGCTTTTGACACTGTGCGTGCTTTCCGCCACGCTGGCCGCCACATCGGCCTACTCGCAGGACAACGCCCTGGTGGTGAGCACATGGGGTGGCAGCTTCCGCGACCTCATCGACGAGAACATCGGCAAGGAGTTCACGAAACAGACCGGCGTGCCGGTGAAGTACGTGACCGGCGGCACCATCGACCGCCTGAACAAGGCCAAGCTCGCCTCCAAGCCCGAAAGCGACATCACGTTCACGACCTCGCATGTCGGCTGGCTCTACGTGAACAGCGACCTGTTCGAGCAACTCGACAGCAGCAAGATCCCGAACGCCAGCCGCCTGGTCGACCGCGCCAGGATCAGCCCGTACCACATCGGCAGCTGGGCCTATGTGTATTCCATCGGCTATCGCGCCGACCTGCTGCCGCCCAGCGTCAAATTCGAAAGCTGGAATGACCTGTGGCATCCGGCCCTGAAAGGCAAGATCAGCGCCCCTGACTTCGATCCCAGCCATTTGATTGCGGTTTCCGCCATGCTGTCGGGCGGAGATGCCAGGTCCTGGGAAAAAGGCCAGGACAAACTCAAGGCGCTCAAGCCCAACTTCAAGGCCTTCTATACCAACGACGCCAATGCGCAGCAATTGATCGCCACCGGGGAAACGCCCGTCGAAGTCATTCTTTCGATGAATGCGTACCACATGGCCAGCCAGGGCGTGCCGATCAAGGTGGTCATGCCCAAGGAAGGTGCGGTGCTCGGCGTTGACACCATGGCCATCATGAAGGGAAGCACCAAGGCTGACCTGGCCCACAAGTTCCTGAACATTGCGCTGTCGCCCGAAGTGCAGTCGAAGATCGTGGCTTCGAAGAAGGCCAGCCCGGTCGTCGACAACGCAACGGTTTCGGCCGAAGACGCCAAGCTGCCCGGCGTGTTCACCACCAAGGCACAGTGGGACACCCAGACCATCGTCATCGACAACAAGCTGCGCGCCGAGAAGACTGCGGAGTGGCGCAAGTGGTTCACCGAGAACATCATGAACTAACCCCGTCGGGTCTCTGGAACAAGGTTCAGGAATGCGCTCCGATCTACGGGCCTGGCTGGTATCTCCAGCCGTCATTGTTGCGATGGGCATCGCCGTCTCGCTGGCCGCGGTGTTCCAGTTCAGCTTTCGGGCGTTTGTCCCCGGCTCACTGGATGTCGGCGGGCTGACCTTCGCCAATTTTTCCGGCATGGGCAAGTCGATCTATCTCGACGCGTTTGCCAATACCTTGTTGCTGAGTGTGGAGACGACGGTGTTTTCGCTTGTCGCCGCCTATCCCCTGGCCTACGCCCTGGTTCGCGTGAAGAACCGGGCTCTCAAATCCTTCATCCTGATCGTTTCGATCACGCCGCTGTTCCTGGGTGAAATCGTCCGGACCTACTCGTGGATCGCGGTGCTGGGCAGCAACGGCTTCATCAACGGCACCTTGCGAAAGCTCGGCTTGATCGAATGGCCGTTCGAGCTCATGTTCACCCACCTGGGCGTGCTCGTTGCGCTGGTGCACGTGACGATTCCCGTGGTGGTCCTGATGCTCGCCACGGCGATCTCGCACATCAACCGCGACTATGAAAAGGCCGCGCAAAGCCTGGGCGCGGGCCCCGTCAGGACTTTCGTCACGGTCACGCTGCCTCTTTCGATGCCGGGCATCCTGGCCAGCATCACGACCGCCTTTGCCTGGACCTTCAGTGCCTTTGCGACGCCCCAGATGATTGGCGGAGGCCGCGTGCCCACGGTGTCGACCCTGGTCTACCAGCTCGGCTTTTCATCCATGAATTTTCCGCTGGCAGCCAGCTTGAGCGTGATGGGGCTGCTGATGACGACCGCGGCGCTCTTTGCCTTGGGACTGCTGACGAAGCGCCTGAAGGCCGTGGGAGGACACTGAAATGAAAATCCGAAGTTCCCTGCCTCTGCCGCTGCGTGTTGCCGGGCCGCTGCTGATCGCCATCCTGCTTGCATTCGTATTGTTGCCGGTGGTGGTGGTGACGATCGCCGCATTCAACGAAAAAGCGATCCTTGCCTTTCCGCCTGAATCGTATTCGCTCAAGTGGTTTGCGCGGGTGTTCAGCTATCCGGATTTCCAGGAAGGATTTCGCTCGAGCATGGTCGTCACCGGATGGTCTTCTTTCCTGGCCTTGGTGATCGGTACCTGTCTGTCCATCGCCGTGAAGCGGCTGGAGTTCCGGGGCAAGCAGCTCCTCCTCGCGATCCTGCATTCGCCGCTGGTGGTGCCGCACTTCACGTTGGGGCTGGGCCTGCTCATCCTGGTGTCGCAGACCTCGGTGCAACGTGGATACGGCATCGTCATCCTGTGCCACGTCATGCTGGTGCTGCCCTTTGTGCTCAGGAGCGTCTATGTTTCCATGGAGAACCTGGACGAACGGCTCGAGCAGGCGGCGGCCAGCCTGGGCGGGTCGCCGGTGAAGGTGCTTTTCACCGTCACGGTTCCTCTTCTGGCTCCGGGGCTCTTCGGTGGATGGCTGTTCGCCGCCATCATGTCTTTCAGCGAATTCACTGCATCGCTTTTCGTGACGACACAGGACACGCAGACGCTGCCGGTGGCCATGTACAACTATGTTCGGGAGTTTGCCGACCCGACCCTGGCGGCGCTCTCCGCTGTCTACATTGCGGTGACGGCGGCGCTGCTTGCGTTTGCCAACTATTTTCTGGGCTTGGGAAAAGTCCTCAACATCGAGGACAACCACTAGGGTAGCGCCTGGGGGCGCCGGACACGCCCGGGGCATGGTGGCACTGCTGGTGGCGACGATTGCAGTGGCGGCGATCCCTGGCTGTCGATCGCGTTTCTTTGACGGGACGGGACCTGCTCTCAGAGGTTGGCGGCTTTGCCCCTGGCGCTTGGAACTCGGGGCAGCAAGGCCTTGATGCGCTGGCGAAGCAGCGCGGGTGTCACAGCCGGCGTCATTTGCAGCACCGCCATGCAGCGGTCCATCCGTCCGTGGCGTGTCAGCAGCGCGTTCACGGCCTTTGCCAGATCGCTGTCGTCGGCCCAGCGATCCGAATTTGCAAGCAGCTTGCTCGCGGCCATGTCCAGCGCTGTGAGCGCGGCAATGTCGCCGATGCGGTCTTGCTCGCCTGGTATATCGAGCTCGATACGTGCTTCGAGCACGATCTCGAACTTGATATCGACGTCACCCACACGCACCATCGATCGGATGCCATATTGATCGGCGCGAAGTTCGCCGGTCTGCTGAATCTTCGCGCCCTTGCGGGCCAGCGCGCTCAGCCCCTGCTCACCGGTCAGCAGCTGGCGCAGCTGCCGGTAGCCATCGATATCGGAAACGAGGAAGTCGATGTCCACCGATTCGCGGTACTCGCCATAGCGAAGCGCGATGGCCGTGCCGCCGCCGAACAGGCAGTGGTTCTCGGCGAGCAAGTCGGCATCGAGCATTGCAAGTGCCTCGGCGACCCGTCGGTGGTGCGGTCGTTCAAACATGCAGCGGCTTTCTGCCCAATGCGCGTGCCAGTTCGTCGAGCAGTTGCCGCTCCCGCGCATCGAGCGCCGATGCGTCGACATGGCGCCAGTTGCGTTCGTAGGTGGCCCACGCCTCTGCGGGTGTGAGCTCGGTATCCGGCGCCAACTGCCAGGCGAGCCGGCGCAGTTGGGGGTAATCGGAGATTCGAACGCCGCCCGCAATAGGCACCGGGGGTGCGGATTGCGTTGACGGGACCACGTCGACATCCAGCCCCAGCGCGGCGAGGGCATTCATGTAGGCCCCCATCGTGACCGAGGGCTCGCCGCGTTCGATACGGTGCAGCGTCATGCGGGACACGCCCGCAGCCTCCGCCGCTGTGGTGGCGCTGACTTTCAGGGCCTTGCGGCGAGCGTGGATGCGCCGGCCGAACGCTGCGAGGCGGCGATCGGCCGCCGGGGCGAGGGGTGGGGCTGCAGAAGGCATATATGTATCTCATATTAGACAAAACTTGAGAATATGTCCAGAATGAGAGACATAAATAGGAGTTCTGCCGTATGCAACTCGGAGCCCGCCTTCAACCGTCGGCCCGGAGCGCGCGCCCGTCCGGCAACACGGACCCGATCAGTCGACCTTGATGTTGTTCGCCTTGATGAGGCGGCCCCAACGTTCGCGCTCGCCCTTCACATACGCGGCCATGTCGTTCGGCGTGCCTGGCAGTCCTTCGACGCCGAGCGCCAGGAACCGGGCCTTCACTGGGGCCGAGTTCAGTGCATCGACCAGTGCCTTGTTGAGTTTCTCGACCGTCTCTGCGGGCGTGGCGCTGGGCACCGCCAGTCCCTGCCACGCATAGGCCTCGTAGTCGGACAGCCCTTGCTCCGCGAGGGTCGGCACGTCGGGCAGCGTCGCGATGCGCTTTGCGCTGGCAACGCCGATCGCCTTGACCTTGCCGGCCAGCACGAACTGGTTGCCGCTGGCCGTGTCGACCATCATGAAGGGCACCTGGCCGCCGAGGATGTCCTGCATCGCAGGCGCCGCGCCGCGGTAGGCGACGTGCGTCATCGCGGTGCCGGTCTTTTCGCGCAGCAGCTCGGTGGCCAGGTGGTGCGGACTGCCGGCGCCGGCCGACGCGTAGTTCACGCCGCCCGGCTGCGCCTTGGCCCACGCGATGAACTCCTTGAAGTTCTTCGCCGGCACCTGGGGACCGACCACCAGGACGAGCGGGAAGCGCGCCAGCATGCCGACCGGCGCGAGGTCCTTCTCGGCGTTGTAGCTGAGCTTGGAAAACAGGAACGGGTTGGCTGCGAGCGTGGCGAAGTCGGCCGTCAGCATGATGCTGCCGTAGTCCTTCGAGCGGGCGGCGTAGTCCGCGGCGATGTTGGTCGCCGCACCGGGCTTGTTGTTGATGACGATGGGCCGGCCCAGGCTCTTTGTCATCGCCTCTGCCGTGGCGCGCGCAACGGAATCGGAGCCGCCGCCCGCGGCGTAGCCCACCACCCATTCGATGGGCTTGCTGTCCTGCGCGACGGCGAGATGGGTGCTTGCGGCCAGCGCCAGGCCGGTCAGGAAAAGGCGAATCATGGGTTTGTCTCCGGTGGTTGTGATGGGTGCTTTCACTGGCGTGCCGCAGCGGCGAACGCCTCGCGCAGCACGGGCAGCGATCCGATGTGATTGGCCAGGACCAGCACCAGCCGCGCGTTGAAGGCGTGGCTCTGGTCCGTGGAGAGCCCCTGGTGCGCTTCGATCAGCGCTTCGTAGAAATCGTCCGGGGCCTCGATGTTCGGTGCGGTCGTCAGTTGCGCGGCAGCGGCTTGCGGCATGGCAGGATTCCTTCAGGCATTGCAGAGTGCGCGATCGAGCGCGGCGCGCATGAGGCCGGCGTCGGCCCGGCGCCAGCGCCCGCACACGTGCTGGTCGGGGCGCAGCAGGTAGACCGTGCCGGCGCGTGCGTCGTAGCGCTCGGCCGCCAGCGCATGAGCTTCATCGATCGGGATGCGCACCGTCTCGATGGGTACACCGGCGGCGGTGCCAGCCTCGGCCGCAGCGCGGGCTGCGCGGTCCGCGACCTCGCCGCTGCCGAACACCACGGCCGTGAACGTGCCCCTGCCTGCTTCCTGCAGCAGCCACCCCGCGGTGCCATCGGCGCGGATCACCGGCGCGTCCGCCGCCACGGCGCCCGGCACCATGCGCCCCTCGAAGGCGTCGGCGTCCGGCGTGTTCAAGGCCGAGGTGTGCAGCGTGGCCGGCACCGACAGGCGGCCGCTGTTGACCAGGGTGCGTGCAAAGGCGTGGAACTTGGCAAGTTCCAGTACCGCGTCCCGGAACAGCCTGCTGACCTCGCTCTTGGGCGTGATGAAGTCGGTGGCGCGCGTCGAGTTGAGGATGTTCTCGTCGGCGGCGTACTCGCGCTCCTGGCCGTAGCTGTCGAGCAGCGCGTCGGGCGCCTGGCGCTGCAGGACCGCGGCAAGCTTCCACGCCAGGTTCTCCGCATCCTGCACACCCGAGTTGGCACCGCGGGCGCCGAACGGGGAAACACCGTGCGCAGAGTCTCCGGCGAAGAACACGCGGCCGTGCCGGAACCGGTCCATCCGCAGGCAGGAGAAGGTGTAGACGCTGGCCCATTCGAGATCGAACTGCGCGTCTTCACCCAGCAGCGCCTTCACGCGCGGAATGATCTTTTCGGGTTTCTTTTCTTCCTCCGGATCGGCGTCCCAGCCGAGCTGGAAGTCGATGCGCCAGACGTTGTCCGGCTGCATGTGCAGCAGCACGCTCTGGTTGCGATGGAATTCGGGATCGAACCAGAACCAGCGCTCGGCGGGCCGGTCGAGCTTCATCTTCACATCGGCGATCAGGAAGCGGTCCTTGAACTGGCGCCCCTTGCTTTCCAGCCCGAGCAGTCCGCGCACGCTCGAGCGGCTCCCGTCGCAGGCCGCGACGTAGCCGGCATCGAGCCGGTAGGGCCCCTCGGGGGTCTCGACCGTCAACGCGACGTGGTCCGCGTACTGCACCGCGCCCGCGACCTTGTTCTTCCAGCGCAGGTCGATCAGCGGCAACTCCGCGGCGCGCTCGGCCAGGAAGCCTTCCACGTAGTACTGCTGCAGGTTGATGAAGGCGGGGCGCGCATGTCCGGTTTCCGGCAGCAGGTCGAAGCTGTAGATCTCCTCGTTCCTGAAGAACACGCGGCCGACGTTCCACGACACGCCCTTGCCGACCATGCGGTCGCCGCAACCGAGCCGATCGAAGATCTCGAGCGTGCGCTTCGCAAAGCAGATGGCGCGCGAGCCGGTGGACAGCGCGTTGTCGTTGTCCAGGAGGACCACCGGAATCCCGCGCTGTGCCAGGTCGATGGCCAGCGCCAGCCCCACGGGGCCTGCGCCTATGACGACCACCGGGCGGCGCACCGGTACCGCGGCGTCCTGGTCGGGATGGCGGGTGTAGTCGAACACCAGCTTCTGGTAGTCGAGGGCGTCCCCCTTGCGGGACGCAAGTTCATTCGATGGCATGGCTTGTCTGTCTCCTGCGGCGCGAGGCGGGTTCAACCCTCCAGCGTCTTCCACATCTCGATGTCGCGCTCGGCCGTCCAGATGCGCGGGTGCGGGTGCTGGGTCACTTCGTCGTAGCAGCGCGTCACGTCGAAAGGCATGCAGTGGTCGAAGATGACCCAGTGGCCGTACTTGGGTTTGAGCTGGGCGAAGGTGTCCTGGTAGACCGCATGAAGGTCCTTGCCCGCGGCCACGCCGGCTTCGACGCAGGCGCGCACGTCGGCAATGAAGCCGCCGGTGGCCCTGAGGCCGGCGGCCACCTGCTCCTCGCCCAGCAGGGCGGGGCCGCGGCCCGGAACCAGTGCGGCGGGTTTCAAGGCTGCGAGGTTCTCGAGCGTCTGCGGCCAATCCTTGAAATAGGCATCGCCGGCGTAGGGCGTGGCATCGAACTCGACCAGGTCGCCGCTGAGCAGCACGCGGTCCTGCGGCAGCCAGACCACCGTGTCGCCCTTGGTGTGGCCGCGCCCGAGCTGCAGCAGCTGCACCTCGAGCTTGCCGAGCCACAGCGTCATCTTGCCGGTGAAGGTCATGGTGGGCCATGTCAGGCCCGGCGGTACGGTCTCCACGTTGCGGAACAGGCGCGGGAAGCGGCCGATCTCGCTGGCCTTGTCCTGTTCGCCGCGCTCGACGATCAGGTCGCGCGTGTCCTGGCTCGCAATGATCTGCTGCGGATCGAAGCCGCTCGCGCCCAGCACGCGCACCGCGTGGTAGTGGGTGAGCACCACGTACTTGATCGGCTTGTCGGTCACCTCGCGGATGCGCCTGACCACGTCCTGCGCCATGGCCGGCGTGGCCTGGGTGTCGGCCACGAGCACGGCGTCGTCCCCCACGATGATGCCGGTGTTCGGGTCGCCTTCGGCGGTATAGGCCCAGGCGTGTTCCGAGAGCCTGGTGAAGCTGACCTGCTTCTCTTCGAGGTCGGCTTGCGAGGCGAATTTCTTGGCGGTGTTCATGCGGGGGCTCCTGGGTCTGGATTTGTCTAAAACAAACGCGTTTGCAGTATGCAATCTGAATTTGTTTATGGCAAACTAATTTGCATAGGAGGAATTAGGTGTTTTCCCCAGGGTCGGCCCTGCCGAGGGCCTGCACGCGGTGAATCCCTTCCTCCCGCGCGAACTAGACTTGCGGCAACCTGAAAGGCGATATGCGAGACAGCCACCCCGAAGAAGCTGCGAAGGAAGACAAGGCGCAGCGGGCCGTCCAGGCGATCGAAGTCGGCGGGCGGCTGTTGCTTGCGCTGGCCGACAGCCAGACGCCCTTGACGCTCAGGGACCTCTCGAACCGATCCGGGCTGCCCGCTTCACGTGCGCACCCGTATCTGGTGAGCTTCGGCAAGCTCGGGCTGATCGAACAGGAATCCGACACCGGCCGCTATGCGCTCGGCCCGGCCGCGCTGCGCCTGGGGCTGACATGCCTGCACCAGCTGGACCCGGTCCGGGTGGCGTTGCCCGTTGCCCAGCAGCTTGCGGCGTCCACCGGGCATGCGGTCGCAGTGGCCATCTGGGGCAACTTCGGACCAACGATCATCCGGATGATCGAGGCGCGCGAACCGCTGCACGTCTCCATGCGCGCTGGAACCGTGATGTCGATACTCGGCACGGCCACCGGCCGCGCCTTTGCCGCCGTGCTGCCCGCCGAACGCATCGAGAAGGCCATGGCGGTAGCGCTCGGAGACCCGGACGATCGGAAGGCGCCGCTGCGCAAGCCGAAGGCCGGGGAGCTTCAGCAGGCTGTGGCGGAGCTTCGCGAGCACGGCGTCACGCGCGCCGAGGGAAAGCCGATTCCCGGCGTCAACGCCTTCAGCGCCCCCGTGCTCGACCACGATGGCGAACCCGTTGTGGTGATCACGGCGCTCGGGCATCGGGACGGTTTTTCGGCCGACTGGAACTCCAGCGCCGCGACCGCCGTTCGCAATGCGGCATCCGAAGCATCCAGCCGCCTTGGATGGCGAAACGCCGGAACCTTGCGCCCGCCCGGGTGA
>NZ_RXFQ01000003.1 GCF_003951285.1 Variovorax beijingensis | reverse complement strand
GGCGAGCAGTTCCTTGTAAGTGACGCGGGTGACGGCGCCGTCGTCGGCTTCGAAGACGATGGCGGTCTTGTGCTCGACGGGGGTGCCGATGTGGCGGTCCAGGCAGTTGGCGCTGGCGTTGAGTTCGCCGTCGCCGAACCACTCGTAGAACGGCGCCTTCGACTCGTCGAGTGTCTTCGTGAAGGGCCGGGTCCAGTCCAGGTTGTCCTTGGCCAGGCGGCTCCAGAAACCTTCGAAGTCCTGTTCGGCCTCCCGGCACAGGGCCTCGTAGGCGGCCATGCCGGCAATGCGCGCGCCGGTGCGGGCGCGGGCGTCGGGCGGGAACACGCGGTTCTCGACCAGGACGGATTCGATGTTCTTCGATGCGCTGCTGCTCATTTTCTTGTCTCCTTGGTAGGTGCGGCCGTAATGTCGGGGGGCCCACTTACGGGTCACTGACGGTTGCGATGTTAGTTCGCAGGGTTATCACGAGTCGGACATGGGGGCACCTCTAGAATCGCCGGTCGCTTCCAATCATCCTCTCCATGTCCGCACCCGAATCCTTCGACCGCCCGAATACGCCTGTTCCAGCCCGCGGCTCGCCGCTGCGGCCGCTGCCCAAGCTGATTTTCGCGAGCCGCTGGCTGCAGCTGCCGCTCTACCTGGGGCTGATCGTGGCGCAGGCGGTGTACGTGGTGCACTTCCTGGTCGAGCTGCTGCATCTGGTGGAGGCGGCCTTCGGCAGCAAGGACGCGCTGCAGGCGCTGATCACCAGCATCGGCTACAAGACCACCGCGCCGGTGGGCACGCTCAACGAAACCGTGATCATGCTGGTGGTGCTGGCGCTGATCGATGTGGTGATGATCTCCAACCTGCTGATCATGGTGATCGTGGGCGGCTACGAAACCTTCGTGAGCCGCATGGACCTCGAAGGCCACCGCGACCAGCCTGAGTGGCTGAGCCATGTGAACGCCTCGGTGCTCAAGGTGAAGCTGGCCACCGCCATCATCGGCATCAGCTCGATCCACCTGCTGAAGACCTTCATCAATGCGGACAACTACACCGACCGGGTGCTGATTGCGCAGACCGTGATCCACATCGCCTTCCTGTTCTCGGCCATGGCCATCGCCTACACCGACAAGCTCATGACGTCGAGCGCACCACAGGGCGGCGGCTCGCATTGAGTTCCCGGCCTGCATGCGGCAGGTCCCAGGCGGGCACCTCGGTGAATCGCCTGGCCAGGAAATCGAGCATCGTGCGCAGCGTGGCCGGCATGTGCTTGCGCGAGGCATACACCGCATACATGCCGACCACCTGCGGCTCGAATTCCGGGAACAGCCGCACCAGTTCGCCGGCCTGCAGCAAGCCGGCGGTCAGGTAGGTCGGCAGCATCGTGATGCCGGCCCCGGCCCGCGCCAGATGCATCAGGCTCGCGGCATCGTTGGTCGACACGTTGCCGCCCACGGCCACCGAAACGGGCGTGCCGTCGTCCCTGCGCGTGAAGTTCCAGAGGCTGCGCCCGAAGTACGAGTGCGTGAGGCAGTTGCGCTGGGCCAGTTCCTCCACGCGCAGCGGCTGCCCGTGCTCCTTCAGATAGCCGGGTGATGCGCACACCACCGAGCGGCAATCGGTGAGCCGCCGCGCAATGAGGTTGGGATCGATCTCCACCGCCACGCGGATCGCCAGGTCGATGCGCTCGTCCACCAGGTTCACCGCCCGGTCCAGCAGCACCAGGTCGACCGCCACGCCGGGATAGAGCCGCACGTAGTCGGCCACCGCATCGGCCAGCTGCGCCTGTGCGAACGAGGTGCTGGCCGTGATGCGCAGCTGGCCGCGCGGCGCCTCGGCCGGCTGCCGCACAGCTTCCTGCATGTCGCCAGCGAGCTCGAGCACCTGGCGGCAGCGCGGCAGCAGTTCCTCGCCCGCCGCCGTGAGGCTCAGCCGGCGCGTCGTGCGGTGCAAGAGGCGCGCACCCGTCCATTGCTCGAGCTCGGCCACGTAGCGCGTGACCACCGGGCGCGAGAGGTCGAGCTTGTCGGCCGCGGCCGAGAGGCTGCCCGAATCCGCCACGGTGACGAACACGCGCATTGCATTCAATCGATCCATTCGAACGATTTTAGGAATAAACAAGCGCGCAAATCGAGGTATTTCTTTCGAAAGCAGAAACCTAAGATGCGGTTCATCCCAACCACTTTCTGGAGCCATTCAATGAGCCACATCGCCATCATCGGCGCCACCGGACGCGCCGGCGGCCGCCTTCTCGACGAAGCCCTGCGCCGCGGCCACACCGTGACGGCCATCGCGCGCAAGGCGAGCGAAAAGCTCTCGGGCCGCGCCAATGTGAAGGCTGTCGACCTCGACGTGCTCGACAGCGCCGCGCTCGAGAAGGCACTGGCCGGCCACGACGCCGTGTTCAGCGCTGCGCACTTCTCCACCGTGCCGCCCGCGGCCATCATCGAGCCGGCCAAGCGCGCGGGCGTGAAGCGCCTGCTGGTGGTCGGCGGCGCCGGCAGCCTGTTCGCGGCGCCGGGCCTGAAGGTGATCGATACGCCGAACTTCCCCGAGGCGTACAAGGCCGAGGCCTCGGCCGGCGCCGCATTCCTGCAAGTGCTGCAGGGCGAGAAGGAACTCGACTGGACCTTCCTGTCGCCCTCGGCCGAATTCGTCGAAGGCGAGCGCACGGGCAAGTTCCGCCTGGGCAAGGACGACCTGCTCGTGAGCGCCGAAGGCCGCAGCTGGATCACGTTCGAGGACTACGCGATCGCATTCATCGACGAACTCGAGAAACCCGCGCACTCGCGCCAGCGCTACACCATCGGCTACTGACCGGCCGGCAACAAAAAGGACCCGCGCGGGTCCTTTTTTTGCGCGGCCCGGATCAGCGGCCCGTCATGTTCTCCGGCACCACCCACTGGTCGAACTGCTCGGCCGTGAGATGGCCCGAGGCCATCGCGGCTTCGCGCAGGCTGGTGCCTTCCTTGTGCGCCTTCTTCGCGATGTACGCCGACTTGTCGTAGCCGATGTGCGTGTTGAGCGCGGTCACCAGCATCAGCGAGCGCCGCACCAGCTCGGTGATGCGTTCGCGGTTCGGCTCGATGCCCACGGCGCAGTGGTCGTTGAAGCTCACCATGCCGTCAGCCAGCAGGCGCACGCTCTGCAGGAAGTTGTGCGCCACCATCGGGCGGAACACGTTCAGCTCGAAGTTGCCCGAGGCGCCGCCGATGTTGATGGCCACGTCGTTGCCGAACACCTGCGCGGCCAGCATGGTGACGGCCTCGCTCTGCGTCGGATTGACCTTGCCCGGCATGATCGACGAGCCGGGCTCGTTCTCCGGAATGCTCAATTCGCCGATGCCGCTGCGCGGCCCGCTCGCGAGCCAGCGCACGTCGTTGGCGATCTTGTTCATGCTGGCGGCGAGCGTCTTGAGCGCGCCGTGGGCATGCACCAACGCGTCGACGCTGGCCATGGCTTCGAACTTGTTGGGCGCGGTCACGAACGGCAGGCCCGTGAGCCTGGCCAGTTCGGCCGCCACCTGCTCCGCATAGCCCTTGGGGGCGTTGAGCCCGGTGCCGACGGCCGTGCCGCCCAGCGCCAGTTCGCACAGGTGCGGCAGCGCAGCGCGCACATGCGCCTCGCCATGCGCGAGCTGCGCCACGTAGCCCGAGAACTCCTGGCCCAGCGTGAGCGGCGTGGCGTCTTGCAGGTGGGTGCGGCCGATCTTCACGATGTCGGCAAAGTCCTTCGACTTCTGTTCCAGCGTGCCGCGCAGCTTGGCGATGGCGGGCAGCAGCCTGTGCGTGATGGCCTCGACGGCGGCCACGTGCATGGCTGTGGGGAACACGTCGTTGCTCGACTGGCTGCGGTTCACGTCGTCGTTCGGGTGCACCAGGCGTCCTTCCCCGCGCTCGCCGCCCAGCAGCTCGCTGGCGCGATTGGCCAGCACCTCGTTGACGTTCATGTTGGTCTGCGTGCCTGAGCCGGTCTGCCACACCACGAGCGGAAACTCGCCCGGATGCTTGCCAGCGATGACTTCGTCGGCCGCGGCCACGATGGCCTGGGTCTTCTTCTCGTCCTGCAGGCCCAGCGCGTGGTTGACCACGGCCGAGGCGCGCTTGACCTGGGCCAGCGCCTTGATGATCTCGCGCGGCTGCTGCTCGCCGGAGATGTCGAAGTTCTGCAGCGAGCGCTGCGTCTGCGCACCCCACAGCTTGTCGGCCGGCACGTCGATCGGTCCGAAGGTATCGCGCTCGGCACGGGTCTTGGGGGAAGTCGTCATGATGAAAAAGCTCCGCAGTCTTGGATGGTTGCGCCCGCTCGCCGGGCGCGACGCCGAGTATGGCCTTGATAAGAATAGCTCGCATCTGGCGAGGCTTTTGGCTCCGGATGCGCAGCCCACGATACGCCCCGGGGTTGACGCGCATCATGTCAAAAAGTTATAATTGCGGTCTTCAGACGACCAACAAGTCATGTTGGTTGCCCTTGCGCTACTCGCGGATCACCGAATCCCGTCGCGGTGCAAGGCTCTCTCCGCCGGGCCCTGCCCGGCAAACCGGCCGGATCTTTTTTCCGGTCCCATTGCCACGTCACGCTCATCCAGGCGGCGCCCCTCGACCAGGCCCGCCGTTCTGCGAATGAAGCATCCGGCGGGCACTGGCTTCGTCGCCATGTCGTCTTCAGTGCCTGTCGGCAGCCCTTGAGGCTCGCCGGGCCATTGCACGCGCCTTCTACACGCGCGCTCTGTTCGGGCAGCCCCATCGGCTGATGGCGTGGCCGCTGCCGCCCTCCGGGGCGGTGTTGTGTCCAACCTTCACACAAGGAGCCCCGGCGTATGGCCAAAGGAATTCTCATCGACCATGTCTTCAAGGTGTTCGGCGATTCGCCCGAGCAGGCGCTCGAACTTGTCCGCCAAGGTTTTTCGAAGAAGGAAATCCTCGCGCAAACGGGACAGTCGATCGGCGTGTTCGATGCCACCTTCGAGATCCAGGCCGGCGAGATCTTCGTCATCATGGGACTCTCGGGTTCGGGCAAGTCGACGCTGGTGCGCCTCTTGAACCGGCTGATCGAGCCGACCGCCGGGCGCATCGTGATCGATGGCGCGGACATCAACGAGCATTCCGACGCCAGGCTGCGCGCGCTGCGCCGCAAGGACATCAGCATGGTGTTCCAGTCGTTCGCGCTGATGCCCCACATGACGGTGCGCGAGAACACCGCCTTCGGCCTCGAACTGTCGGGCACGAGCAAGAAGGAGCGCCTCGCGCAGGCCGACCTGGCGCTCGCGCAGGTAGGGCTTGCGGGCTGGGGCGACAGCTATCCCGACGAGCTTTCGGGCGGCATGCAGCAGCGCGTGGGCCTGGCGCGCGCGCTGGCCTCGGACCCGTCGATCCTCTTGATGGATGAAGCCTTCTCGGCGCTCGACCCGATCATCCGCACCGAGATGCAGTCGGAACTGCTGCGGCTGCAGAAGGAGCAGCGGCGCACCATCGTCTTCATCTCGCACGACCTCGACGAGGCCATGCGCATCGGCGACCGCATCGCAATCATGAAGGACGGCCAGGTGATCCAGGTCGGCACGCCCGACGAGATCCTGCGCAGCCCCGCCGACGACTACGTGCGCAGCTTCGTGCGCGGCGTCGATGCGGCGGCCGTGTTCAAGGCGGCGGACATCGCGCGCAAGTCGCTCACGGTGGTGTGCGAGCACCCCGAGCGCGGCGCGCGCGCGGCGCTCAAGCTGCTCGAAGACCAGGACCGCGACTTCGCCTACGTGACGAGTCCGAACAAGCGCTTCCTCGGCGTGGTGTCGGCGGATACATTGCGCGGCGCGCTCGACGGGCATTCGGGCTCGCTGGGGCTGCAGCACGCATTCATCGACGACCTGCCGCGCATCGATGCCGATGCCCCGGTGGCAGGCCTGATCGGCCAACTCGCGCAGGCACCGTGCGCGCTGCCGGTGGTGGCGAACGACGGCCGCTTCTGCGGTGCGATCAGCAAGACGACGCTGCTCAAGTTCCTGGACCGCGACACGCCGCCGATCGAGCCCGTCCTGCCCAACGCCGCACCCGCGCTCGCCGCCGAGCCGCACTGAATTCACGAAGGCCCCTGAACGATGAACGACAACACACTTCCTTCCGACCTGAGCACGCCCGCACCCCCCACTTTTGTCGATCCGTGGGAAGCGCTCTCGGCCGCGCCCGACACCTCGGCCACCAGCGCCTGGCTCGACGCGCCCGCCGACGCGGCCCACCAGCTGGCCGGCTCGGCCGATGCCGCGGCCAGCGGCTTGCAGCTGCACCGCCTCTGGGACGGATCCCTGCCCGTCGAATCCTGGATCAACCAGGGCCTCGGCTGGGTGGTCGAACATTTCCGCCCCTTCTTCCAGACCGTGCGCCTGCCCATCGACAGCACGCTGAACTGGGTCCAGGGCCTGCTGACCGGCCTGCCGACGCTGGCGATGATCGCGCTGATCGGCCTGTTCGCCTGGCAGTTCGCCGGCCGTGCGCTCGCCATCGGCACCACGGTGGCGCTGCTGCTCGTGGCCATGCTGGGCATCTGGCCCGAGGCCATGGTGACGCTGTCTCTGGTGCTGACCTCGCTGGTGTTCTGCATGATCATCGGCCTGCCGCTCGGAGTGCTGCTGGCCAGCAGCGACCGCGCCCAGCGCCTCATGCGTCCGGTGCTCGACGCGATGCAGACCACGCCCGCCTTCGTCTACCTGGTGCCGGTGGTGATGCTGTTCGGCATCGGCAACGTGCCCGGAGTGATCGTGACCATCATCTTCGCGCTGGCGCCGCTGGTGCGCCTGACCAACCTGGGCCTGCGCCAGGTGCGGCCCGACCTGATCGAGGCCGCGCGCGCCTACGGCGCCTCGCCCTGGCAGATGCTCGTGAAGGTGCAGCTGCCGCTGGCCATGCCCTCGATCATGGCGGGCATCAACCAGGCGCTGATGCTGTCGCTGTCGATGGTGGTGATCGCCTCGATGATCGCCGTCGGCGGCCTGGGCCAGATGGTGCTGCGCGGCATCGGCCGGCTCGACATGGGCCTGGCGACCGTGGGCGGCCTGGGCATCGTGCTGCTGGCGATCTCGCTCGACCGGCTCACGCAGGCCATGGGCAAGTCGCGCCGCAGCGCCGGGCGCCGCTGGTGGCACACCGGCCCGGCCGGCCTGGCGCTGCGCCTGCTGCAGCGCCTCGTGGGCACGCCCTCACGCAGCGACGTTGCGAACGAACCCGTGCCCGCCCTCGCCACGCAAGCGCAATGAGCCGTCACGCAGGAAATCAACGCATGAAGAAAAGAACCAGTCTCATCATCGCTCGCGGCCTGCTGGCCCTCGGCTTCGTCGTCTTCGGCATGGGCGCACAGGCCGCCAACGACCTGCCCGGCCAGGGCGTCACCGTGCAGCCGCTCAAGAGCTCGCTCGCCGAAGAGGCGTTCCAGACGCTGCTCGTGATGCGCGCGCTCGAAAAGCTCGGCTACACGGTCGAGCCCATGAAAGACCTCGAACCCGCCACCGAGCACCTGGCCATCGCCAACGGCGACGCCACTTTCATGGCCAACCACTGGAGCCTGCTGCACGCCGACTTCTACAAGAACAGCGGCGGCGACGCCAAGCTGTGGCGAAAGGGCGTGTACTCGGATGGCGCGGTGCAGGGCTACCTGATCGACCGCAAGACGGCCGAGCAGTACAACATCGGCAGCATTGAGCAGCTGAAGGACCCGGCGATCGCCAGGCTGTTCGATGCCGACGGCGACGGCAAGGCCGACCTGACGGGCTGCAACCCGGGCTGGGGCTGCGAACTGGCGATCGAGAGCCACCTGACGGCCTACCGGCTGCGCGACACCGTCACGCACAAGCAGGGCAGCTATGCCGCGCTGATGGCCGACACCATCGCCCGCTTCAAGCAGGACAAGCCGGTGCTGTACTACACGTGGACGCCCTACTGGGTCAGCGCGGTGCTGCGGCCCGGCGCGGACGTGGTGTGGCTGCAGGTACCCTTCTCGTCCTCCCAGGGCGGCAACGCGGACACGCAGCTTCCCAACGGCAAGAACTACGGCTTCCAGGCCAACCAGGAGCAGATCGTCGCCAACCGGGCCTTCGTCGAGAAGAATCCGGCCGCCGGCAGGCTGTTCGAGGTGATGAAACTGCCGATCAGCGACATCAACGCCCAGAACCTGCGCATGAGCCAGGGCGCCAACACGCAGCAAGACCTGGAGCGCCACACCGACGGCTGGATCCGGGCGCACCGGCCGCTGTTCGACGGCTGGATCGAGGAAGCCCGGGCCGCCGCAAGGTAGAACGCGGCGGCTGAGATAATCGGGGGGCGTTTCCACACTCCAAAAAACACCCCCCACCATGACGACCACGATCCAGCAGGCCGACCTGATCGAATCGATCAGCGCCGCGCTGCAGTACATCAGCTACTACCACCCCGCCGACTACATCGCCCACCTGGCCCGCGCCTACGAGCGCGAACAGAGCCCCGCCGCCAAGGACGCCATCGCGCAGATCCTGACCAACAGCAAGATGAGCGCCACGGGCCACCGCCCGATCTGCCAGGACACCGGCATCGTCAACGTGTTCCTCAAGGTGGGCATGGACGTGCGCTGGGGCGGCTTCACCGGCTCGCTGGACGACGCCATCAACGAAGGCGTGCGCCGCGGCTACAACCACCCCGACAACACGCTGCGCGCCTCGGTCGTGGCCGATCCGCAGTTCGACCGCAAGAACACCAAGGACAACACGCCCGCGGTGATCTTCACCGAGATCGTTCCGGGCAACACCGTCGAGGTGACGGTCGCGGCCAAGGGCGGCGGCAGCGAGAACAAGAGCAAGCTGGCCATGCTGAACCCCGGCGACAGCGTGGTCGACTGGGTGCTCAAGACGGTGCCCACCATGGGCGCAGGCTGGTGCCCGCCCGGCATGCTGGGCATCGGCATCGGCGGCACCGCCGAGAAGGCCGCGCTGATGGCCAAGGAAAGCCTGATGGACGACCTCGACATGCATGAGCTGCAAGCCAAGAAGGCCTCGGGCGCCGAGCTCAGCAAGGTCGAGGCGCTGCGCATCGAGCTGTACGAGAAGGTCAATGCGCTGGGCATCGGCGCGCAGGGCCTGGGCGGCCTGGCCACCGTGCTCGACATCAAGATCAAGATGTACCCCACGCACGCGGCCAGCAAGCCCGTGGCGATGATCCCCAACTGCGCGGCCACGCGCCATGCGCACTTCGTGATGGACGGCAGCGGCGCGGTCTACCTCGACCCGCCCTCGCTCGACCTCTGGCCCGACGTCAACTGGGCGCCCGACGAAAAGAAGAGCAAGCGCGTCGACCTCGACAAGCTCACGCCCGCCGAAGTGGCGAGCTGGAAGCCCGGCGACACGCTGCTGCTCAACGGCAAGATGCTCACCGGCCGCGACGCCGCGCACAAGCGCATCCAGGACATGCTGGCCAAGGGCGAGAAGCTGCCGGTCGACTTTACGAACCGCGTCATCTACTACGTCGGCCCGGTCGATCCGGTGGGCGACGAGGCCGTGGGCCCCGCCGGCCCGACCACCGCCACGCGCATGGACGGCTTCACCGAGATGATGCTGGCCCAGACCGGCCTGATCGCGATGATCGGCAAGGCCGAGCGCGGCCCGGTCGCCATCGAGGCCATCAAGAAGCACAAGAGCGCCTACCTCATGGCCGTGGGCGGTGCCGCCTACCTCGTGAGCAAGGCGATCAAGACCGCCAAGGTGGTGGGCTTCGAGGACCTGGGCATGGAAGCCATCTATGAATTCGACGTGGTCGACATGCCCGTGACGGTGGCAGTCGATGCCGGCGGCACCAGCGCGCACATCACCGGCCCGGCCGAGTGGCAAAAGCGCATTGCGAGCGGCGAGTTCAAGACCATCATGATGGAAGAGGCTTGAACAACCCGGTCGGCGTCTTTGACAGTGGCGTCGGCGGGCTCAGCGTGCTCGCCGCGCTGCGCGCCGAGCTGCCGCACGAGCGCTTCGTGTACTTTGCCGACACCGCGTTCGCGCCCTATGGCGAGCGCGGCGATGGCTACGTGATCGACCGCTCGCGCAAGGTGGTGGAGCAACTGATTGCCGAGCACGGCATCAAGGCGCTGGTGGTGGCCTGCAACACGGCCACCACGGCCGCGATCCACCTGCTGCGCGCCGAGCACCCGGCGCTACCCATCGTGGGCCTGGAGCCTGCGCTCAAGCCCGCCGTGGCAACCAGCCGCACCGGCCACATCTCGGTGATGGCCACGCGCGGGACGCTGGCCAGCGCCAGGTACGCGGCACTGCGCGACTCTTTCGCAGGGTCAGCCGATGTGCGCGCCGTGCCCTGCGACGGGCTCGTGAAGGCGATCGAGGGCTTCGACACCGCGGCCATCGCGGAGCTCTGCGCCCGCTACATGGCCGAAGCCGGCCCTTTGGGCGATGCGCCCGGCCAGGTCGATACCGTGGTGCTCGGCTGCACCCACTACCCGCTCGTGAAAAATGAGCTTCAGCGCCATGCGCCGCCCGCGCTGCGCTTCATCGACACCGGCGCGCCGGTCGCGCAGCAGGCCCGGCGCGTGCTGGCTTCGCTCGGCCGCCTCGCGCAAGGCGGCGAAGGCGGGCTGGTCCTGCAGGGCAGCGGCGATCCGGCCGTGCTCGAAGCCGCCGCCGCACACTGGCTGCAACAGCCCCAAGCTGCTTCGGCGGCTGCTGCGACCACCGCCTGAAGCCGATCCGACACCATGCATTTTCTTTTGCGCCGCGCCCTGCTGCTGCTCGGCCTCTCGGCTGCGGGCCTCGGCCATGCGGCCTGCGAGAGCGGCCTCGCCGAGCGCATGCATGCCAAGCTCTATCCGAACCGTCCGCTCGACGAGCGCCTGGCCGCCTGCAAGCTCTGGCCCGCGTTTGCGGGGCGCAGCATCGTGGTACTGCCTGTGCCGCGCGAAACCAGCAGCGCGGGCGCCAAGGTCTTCGATCTCGAACTGCTGCTGATCCAGCGGCCCGACAACGGCAACACCGAGCGCGACACGGTGATCGGCCGCATCTTCCAGCCCGAGGCGCTCGACGAAGACAACGCGACCGCCATCCAGGACATCCGCATCGACACCTCGCGCTACGTGCTGTCGTCCGACACGCGCGCCTTCGGTCTGCGCGTGCGCTACAGAGGCACGGCACCGGGCAGCACGGTGGCTAGCGAAACCATCCGCCTCTACGTGCACCATGGCAGCAAGCTGCGCCAGGTGCTCCAGGAGGTCGAACTCGACCACGACAGCGGCGAATGGGACAGCACCTGCACCGGCCGCTTCGAGCAGCTTCGCACGATGCTTTCGGTCGGCAAATCGGCGAGCAACGGCTACGCCGATCTGCAGCTGTCGCGCACGCTGGTGCAGAGCCGCGCGCAGATGCAGGAGGACCAGGGCTGCACCGAAAAGGCCATGCCCGCACGCTTCAATACCTTGACGCTGCGCTACGACGGCGAGCGCTATCGCGTGCCGAAGTCCCTGCGGCAGCGGATGCCCTGATCGGCGGGCTTATCCGCTGCGCTGCGCGGCCGCCCTCCCACGCGCCATGTCGATGGGCAGCAACAGCAGCAGTCCCGCAACGAACAGCGCCGCGGTCGAGAGAATGGCGATGCGCTGGTTGCCGCCCGCGGCCCAGGTGATGGCGCCGAACATCAGCGGACCGATGATGCTCGCGAGCCGCGTGGCAAAGGTCCAGAGCCCGAAGAACTCCGCGAGCTGCCGCGGCGGCGCCAGATAGCCGGTCATCGCACGGCCGGCCGACTGGCTCGAGCCCATGGCGAGCCCCGCGATTGCGGCAGCCCACCAGAAGGTACCCTTGGTGGTCGCCATCGCGGCAATCACGCAGACCGCGATCCATGCCACCAGCGTGCCGGCCAGCGAGATCTTGTGGCCGACGCGGTCCTGCACGTAGCCGAAGCCGAAGGCGCCGACGGCGGCCGCAATGTTGAGCACGAAGATCAGCACCATGGTCTCGCTCGCCACGAAGCCGATGACCTGCTCGGCATAGATGGCCGCAAGCGTGATGGCCACCGCCACGCCGCCCTGGTAGCAGACGGTGCAGGCCAGCAACTGCATGAAATCGCGGTAGGCGCGGGCCTGCCGGAAGGTGGCGCGCAATTGCTGCCACGCGCCCACTGCGCTGCCGGCCGTTCGGGGCTGCGCACGCTCGGGCAGGAGAACAAAGGTGGCAGAAGCGGCTGCACCGTAGATGGCCGCCGTGATCAACATCGTGACCGGAACGAAGTGCGACGCGGGCAAGCCTTTCGCCTGGGCCGACAGCACATAGGCCAGGCACAGCCCGAGCGCCAGCATGCCGCCGACGTAGCCGAAACTCCAGCCCCATCCGCTGACCTTGCCCATGCCCTCGGCGGTTGCGAGTTCGGGCAGGAAGGCGCCGGTCAGCGACTCGCCGTAGGAATAGAAGGTGTTCGAGACAATGATCAGCGCCATCGCGACCGCGACACCCATGGCCCCCGAGAACCTCGGCGTGAGTGCGAGCGCGACTGTCGCAACGACGCAGCCGACCGTCGCGACCACGAGCACGCGCTTCTTGGCTGCGCGCCGGTCGGCCCAGGCGCCGATCGCGGGCATCGAGATCATGACGACGGCATAGGAGGCGCTGAGCGCCGCGGTCCAGGCGAAGGCGGCCCACGGCGCGCCCTTGGCGATACCGCCCACGAAATAGGCGGCAAACACGGCCGTGATGACGACCGTGGTGTAGCCGGAATTGGCAAAGTCGTACATGGCCCAGCCGAACACCTCGCGCTTGCGCACGCCGGGATTCAGGGCTGAAGACGAAAACAGCGCCATGCGGCGATGGATGGTCAACCGGGCGCCGGACGCAGCCTTGGCCCGATCGGATCAGTGCAGGTGGCGCGGGCGGCGGCCGCCGCCATGCCCACCGCCGCTGCCACTGCCGCCGGTGCCGCGCGGGCGCTTGCCGATCTCGAGCGAGTTCACGAGCGCATCGAAGCGGTCGCTGAAAAGGCGGTCGATCTCGGACACCACACCGCCGAGCTCGGCGCCATCGAAGTGGCGCTCCATCAGGTTGACAACGTCTTCCACCAGCAGGTCGCGTTGCACCTGCATGATCGCGGCCGGATTGGGGCCGACGAACAGCATCAGGAAATCGTCGCGCGACTCTTCGTCGGGGTCGCCCTCCTCCTCGTCGAAGTCGGTGTCGTAGAAGGTGACCTCGATTGCGGCACCGCGCTCGGACAACTCGTTCAGGGCCATGCACATTTCGTCGAGCGCCTGGCGAAAGTCCTCGTCGCCCGGCACCGTCCAGCAGATCTGGAGCATGTGGTCCTTCTGCTCGAAACGGATGCCGGGTTCTTCTTCGTAGGTGCTCGTCGCGCCGTCGGCGAGCGACTTGGCGCCCGCATAGGCCCACAGCGGCTTGAGCGCTTCCTGGATCTGGTCGAAGCCGACGTCGGAGCGCAAGGGCACGTCGCCGTGCACATGGATTTCAAATGGAGCGTTGTAACGAGGCATGGAGTGCTCCCTTGTCTAAATGTGGTGCCCGGAACGGGGGTCGAACCCGTATGCCCCGATTAAGGAAGCGGCGGATTTTAAGTCCGATGTGTCTACCAATTTCACCATCCGGGCCTCGGGTTGAACATCGACGATAACCCAAACGAAACGGGCCCCGGCAACGCAGGTTGGCGGGGCTGGTTTTTTCGGTGGAGGGCGGATCGAACTTGATCAGAGAGAGGGTGGAGGCGCGACCCGGAGTCGAACCGGGCTAGACGGATTTGCAATCCGTTGCATAACCGCTTTGCTATCGCGCCACGCTGCTGAAAACGAAATCGAATTCGCGAAAAAAAGGGAAGCAGTGCTTCCCTTTTTCAAAAACTGGAGCGGGAAAAGAGTCTCGAACTCTCGACCTCAACCTTGGCAAGGTTGCGCTCTACCAACTGAGCTATTCCCGCGTTTCGAGCCTCGAATTATAGAACACTTTTTCGGGGCTCGGCAAGTTCTGCCAATCAATGTTTGACGGAACCCTCTGAAGCCGGCGTGCCCGCACGCTGCTTGGCCAGTTCGGCCACGGCAGCAGCAGAGGCGGCAACCTCCTCGTCCGACAGCGGCTCGGGCATCTTCTCGAGCGCGATCTCCAGGACCTTGTCGATCCACTTCACGGGCACGATCTCGAGGCCGTTCTTCACGTTCTCGGGGATGTCCTGCAGGTCCTTCGCGTTTTCCTCGGGAATCAGCACGGTCTTGATGCCGCCGCGCAATGCCGCCAGCAGCTTTTCCTTCAGGCCGCCAATGGCCGTGACCTCGCCGCGCAGCGTGATCTCGCCGGTCATGGCGACGTCTGCACGTACGGGGATGCCCGTGAGCGCCGACACGAAGGCGGTGGTCATTGCGGCACCCGCGCTCGGCCCGTCCTTGGGCGTTGCGCCATCGGGCACGTGGATGTGGATGTCGCGCTTCTCGAACACCTCGTCCTTGATGCCCAGGCGGCGCGAGCGGCTGCGCACCACGGTGCGTGCGGCCTCGACCGATTCCTTCATCACGTCGCCGAGCGAACCGGTGCGGCTGATCACGCCCTTGCCGGGCATGGTGACCGCCTCGATGGTGAGCAGGTCGCCGCCCACCTCGGTCCAGGCCAGGCCGACCACCTGGCCCACCTGGTTCTGCTTCTCGGCCAGGCCGAAGCTGTACTTGCGCACGCCCAGGAAGTCGTTGAGGTTGGCGCCATCCACCGTGACCTTGGGCGTCATCTGCTTGAGCAGCAGGCCCTTGACCACCTTGCGGCAGATCTTGGAAAGCTCGCGCTCCAGCGAACGCACGCCGGCTTCGCGCGTGTAGTAGCGCACGATGTCGCGCACGGCCTCCTCGGTGACGAGCAGTTCGTCTTCCTTGACGCCGTTGTTCTTCATCTGCTTGGGCAGCAGGTACTTGATCGCGATGTTGGTCTTCTCGTCCTCGGTGTAGCCCGACAGGCGGATGACTTCCATCCGGTCGAGCAGCGCCGGCGGGATGTTCATCGAGTTCGAGGTGGCGACGAACATCACGTCGGACAGGTCGAAGTCGACCTCGACGTAGTGGTCGCCGAAGGTGTGGTTCTGCTCGGGATCGAGCACCTCGAGCAGCGCGCTCGAAGGATCGCCGCGGAAGTCGGTCCCCAGCTTGTCGATCTCGTCGAGCAGGAACAGCGGATTGCGCGTGCCGATCTTGTTCAGCCCCTGCAGCACCTTGCCCGGCAGTGCACCGATATAGGTGCGGCGGTGGCCGCGGATCTCGGCCTCGTCGCGCATGCCGCCGAGCGCCATGCGCGTGTACTTGCGGCCAGTCGCCTTGGCGATCGACTGCCCGAGCGAGGTCTTGCCCACGCCGGGCGGCCCCACGAGGCACAGGATGGGCGCCTTGACCTTGTCGACGCGCTGCTGCACCGCGAGATATTCGAGGATGCGGTCCTTGACCTTCTCCAGGCCGTAGTGATCGGCATTGAGCACCGCCTCGGCATTGGCCAGGTCGTGCTTGATCTTGGTCTTCTTGCTCCAGGGCAGGCCGACCAGCACGTCGATGTAGTTGCGCACCACAGTGGCTTCGGCCGACATGGGCGACATCAGCTTGAGCTTCTTGAGCTCGCCCTCGGCCTTCTTGAGCGCTTCCTTGGGCATCTTGGCGAGCTTGATCTTCTTCTCGATCTCCTCGATGTCCGCGCCCTCTTCGCCCTCGCCGAGCTCCTTCTGGATCGCCTTGACCTGCTCGTTGAGGTAGAAGTCGCGCTGGTTCTTTTCCATCTGGCGCTTCACGCGGCCGCGGATCTTCTTGTCGACGTTGAGGATGTCGACCTCGCGTTCGAGCTGGCCGAACAGGTTCTCCAGGCGCGACTTGACGTCGTCCAGGTCGAGCACGGCCTGCTTGTTGTCGAGCTTGAGCGGCAGGTGCGCGGCGATGGTGTCGGCCAGGCGGCCCGGATCGTCGATGCTGGAGATCGACGTGAGGATCTCCGGCGGGATCTTCTTGTTGAGCTTGACGTACTGGTCGAACTGCTGCATCACGGCACGGCGCAGCGCCTCGACCTCGGTGCCCTTCTCGCCGCTCGCGGCCGCCTCGACGGGCGTCACGTTGGCCGAGAAGTGGGTCTCGCCGTCGTCGATGCGGTTCACGCGGGCGCGCTGCTGGCCCTCGACCAGCACCTTCACGGTACCGTCAGGCAGCTTGAGCATCTGCAGGATGGTCGAGACGCAGCCCACCTCGAACATGTCCTCGACCGAGGGCTCGTCCTTGGCGGCGGCCTTCTGGGCCACCAGCATGATGCGGCGCTCGGCCTCCATGGCCAGTTCGAGCGCCTTGATGCTCTTGGGGCGACCCACGAACAGCGGGATCACCATGTGAGGGAACACGACGACGTCGCGCAGCGGCAGCAGCGGCAGGTCGATCGCGTCGGCAGGCAGGGGGGTATGACCGGACATGAATATCCTTTGATTGATCAGGCAAAGATGGATGGGTGTTCGGGCATTTCAAGCCCGTGCACCCGGTCTTTGTCGAAGGCGCCGGACGCCTTGTTGAAAAGAGCCGGCGCCGCGTTCACTCAGGCCTTCTTGGCCGCTTCGCGGTAGACGAGCAGCGGCGGCTTGTTTTCATCAATTGTGGATTCCTCGACCACAACCTTGTCGACGTTGGTGGCATTCGGCAGCTCGAACATGGTGTCGATCAGCGACTGTTCGAGGATCGAACGAAGGCCCCGCGCGCCGGTCTTGCGGGCCAGCGCCTTGCGTGCAATGGCCTTGAGGGCCGCGGGGCGGATCTCGAGATCGACGCCTTCCATCTGCAGCAGCTTGGTGAACTGCTTGACCACCGCGTTCTTGGGCTCGGTCAGGATCTGCACCAGCGCGTCTTCGCTGAGCTCGGCCAGCGAAGCCACCACGGGCATGCGGCCCACCAGTTCGGGGATCAGGCCGAACTTGATCAGGTCTTCGGGCTCGACTTCGCGGAACACCTCGGTGATGCTGCGCTGCGCCTTGCTCTTGACCGAAGCGCCGAAGCCGATGCCCGAGGCTTCGGTACGGTTCTCGATGACCTTCTCGAGGCCGGCGAAGGCGCCGCCGCAGATGAACAGGATGTTGGTCGTGTCGATCTGCAGGAAGTCCTGGTTCGGGTGCTTGCGCCCGCCCTGGGGCGGCACGCTGGCCATGGTGCCTTCGATGAGCTTGAGCAGCGCCTGCTGCACGCCCTCGCCCGACACGTCGCGCGTGATGGACGGGTTGTCCGACTTGCGCGAGATCTTGTCGATCTCGTCGATGTAGACGATGCCGCGCTGGGCGCGCTCGACCTCGTAGTTGCAGCTTTGCAGCAGCTTCTGGATGATGTTCTCGACGTCCTCGCCCACGTAGCCGGCTTCGGTCAGCGTGGTGGCGTCGGCCATCACGAAGGGCACGTCGAGCATGCGCGCGAGCGTCTGCGCGAGCAGCGTCTTGCCCGAGCCGGTGGGCCCGATCAGGAGGATGTTGCTCTTGCTGAGCTCGACATCGTCGCCCTTGGCCTTTTCCTTGTGGCGCAGGCGCTTGTAGTGGTTGTAGACCGCCACCGACAGCATGCGCTTGGCCGGCTCCTGGCCGATCACGTAGTTGTCGAGGTTGGTCTTGATTTCCAGCGGCGTGGGCAGGTCGCTGCGCGCCTCGCGCGCCTCTTCACCGGCCGGGAGCTCGTCGCGGATGATTTCGTTGCAAAGGTCGATGCACTCGTCGCAAATGAAGACCGAAGGGCCCGCGATCAGCTTCTTGACCTCATGCTGGCTCTTGCCGCAGAACGAGCAATAAAGCGTTTTTTCGCTGGAAGAGCCTTTTTTTTCGGCCATGGACAGGTGCCTCGTAACGGGGTGGGGACAATGATAACTAAACAAAAACGGCGTTTCCCGTGTGGGAAACGCCGGTTTTTGCCTTTTTGGCGCCGCCGGCGCCGCGGCACGGGCTCAATTGATCAGCTGCGCTTCGCAATGACCTGGTCCACCAGGCCGTATTCCTTGGCTTCGTCGGCCGTGAGGAAATAGTCGCGCTCGGTGTCCGACTTGACTTTTTCGAGCGGTTGGCCCGTGCGCTCGGCCAGGATGCGGTTCATCTGGTCCTTGGTGCGCAGGATGTCGCGGGCGTGGATCTCGATGTCCGTCGCCTGGCCGCGCGCGCCGCCGAGCACCTGGTGGATCATGATCTTCGAATTGGGCAGCGAGAAGCGCTTGCCCTTTTCGCCGGCCGCCAGCAGGAAGGCGCCCATGCTGGCCGCAAAGCCGATGCACATGGTGGAAACGTCGGGCTTGATGAACTGCATGGTGTCGTAGATGGCCATGCCGGCGCTCACGCTGCCGCCCGGGGAATTGATGTAGAACGAAATGTCCTTGTCCGGGTTCTCGCTCTCAAGGAACAGCAACTGCGCCACCACGAGGTTGGCGGTCTGGTCGTTCACCTCGCCCACCAGGAAAATGATGCGTTCCTTGAGGAGACGCGAATAGATGTCGTAGGACCGCTCGCCGCGGCCCGACTGCTCGATGACCATCGGGATCATGCCGAGGCCTTTGATTTCCTGTGCGCTCATTGAATTGCTCTCCGGAAAAGGGTTCGTTCGCTGTTCGAATTTACTGTACGCCTGAGTGAAATGGGGCTCGTGCCGCAAAGCACAAGCCCCATTGGCATTGCAGGCGGCGGCGGATCAGCCTTGTTGCGCCATCAGCTCGTCGAACGACACCGACTTTTCGTTGACCTTGGCCTTGCCGAGCACGAAATCGGTCACGTTGTTCTCGATGACCACGGCTTCGACTTCGGCCAGGCGGTTGTTGTCGCTGAAGTACCAGCGCACCACGTCGGCCGGCTTTTCGTAGCTGGCGGCCAGCTCGTCGATGTGGGCCTTGATCTGCTCGGGCTTGGCCTGCAGGTTGTTGGCACGCACCAGTTCGGCCACCACGAGGCCCAGGCGCACGCGGCGCTCGGCTTGGGGACGGAACACTTCGTCGGGAATCGGCGCCTTGTCGGCGTCCTTGATGCCGCGCTGCTTGAGCTCGGCGCGGGCGCCTTCCACCATGCGGTTCACTTCGGACTGCACGCTCGCGTTGGGCAGATCGAGCTCGGCGTTGGCCACCAGGGTGTCCATCACGGCGTTCTTGTTGCGCGCCAGCAGGCGGAACTTCACTTCGCGCTCGAGGTTCTTCTTGATGTCGGCGCGCAGGCCTTCGACCGTGGCTTCGGCAATGCCGAGCGACTTGGCGAGCTGCTCGTTGACTTCGGGCAGGTGCGAGGCTTCGATCTTCTTCACGGTGACCATGAAGTCGGCCTGCTTGCCGGCCACGTCCTTGCCGTGGTAGTCGGCCGGGAACGAGAGCGGGAAGGTGCGGCTGTCGCCGGCCTTCATGCCGCGCACGGCGTCTTCGAATTCCTTCAGCATCTGGCCTTCGCCGACGATGAACTGGAAGTCTTCGGCCTTGCCGCCCGGGAACGGCTCGCCATCGATCTTGCCTTCGAAATCGACCGTCACGCGGTCGTCGTCCTGCGCGACGGCGTCTTGGGCGCGCTGGGCGAAGGTGCGGCGCTGCTTGCGCAGGATGTCGAGCGTCTTGTCGATCGCGTCGTCGCCCACTTCGGCCGAGAGCTTCTCGACTTCGGCGCCCGACAGGTCGTTGATCTTGACTTCAGGGAACACTTCGAAGACGGCGTCGAAGGCGAGCTGGCCTTCGGGCGACTCTTCCTTCTCGGTGATGCGGGGCTGGCCGGCCACGCGCAGCTTGGCTTCGTTGGCCGCCTGCGAGAACGCTTCGCCGACCTTGTCGTTCATGACCTCGTAGTGCACCGAGTAGCCGTAGCGCTGGGCCACGACGTTCATCGGCACCTTGCCGGGACGGAAGCCATCCATCTTGACGGTGCGCGCGAGCTTCTTGAGGCGCGAATCGACTTCGGACTGGATGGTGCCGACCGGCAGGGTCAGCGTGATCTTGCGTTCGAGCTTCTCGAGAGTTTCAACGGTCACGGTCATGGTGTCTTCCTTGTGAGGGGTGTGGCTGGTGCGCGGGGCCGGACTCGAACCGGCACGTTCTTGCGAACGTCAGGACCTAAACCTGGTGCGTCTACCAATTTCGCCACCCGCGCTTGCCAAATTTTTCAGGTGAATGCAAAGGCGGACGGCCCTGGTGCCGCGGACATCCGATTGCCGGATGCCCGCCGCCCAAAGACCGTCCGCCTGAAATCGGTCAACCGCGTATTTTAAGCGCGAATCGGGAGCTCTTTCGGCTCCCGCCTGACGCGGAAGGCGGCGGCGTACATTGCCGGCAGCGCCAGCAGGGTCAATACGGTCGCCACGATCAGCCCGCCCATGATGGCCACGGCCATCGGCCCCCAGAACACGCTGCGGGAAAGCGGAATCATCGCCAGCACCGCCGCGGCCGCCGTCAGCACGATGGGCCGCAGGCGCCGCACGGCCGATTCCACGATCGCATCCCAGGCCGGCACGCCGGCCTCGCGGTCGCTCTCGATCTGGTCGATCAGGATCACCGCGTTGCGCTGGATCATGCCCATCAGCGCGATCACCCCGAGGAGCGCCACGAAGCCGAACGGCCGGTTCAGCAGCAGCAGCGCACCGGCCACGCCGGCAATGCCCATCGGGCCGGTGATGAACACCAGCAGCGAGCGGCTGAAGCTGTGCAGCTGCAGCATCAAGAGCGTGAACACCAGGAACAGCATGATCGGCACGCCCGCCACGATGGACGCCGAGCCCTTGCTGCTTTCCTCGACCGCGCCGGCCACCTCGATGCGGTAGCCGCCCTCGCCGGCCGCGTGCCAGCCGGCCTCGAGCTGGCGCAGCTTCGGCAGCAACTGCTCGGTCACCGTGGCGCCCTGCAGGCCTTCGACCACGTCGCCCTGCACCGTGATGGCGTAGTCGCGGTTCTCGCGCCACATCACGCCGGGTTCCCAGCTGAACACCGGCCGGGCGATCTGGGTCAGCGGAATCGAGCGGCCCGAGGTGGTGGGCAGGTAGGCGTTGCCGATGTCCGAGATGGCCTCGCGCTCATCCGCCGACTGGCGCAGCACGATGTCGATCAGCAGGTCGTTCTCGCGGTACTGGCCCACGGTGGTGCCGGAGAACATGGTCTTGGAAGCCTGGGCGATCGCCTGGCTGGTCACGCCGAGCGCGCGCGCCTTGGCCTGGTCGACCTCGAGCCGGATCACCTTGACCGATTCGTTCCAGTTGTCGTTCACGCCGCGCATGTTCGCGTTCTCGCGCAGCACGGCCTTGACCTCGTCGGCATGCGCGCGCAGCTGGGCGGGATCGGTGCCGATCACGCGGAACTGCACCGGATACGGTACCGGCGGCCCGTTGGGCAGCAGCTTCACACGGCCGCGCACTTCGGGGAACTCCTGCGCCAGCAGGGCCGGCAGCTTGATGCGCAGGCTCTCCCGCACCTTCAGGTCCTTGGCCAGCACGATGAGCTGCGAGACGTTGGTCTGCGGAAAGACCTGGTCCAGCGGCAGGTAGAAGCGCGGCACGCCGGAGCCGATCCAGGTGCTGACCGTCTTCACGCCCTCTTCCTTCATGATGCGCTGCTCGACCCGCTTGGCGACCTCTTCATTGGCCGCGAACGAGGTGCCCTCGGGGAACCAGATGTCCACCATGATCTCCGGCCGGCTCGAATCCGGGAAGAACTGCTGCTGCACCTTGCCCATGCCGAAGATGCCGAGCGCGAAGATCAGCACCGTGGCGCCGATGGTCAGCCAGCGGTACTGCACGCACCAGTTCACCGCGCGGCGGAAGTTGTTGTAGAACGGCGTGTCGAACAGCTCGTGCGGCGGCGCCTCGGGATCGTGCGGCTTGACCTTGAGCAGCAGCGTGCCCAGGTAGGGCACGAAGTACACCGAGACGATCCACGACAGCACCAGCGCAATCACCGTCACCGCGAAGATCGCGAAGGTGTACTCGCCCGTGACCGACTTGGCGATGCCGATCGGCAAAAAGCCCGCAGCCGTGATGAGCGTGCCGGTCAGCATGGGCTTGGCCGTCACGTCGTAGGCGAAGGTGGCGGCGCGCACCTTGTCGTAGCCCTCTTCCATCTTCCGCACCATCATCTCGACCGCGATGATCGCGTCGTCCACCAGCAGGCCGAGCGCGATGATCAGCGAGCCGAGCGATATCTTGTGCAGGCCGATGCCGAAGTAGTTCATGGCCAGGAAGGTCACGGCCAGCACCAGCGGGATCGTGATGGCCACCACCAGCCCGGGCCGGATGTCGATGTACCAGCCGAAGCGCCCGCCCTTGTGCAGGCCCAGCGAGATGATGCTCACGGCCAGCACGATGGCCACGGCCTCAATCAGCACGCCGACGAATTCGTTCACCGAGCTGGCCACCGACACCGGCTGGTCCTGCACCTGGGCGAGCTTCACGCCGGCCGGCAGGCGCTGGTCGATCTGCGCGGTGGTGGCGCGCAGCGCCTTGCCCAGCGCGATGATGTCGCCGCCCTTGGCCATGGAAACGCCGAGCGCAACGACCTCCTTGCCCTGGTGATGCACCTTCACGGCCGGCGGATCGACGTAGCCGCGGCGAACCTCGGCAATGTCGCCGAGCTTCAGCTGGTTGCCCGAGCTGCCGCGGATCGGCATCTCGCGCAGCTGCTCCACGCTGGTGAACTGCCCGCCCACGCGCACCTGCACCACGTCCAGCGGCGACTGGATCGTGCCCGCGCTTTCGATCGCATTCTGCGAGCCGAGCTGGGCGAGCACTGCGTTGAAGTCCAGCCCCAGCTGCGCGACGCGCTTCTGCGAGATCTCGATGTAGACCTTCTGGTCCTGCACGCCGAACTGGTCGACCTTGGCCACGTCCTTCACCCGCAGCAGCTGCTGGCGCACCTCGTCGGCCAGGGTCTTGAGCTCGGCCTGGCTGAAGCCTTCGCTCTCCAGCGCGTAGATCACGCCATAGACGTCGCCGAAATCGTCATTGAAGAACGGCCCCTGCACGCCCGGCGGCAGCGTGTTGCGCATGTCGCCGACCTTCTTGCGCACCGTGTACCAGACGTTGGCCACGTCGGCGGCCTTGGACGAGTCCTTGATCTGGAAAATGATCTGCGACTCGCCCGGCTTCGAATAGCTGCGGATCTTGTCGGCGTACGGCGCCTCCTGCAGCGTACGCTCAAGCTTGTCGGTGACCTGCTCGGCCACCTGCTGCGCGGTGGCGCCGGGCCAATAGGTGCGAACCACCATGGCACGGAAGGTGAACGGCGGGTCTTCGTCCTGGCCGAGCTGGAAGTACGCGAACGCGCCCAGCACCATCAGCACCACCATCAGGTAGCGCGTGAGCGGCGCGTGGTCCAGCGCCCATTTGGAAAGATTGAAGCCGGCGGGCTTGGCGGTGGTTGCTGCGCCTTCCGTCATTTGGAAGCACCTGCAGCGATCTCCTTCTTCGTGGCCGCCACGGCCTCGACCGGCTGCGCCGACTCCTTCGCGTTGGCGGCCGCCGCTGCAGCCTCCTTCGACTGGTAGATGGTGACCTTCTGCCCCGGCGAGAGCACATGCACGCCCGCGGCCACGACCATCATGCCGGGCGTGAGCCCGGCGCCGATCACGGCCTCGTTGCCGTCGGCAGTGGCCACCTGAACGGGCTGCGAACGCACCGTCATGGTCGGCTTGTCGAGCACCCAGACCGAGGTGCCTTTGCCTTCCTGGCGCAAGGCGCTGGTCGGCAGCTTGATGACCGCGCCGCCGGTGCGTGCCAGCGCCTGCGGGCGGGCATACACGGTGGCGCCGAGCGCCGGCGAGGTGGCGGCATCGATGGCTACCTTGACTGCGTAGGTGCGCGTGACCGCGTCGGCGCTGGCCGCCACTTCGCGCACCTGGCCCTGCAGTTCGCTGCCGCCCGACCAGCCGCGCACGGTGACCGGCGAGCCGGGCTTGATGAGCGCCGCGCGGTCTTCGGGCACCGCAAACACCACGTCGCGCGCGCCGTCCTGCGCAATGCGCACCACGGGCGTGCCCGCCTGCACCACCTGTCCAGGCTCGGCCTCGATGGCGGTGATGATGCCGGCCACGTCGGCCACCAGCGTGGTGTAGCTGGCCTGGTTGCCCTGCGACGAAAGCTGGGCCTGCGCCTGCTCGAGCTGCGCCTGCGCGGCCTTCCAGGTGGATTCGCGGCGCTCCAGTTCGGCACCGCTGATGAAGTTCTGCGCACGCAGTTCGGTATAGCGCTTGAGATCGGCCGCCGCGAGATCGCGGTTGGTCTGGGCCGCCGCCAGCTGCGCGCGCGCCGCTTCAGCGGCCAGCCGGTAGTCCTGCGGATCGAGCTGCGCCAGCACCTGGCCGGCCTGCACGTGCTGGCCGAGTTCGGCCTGGCGCCTGATGATCTTGCCCGCCACGCGGAAGCCCAGCCGCGATTCGACGCGCGCCCGGACTTCGGCCGAGAACTCGGGCTGGGCCTCGAAATCGCTGGTGCCCACGGTCACCAGCTTGACCGCGCGCACGGGCTCCTCGGCCGGCTTCGACTGCGAACAGCCGGCGAGGAACAAGGCGGGGAGCAGCAGCCAGGCGGCACTGCGGGCAAGAGGAGAAAAGCCGGAGGAGGCAGTCATGAGACACCCTAGAAAGGTCGAACCCGGTCATTACTGACCCACTGGTTAGTAATTTAGGGTAAACCTCAGGGACTGTCAATCGCGATTCGGGGGTTGTCAGGTCCTCTGCCCCATTTCGACCAGCCGGTTGTCCGGCAGCTCGAAATAATCGGACGCCCGGCCCGCGTTGCGCTGCAGCCAGCCGAAGAGCGCGCGGCGCACGGGGTTCATGCCGGGGAGGTTTTCCTGCCCCACCGAGGCCCGGGAAACGAAATAGGAGGTGGTCATCGAGTCAATGGCCAGCGTCTTCTGGTAGGCCAGGATGCGGATGAACTCAGGCACGTCGGGCCGCTCCATGAAGCCGTGGCGCGCCGTGACCACCCAGATGCCGTCCATCAGCTGTTCGGCCTCGATGCGCTGCCGCGCGTCCACGCGGGGCGTGTCGCAGGCCAGCACCCGCAGCACGATCACCTGCTCGTGCAGCACCTGGTTGTGCTTGAGGTTGTGCAGCAGCGCGTGGGGCACGGTGGCCGCGTCGGCGTTCGGAAACACGGCCGTGCCGCGCACGCGGTGCGGCATGTTGAGGGCCAGCGACTCGAAGAAGGTCCTGAGCGGCATGCTTTCGGCTGCGGCCGCCTCCAGGCCCAGCCGGCGGCCCTTGGCCCAGGTGGTGAACAGCAGCATCACGCCCGCCGCCACGGCCAGCGTGAGCCAGCCGCCGTCGGCAACCTTGAGGCTGTTGGCAAGCACGAAGGTCAGGTCCACCGCGGCGAACGCCGCCACCCCGAGCACCACCGCCACCCTGTTCCAGCGCCAGAGCCCCCAGGCCACGACGCCCGCCAGCAGCGTGGTGGTCACCATCGTGATCGACACCGCGATGCCGTAGGCCGCCGACAGCGCACTCGAGCTGCGAAAGCCCAGCACCAGAAGCAGCACGCCCGTCATCAGCATCCAGTTGACGACCGGCACGTAGACCTGGCCGATGGCCGAGCCCGAGGTCTGCACCACGCGCATGCGCGGCAGGTAGCCCATGCGCATGGCATGGGCAGTGAGCGAAAACGCGCCCGAGATCACGGCCTGGGACGCAATGACGGTCGCCATCGAGGCCAGCACGACCATCGGCACGACGCCCCATGAAGGAAAGAGCCGGAAGAAGGGGTTGTCGACCGCCGCGGGCTCCGCCAGCACCAGCGCGCCCTGGCCGAAGTAGTTCAGCACCAGGCCGGGCAGCGCGATGAAGAGCCAGGCGCGCCGGATCGAGCGCGCGCCGAAGTGCCCCATGTCGGCATAGAGCGCCTCGCCGCCGGTAAAGGCAAGAAACACCGCGCCCAGCACCGCCAGCGACTGCAGCCGGTGCTCGACCAGGAAACCGATGGCGCGGCGCGGATCGAGCGCCGCCAGCACCTGCGGATGCTGCAGCACCTGCCAGCCGCCCGCGACGGCCAGCATCAGGAACCACAGCAGCATGACCGGCCCGAACACCTTGCCCACCGCGCCGGTGCCCTTGCGCTGCACCGCGAAAAGCCCGAGCAGGATCAGGATGGTGATCGGAATCACCACCCGCTGCAGCACCGGCGCCTGCACCTCCAGCCCCTCGACCGCCGACAGCACCGAGATGGCCGGCGTGATCAGGCTGTCGCCGTAGAACATGGCCGCGCCGACCAGGCCGAGCACCCCGATCGTGTTCCACACCCAGGGCCGGGTCCGGGGACCCGCGGCCGCGCTGCGCGCAAGCGCCTGCAGGGCCAGGATGCCGCCCTCGCCGTCGTGGTCGGCGCGCAGCACGAACACCACGTACTTGAGCGTGACCACGAACATCAGGCCCCAGAAGATCAGCGAGAGCAGGCCCAGCACCGCATCGGGCGTGAACGCCACGCCGTGCTCGGGATTGAGCGTTTCCTTGAAGGCATAGAGCGGCGAGGTGCCGATGTCGCCGAACACCACGCCCAGCGCCGCGATCGTCAGGCCCGGCCCCGCCGCATGAGGCGCCTCGCCTGGCGCTGGACTCGGGGCGGCGGGAGCCTGCGTCGGTACATTCATGGATGGAAAAGAAGTGGGCTGTTGGCGACGCCACGAGCATAGTCCGCGCCGCGCGTCGCGGACAATCGCCGCGTGTCTGCACCACCCCACATTGCCGCGCCGCCGGCGCACTACGAGAATTTCCCCGTGGCCTCCTGGCTGTGCCCGCCGCATCTGCGGCCGCCGATCGCCGCGATCTACCATTTCGCGCGCACCGCGGACGACATTGCGGACGAAGGCGATGCCTTGCCCGACCAGCGGCTGGCCGATCTTCGCGCCTACCGCGAAGAGCTGGCAGCCGCCGCGCGCGGCCAGGTGGTGCCCTCCTCGCGCTGGCCCCAGGTGTTCGGCCCGCTCGCCCACAGCATCGCGCAGTTCAAGCTTCCGGAGCAGCTGCTCGCCGACCTGCTGAGCGCCTTCATGCAGGACATCGAGAAGACCCGCGACGGCGGAACCTACGCCGACCGCGCCGAATTGCTCGACTACTGCCGCCGCTCCGCCAACCCGGTCGGGCGCCTGCTGCTGCATCTGTATGGCGTGAACGATGCGCAGGCGCTGGCGCAAAGCGACGCCATCTGCAGCGCACTGCAACTCATCAATTTCTGGCAAGACCCGAGCGTGGACCTGCCGCGCGGACGCTTCTATCCGCCGCTGGCCGACTGCGCCCGGCGCGGCCTGACGCGCGAGAGCTTCAAGGTCTTCATGCCGCTGGCCGACGCATCGCCCCCGCAGGAAGCCATCAACCTGATCGCCGTCGAAAGCGCCTGGGCGCGGGAGCTGATGGCCGAGGGCGCGCCGCTGGTCCATCGCCTGCCGGGCCGCGCCGGCTGGGAACTGCGCTTCGTCGTGCAGGGCGGCCTGCGCATTCTCGACAAGATCGAGGACCTGGGCTTCGACACCTTTTCGCAGCGCCCGAAAATAGGCAAGGCCGACGCCCCGCTCCTGGTCTGGCGCGCCCTGCGGATGCGGAGACAATTGCGGCCCATGAAAGCGCCCCTCCGATGACTCCCGAGCAATACGTACAGGACAAGGCCGCCGCCTCGGGCAGCAGTTTCTATTACGCGTTTCTGTTCCTTCCCAAGCCGCGGCGCGCCGCGATCACGGCCTTCTATGCCTTCTGCCGCGAGATCGACGACGTGGTCGACGAGGTCAGCGACCCCGGCGTGGCCGCGACCAAGCTGGCCTGGTGGCGCACCGAGGTGGCGCAATCCTTTGCAGGCCCGCCCCGCCACCCCGTGATGCAGGCGCTGGTGCCGCATGCCGCCGCCTACGGCATCGAGCCCGCCCAGCTCAACGAGGTGATCGACGGCTGCCAGATGGACCTCGAGCAGACCCGCTACCTCGACTTTCCCGGCCTCGCGCGCTACTGCCACCTGGTGGCCGGCGTGGTGGGCGAAGTCGCCGCGCGCATCTTCGGCCAGACCGATCCGCAGACCACCGCCTATGCGCACAAGCTCGGGCTGGCGCTGCAACTCACCAACATCATTCGCGACGTTGGCGAGGACGCGCTGCGCGGCCGCATCTACCTGCCCGTGAACGAGCTGCAGAAATTCGACGTCAAGGCGCACGAGATTCTGAACCGCGTGCACTCGGAGCGCTTCGTGGCACTCATGAAGTTCCAGGCCGAGCGCGCGCATGCGGTGTACGACGAAGCCCTCGCCCTGCTGCCCGCCCCCGACCGCCGCGCCCAGAAGCCCGGCCTCATGATGGCCAGCATCTACCGCACGCTGCTGCGCGAGATCGAACGCGACGACTTCCAGGTGCTGAACCAGCGCGTGAGCCTGACGCCGGTGCGCAAGTTCTGGCTCGCATGGAAGGTCCAGGCATTGGGGAGAATATGACTCGCCCCCAGGCTCCGCGCACTTCGTGTCGCTTCTCCTTCCCCCTACCGGGGGCAACACCTGCGGCCGGGCAGAGCCCGTTCCGCGGTGTTCCTGGCAATCCGGCCGCGCAGACGCCCACTGAGCTTGGCAGCTTGGCACCGAGGTGCTGACATGAAGGTCGCCGTCATCGGCGCCGGCTGGGCCGGCCTCGCCTGCGCCGTCGAAGCCACGCGCCTCGGCCATGCCGTGACGCTTTACGAAGCGGCGCACATGGCGGGCGGCCGCGCGCGGCGCGTCGACCACATGCACGGGCTGGTGCTCGACAACGGCCAGCACATCCTGATCGGCGCCTACGCCGCGACGCTGAAGCTGATGCGCGAAGTAGGCATCGATATCGACCAGGCGCTGCTGCGGCTGCCGCTCTCGCTGCGCTTTGCCGATGGCGGCGGCCTGAAGCTGCCGCGGCTGCCTGCCCCGCTCGACCTGCTGGCGGGCATCTTCATGGCGCGCGGCTGGACGTGGCGGGACAAGTCCACGCTGCTGCGCACCGCGGTGCAATGGCGCCTCGCCGGATTCCGCTGCGCCGACGGCACCACCGTGGCTGCGCTCTGCACCGGCCTCACGCCGCGCGTGATGCAGGAGTTGATCGAGCCGCTATGCGTTTCCGCGCTCAACACGCCGGTCGATCAGTCGAGCGGCGAGGTGTTCCTGCGCGTGCTGCACGATGCGCTCTTCAGCGGCAGCGGCGGCGCGGACCTGCTGCTGCCGCGCGTCGACCTGGGCGCGCTCTTTCCCGACGCGGCCCTGGCGTGGCTCGCGCAGCACGACGCAACGCTGCGCATCGGCACGCGCGTGCACGCCATCTCGCCCGAGGGCGCGGCATGGCAAGTCGAGGGCGAGCGCTTCGACCAGGTTGTTCTGGCGTGTGCGCCGTGGGACGCGGCGCGGCTCGTTCGCGCGTCCGGCCTGGCAGCGCAGCGCTGGTGCGAAACCACCGAGGCCCTGCGCTTCGAGGCCATTGCCACCGTCTACGTACGCGGCGCCTCGCCGCTCGCGCAGCCGATGCTGGCGCTGCGCAGCCATCCCGCCACCGCACCGGCGCAATTCGTTTTCGATCGCGGCCAGCTCGGCGGGCCTGAAGGCGTGCTCGCCATGGTCGTGAGCGCGAACGAGACGCCGCGCGAAACGCTGGAGCGGCAGGCGCTTGCGCAAGCCGCCGTGCAGCTCGGCCAGACGGCGCTGCACGTCGTGCAGACCGTGGTCGAAAAGCGCGCCACCTTCGCCTGCACGCCCGCGCTCGCACGGCCGCCGATGCGCATCGCACCCGGCCTGCACGCCTGCGGCGACTACACCGCAGGCCCCTACCCTGCGACACTCGAAGGCGCGGTCCTGAGCGGACTGGCCGCCGCCAAGGCATCGACAACACCATGACCGAACTGCGCTACCTGGATTTCGACTACAGCGAAGACACCGAGGGCCACGGCACCTTCGATGCCATGGCCTCGACCGTGCCGGCAAGAACACACGAAGTGCTTGCCGAGATCGCGCAGGTGCTGGCCTGGGCCGATGCCACTTTTCCCGATGCGCGCGGCGCGCTCGACGACGGGGCGGCCTGGGACTTCGACCTGCAGCAGACCCGCGAGGCGCCGGAGCTGGACACGGTGACTTTCTCGCTCAGCGGCACGGAAGATTTCTGCGCCGCGCTGCGCGAGCGCTTCGGCCTGGACTGACGCCCCCTCTGTTCATACGGAAAGAACCATGGTCACCTGCTACCTGCGCTACATCCTCGATCCCTACAAGCTCAAGGAATTCGAGCATTACGGCAAGCTGTGGATTCCGCTGGTCGAGAAGTTCGGCGGCCAGCACCATGGCTATTTCCTGCCGTCGGAAGGCGCCAACAACGTGGCGCTCGCGATGTTCAGCTTTCCCAGCCTGGCCGCCTACGAGCAGTACCGCTGCGATTCGATGCAGGACGCCGAATGCCAGGCCGCCTTCAGGTACGCCGAGGACACCCGGTGCATCCTGAGCTACGAACGCAGCTTCTTCAGGCCGGTCTTTTCATAGTTCAGGCGCCGAGCGCCACGCACAGGGCGTGCAGGTTCGGCACGATCAGTTGCGGCCGCGCGCCGTGCACCCACGGGCGCTCGTCGCGCACCAGCCAGGCCGCCTGCATGCCGGCATTGAGTGCGCCGACCACGTCGAGCTCGGCGTCGTCGCCAACGTGCAGCACGTCCTTGGGCAGCAGGCCGACCGACGCGGCCGCAGCACGGAAGATCGGCGCATGTGGCTTGCCGCTGCCGAAGGCGCGCGCGTTGAACGCGGTGCGGAACCATCGGCCGACGCCGGTCTGGTGGATGTCCGCATTGCCGTTCGACACCGCCACCAGCGGATAGCGTTCGCTCAGCCACTTGAGGGCCGGCAGCGCGTCTTCGTAGAGCGTCACGCGCTGGCGTTCGGCAAAGAAGGCATCGAAGGCCGGATCGGCCAGCGCCGGGTCTTCGCCCGCGTGCCTGAGCGCCGCGCGGATCGACTCGCGGCGCAGCGCGCTGAGGTCGTGCGCCAGGTCGGAGCGTTCCTTGGCGGTGGCTTCGCGCAACTCGCGCAGGACGCCCGGCGTCAGCAGCAGCGAGGCGGTCTTCGGTGCCTCGCGCAGCAGCCATTCCTGCAGCACGGTCTCGGCGCGCTCGATGGTCGGCCAGATCGGCCAGAGGGTGTCGTCCAGGTCGAGCGAGATCGCCGAGATGCGCTTGATGTCGAGGGGCGCGGCGCTTGCCGGCGCCGTGGAAGCGGAGGTCATGCCCGAGAATATCGCATGCCTCAAGACAACGGGAACCGCGGTTCCATCGACCCCGCGCGCGCCATCGAACGCACCGCCATCCTCTGGTGCAACCTGGGCTCGCCCGATGCCCCCACCGCAGCCGCCGTGCGGCCCTACCTGGCGGAGTTTCTGGGCGACCCGCGCGTGGTCGAGATCCCCAGGCTGCTCTGGGCCTTGATCCTGCACGGCATCATCCTGCGCGTGCGGCCCGCCAAGTCGGCCGCCAAGTACGCGAGCATCTGGATGGCCGAGGGCTCGCCGCTGAAGGTGTGGACCCGCAAGCAGGCCATGCTGCTCGCAGGCTGGCTCGGCGAGCGCGGCCACCGCGTGACGGTGCACGATGCCATGCGCTACGCCAGCCCGTCGATCGCTTCGCGCCTCGATGCGCTGCAGGCCGAAGGCGCCACGCGCGTGCTGGTGCTGCAGGCCTATCCGCAGTATTCGGCCACCACCACGGCCAGCGTGATCGACGCGGTGAACGACTGGAGCCGCGGCCAGCGCCGCATTCCGGAGTTCCGCTTCGTCAACCAGTACCACGACGATCCGGCCTACATCGAGGCGCTGGCGCTCGGCATCGAAGCGCACTGGAAGCGCGAAGGCCGCGGCGAGCTGCTTCTGATGAGCTTCCACGGCATTCCGGTGCGCAACATCGCGCTCGGCGATCCGTACCAGGCCCAGTGCCTCGAAACCGCGCGCCTGCTGGCGGCGCGGCTGGGCCTTGCGGACGCGGGATACCGCGTGACCTTCCAGTCGCGTTTCGGCCGTGCCAAGTGGCTCGAGCCCTACACCGAGCCAACCCTGCGCGAGCTCGGCGCAAGCGGCGTGAAGCGGATCGACGTGGTGTGCCCGGGCTTTCCGGCCGACTGCCTCGAGACGCTCGAAGAAATTGCCATGGAAGGCCGCGAAGCCTTCCTGCATGCGGGCGGTACAACCTTCAGCTACATCCCCTGCCTCAACGACAGCCCGGCGTGGATCACCGCGCTGGCGGGCATTGCCGAGCGCAACCTGGCGGGCTGGCCCACCCGGCCCGCCGCCAGCGCTCAGAACCTGCCCAGATAGTCCATCTTTCCGATCGGCATGCCCTTGTGGCGCAGCACGCCGTAGGCCGTGGTCACGTGGAAGAAGAAGTTGGGCAGCGCGAACTGCAGCAGGTAGCGCTGCGCGGTGAAATGCGCCTCGCCCTCGCGCGTCTTGATGGTCACGGGGCGCTCCTCCTGGCCGTCGACCAGCGCGCGGTCCACGGTCGCGAGGAAATCCTGCGTCTTCGCGATGCGGGCCAGCAGCTCGTCATAGGTCTTTTCCTCGTCGGGGAAGCTCGGCGCCGTGATGCCGGCGATGCGCGCCACGCCGAGCTTCGAAGCATCGCTTGCGCGCTGGATCTGGCCGGCCAGCGTGAGCATGTCCGGTGCCAGCCTCGCGTCCACCAGCGTTGCCGGATCGATGTCGTTGGCCCTGGCGTGCGCCAGGCTCTTCTCGAGCAGATGGGTGAGCTGGCCGAGTCCGCGGGAAAAGACCGGCACGGAGAGGTCGTACATCGAAAGCGCCATGGCGTGGATCCTTGTGGTGGGAAATCGGCGGCGATTGTCTCGCCGACGCGCGCCTAGCGGCCGGCGGCCCGGATAAACCCTTCGATCAGCTGCAGTTGTTCGGGCACGTTGAGCGCGGGCGCGTGGCCGCACCCCTGGATTTCGACGACCTTCAGCAGCCCGGCGGCGCCCGGCCCCCGCTGCTGCATCTGCTGCGTCACCTCGGGCAGCACCAGGTCCGACTCGGCGCCACGCAGGCACAGCACCGGCGCCTCGATCACGTCGTAGTGCGGCCAGATCAGGTAGTCGTTGTCGTGCGCGCTGAACTGCCGGACCATCGCCGGGTCGTAATGCGGCGTCACACGGCCGTCGGGCAGGCGGCGCGTGGAGCTTTCGGTCAGCCGGCGCCACTGCGCATCGCTGAGCCAGCCATAGGGCTTGTAGACGGTGCGGAAGAACGCCTCCAGCTCGGCCACCGTGCCGAACGCGGGCGGCTCGCCGGCATAGGCGCGGATGCGTTCGATGGCCGCCTGCGCGAGCTGCGGCGCGTTGTCGTTGAGCGTGAGGCTCGCAATGCGCGCCTTCATGCGCGGCTCGAACAGGCCCGACGCGCAGACGGTGCCGATGGCGCCGCCCATCGACGTGCCGACCCAGTGCACGCGGCCCAGCCGCAGCTCGTCGCACAGTGCACCGGCAATGCGCGCATAGAACGAGAGTTGGTATTCCTCGTCGGGCAGCGGACTCCACTGGCTGAGGCCGCGGCCGATGGTGTCGGGGCAGATCACGCGGAAGCCGCGCGTGGCAAAGTGCTGCGCCAGTTCGTCCATGTCACGGCAGGTGCGCGCAAGGCCGTGCCAGGCAATGACCACCGGCGCGTCCGGCGCGCCCCAGTCGAGCCAATGGATTTCGCGGCCCACGAGCTGCGCATAGTGGGAGGACGGAAGCGGAAACTCGTTGCTCATCGTGCGGCCCTCGCCCTGAGCTTGCCCACGATGCCGGTCGGAAAGTAATAGACCGAGAGCACGAACAGCACCCCCAGCCACAGCAGCCAGCGGTCCGGCGACAAGAGCGCCGCGAGCCACGGCAGCCCGCTCGCGGCCTCGCTGCCCACGCGCAGCAGGTCCTGCAGGTAGCTCTGCGCCACCACGAACAGCACCGCACCAATGGCCGCGCCGTAGATCGTGCCCATGCCGCCGATCACCACGATCAGCAGCACGTCGATCATGATCTCGAAGCTCAGTGAAGTGTCGGGGCCGTTGTAGCGCAGCCAGATCGCGAGCATGGCGCCGGCCAGCGTGGCAAAGAGCGCCGACAGCACGGCCGCCGTGGTGCGGTACACCACCACACGGTAGCCGATGGCCTCGGCGCGAAACTCGTTTTCTCGGATGGCCTGCAGCACGCGGCCGAAAGGCGAATTCACGATGCGCAGCAGCGCGAGCACCAGCACCACCGCCGCCACGAAAAGCAGGTAATAGCACAGCAGCCGGCCATCGAGCGAGACGCCGAGGAAAGGTTCCCCGGAGAACTCGAAGCTCGGCGAGATCAGCTCGGGCAGCTTGAAGGTCAGGCCGTCTTCGCCGCCGGTGAAGTCCGACAGCTGCGAGGCCAGCGTCTGGAAGGCCGAGGCCACCGCCAGCGTGATCATCGCGAAGAAGATCGCGCGCACCCTGAGCGAGAACAGCCCGATCGCGAACGAGAGCACCAGCGAGACCGCGAGCGACGCCGCGAGCCCGAGCAGCACCGCGCCCCAGTTGGGCCCGAGCCGCGACGCCGAGATCGCGATGCCATAGGCGCCGATGCCGAAGAACATGGTGTGCGCAAAGCTCACGATGCCGGTGTAGCCCAACAGCAGGTCGAAGCTCGCGACCAGCACCACGAACACCAGGATCTTGGCCGCCACGCTGAGCGCCTTCACGCCCGGAAAGATGAACGGCGCGAACGCCAGCGCGATGAACAGCGCCACCAGCAGCAGCGCCAGCAGGCGGCTTCGGGGCATGTCGTTGGAGAGAAGTCGTTTCAGGAACATGGGGTCTTCTTCCTCAGCGGTTCGCCACCGGGTACACGCCTTGCGGACGCCACAGCAGCACCGCCACCATCAGCAGGATGCTCGCGAACTGCGTGAGCGTGGGCAGCAGGAAGCCGATGTAGTTGGTCATGAGCCCCACCAGCAGCGCACCAATGAGCGCGCCGCCCGTCGAGCCGAGACCGCCGATGATGATCACGATGAAGATCAGCACGTTGACCTGCGCGCCCATCTGCGGCACCAGGTTCTGCTGGAACAGCCCCCACATCACGCCGCCCAGGCCCGCCAGCGCGCTGCCCACCACGAACACGCCGACGAACAGCCGGCCGATGCGGTAGCCCAGCGACTCGACCATCTCGCGGTCCTGCACGCCGGCGCGGATCAGGAGGCCGATCTTGGTGCGCGCGAGCGTCCATGCGAGCAGTCCGAACACCACCACGCCCACCGCCACCGCGAGCAGCCGGTACTTGCTGATCGCCGCGTCGGCCACGAACAGCGAGCCGCGCAGCGCCTCGGGCAGCGGCAGCGGAATCTGCGCCGGGCCCCAGATCACCTTGATGAGTTCCTCGCCGATGATCATGCCGCCCATGGTGATCAGGATCTGCTTCAGGTGCTGGCCGTACACCGGCCGCACGATGAAGCGCTCGAACGCGAGGCCGACCGCGCCGGCCACCGCCATGGCGACCAGCATCGCGGGGAACACGGCGACGAGGTTGCGCCACAGTTCGCCCGAACCCGTCCAGTCGCCCATCAGGCCGAGCACGCTGCTGGCCACGAAGGCGCCGAGTGCGATGAACACGCCGTGGCCGAAGTTGAGCACGTCCATCAGCCCGAACACCAGCGTGAGGCCCGAGGCGATGATGAAGATGATCATGCCCATCGCCAGCCCCGCGACCGTGAGCGTGAGCCAGGTCGAGAACGAGCCCGTGAGGGGCAGCGCAGCCAGTGCGAGGATCGGCGCGAGAAGCAATGGCTTCCAGTCGAAGTCGAGTTTCATAGAGCCAGTCCGAGCAGCGATTGCTGCAGTTGCGCATCGGCGGAGAACGCCGCCATCGAGCCGCTGTGCACCACGCGGCCGTTGTCCATCACCGCGACGGTGTCGCCCAGGCGCTGGGCGAAGTTGATGTTCTGCTCCACCAGCAGGATCGTCACGCCGCTCGCCTTGAGCTCGGCGAAGGCGTCGATCATGTTGTTGATCATCACGGGCGCGAGGCCCTTGCTGGGCTCATCGATCAGCAGCAGCTCGCGCGGCTCGACGATGGCGCGCGACACCGCGAGCATCTGCTTCTGCCCGCCCGAGAGCTTGCCGGCCGGATGGTTCCAGAACTTCTCCACTGCGGGAAAGAGCTTGAAGATCCACTTGAGGCGCGTGTCGTCGATCTCCGCTGCGCTCCTTGCGCCGCGCGCGGCCAGCAGCATGTTCTCCTTCACCGTGAGGTCGGAGAAGATGCCCATGTTCTCGGGCACATAGGCAATGCCGAGCTCCGCGATCTGCGGCGTGTGCATCGCCGTGATATCCCTTTCACCGAAGCGCACCCTGCCCTGCGATGCATGCCACAGGCCCATGATGGTCCGCAGCGTGGTCGTCTTGCCCGCGCCGTTGCGGCCCAGCAGCATGGTGAGCTGGCCCCGGGGCACGACCAGGTCGACGCCGTGGAGGATGTGGTACGCCCCGATGTGCGTCTGCACGCCTTCGAGACTCAACAGGTTGGTGCTCATGCAGCAGCCTCCTTCGCAATGCCCAGGTAGGCCTCCTGCACCACCGGCGAGGCGATCACCTTTGCCGGTTCGCCATCGGCCACCAGCGTGCCGTTGTGCAGCACGATGATGCGGTCCGCGAGCTCGCGCACCACGTCCATCTTGTGTTCGACCAGCAGGATGGTCTTGCTCTTGTCCTGCTTGAGCTTGCGGATCAGGTCGAGGATGACGGGCGCCTCGGCCGCGTTCATGCCGGCGGTCGGCTCGTCGAACATGAAGACCTTGGGCTCGAGCGCCATCAGGAGCGCCACTTCGAGCTTGCGCTGGTCGCCGTGCGGCAGGCTCGCCACCGTCGCGTGTTCGCGCGACTTCAGCGCCACGTCCGCGAGGATCTGGTCGGCGCGTTCGGTCAGCGCCTTGTGGTCGCTCCAGATGCTCCACAGGTTGAGCCCGCGCCGGTGCTCGCCCTCGCGCGTGGCCTGCACCGCCAGGCGCACGTTCTCCAGCACCGTGAGGTTGGGGAACAGGTTGGTGAGCTGGAAGGCCCGCCCCAGCCCCGCGTGCGTGCGCGCCGACGGCGACAGGCCCGACAGCAGCTGCCCGTCGAGCGACACCGTGCCCGCGCTCGCCTTGAGCTGGCCCGAGATCAGGTTGAAGTAGGTGGTCTTGCCCGCGCCGTTGGGGCCGACGATGGCCGTCAGCGTGCCCGGCGCGAAGGCGCAGCTCACGCCGTTGACGGCCACGTGCCCGCCGAAGCGGATGGTCAGGTCTTTGGTCTCAAGCATCGTGGGTCATGGCAAATGAAAAAAAAGGTGCCGATCGGCCTCAGCAGGTGCCGATCACGTAGTAGTTGGGCCCGGTCTGCTTGAGCGTGGTGGTCACGTAGACGTTCCACAGGCCCATCGACTGCCCCGAGCCGTAGGCATAGGTGAGGCCCCACAGCGCATAGGCGCGGCCCGCCACGGTGTGCGCATAGTTGCTGGCGGTGTAGCAGGTTCCGCCGCCACCGCTGCCGGCCAGCGTGGTGCCCGTGGCCGCAGCCGACATTGCGCCTTGCGCATTGCTCGCATCCAGCGCCGCCACGGTCCAGCTGTAGGTGGTGGACGGGGCCAGGCCGGTGTCGGTGTAGTTGGTGCCGGCCACCGGCGCCGCGTTGACCTTGCTGCCGCCGCGGTAGACGTTGTAGCCGCTCGCACCCGAGACGCCGGCCCAGCCGACCACCATGCTGCTGCTGGTCGCGCCCGAGGTGCCCACGCCGGTGGGCGCCGGCAGCGACGAGCCCCCGCCGGAGCCGGTCACGCGGTCGACCATGGCCTTGAGCGCCGCCATCTGCGGGCCCGACTTCTTCGCGTAGTTGGCGTTGTCGTAGCCCCACCAGTCCCAGCAGCTGTTGGTGGCGGCGGTGCTGGTCTGCGGGTAGATCAGCACGATGTCGTTGGTGTCGGCCCAGCGGTTGTAGCCGGTCTTCTTCACGTACTGGTCGCCCACGTCGGTGTAGTTCTGCTTGCAGCCATGCAGCACCATGTGCACGCGGCACGACGCCGTGGTGCAGGCCTGCGGCACGTAGATCCAGCCGGTGGCGGCCACGCCGTGGCCGGTGATGAATTCCGACTGGTTGAACTCGGTGAAGCTGCCGCCCAAGGTGCCGTTGTTGCGCGGGTTCAGCGGCCCATACAGCTGCGCGAGGATCTCGCCCGCCAGGTCGAAGCCGCAGTTGTTGATGTAGGGCGCGGCGGTGGTGCTGCAGGCGCCGCCGTAGTCGTCGGTGACCATCGCATGGCCGGCGCCGATGTTGTTCCTGTAGACCGTGTTGGCGGCCGGCACGAAGCTCTGGTAGTAGGTCTTCAGGTCGTCCATCACCGCCGGCTTGACGGTGTTGTCCGAAGTGCCCGAGAACAGGTAAAGCCTGGAGCCCGTCATGTTCGACACCGGGTCGATCGCACCGCTGGCGGCCCAGCTGTTGGTGGTGTTGACCAGCGTCGACACCGGAATGCTGCTGCCGTGCGCCATGCAGCGGCCGGTGGCATTGAGCACCGAGCCTTCGGCGCAGTAGTACGGCCCGCCGGCCACCACGCCCGCGCCGCGCTTGAAGGTGGCCGAATAGGCCACGTGCAACTGCACGGCCATGAAACCGCCCGCCGAGAGGCCGGACACGCTCACCTCCGCCGGGTTGGCGCCGAGCGCCGGCAGCGGCACCGCCGCCGTCGCGGGCTGCCCCGCCGCCATCGTGATCGCCGCGGCCGCGGCCCATCCCTTCCAGTTTTTCCATCGCATCGCTGCCATCGCTGTCTCCTTCTGTTGTAGGTGTATCGAACGCTTGCTGGATTGCTGACGAATCGGCCGTTGGTTGCGCCCGCCCGCGCTTCGGCGGCGCAGGCTGGCGCTTCGCCCGGCGGCCGTGCCGGGGCGAGTTCGCACAAACTTGAAAGGGCGAGCCTTACTTCTTGTTCTTGATGGGGATGTCCATCTCTTCAGGCTTGATCTCGCGCACCAGCTCCGGCACGCCCCAGGCGAATGCCGGATCGGCCTTGATCTTGAAGTGGTACATCGACTGCATCGCCTGGTGGTCTTCCTTGCGGAAGGTCATCTTGCCCTTGGGCGTGTCGAAGCTCATGCCTTCCATGGCGCCGATGAGCTTGTTGGTGCCGGTGTCGCCGCCCGTCTTCTTGAGCGCCGTGACCACCGCCATCGCGGCCGAGAAGCCGCCGGCCGTGAAGAAGTCCGGCGGCGTCTTGAATTCCTTGTAGTGCGCCGACACCAGCGCCTCGTTGACCGGGTTCTTCGGAATGCCGAAGTAGTAGTACGCCGCGCCTTCCATGCCGGGCAGGTTCTTGTAGGCCGCCATGGCCGGCAGGATGTTGCCGCCGGTGGCAATCTCGATGCCGTAGCGCTTCAGGTCGAGGTCGACGATCTTGAACGGATTGCCCGCGCCGGCCCAGACGATCCAGATGATCTTGCGGCCCGGCTGGTCCTTGAGCTTGTCGATCAGGCGCTGCGCGCCGGCCGTGAAGTCGGTGGTGGCGGGCGGCAGGTATTCCTCGTGCACCAGCTTCGCCTTCTTGAGCGCGGCGCCAAAGGCCTTCACGCCGTCGCGGCCGAAGGCGTTGTCCTGCGCGAGCGTGGCCACGGTCACGCCGGCCTTGTCGATGGCCACCGCGTTGCTGATTGCGTCCTGGCTCGAATTGCGCCCGGTGCGGAAGATGTACTTGTTCCACTTGTCGCCGGTGATCGAATCAGCCACCGCGGGCTCCACGATCAGGATCTTCTTGTACTCCTCGGCCACCGGCAGCATGGCCAGCGCCACGCCCGAAGCCGTGGGGCCCACCGCCAGCGCGGCCTTGTCGTCGGAGTAGGCCGCGGCCAGCAGCGACTTGCCGAGGTCGGGCTTGCCCTGGTCGTCCTTCTCGATGACCACGAGTTTCTTGCCGTTGACGGTCATCGTGCCGCCGGTGGCGTAGTCCAGTCCCATCATCAGGCCGGTCTGGGTCTGCTTGCCGTAGGCCTCGAGCGGACCGGTCTTGCTGTAGATGTGGGCGATGCGGATTTCGTTGGACTGGGCCCAGGCGGGTGCGGCGGCGGCGCAGGCGGCGAGTGCGGCCAGGGCGACGAGATGGCGACGGTTCATTCTGTGTCTCCTGTAATAGGTGACTGAATATTGCACACTTCGTGCCATCTGCTAACCCCTTGATACCAAACGCTTCTTCATTCGGAAGATGCGTCTTTCGACTGAATTCAGAACACTTGATGTGCCTGAATTTTGATCAATTGTCTATTTTTCGTTCAGGGTTTTCTCGGAGGCCTGGCGCTCCGCGATCCAGTGCTGGAACTGGCGTTCGGCCTGCATGCGGAACTCGTTGCGCGCGTGGTTGCAGGCGGCGTGCGCGAGCCGGCGGCGCTTTTGCGAGCGCACGCCGCCAAGCGTCGAATCGATCAGGTGCTCGATGGTCGCGGACTCGGGCCTGCCGTGAGGCTCGTCGAAGTCCATGGCCAGGCCGCACCAATGGCAATTGGGGCCGAAGGTGGACCGCAGGGCGCGCACGCTCACAGGCTTGCTCGCTCCAGGCCGATGCGGCGCACGAGGCTCGGCGGCTTCACGCCGGCCGCTCCTGGCTCGTCATGCGCTCGTAGAGCGTTGCACGCGAAATGCCGAGCAGCCTCGACGTTGCCAGCTTGTTGCCGCCGGTCGCTGCAAGCGCCGCGGCGATCGCCTTGCGCTCCAGTTCGGCCACCTGCTGCGCGAGCGGCCGCAGCAGCAGCGCCTCTTCGTCGGCGTCGTGCGCGCTCTGCAGGGTGGCGGGCAGTTCGATCTGCTCCAGCCCCGCTTCGCGCAGGATGCGCTCGAGCTGCGCGGCGTCGATGCGCTGCGAGTCGCTGCGCATCGTGACCTGCTCCAGCACGTTGCGCAGCTCGCGGATGTTGCCGCGCCAGTGCTGGCCGGCCAGCAGCGCGAGCGCATCGGGCGTGATCTCGGGCGGGGCTTCGCCGCTGCGCAGCGCCATGTCCTCGCCCAGCGCCTCGACCAGCGCCGGAATGTCGCTGCGCCGCTCGCGCAGCGGCGGCACGCGCAAGGGCAGCACGTTGAGGCGGTAGTACAAGTCTTCGCGGAACTGGCCACGGCGCACCAGTTCTGGCAGGTCGCGCGAGGTGGCGGCGATCACGCGCGCATCGAAGGGCACCAGCTTGTTGGAGCCGAGCGGCTCGATCTCGCCCTCCTGCAATGCGCGCAGCAGCTTGGCCTGCAGGCCGAGCGGCATGTCGCCGATCTCGTCGAGGAACAGGCTGCCGCCATCGGCCAGCTTGAACTTGCCCTCGCGCCCTCGCCTGTCGGCGCCGGTGAAGGCGCCGGGCGCGAAGCCGAAGAACTCGGCCTCCAGCAGCGTGTCCGGCACTGCCGCGATGTTGACGCTGACGAACTGCCCCTTGGCCCGCGCCGAGGCCGCATGGATCGCATGCGCGAGCAATTCCTTGCCCGTGCCCGTCTCGCCCAGCAGCAGCACCGGGCTGGCGGACTGTGCGGCGCGCCGCGCATGGCGCTTGACCTCCACCGCGGCCGGGCTGCTGCCGATGAAGCTGGCAAAGGTGTACTTGGAGCGGCGCTGTCCGTCGGCCGCGTGCTGGTAGAGCGGGTTGTTGCGCTGGGTGGCGAGCTCGCGCCGCGCATCGTCGAGGTCGCGCTGCAGCAGCGCGAACTTGCTGATGAGCGGCTGCAGCGTGGTTTCCGGCTGGTCGAACAGCACGATGCCGATGGCGCCGATGACCTCCCCCGCCTGCCCCTCGCGCCCGTCGCTCTCGGCGCGCAGCGGAATGCGGCTGACCACGAAGGTGCCCGCCTTGTTGTTGAGCAGGTCGACCAGGATCGGCTCGCCGGTCTCGAGCACGCGCCGCATCTGCGTGTTGGGAATGACGTCCTCGACCATGTGGCCCAGGAACTGGTCGATCGACGAAAAACCCAGCGCCGGCAGGAAGCGGCGATAGCCTTCGTTGACCCACACGATGCGCCCGCTGCGGTCCACCAGGAACATGCCCTGGCTGATGCTCGAGAACAAATGGAACATCGAGCGCGCGGCCAGCGCAAGGATGCCTTCGGCGTCCAGAGGCAGGGCGGGCGATGCGGCAGCGGGCGGAACGGCGGACATGGGCGGATCGTAGCGCGCCTCATTCGGCCGCTCGCCGGGCGGCAATGCGGCCACCGGAAATGCACCAAATGCACATTCGCCAGACGATGCGAAGAAAGCCCTCATCCCGCCATAAGTAAATCAAACGTTTGATTAGCTGCATGGTCTAATCGCCGGCATGAGCGCCTCCGCCCTGCAAGCACTTTCCGCCCGCGCACCGCGCAGCGACGGCGTCGAAGCACGCCAGCGCCTGCTCTACGCCGCCCTCGCGCTGTTCGCCGCCAACGGCTACGCCAAGACCTCGACCCGCGAGATCGCGCGCGCGGCAGGCGTGAACATCTCGGCCATCAGCTACTACTTCGGCGACAAGGCCGGGCTGTATGCCGCCACCTTCGGCGAGCCGATGGGCGGCAACGCGGGCGATTTCATCTCGCTCTATGCCGCGCCCGAGCTGCCGCTGGAAGAGGCGCTGCAGATCTTCTTCACCCGCATGATCGAGCCCCTGAAGCAGGGGGAGATCGTGCGCCAGTGCATCCAGCTGCACCTGCGCGAAATGCTCGAGCCGACCAGCCAGTGGGCCGAGGAGATGGAGCGCGACATCAAGGGCCCGCACAATGCCATCGCCGGCGTGCTGTGCCGCCGCCTGGGCATCACGCGGCCCGACGACGACGTGCACCGGCTGACCTTTGCCATCACCGGCCTGGCAATGCAGCTTTTCGTGAGCCAGGACCTCGTCGAGGCGATACGCCCTTCCTTGCTGAATACGCCGCGCAGCGTGGACACCTGGGCACAGCGCCTCACGGGCTATGCCATTGCGCTGGTCGAGGCCGAAGCCCTGCGCCGCCAAACCGCCGCCAGGCACGCGGCGGCACCTGCCCGTTCCGGGAGAAAGAAGACATGAGACGACTCCGATCGATTGCCGCCCTCTGCCTGCCGCTGGGCCTTGGGCTCGGGCTTGCCGGCTGCGGGTTCACGAGGCCGCCCGCCGCGGTCGAGGCGCCCCTTCCCGCGAAGTGGCACGCGCCGCTGCCGCACGGCGGCTCGCTCGCATCGCTGGCCGACTGGTGGCGCCAGCTCGACGACCCGCTGCTGGTCGAACTCATTGCCGCGGCCGAGGCCGCGAGTCCCAATGTCGCGAGCGCCGCGGCGCGCGTGGCCGAGGCGCGCTCCACGCGCATCGCGGCCGGCGCGGCACTGCTGCCCAACCTGGACGGCACGGCATCGGCCAGCCGCGGCGTCTCGGGCTCTTCGCTCGGCTCGGGCGGCACGAGCGGCTCGTCGAGCGGCAGCAGCCTCTCGGCGATCGCGCCGCTGACCACGCTGCAGGCCGGCCTGCAATCGCAATGGGAGATCGACCTGTTCGGCCGGCTGCGTGCCGATCGCGACGCGGCGCTTCGCCGGCAGGAAAGCGCCGATGCCAAGTGGCACGAGGCGCGCGTTGCGGTGGCGGCCGAAACAGCCAACGCGTACTTTGCAGAACGCGCCTGCCGGCAGCAGCTGCGCGTGTCCGAATCCGATGCCAGGTCGCGCGCCGAAACCGCGCGCCTCACTGACCTCTCGGCGCGCGCCGGCTTCACGGCGCCGGCCGATGCCGCGCTCGCACGCGCCAGCGCCTCCGACGCCTCGGGCCGCCTGACCCAGCAGCGCGCCTTGTGCGCAGTGCAGCGCAAGGCGCTGGTGGCGCTCAGCGGCATCGACGAAACGGCGCTGGAGGGGAAACTGGCCGCCTCGCCGACCCAGCGCGCCCTGCCGGCGGTGGGCAGCATTGCCAGCGTGCCGGCACAGGCCATCTCGCAGCGGCCCGACGTCTACTCCGCCGAGCTCGGCGTGGCAGCTGCCAGCGCCGACGTGGGCTCGGCCGAGGCCGCACGCTATCCGCGCCTGTCGCTTTCGGGTTCCATCGGCCGCATTCAGATCCGCACCAGCGGCTTCCGCGAATCGCTCGACACCTGGACCGTGGGGCCGGTGTCGCTGACCGTGCCGCTGTTCGACGGCGGCACGCGCGCCGCCAACTCCGATGCGGCCAAGGCCCGCTACACCGAAGCGGTGGCGCTCTACAGGGCCAACGTGCGGCTGGCGGTGCGCGAAGTGGAAGAGGCGCTGGTCAATCTGGACAGCACCAACGCACGCGCCACCGATGCCGATGCCGCCGTGCAGAACTACCAGGCCTCGTTCGACGCCACCCAGGCGCGCTACCAGAGCGGCCTGGCCAGCCTGTTCGAGCTCGAGGATTCGCGCCGCACGCTCTTTGCCGCGCAGACCGCGCGCGTCTCGCTGCAGCGCGAGCGCACCGAAGCCTGGGTGGCGCTCTACCGCTCGATGGGCGGCGGCTGGGCCCGCCCCGAATCACCCTCAATGACTTCCAACCCGGCCGCCAAGGTCGCGACGTCGCCATGAAAAGAATCAAACGTTCCACCCTTGCCATCGCGCTGCTGGCGCTGGTCATCATCATTGCCGCTGCCGTGTGGCTGACCCGCAAGCCCGAGAACGAAGCCGGCACGCCGGCCGCCGCAGCCAAGGGCAAGGACGGCACGCCCGCTTCCCGGCCGACGCTGACCGTGACCGTGGCCAAACCCGAACCCACCGAGCTGACGCTCACGCTCGCGGCCAACGGCAACGTGGCGGCCTGGCAGGAGGCCAGCGTGGGCTCCGAATCCAGCGGCCTCCGGCTTGCCGAAGTGCGCGTGAACGTGGGCGACGTGGTGAAGAAGGGCCAGCTGCTGGCCGTGTTCTCGCCCGAGACGGTGCGCGCGGACATCGCGCAATCGCGCGCCTCGCTTGCCGAGGCCAGGGCCACCGCGGCCGATGCCGCGGGCAACGCGGCACGCGCCCGCACGCTGCAGGCCACCGGCGCACTGAGCCAGCAGCAGATCAACCAGTACCAGACGGCCGAGCAGACCGCCAAGGCGCGCGTCGAGGCCGCCGAAGCCGTGCTGGCAGCGCAGGAAGTGCGCGGCCGCAACACGCAGGTGCTGGCGCCCGACGACGGGGTGATCTCCTCGCGCACCGCCACGGTGGGCAGCGTGGTGGCCGCCGGCACCGAGTTGTTCCGCCTGATCCGCCAGGGCCGGCTCGAATGGCGCGCCGAAGTCACTTCGGCCGAGCTCAGCCGCATTGCGGTGGGCACCACGGCCTTCGTGGTGAGCGCGAGCGGCGCCCAGGTGCGCGGCAAGGTGCGCAGCATCGCACCCACGGTCGATCCACAGACCCGCGCGGCGCTGGTCTATGTCGACCTGCCGAACGTGCAGCAGAACACCGGCATCAAGGCCGGCATGTTCGCGCGCGGCGACTTCGAGCTGGGGCGCAGCTCCGCGCCCACCGTGCCGCAGAGCTCCATCGTTCCGCGCGACGGCTTCAACAACGTCTTCGTGCTGCAGCCCGACAACCGCGTGGCGCAGCTGAAGGTGCAGACCGGCCGCCGCGTCGGCGAGCGCGTGGAGATCACCAGCGCGCTGCCCGAGGGCGCGCAGATCGTGGTGCAGGGCGCCGGCTTCCTGAACGACGGCGACCTGGTTCGCGTCGTGGCGGCGCCGCCCCCTGCAGCCGCGGGCGCCGGCGCCCAGCCCGCCGCAGCGCCGGCCTCGGCTGCCGCAGGCGGCCAGGGCAACGGTGAAACGAGGGCGCGCCCATGAACGTCTCTGCCTGGTCCATCCGCAACCCGATTCCGGCGGTGATGCTGTTCGTGCTGCTCAGCTTCGGCGGGCTGCTGTCCTTCAACGCCATGAAGGTGCAGAACTTCCCGGACATCGACCTGCCGACCGTGACGGTCTCGGCGTCGCTGCCCGGCGCCGCGCCTTCGCAGCTGGAGACCGACGTCGCGCGCAAGCTCGAGAACTCCATTGCCACGGTGCAGGGCCTCAAGCACATCACCACCAAGGTGCAGGACGGCGCCGCCACGCTGATCGTCGAGTTCCGCCTCGAGAAGCCGGTGCAGGAAGCCGTGGACGACGTGCGCTCCGCGGTGCAGCGCGTGCGCGCCGACCTGCCGGCCGACGTACGCGACCCGGTGGTCACCAAGCTCGACTTCGCGGCCCAGCCGGTGCTGGCCTTCACCATCGCCTCGTCGCGCATGGACGGCGAGGCGCTGAGCTGGTTCGTGGACAACGACATCACCAAGAAGCTGCTCGCGCTGCCCGGCGTGGGCGCGGTGAACCGCGTGGGCGGCGTCACGCGCCAGGTGCACGTCGACCTCGACCCGGCCAAGCTGCAGGCGCTGGGCGCCTCGGCGGCCGACATCTCGCGCCAGTTGCGACAGGTGCAGACCGAAAGCGCGGGCGGCCGCATCGACCTGGGCGGCAGCGAGCAGCCGGTGCGCACCCTGGCCACCGTGCAGTCGGCCGACCAGCTGGCGGACATGCAGATCGCGCTTTCCGACGGCCGGCGCATCCGGCTCGACCAGGTGGCGCGCATCAGCGACACCATCGCCGAGCCGCGCGCCGCGGCGCTGCTCAACGGCAAGCCGGTGGTCGGCTTCGAAGTGGCGCGCAGCCGCGGCGCCAGCGAGGTCGAGGTGGGCCGTGCCATCCAGAAGGCGCTGGCCGACCTGCGCGCGCAGCGCCCCGACATCGAGCTGACCGAGGCCTTCAATTTCGTCGAGCCGGTGGAAGAAGAGTACGAGGGCTCGCTGCACCTGCTGTACGAGGGCGCGATCCTGGCCGTGATCGTGGTGTGGCTGTTCCTGCGCGACTGGCGCGCCACCTTCGTCTCGGCCGTGGCGCTGCCCATGTCCGTGATACCCGCCTTCATCGGCATGCACCTGCTGGGCTTTTCGGTCAACGTGATCTCGCTGCTCGCGCTCTCGCTGGTGGTGGGCATATTGGTGGACGACGCCATCGTGGAGGTGGAGAACATCGTGCGCCACCTGCGCATGGGCAAGTCGCCCTACGAGGCGGCCATGGAGGCGGCCGACGAGATCGGCCTGGCGGTGATCGCCACCACCTTCACGCTGATCGCGGTGTTCCTGCCCACCGCCTTCATGAGCGGCGTGGCCGGCAAGTTCTTCAAGCAGTTCGGCTGGACGGCCTCGCTGGCGGTGTTCGCGTCGCTGGTGGTGGCGCGGGTGCTCACGCCGATGATGGCGGCCTACCTGCTGAAGCCGGTGGTCGGTGCCGAAAAGGAGCCGCGCTGGCTCACGGCCTACATGCGCGCCGTGGAATGGAGCACGCACCACCGCTTCAAGACGATGGTGCTCGCCACCCTCTTCTTCTTCGGCTCACTGGCGATGATCCCGCTGCTGAAGACCGGCTTCATTCCGCCGGACGACAACTCGCAGACGCAGATCTACCTGTCGCTCCCGCCCGGCTCCACGCTCGCACAGACCACTGCGGCCGCGGAGGAAACGCGCCACAGAGTGATGAAGATCGACCATGTGCGCAGCGTCTACACCACCGTGGCCGGCGGCAGCGCGGGCGGCGATCCCTTCGCCAACTTCGGCACGCCCGAGACGCGCAAGGCCACGCTCACCATCAAGCTCGACGAGCGAGGCGACCGTCCGCGCAAGCAGGTGATCGAGAACCAGATCCGCGCCGCGCTCGAAACGCTGCCCGGCGTGCGCAGCACCGTCGGCCTGGGCGGCTCGGGTGAAAAATACATCCTCGCGCTCACCGGTGAAGACCCCGCCGCTCTGGCCAGCGCCGCCAGCGCGGTCGAGAAGGACCTGCGCACGGTGCCCGGTCTCGGCAACATCACTTCCACCGCGAGCCTGATCCGCCCCGAGATCGCCGTGCGCCCCGACTTCGCGCGCGCCGCCGACCTGGGCGTGACCAGCTCGGCCATCGCCGAGACGCTGCGCGTGGCCACGCTGGGCGACTACGACCAGGCGCTGGCCAAGCTCAACCTCGCACAGCGGCAGGTGCCCATCGTGGTGAAGCTCGAGGACTCGGCGCGGCAGGACCTCGACCTGCTCGGCCGCCTCTCGGTGCCCGGCACGCGCGGCCCGGTCATGCTGAGCCAGGTGGCCTCGCTCACGATGGAAGGCGGCCCCGCCGTCATCGACCGCTACGACCGCTCGCGCAACGTCAACTTCGAGATCGAGCTCTCGGGCGTGGGCCTGGGCGATGCCAAGACTGCGGTCACGGCGCTGCCCTCGATCCAGAAGCTCCCGCCCGGCGTGCGCGTGACCGAGGTGGGCGACGCCGAGGTGATGACGGAACTGTTCAACAGCTTCGGCCTTGCGATGCTCACGGGCGTGCTGTGCATCTACATCGTGCTGGTGCTGCTGTTCAAGGACTTCCTGCATCCGGTGACGATCCTCTGCGCGCTGCCGCTGGCGCTCGGCGGCGCCTTCGTGGGTCTCCTGATCGGGCAGAAGGCGCTGTCGATGCCGTCGCTGATCGGCCTGATCATGCTGATGGGCATCGCCACCAAGAACTCGATCCTGCTGGTGGAATACGCCATCGTGGCGCGCCGCGACCACGGCATGAGCCGCTGGGGCGCGCTGCGCGACGCCTGCCACAAGCGGGCGCGGCCCATCATCATGACCACGCTGGCCATGGGTGCGGGCATGCTGCCGATTGCCGTGGGCCTTGGCACCGCGGATTCGAGCTTCCGTTCGCCGATGGCGATGGCGGTGATCGGCGGGTTGATCACTTCGACCGTGCTGAGCCTGCTGGTGGTGCCGGCGGTGTTCACCTACGTGGACGACATCGAGCACTGGATCCGGCGCACGGTGCGCAAGCTGCGCGGGCAGCCGGCCGATCCGCATATCGACGACGACCTGGTCGAGACGCCGCCCCGCCCCGCGGCCTGAGCGGCTGCGAGTCCCTCTTCCTCGCCATGGGCAGGAAGAGGGATCGGGCGGCGAAGGGCCGCCCGTTCGGCCAGAGGAATAGGCTGCATGGCGGATTCCGCCGAAGGGCGGCGCTTCGAATAATCCGGTGCCTGTACACACACAAGGCACCGGCATTGCGCGGCGAGATCCCCATGATTCGACCCACCCTGCGATTCGGCTCACACGGCGCCGACGTTTCACTGCTGCAATCGGCCCTGAACCTGTGGACGGCCTCCAGGCTTGCGCAGCTGGTGCCCGACGGGCAGTTCGGATCCAAGACCACTTCGAAGGTCAAGGAGTACCAGGGATTCTGCAAGCTGGTGCCCGATGCCATCGTCGGGCCGAAGACCTGGGGCATGCTCGAAGCGCTGATCGCCCAGCTCGTCGGAATGGCAACGCCGCCGCCCGGCGACAAGCCGGCGTCGGCATTGGGCGACAGCGTGGTCGCGGCGGCGGAGGCGGCGCTGCTCAGGTGGGGATGGACGACCTCGTCCCAGCCCAGCCCGAGCAATGAGCGCATTGCCGCGGCGCTGTGCGCCAATCCGGCGAGCCCGCAGCGTCCGCGCCAGGGCGGCATGGGCCTGCAGAAGATCTTCCAGGATGCGAACGCCGCCGGCGCCTACATCAGCCGCTGTCCCACCATCACCGCGGCGGCCGTGTCGAAGTGGCAGGAGATGGACGCCGGCAACTGGCGCAACGCCAACGACCTGTGCGCATGGTGCGGCATCTTCTGCATCTACGTGTACCGCACGGCCGGCGTCCATGTGCCGGGCGGCTGGGCCCAGCACAGCAAGAACGTGTTCGACAGCACGGTGTTCCGCCGGATCACCGACTATTCGTCCGTGTTTCCGGGCTGCATCGGCGTGGTGAGCGGCATCGCCCCGGGCGGACGCAACCACCACTTCATCGTCACTTCGAACGGCAACGACCGGATGGAGAGCATCGACGGCAACGCCTTCGGCCCCGACCGCAACGACAAGAGCAAGGGCAACAAGAGCGTGATCGCGCGCAACGAGTACAGCTACGCCGCGCTCAGGCAGGAGACGGCGTACTTCCTCGCGCCCGTGTCGGCGGCGTGAAAAAGAAAAATGCCGCGGGGCCGACAAGGCACCGCGGCATTCCGGCTCAGGCTCAGGCTGCGAGCCTGGCGAGCTTGCGTTCGCTCATGCGCTTGGCAACGCGCGGCAGCACCAGCACAGCCACGATGATCACTACCAGCGTGATCGACATCGGCCGCTGGAAGAACACCGCGGCGCTGCCCTCGCCGATGGACATCGCGTTGCGCAGCTGCGCTTCGGCCAGCGGCCCGAGGATCATGCCCACCACCACGGGGGCGGTCGGGAAGTCGAAGCGCCGCATCGCCACGCCCAGCAGGCCGATGCCGTAGAGCAGGAACAGGTCGAACGCACTCTGGCGCATGCCGTAGGCCCCCACCGTCGCAAAGATCAGGATGCCGGCGTAGAGCTGCGGCTTGGGAATCTTGAGCAGCTTGACCCACAGGCCCACCATCGGCAGGTTCAGCACCAGCAGCATCACGTTGCCGATATAGAGCGAGGCGATCAGCGCCCACACCAGTGCAGCCGAAGTGGTGAACAGCTGAGGCCCCGGCTGGATGCCGTAGTTCTGGAACGCGCCCAGCAGGATGGCGGTGGTGTTCGACGTGGGAATGCCGAGCGTGAGCAGCGGGATCAGCGCCGCGGTCACCGTGGCGTTGTTGGCGGCTTCGGGGCCGGCCACGCCTTCGATGGCGCCCTTGGTGCCGAACTCGGCCTTGGCTTCCGCGTCCTTGGCCAGCTTCTTTTCGGTCGCATAGCTCAGGAAGGTCGGAATCTCGGTGCCGCCGGCCGGAATGCAGCCGAACGGCGCGCCGATGGCGGTGCCGCGCAGCCATGCCGGAATCGAGCGCTTCCAGTCGCGCGCCGTCATGTGAACGCGGGTCAGCTTGTTCTGGCCCTCGACCACCTTGCCCTCGTAGAGCACGGCGTACAGCACCTCGGCCACCGCGAACAGGCCCACGGCCACCAGAACGATCTCGATGCCGTCGAGCAGTTCGGGAATGCCGCCGGTGTAGCGGCCCTGGCCCGAGATCTGGTCGAGCCCGACACAGCCGGCCGCCAGGCCGACGAACAGCGCCGTCATGCCGCGCAGCGTGCTCTTGCCGAGCACGGCGCTCACCGTGGTGAAGGCCAGCAGCATCAGCAGGAAATACTCGGGCGGCCCGAGCTTCACGGCGAACTCGGCCACGAACGGCGCGAACAGCGTGACGATCACGGTGGCAATGGTGCCGGCCACGAAGGAGCCGATGGCGGCGGTCGCAAGCGCTGCGCCCGCCCTGCCGCTCTTGGCCATCTTGTTGCCTTCCATCGCCGTCACCATGCTGGCCGTTTCGCCCGGCGTGTTGAGCAGGATGGAGGTGGTCGAGCCGCCGTACATGGCGCCGTAGTAGATGCCCGAGAAGAAGATCATCGAGGCCGTGATGTCGACCTTGCCGGTGATGGGCAGCAGCATGGCCACCGCCACCGCCGGGCCGATGCCCGGCAGCACGCCGACGGCCGTACCCAGGGCACAGCCCACGAGGCACCAGAGCAGATTGACAGGGGTGATCGCCGCAGCGAAACCCGCCATGAGTGCGTTGAAGATTTCCATGTCAGATCCAGCCGGTGGTCGTGAGGCCCGGCAGGTTGATGGCCAGGAACTTGGTGAACATCCAGAACACCGGCCCGGAGATGAGCGCGCCGGTCAGGAGGTCGATGGCCCACGTGCGCGGCTGGTTGGCCGAGGGCTGGCCGCCCGCGCGGCGCAGGCCCTGCACCGCCAGCACGTAGCACAGCGTGCAGCTCAGGATGAAGCCCAGCGTGGTGATCAGCGCAGCGTTGAGCAGCAGGCCGGCCGACACCCAGACGAAGCCCGGCCAGTAGGCATGCTCCGCGTCCGAGGGTGCGTCGAGCTCGCGAAAGCCGCCGGTGCGCGCTTCCCAGAGAATCCAGGCGCCGCACAGCATGAGCACGCCCGACACCAGCCAGGGCAGGAAATTGGGACCGACGCCGCCGTAGCCGGCCTCGGAAGAAATGCCGATGGCGCCGAAAGCCAGCGCCAGGCCGGTCAGCAGCACGCCGGCGCCAACCAGGGTTTGCGGCCACGTGGCCGCAGGTCGCGGCGAGACCGAGGATTCTGGAGTTGTCATTTTTTACTCCCGCAGTCAGGGAAGGAAGGCCACCCCTGCCCCCGGCAGGGGGAGGGAGAAGCGACACGAAGTGCGCGTAGCCTGGGGGCGAGTTCAGATCATCCCGGACTTGGCCATGATGGCGCGCAGGCTCGCGAAGTCGTCATCGACGAACTTGGCAAAGGCCTCGCCCGAAAGCACGGCCGGCGTCCAGTCGTTCTTCTTGAGCGATTCGGCCCACGACGGGCTCTTGAGGGCGGCCAGCACCATGTCGGTCAGCGCCTTGCGCTGCTCGGCGCTGATGCCCGGGGCGCCATACACGCCGCGCCAGTTGCCGATCTCCACGTCGATGCCCTGCTCCTTGAGCGTGGGCACGTTGATGCCCGGCAGGCGCTGGGCCGACGTGACCGCAATGGCCTTCATCTTGCCGGCGGCGATGTACTCGGCGAACTCGCTGTAGCCGCTGCCGCCAATGGTGACGTTGCCGCCCAGGATGGCGGCCGTGGCCTCGCCGCCTCCGCGGAAGGCCACGTAGTTGATCTTGGACGGATCGGCGCCGACCTTCTGCGCGATCATGGCCGCGGCGATGTGCTCGGTGGAGCCGCGCGAACCGCCGCCCCACTTGACGCTGCCCGGGTCCTTCTTGAGCTGTTCGACCACGTCCTTCATGGTCTTGAAGGGCGAATTGGCCGGCAGCACGAACACGTTGTATTCGGTGGTCATGCGCGCAATCGGCGTGGCCTGCGAGAGATTGACCGGCGGCTTGCCGGTGATGATGCCGCCGAGCATGACGGAGCCCATCACCATGAGCGCGTTCGGATCGCCCTTGGAGCCGTTCACGAACTGGGCCAGGCCCAGCGCGCCGGCGGCGCCGCCCTTGTTGTCGTAGGTGACCGTGTCGGCCAGCTTGGCCTCGGTCATTGCCTTGCCCAGCGCGCGGCCCGTGGTGTCCCAGCCTCCGCCCGGGTTGGCCGGAATCATCATCTTGACGTTGGCTGCGGCGCGCGCCGACAACGGCAGGGCTCCGGCGGCGGCCAGCGCGGCCAATGACTTCAAAAAGGTGTCGCGACGCATCGTTGTCTCCTGAAAACTAAAGAAACCTGACTTGGACCTGAGCCGCTATCATGCGCCGCCCTGCTGTCAGTTGGCTGTCCACCAGACTGGGGAAAACACCGAAGTACCATTCCCCCTCCACACCCCATGAAGCTGCTGCTGGTCGAAGACGATCCCTCGATGCAGGTCACCCTGCAGCGCGCCCTCGCCCGCAGCAAGATCGACGTGCGCATCTGCGGCGACGGCGCCCTGGCCGTCGAGCAGTGGCGAGAGCTGGAGCCCGACGTGGTGGCGCTCGACCTGAGCCTGCCCAACCTCGACGGCCTGCAGGTGCTGGCCCAGGCGCGCGCAGCGGGGTTGCGCACGCCCGTGCTGCTGCTCACTGCCCGCGGCACGGTGGGCGACCGCATCATGGGCCTGAACGCCGGCGCCGACGACTACCTGCCCAAGCCCTTCGATCTCGACGAACTGGAAGCGCGCATCCGCGCACTGCGCCGGCGCCACCAGAATGCCGGCGCCGACGCGGGCCCGAACCCGCAGGAAGTGGGCGGGCTGCGCTTCGAGCCCGAAAGCGGCGCCATCTATCACAAGCACGGCATCCTGGAGCTCACGCCGCGCGAACTGGCGCTGCTCAAGGCGCTGATGATGAAGCCCGGCCATGCGGTGAGCAAGGAGCGGCTCTTCGAACTCGTGTTCCCGGGCGAGACCGAAGTGCAGTACGAGGCCATCGAGGTGGTGGTGTACCGGCTGCGCAAGAAGCTCGCGGGCACCGGCGCGGCGCTGATGACGCTGCGCGGGTTGGGCTACCTGCTGCGCGCCGAGCCATGAAGACCGCCCTGTCGCTGCGCGCGAGGCTGCTGTTCGGCATTCTCGCGCCGGTGGCGCTGTTCATCGTGATCAACAGCGTGAGCCTGTACCGGCAGAGCCTGGCCGCGGCCACCACGGCCTACGACCGCACGCTGCTCGCGTCGGCCAAGACCATCGGCGAGCAGCTCGACGTGGAGGGCTACGACGAGAACGCGCGGCTGCGCGCCATCGTGCCCTATTCCGCGCTCGAGGCCTTCGAGGCCGACAACCGCAGCCGCCTTTTCTATCGCGTTTCCGCGCTCGACGGCGAGATGGTCTCGGGCTTTGCCGAGCTGCCGTTCTGGCGCGGCCGCATCCCCGACCGCGGGGCCTATGCGGCGCTGGTCGACTTCTACGACGCGCGCTTTCGCGACCAGCCGGTGCGGGTGGCGGTCATGCTGCAGCCCGTGGCCAGCGCGCGCGGCCGCGGCATGGCCGTGGTGCAGGTGGCCGAAACCCTGGAGCTGCGCGAAACGCTGGTGCGCAAGCTGCTGGTGGACATGCTGTGGCGCCAGCTGCTGCTGATGGGCGTGATCGCGCTGGTGACGGTGCTGGTGGTGCAGCGCGCCACGCGGCCGGTGCGTGAGCTCGGCGAAGCCATCGAGAAACGCGCGGCCGACGACCTTTCCCCCATCGACGCGCCCGATGCGCCGCGCGAGTTGCGCCCGCTGGTCGACGCCACCACCGAGGTCATGGGCCGGCTGCAGCGCCTGCTCGACCACCAGAAGCGCTTCGTGCGCGACAGCGCCCATCAGCTGCGCACGCCGCTCGCAGTGCTCAAGGCGCAGGTGCAGTCGGCGCGGCGCGGCGACGTGCCGCCCGAGCAGGCGCTGGGCGAGATCAGCCAGACCGTGGAGCGCGCCACCACCCTCGCCAACCAGATGCTGTCGCTCGCCAAGGTCGAGCAGCTGCGCCAGCAGCCGGAATCGGTGCCGCTGGAGCTCGGCGAGGTGGTACGCCAGATTGCGCTGGACCTGTCGCCGCTGATCGCCGACAAGGCGCTCGACTTCGAACTGGCCATCGACGGGCCCGTCACCGTGCGCGCGCACCAATGGATGCTGCAGGAGCTCACGCGCAACCTGCTGCACAACGCCATCAAGCAGAGCCCGCGCGGCGGCGCCCTTTCGATGATGGTGCGCTCGGAAGGCCAGGAAGCCCTGCTGACAGTGCGCGACCAGGGGCCCGGCATTGCGGCCGAGCTGCGCCAGCGCCTGTTCGCGCCGTTTTCCGCCGGCGACACGGCCAGCGGCTCGGGGCTGGGCCTGGCCATCTGCCGCGAGATCGTGCTTGCGCTCGGCGGACGCATCAGCCTCGACAACCGCAGCACGCAGGAAAATTCCGCACAGGCGGTCGGCCTCGATGCTGTCGTGCGGCTGCCTGCCCTCCACCACAATCCCTGAACCTATGGATCGCCTGCGCATCGACAAATGGCTCTGGGCCGCCCGCTTCTTCAAGACGCGCTCGCTGGCCGCGGACGAAATCGGCAAGAACCGGGTGCAGGTCAACGGCGACGTCGCCAAGGCCTCGCGCGAGCTCAAGCCGGGGGACACGGTGGCCATCCGCCTGGGCGCGGTGACGCGAACGGTCACGGTGCGCGGCCTGAGCGGCCAGCGCGGGCCGGCGCCGGTGGCGCAGCAGCTCTACGAAGAAACGCCCGAGAGCATCGCCGCGCAGGCGGCACTGCGCGAGCAGCGCCGCATGGGCAGCGAGCCGGCGCTGGCCATCGAGCAGGGCCGGCCCACCAAGCGCGACCGGCGCGAGCTCGACGGCGCCGCGCGGCATGCCGAATGGGACAGCCGCTGGAGCGCTTCCATCGATCCGGACGACAGCGAACTCTGACCTGGCGCCAATCGCGTACGCTGCGTGTTTTTGCACGGAGGTCCGGATTCATGGCCAGCTTCAAGAAGTACCGCGTCGACAGCAAGTTCAAACTCTCGCAGGTGGACTCCGGCGAATCTCCGTTCCTGGACGGCGACGAAGCCGCCCAGCTCGCCGAGATCGACACTCTGGCCATCGAACTCGACGAAATGCAGAACCTGCTGCATGCCGAGGGCCGCCGCAAGGTCCTGCTGGTGCTGCAGGGCATGGACACCAGCGGCAAGGACGGCACCGTCCGCTGGGTCTTCTCGCGAACCTCCCCGCTGGGCGTGCGCGTTACCGCCTTCAAGGTGCCCAGCGACGACGAGCGCGCGCACGACTACCTCTGGCGCTGCCATGCGGTGGTGCCTCGCAGCGGCGAGATCGCGGTGTGGAACCGCAGCCACTACGAGGACGTGCTGGTGCCCGTGGTCGAAGGCTGGATCGACAAGGCCGAGACCCAGCGGCGCTACGCGCAGATCAACGATTTCGAGCGCCTGCTCGTCGAGACCGGCACGGTGATCGTCAAGTGCATGCTGCACATCGACAAGGACACGCAGCGCGAACGCCTGCAGGCGCGCATCGACACGCCCGGCAAGCAATGGAAGTTCAATGTGGGCGACCTCGAGGTGCGCACCAAGTGGAACGCCTACCAGCAGGCCTACGACAAGGCGCTGCGCGCCACCTCGACGGAGCACGCGCCCTGGTACGTGATACCGGCCAACAACAAGCGGCACCGCAACCTGATGATCGCGCGGCTCCTGATGAAGATCCTGCGGCAGATGAAGCTCAAGGCGCCGCCCGCCGACCCGGCCCTCAAGGGCATGCTCATCAAGTGACGAGCGCCGGCGTCAGGAGGCGCGCCGGACGGCCGACTGGCCCAGCACGCGGCACTTGCCGAATTCGCAGCGCACGGCCCAGGCCGTGCCGTTCGAGCAGGGCACGCTGTACGACTCGTAGCCCGGGCCCTTGGCCGTCAGCTCGGCGCGCGGCTGGATGCTGCACTGCCCGGCCCTCGCAAGCACTTCGGCGTTGTAGGTGTCGACCCCGGTCCTGCGCGGCGCCAGCAGCACTTCCGGATTGAAGGCATGGCCGTAGAACGTGTCGCGCACGTTCGGGTCGAGGTTGCGGTAGCCGCGCTTGGCCATGCAGTGCACCACGGCGATCTGCTGGTGCTCGGCAATCAGCTGCGCGCTGGGCCGGTAGGACATGTCGATCACCGCGGCCGAAATGCCGGTGTACGAGGCCGCTGCCACGATGCCCTGTCCATGCACCGTGATCAGGCCCAGGCCCAGTGCGAGCCACATGGCGTCGCCGGTTTCGCTGCGCGCGGTGATCCGCGTCGCCGCCGTGCGGCAATCGGCCACGTCGCTGTCGTAGCGGGCCCGGTCCACGCCTTCCATGGCGACCATGGGCACGTACGACAGCCCCGATCCGGTTCCGGGTTGCGTCGGCGTGGGCGGCGTGCTGACGCACCCTGCCAACGCAACAACGGCGCACACGATGCTCAGCAGCAGCTTCATGGAGATCCCTCGTCCTCTTCGCGATAGTTCGGGCGATTTAACCATACAGATGGTTACTTTTGAGCCTGCTTTGTCGCAAAGTTGCGACGAGCGAGTTGCTGAGTGCTTTTTGCTGACAGTGGAACAGAGCCTCGGTCACTTGGACCGCGCGGCCGTGCGGCGCTTGCCAGCCGGTGCGGGGCGAAGCGACTCGAAGGCCTCGGGCAGCGACAGCACGCGGCCGCAGTTCACCGCCTGGTAGCCCGGCAGCCGGTTCACGGCATCCTGGTAGGCCTCGCTCTGCAGGATGTCCAGCATCCGCCGCACGATCGGCGCGGCAAGCGAGCGCTCCTCGCACAGCAGGAAATAGCGCTCCACCTGGTTGGAGATGAAGTCCAGCTTGAACTGGCGCGCCGGCGTTTCCACGCCATAGCCCGCGTCGGCCATGCCGCTGGCCACGAAGGCGGCCACCGCCGCATGCGTGAACTCGCACTGCTCGTAGCCCTTGATGGCCTCGGGCGCAATGCCCTGCTCTCGCAGCTGCAGGTCGAACAAATAGCGCGTGCCCGAGCCCGCCTGCCGGTTGATGAAGCGCACGCCGGGACGCGCCAGATCGGCCAGCGTGTAGATTTTCTTCGGGTTGCCGGGCGCCACCATCAGGCCCTGGTGCCGCGTCGCCATGCCGATGACCTTCTGCGTATCGGCGTTGAGCCAAGGCCCGTAGTGCGCGACGGCTTCGGCCTCGAACACGCCGAGTGGCACATGGAAGCCTGCGACGTCGCAGCTGCCGTGGTGCAGCGAGGCCACGGCTTCTTCGCTGCCGCAGTAGCGCAGATCGCCCGGCACCTGCGCCGCGGCCAGGAAGCCGTGCAACGCCTCGATCGCGAAACCGTGGCTCGCATGGATGCGCAGCAGCGTGGGCGCGGTGGGAATCAGCTTCTCGATTTCCGCGCCCAGTTCGGAGGCCAGCGAATCCAGGAGCGGCGACAGCCGCGCGGTGATGCGGCGGTCGGCCCACACCAGCTTTTCGCCGAGCGGCGTGAGGCTGGAGCCCTTGCCGCGCCGCATGGCCACCAGCGGCTGGCCGAACATGGCTTCGCCCTGGCGGATCAGCTCCCATGCATGGCGGTAGGACACGCCGGACGCGGTGCAGGCGCTGGACAGGCTGCCGTGCTCCAGCACCTGCACCAGCAGTTCGATCACCCGCGGCGCCAGGGCCGCGCCGTCGGGCTGGCGGATGGTCCATTGCGGCCTGATGTGCACTTCATGCATGAATTTCGGCTTTCCAAAGCATATTTATTGGGCTGAACGCTTCATATTGTGGCGTTGGACGCCTCTCCATAGACTCGCGCCACCACGAGTATTGCAGCTCCAACTTTAGGAGATTCAAAGCATATGAACAATCTGAGCATCGCTGCATCCATCGCCGCCGCGCACAAGGACACGCCGGGCGGGCTGCTTCCTGCCCTGCATGGCATCCAGGACGCGCTGGGGCATGTTCCGCCCGACGCGGTCCCGCTCATCGCCGAGCAGTTCAACCTGTCGCGCGCCGAGGTGCATGGCGTGGTCAGCTACTACCACCACTTCCGCTCGGCCCCGGCGGGCCGGCTGCTGGTGCAGGTCTGCCGCGCCGAAGCCTGCAAGGCGATGGGGGCGGACGCGCTGCTCGCGCATGCCGAGCAGCGCCTGGGCTGCGGCGCGCACGGGACCTCGGCGGACGGCCATTGCGCACTGGAGCCTGTGTTCTGCCTCGGCCTGTGCGCCTCGTCGCCTGCCATCGCGGTGAACGGCGAGGTGCATGCGCGCGTCACGCCGGCGCTGTTCGACGACATCGCCCGGGAAGCACGGAGCGCCTCATGACCGCCACCGTGATCTATGTCCCGCGCGACTCCGCGGCGCTGGCTGTCGGCGCCGACCCGGTGGCCCGGCAGATCGAAGCGCAAGCCCATGTGCGCAATGCCGACGTGCGCATCGTGCGCAACGGCTCGCGCGGCCTGTTCTGGCTGGAGACGCTGGTCGAAGTGGCCACGCCGCAGGGCCGCGTGGCCTACGGCCCGGTCACGGGTGCCGACGTTGCGGGCCTGTTCGACGCCGGCTTTCTTTCCGGCGGCGCCCATGCGCTGAACCTGGGCCTGACCGACGAGATTCCATATCTGAAGAAGCAGGAGCGACTGACCTTCGCGCGCATGGGCGTGACCGATCCGGTGTCGGTGCCCGACTACGAGGCGCATGAGGGCTTCGCCGGACTGCGCCGCGCACTGGCGCTCGCGCCAGCGGAGATCGTCCAGCAGGTGCTGGACTCCGGCCTGCGCGGCCGCGGCGGCGCCGCATTTCCGGCCGGGATCAAATGGAAGACCGTGCTGGCCGCAGAGGCGCCGCAGAAATACATCGTCTGCAATGCCGACGAAGGCGACTCAGGCACCTTCTCGGACCGCATGACGATGGAAGGCGATCCGCTGATGCTGGTGGAAGGCATGGCCATCGCAGGCATTGCAACGGGCGCGACCGAAGGCTACATCTACGTTCGCTCGGAATACCCGCATGCCATTGCCACGCTGGGCGAAGCCATCCGCCATGCCGAGCAGGCCGGCTTCCTGGGCAACGACATCCTGGGCTCGGGCCGCAGCTTCCGCCTGACCGTGCGCAAGGCTGCCGGAGCCTACGTGTGCGGCGAAGAAACCGCGCTGCTCGAAAGCCTGGAAGGCCGCCGCGGCATCGTGCGCGCCAAGCCACCGCTGCCGGCGCTGCAGGGCCTGTTCGGCCAGCCCACGGTGATCAACAACGTGATCACGCTGGCATCGGTGCCGCTCATCCTGGCGCGCGGCGCGCACTTCTACAAAAACTACGGCATGGGCCGTTCGCGCGGCACGCTGCCGTTCCAGCTGGCCGGCAACATCAGGCATGGCGGCCTGGTCGAGAAGGCCTTCGGCCTGAGCCTGCGCGAACTGCTCTACGACTTCGGCGGCGGCAGCGCGAGCGGCCGGCCGATCAAGGCGGTGCAGGTGGGCGGCCCGCTGGGCGCCTACGTGCCCGAATCGCAATGGGACCTGCCGCTGGATTACGAGGCCTATGCGGCCGTGGGCGCGGTGGTGGGGCACGGCGGCATCGTGGTGCACGACGACACGGCCGACATGTCGCAGCTGGCGCGCTACGCGATGGAGTTCTGCGCGATCGAGTCCTGCGGCAAGTGCACGCCCTGCCGCATCGGCTCCACGCGCGGGGTGGAAGTGATCGACAAGATCACGGGCAACCAGAACCGCCCGCAGCAGGTCATTCTGCTGCGCGACCTGTGCGACACCATGCTGCACGGCTCGCTCTGCGCGATGGGCGGCATGACGCCCTACCCCGTGCTGTCGGCCATCAATCACTACCCGGAGGACTTCGGCATCAAGGTTCCGGACCGCGCCGCAGCCTGAATCCAAGAGCATTCCAGGAGACACCCCATGTTGAATCCATCGCAAGACATCGACCGCGGCACGCCCAGGCGCGAGTCCACCGAGGAAGTCACGCTCGAGATCGACGGCATGCCTGTGACGGTGGCGAAGGGCACCTCGCTGATGCGCGCCGCGGTCGACGCGGGCGTGCAAGTGCCCAAGCTGTGCGCGACCGACAGCCTGGAACCCTTCGGCTCCTGCCGGCTCTGCCTGGTGGAGATCGACGGACGCAAGGGCTATCCGGCGTCGTGCACCACGCCGGCCGAGGCCGGCATGAAGGTGCGCACGCAAAGCCCGAGGCTGCAGGAGCTGCGCAAGGGCGTGATGGAGCTCTACATCTCCGACCATCCGCTCGACTGCCTCACCTGCGCAGCCAACGGCGACTGCGAGCTGCAGGACATGGCCGGCGTCACGGGCCTGCGCAACGTGCGCTACGGCTACGACGGCGCCAACCACCTGAAAAGCGCCAAGGACGAGTCCAACCCCTACTTCACGTACGACCCCGCCAAGTGCATCGTCTGCAACCGCTGCGTGCGCGCCTGCGAGGAGACGCAGGGCACCTTCGCGCTCACCATCAGCGGCCGCGGCTTCGAATCGCGCGTCTCGCCGGGCCAGGACCAGCCCTTCATGGAATCCGAATGCGTGAGCTGCGGCGCCTGCGTGCAGGCCTGCCCCACCGCCACGCTGCAGGAAAAGTCGGTGATCTGGCTCGGCCAGGCCGAGCACAGCGCCGTCACCACCTGCGCCTATTGCGGCGTGGGCTGCGGCTTCAAGGCCGAGATGAAGGGCAACGAAGTGGTGCGCATGGTGCCCTGGAAGGACGGCAAGGCCAACGAAGGCCACTCCTGCGTCAAGGGCCGCTTCGCCTGGGGCTACGCCACCCACAAGGACCGCGTGCTCAAGCCCATGATCCGCAGCAGGATCACCGACCCGTGGCAGGAGGTGAGCTGGGACGAAGCCGTCAACCATGCCGCCAGCGAGTTCCGCCGCATCCAGGCGAAATACGGCACCGATTCGATTGGAGGCCTGGTGTCCTCGCGCTGCACCAACGAAGAGGGCTACCTGGTCCAGAAGCTGGTGCGTGCGGCCTTCGGCAACAACAACGTCGACACCTGCGCGCGCGTGTGCCATTCGCCCACGGGGTACGGCCTGAAGCAGACCATGGGCGAATCGGCCGGCACGCAGACCTTCAAGTCGGTCGAGAAGTCGGACGTGATCATGGTGATCGGCGCCAACCCGTCCGACGGCCACCCGGTGTTCGCGTCGCGCATGAAGAAGCGCCTGCGCGCCGGTGCCCGGCTGATCGTGATCGACCCGCGCACCATCGACCTGGTGAAGTCGCCGCACGTCAAGGCCGACCACCACCTCAAGCTCAAGCCCGGCACCAACGTGGCGGTCATCAGCGCCATGGCGCATGTGATCGTGACCGAAGGCCTGGTCGACGAGGCCTTCGTGGCCGAGCGCTGCGAGCCCAAGTCGTTCAACGAGTGGCGCGAATTCGTTGCACGCCCGGCCAACTCGCCCGAGGCCATGGAAGCAGTGACCGGCGTGCCGGCCACCGAGCTGCGCGCCGCCGCGCGGCTGTTTGCCAAAGGCCACGACGGCAAGCGCAATGCCGCCATCTACTACGGCCTGGGCGTGACGGAGCACAGCCAGGGATCGACCATGGTGATGGGCATCGCCAACCTCGCCATGGCCACCGGCAACGTGGGTCGCGAAGGCGTGGGCGTGAATCCGCTGCGCGGCCAGAACAACGTGCAGGGTTCCTGCGACATGGGCTCGTTCCCGCACGAGCTGCCCGGCTACCGCCATGTATCCGACAGCACCGCGCGCGGCAGTTTCGAATCCGCCTGGGGCGTGGAGCTGCGGCCCGAGCCGGGCCTGCGCATTCCCAACATGTTCGATGCCGCCATCACCGGCAGCTTCAAGGGCCTGTACTGCGAGGGCGAGGACGTGGTCCAGTCGGACCCCAACACCCAGCACGTGGCCGAGGCCCTGATGGCGATGGAGTGCATCGTGGTGCAGGACCTGTTCCTGAACGAAACCGCCAAGTACGCACACGTGTTCCTGCCGGGCGCGTCGTTCCTCGAGAAGGACGGCACCTTCACCAACGCCGAGCGGCGCATCTCGCGCGTCACCAAGGTCATGCCGCCCAAGGCCGGCTATGCCGACTGGGAGGTGACGCAGCTGCTCTCCAACGCGCTCGGCTATCCCATGAACTACGCGAGCGCCGAAGAAATCATGAACGAGATCGCCGCACTCACGCCCACCTTCGCGGGCGTGAGCTACGACAAGCTCGCGAAGCTGGGCAGCGTGCAGTGGCCGTGCAACGAGGCCGCGCCCGAAGGCACGCCGACCATGCACATCGGCGAGTTCGTGCGCGGCAAGGGCAAGTTCATCATCACGCAGTACGTGCCGACCGACGAGAAGGTCACGCGCATGTACCCGCTGATCCTGACCACCGGGCGCATCCTGTCGCAGTACAACGTGGGCGCGCAGACGCGCCGCACCGACAACAACCAGTGGCACAGCGAGGACCGGCTCGAAATCCACCCGGCCGACGCCGAGGACCGCGGCATCGCCGAGGGCGACTGGGTCGGCATCCGGAGCCGCGCGGGCGAAACCGTGCTGCGCGCCACCATCACCGAGCGCGTGCAGCCGGGCGTGGTCTACACCACCTTCCACTTCCCCGAATCGGGCGCCAACGTGATCACCACCGACAACTCCGACTGGGCCACCAACTGCCCCGAGTTCAAGGTGACCGCGGTGCAGGTGATGCCGGTGATGCAGCCTTCCGAATGGCAGCAGGAGTACAGCCGGTTCAACGCGCTGCAGGAAGAACTGCTGAACAGGCGCATCGAAGAAACGGCGGCCGCCAAGTGAACCTGTCCGATGTACCACTGCGCCCCGGGAGCGCCGAACTGCTGCCCGTGCGCGGCGTGCGCGCGCTCCAGGCCTTCGACAACCGCGACTGGGTGGCCGTGGAGGTGCCGGTCGCGCTGGAGTTCAACGGCATCGCGCACGCCGTGATGCTTGCGACGCCCGCCGACCTGGCCGACTTTGCGCTGGGCTTCGCGCTCAGCGAGGGCATCCTGCTCGGGCGCAATGAGCTCTACGGCGTCGAGGAAGCGTATGGGCCCGAGGGCATCACGCTCAAGCTCGACGTGGCGAGCGCGGCCTTCGCGCGGCTGAAAGAGCGCCGCCGCTCGATGGCTGGGCGCACGGGCTGCGGCCTGTGCGGCACCGAGAGCCTGGCGCACGTCACGCGCGCGCTGCCACCCCTGGCCGACGGTCCGGCGCTCTCGACCCGTGCCGTGGCGCGCGGCATGCGGGAGTTGGCATCGATGCAGGTGCTGCAGAAGGTGACGGGTGCCGTGCATGCGGCGGCCTGGTGCAGCGCCGAAGGCGAAGCCCTGCTGGTGCGCGAGGACGTCGGCCGGCACAACGCGCTCGACAAGCTCGTGGGCGCGCTCGCGAGAAGCAGCGTGGCCGCATCCACCGGCTTCATCGCGGTGACCAGCCGCGCGAGTTTCGAGATGGTGCAGAAGACCGTCGCGGCCGGCGTGCCGCTGCTGGCGGCGGTATCGGCCTCGACCTCGCTGGCCACGGCCATTGCACAGGACACAGGCCTGACGCTGGCGGGCTTCGTGCGCAGCGACGACCTGGTCATCTACACCCACCCGTGGCGGCTCAACGGCCTGCCTGCCAACGCCTGAGGCTTTTTGCAATGCACGTCGACCAGCTGATCCGCATGGTGAACCAGATGGGCAGCTTCTTCGAAGCCATGCCCGACCGCAGCGAGGCCCTGCATGACCTCGCGTTGCACCTGAAGCGCTTCTGGGAACCGCGCATGCGGCGCGAGCTGCTGGCGCACCTGGACGCCGGTGGACCGGGCGAGCTGAACCGGGTGTCGGCCGAGGCGATCCGCGTGCACCGGGCGCTGCTCGAATAACAGCGCCTACTGCAGCGCCGCGGGCTTGATCCGCGACGCCATGCCGGCGGTGCCGAAGGCCTGGAAGCGGTCGACGCAGACGTCGCGCGCGGCCGCGGTCGCCTCCTTCAGGAACTTGCGCGGATCGAACTCGCTGCGGTCCTGGCCCATGGCGCGGCGCATGGCGCCCGTCATGGCGAGCCGGATGTCGGTGTCGATGTTGACCTTGCGCACGCCATGGCGGATGCCCTCCTGGATCTCCTCGACCGGCACGCCGTAGGTCTCCTTGATGTCGCCGCCGAAGTCGCGGATCACGGCCAGCCATTCCTGCGGCACCGACGAGGAGCCGTGCATCACGAGGTGCGTCTTCGGAATGCGGGCATGGATCTCCTTGATGCGGTCGATCGCGAGGATGTCGCCGGTCGGCTTGCGGCTGAACTTGTAGGCGCCGTGCGAGGTGCCGATGGCAATGGCCAGTGCATCCACGCCGGTGCGCGAGACGAAGTCGACCGCCTGCTGCGGATCGGTCAGCAACTGGTCGTGCGTCAGCACGCCCTCGGCGCCGCTGCCGTCTTCCTCGCCGGCCATGCCCGACTCGAGCGACCCCAGGCAGCCCAGCTCGCCCTCGACCGAGACGCCCACCGCGTGCGCCATCTCCACCACGCGGCTCGTCACGCCCACGTTGTAGTCGTAGCTCGCAGGCGTCTTCGCGTCTTCCATCAGCGAGCCGTCCATCATCACGCTGGTGAAGCCCGAGCGGATGGCCTGCATGCACATCGACGGGCTCGCGCCGTGGTCCTGGTGCATCACGATCGGGATCTCGGGGTACATCTCGGCGGCCGCCTCGACCATCTTGCGCAGGAAGGGTTCGCCCGCGTACTTGCGCGCACCGGCCGAGGCCTGCAGGATGACCGGGCTGTCGGTCTTGCGCGCGGCCTGCATGATGGCCTGGATCTGCTCCAGGTTGTTGACGTTGAACGCCGGCACGCCGTACTGGTGCTCGGCGGCGTGGTCCAGCAGTTGACGCAGCGAAATCATGGCCATGGGAAGCTCCTGTGGATGTGGGAAATCGGTGATGGGGGCGTCAATGCCGCCGGTCCTGGAGCGCTTTGACGGCCGGCAGGCTCTTGCCTTCGAGGAATTCGAGGAAGGCGCCGCCCGCCGTCGAGACGTAGTCGATGCACTCCTCCACCTCGAACTGGTTGATGGCGGCCACGGTGTCGCCGCCGCCCGCGAGCGAGAACGCGTCCATCCGCGCGATGGCGTGGGCCAGCGTGCGCGTGCCGTGCGAGAACTGCTCGATCTCGAACACGCCGAGCGGACCGTTCCAGACGATGGTCCTGCACTGGCCGAGCATCGCGACGAGCCGCGCCACCGAGTCCGGGCCGAAGTCCAGGATCATGTCGTCCGGCGCCACGTCGGCCACGGCCTTCACCGTTGCCACTGCGTTCGGCGAGAACTCGGTGGCCGTGACCACGTCGGTCGGCATGAACAGCCGCGCACCGCGCGCCGCGAGCGCCGCGGCCACGGCGCGCGCGGTGTCCACCATCTCGGGCTCGCAGAGAGAGCGGCCGACCGGATGGCCCGCCGCGAGCAGGAAGGTGTTGGCCATGCCCCCGCCGACCACCAGCCACTCGACCTGCGCGGCGAGCGATTCGAGGATCGACAGCTTGGTCGACACCTTGGCGCCGCCGACGATCGCGGCCAGCGGCCGCGCGGGGTTCGCGAGCGCACGGCCGAGCGCGTTGAGTTCCGACGCCATCAGCGGACCGGCGCAGGCCATGGGCGCGAGCCGGGCCAGCGCCTCGGTGGTGGCCTCGGCGCGGTGCGCGGTGCCGAAGGCATCGTTCACGTACACGTCGCACAGCGCCGCCATGCGCCGCGCCAGGGCTTCGGCATTGGCCTTCTCGCCCACGTTCGCGCGGCAGTTCTCGAGCAGCGCCACCTGGCCGGGCGCAATGTCGAAGGGGCGATCGAGCCAGTCGCTGACCAGCGCCACCGGCGCGCCCAGCAGCTCACCGAGCCGCTTCGCCACCGGCGCCAGCGATTCGCCGGGTGCCAGCCGGCCTTCCTTCGGGCGGCCCAGGTGCGAAGTGACCATCACGCGCGCACCTTGCGACAGGGCGTGCCGGATGCCGCCCAGGCTGGCGCGGATGCGCGTGTCGTCGCTGATGCGGCCCGAGGCGTCCAACGGAACGTTGAGGTCGCAGCGGATGAACACGCGCTGCCCGCGCAGGTCGACCTGGTCGAGCGTGTTGAAGCTCATGCGGCCTCTTTCAGGCTGGCCAGCGCGGCGTTCGCGAGCAGGTGGCGGGCGCGTTCGGCCACCACTTCGGCCGTGAGGCCGAACAGCCTGAAGAGTTCGCCGGCCGGCGCCGATTCACCGAAACGGTCGAGCCCGACCACGTCGCCGTATTCGCCGACGAACTTCCACCAGAGGCCCGTGCTGCCGGCCTCCACCGCCACGCGCGGCAGGTAGCGCGGAATCACTGCGTGGCGCCACTCGGCGTCCTGGCGTTCGAACACGTCCATGCACGGCACGGACACCACGCGCGCCTCGATACCGTCCTGCGCCAGCAAGGCCGCGGCGGCCAGCGCCACGCCCACTTCGGAGCCGCTTGCCAGCAGCGCCACGCACTCGGCCTCCGGGCGGCGCAGCACGTAGGCGCCGCGCGCAATGGATTCGATGCGCTCGCCGCCGTCGCCGGCATGCGGCAGCGCCTGGCGCGTCAGCAGCAGGCAGCTTGGCCCGTCCACGCGGCGCAGCGCCTGCCGCCAGGCCACGGCCGTCTCGGTGGCATCGGCGGGGCGCCAGACGTCGACATCGGGAATCAGCCGCAGGCTCGAGGCATGCTCCACCGGCTGGTGCGTCGGGCCATCCTCGCCGAGCCCGATGGAGTCGTGCGTGAAGACGTAGATGACCGGCAGCTTCATCAGCGCCGACATGCGCACGCCGTTGCGCGCGTAGTCGGAAAAAGTCAGGAAGGTGCCGCCGAAGGGGCGGAAACCGCCATGCAGCGCGAGCCCGTTCATGATGGCCGCCATGCCGAACTCGCGCACGCCGTAGTGCACGTGGTTGCCGGTGCCCGTGCCCTTGAGCTCGCGGTGGCCCTTCCAGTCGGTGAGGTTCGATCCCGTGAGGTCGGCCGAGCCGCCGATCAGCTCGGGCATCGCGGGGCCGACCTCGTCGAGCACCTGCTGCGAGGCCTTGCGCGTGGCGACCGATGCCTTGCGCAGCTCCGCGCCGGACGCGGCCGAGGCCAGTGCCGCTTCGGCCTTCGCAGTGAGCGGCGCATCGGTGCGATGGCGCCGCAGCAGTTCGCGCGCGAGCGCCGGATGCTCCTGTGCATAGGCGGCAAAGCGTTCCTGCCAGGCCTTGTGCAGCGCGGCGCCCGATTCGCGCGCCGACCAGGCCTCTGCAATATCCGCCGGCACCTCGAAGGGCGCGGCGCTCCAGCCCAGCGCCTGCCGCGTCAGCGCGATCTCGGCCTCGCCCAGCGCCTCGCCGTGCGCCTTGGCGGTGCCCGCGCGGTTCGGCGAGCCCTGGCCGATGCGCGTCTTGCAGCACACCAGCACCGGGCGGTCCGCGGCCGTGGCGCTTTCAATGGCTGCATCGAGCGCCGCGGCGTCGTGGCCGTCGACGTCGCGCAGCACGGTCCAGCCGTAGGCTTCGAAGCGCCCCGGCGTGTCGTCGCCGAACCAGCCGCCGACCTCGCCGTCGATCGAGATGCCGTTGTCGTCGTAGAACGCCACCAGCTTGCGCAGGCGCCAGGTGCCCGCGAGCGAGCAGGCCTCGTGGCTGATGCCCTCCATCAGGCAGCCGTCGCCCAGGAACACATAGGTGCGGTGGTCGATCACCTCGTGGCCGGGGCGGTTGAATTCCTCGGCCAGCAGCTTCTCGGCCAGCGCCATGCCCACCGCATTGCTGATGCCCTGCCCCAGCGGCCCGGTGGTGGTCTCCACGCCGGGCGTGACGCCGACCTCGGGATGGCCCGGCGTGCGCGAATGCAGCTGGCGGAAGCGCCGCAGCTCCTCCATCGGCAGCGCATAGCCGCTCAGGTGCAGCAGCGCATACAGCAGCATCGAGCCGTGGCCGTTGGAAACCACGAAGCGGTCGCGGTTCATCCAGCGCGGATCGGCCGGGTCGTGCCGCAGGCGATGCCGCCACAAGGCTTCGGCGATGTCGGCCATGCCCATCGGCATGCCCGGATGGCCCGAGTTGGCGGCTTGCACGGCGTCCATGGCCAGCGCGCGGATGGCGTTGGCGCATTGCGTGCGCAAGGCGAAGTTGTCAGTCGTCATGCGAAGGTCCGGTTGGTTCGTTGTGCGTGAGGTGTTCGTTCGGCCGCGGCGCGCGCGCTAGATCGCGTAGGCCTTCTTGCGGCGCTCCATGAGGCGCAGGATCATCGGCGTGAAGATCAGCTGCATCGCGAGCTCCATCTTTCCGCCCGGCACCACCAGCGTGTTGGCGCGCGACATGAAAGAGTCGTGCAACATGCTCAGCAGGTACGGAAAGTCGAAGCCGATCGGGTTGGCGAAGCGGATCACGACCAGGCTCTCGTCCGGACTCGGGATGGTGCGCGCAATGAACGGGTCGGAGGTGTCGACCACCGGCACGCGCTGGAAATTGATGTGCGTGCGCGTGAACTGCGGGCAGATGTAGTGCACGTACTCGTTCATGCGGCGCAGGATCACGTCGGTCACGGCCTCGGTCGAATAGCCGCGCGTGTTCTTGTCGCGGTGCAGCTTCTGGATCCACTCGAGGTTGATCACCGGCACCACGCCGATCAGCAGGTCGACGTGGCGCGCGATGTCGACCTTCTCGGTGGTCACGCCGCCATGCAGGCCTTCATAGAAAAGCAGCTCGCTGTCGGGCAGCGTTTCCCACGGCGTGAAGGTGCCGGGCTCCTGCTTGTAGGGCGCCGCCTCCACCGCGTCGTGCAGGTACTTGCGGCTCTGGCCGACGCCCGCTTCGCCGTAGTCGCGGAACAGCGCCTCGAGCTCGGCGAACAGGTTGGCGTCCTCGCCGAAGTGGCTGAAGTTGCGGTTGCCGGCGGCCTCGGCCTCGGCCATGGCCACCTTCATGGCATTGCGGTCGTAGCGGTGGAAGCTGTCGCCCTCCACGATCGCCGCCTTGACACTCTCGCGGCGGAAGATGTTCTCGAAGGTCCGCGTGACGGACGTGGTGCCCGCGCCGGACGAGCCGGTGATGGCAACGATGGGATGTTTGGCTGACATGGTGGCCTCGGGGAGATGAAGAATTCGTGCAGGCGGCAGGGCCTCGTTCAGGCGGCGGTTGCGAAGAGGCCTCGCTTGCCGAACAACGGCGCCTGATAGGTGTCCTGCGGCTCCTCGCTGTGGTAGGCCTCCACGCGCGCGACCTCTTCGGACGAGCCGAAGACGAAGCCGATGCGCTGGTGGATCGACTCCGGCTCGACCGACATCAGGCGCCGGCGGCCGGTGCTGGCCATGCCGCCGGCCTGCTCGATCAGGAAGGAGATCGGATTGGCCTCATAGAGCAGCCGCAGGCGCCCGTCGCGGCCGGCTTCCTTGCTGTCGCGCGGGTACATGAAGACGCCGCCGCGCATCAGGATGCGGTGCGTCTCTGCCACCAGCGAGGCGATCCACCGCATGTTGAAGTCGATGCCGCGCGGGCCTTCCTTGCCGGCCAGGCATTCGTCGACGTAGCGCTTCACGGCCGGTTCCCAGAAGCGGCTGTTCGAGGCGTTGATCGCAAACTCGCTGGTCTGCCGCGGAATGCTCAGGTTCGGATGGCTCAGCACCCATTCGCCGAGCTGCGGATCGAGCGTGAAGGCGTGCGTGCCGTTGCCCAGCGTCAGCACCAGCATGGTCGAGGGGCCGTAGATCGCATAGCCGGCGCCGACCTGTTCGGTGCCGGGCTGCAAAAAGTCTTCGGGCTTGGCGTCGGCCTCGGGCGTGGGCGCGCGCAGGATCGAGAAGATGCTGCCCACCGCCACGTTGACGTCGATGTTCGACGAACCGTCGAGCGGGTCGAACAGCAGCAGGTACTTGCCGCGCGGGTACTGCTGCTGCTGCGGCGGCAGGTAGGGTTCCTCCATCTCTTCCGAGACCATGCCCGCCACGTGGCCGCCCCACTCGTTGGCGCGCAGGAACATGTCGTTGCTCAGCACGTCAAGCGTCTTCTGTTCCTCGCCCTGCACGTTCTGCGTGCTGGCGCTGCCGAGCACGTCCCCCAGGGCGCCGAGCGCCACCTTGCGCGAGATCGCCTTGCAGGCAAGGGAGACGTCGGTGATGAGCGCGTTGAGTGCGCCCGTGGCACCGGGGTGGCGGCGGCGCTCCTCGATGATGTATTGGGTCAGCGTGGCCTTGCCTGCAATGGGCATGATCGTCTCCTGGTTGAATCAAGAAATCCGGGTCGCCGTCTCTTCGTCGCGGCGGACGGCAGCGCGCGACTCGCGTGCCCGCAGCAGCAGCTGCTGCGGCGTCGAGACGCGCCACGCGCACGCCGCTTCAGCCGCATTCGCCGCCGCATGGCCGCCATAGCCCCAGGCCACCAGCGCCGCCGGACAGCCCGCCGCCTGCGCCGCAAGCAGGTCGGCCGGGCCGTCGCCCACCATCAGCAGCCGCGCGGGTTCCACGCCCAGCTGGCGCGCCGCGGCCTGCAGCAGGAGCGGCGCGGGCTTGCGCTGCGCCGCAGTGTCGGCGCCATGGACCCCCGCCATTGCCGGCAGCAGACCCGCTGCATCCAGCACGGCGCGTGCCAGCGGCGTCGGCTTGTTCGTGACCACCACCATCGGCAGCGTGCGGCGCAGGCCCGCGACGAGTGCGGCAATGCCCTCGAACACGCTGCCGAACTTCAAGGGCGCCGCCAGCGTGGCGGCATCGAAGGACTTGCGCAGCCGGCCGCGCAGCGCCTCGCTGCCGCCGAGCCCGTGCTCGCGCAGCGCCTGCAGGATCAGCGCGTCGGGGCCGTCGCCGATCCATGCGCGCACGGTGTCCAGCTCGAAGCAGGCCAGCCCGGCTTCCTCGAGCGCGCAGTTCAGCGCCTGCCGGATGTCGGGCGCGCTGTCGACCAGCGTGCCGTCGAGGTCGAAGGCGATCGCATCGATGCCGTGCAGCTCTTCTTTCGTCATGCGGGATGCCCTTCCATCGACTCGCGGCCCTGCAGCGCCTGCGCGCGGATGGCGCCAATGGCTTCGCGGTAGCGGCCGCCGTTGAACACGGCCGAGCCCGCCACCAGCGTGTCGGCCCCGGCGGCGCCGATGCGCGCGGCATTGTCGGGCTTCACGCCGCCATCGACCTCCAGCCAGATGTCTCGCCCGCTCGTATCGATGCGGCGGCGCACCGCCTCGATCTTCGGCAGCACGCCCTCGATGAAGCTCTGGCCGCCGAAGCCCGGGTTGACCGACATCAGCAGCACCAGGTCGAGCTGTTCCAGCACATGGTCGAGCACCGCGAGCGGCGTGGCGGGGTTGAGCACCAGGCCAGCCTTGCAGCCGCTGTCCCGGATCAGCCGGATCGTGCGGTCGATGTGCTCGCTGGCCTCGGGGTGGAACGAAATGATCGAGGCGCCGGCCTGCGCGAACATCGGGACCAGCGCATCGACCGGCTTGACCATCAGGTGCACGTCGATCGGCACCGTCGCATAGGGCTTGATGGCCTCGCAGACCAGCGGACCGATTGTCAGATTTGGAACATAGTGGTTGTCCATGACATCGAAATGGATCAGGTCGGCACCGGCCTCGATGACCGCCGCGACCTCTTCGCCGAGCCGCGCAAAGTTCGCCGACAGCAGGCTGGGCGCGATGCGCATGGCGTTTTTTGTGTTCTGCATCTAGGGGTTCTCGCGGTAAAGCGCCTGCACGGCATTCAATGGCGGGGCCACGGTGGCCATTTGCAACAGCTCATCGATTCCGAGCCACGCCGCGGATTCGAGGCGCCCGCCGGGCTCGCCGGACAGCGGCTGGGTGGGATCGCCCAGGCTCGGCAGCACCAGGCCGGCGCCGCTGAAATCGCTGCCCTCGGTCCAGAAGGTGGGCGTGACCAGCGTCCAGAGCCCGGCGCCCAGGGCCGAGCGCAGCCCGTTGGGCGAGTCCTCGATGGCGATGGCGCGCTCGGGCGGCACACCCAGGGTGTCCAGCGCCAGCAGGTAGATGTCGGATGCGGGCTTCTTCGCGCGCACCTGGTCGCCGCAGGCGATCACGTCGAACATCGTGAGCCCGCGCGGGCCCAGCGTGGCCTGCAGCAGCGCATCGATGTTGGCGGCGGTGGTGGTGCTGGCAATGGCCAGGCGCAGGCCGGCGCGCTGGGCCTCCTCCAGAAAGCGCAGCACGCCGGTGCGCAGCTCGATGCCGCCGCGCCGCGCGATGTCGGTGTAGTGCTGCGTCTTGGCCGCGTGGATGGCCGGCACCCGCTCGTGCAGCCGCTTCTTCTCGGATGCGCCGATCGGTCGCGAGTCGATCCAGGCCTTCATGCGCTCCTTGCCGCCCGTGACCGCCAGCAGCGCGCGGTATTCGGCCTGGCTCCAGTGCCAGCCGAGCCCGAGCTGCTCGAAGGCCAGGTTGAAGGCCATGCGGTGCACTTCCTCGGTGTCGGCCAGGGTGCCGTCGACGTCGAAGACCAGGGCTTCGATGCTCATTTCCTTGCTCCTTCGGCCTGCGCGGCATCCGCCGCCGGATGGAAGACGCGGCTGGCCAGGATGTCCTGCGCCTGCAGCGTGCAGAGCTGCTCGCGCGTCAGGGACTCGTCGCTGCCGAACAGGCGCGTGGCGTGGCGCAGCCGGATGCGGTCGAGCGCGTTGCGGATCGATCGCGCATTGGCAAAGTGCGGCTGCTGCCGGCGCAGGCTCACGTAGCGCGAGAAGGTGGAGGCCGCGCCGTCGTCGAAGCTGTAGTTCAGCCGCCCCAGCATGAGCTGCGCGATCTGCATCAGCTCGGCCTCGCTGTAGTCCGGAAAGTCGATGTGGTGCGCAATGCGCGAGGCCATGCCCGGGTTGCTGCCGAAGAAGGTCTCCATGCGGTCCTTGTAGCCCGCGAGGATCACCACCAGGTCGTCGCGCTGGTTCTCCATCACCTGCAGCAGGATCTCGATGGCCTCCTGCCCGTAGTCGCGCTCGTTCTCGGGCCGGTAGAGGTAGTAGGCCTCGTCGATGAACAGCACGCCGCCCATCGCCTTCTTGATCACTTCCTTGGTCTTGGGCGCCGTGTGGCCGATGAACTGGCCCACCAGGTCGTCGCGCGTCACCGCCACCAGGTGGCCCTTGCGCACGTAGCCCAGCTGCTTGAGCACCTCGGCCATGCGCATCGCCACCGTGGTCTTGCCGGTGCCCGGGTTGCCCGTGAACGACATGTGCAGCGAGGGCGGCTGCGACTGCAGTCCCTGTTCCTGGCGCAGCTTGTCGATCAAGAGCAGCGCCGCGATGTCGCGGATGCGGCCCTTGACCGGCGCCAGCCCGATCAGCTCGGCGTCGAGCTGGTCGAGCAGCGCCTTCACGCCCGAGGACTCGAAGAGCTGCCTCGGCGCCGTGGCCGTGATAGCGGGGGTTTCGGTGGCGTCCATGCGTGGCTCCGGCATCTCCGTACGGGGTTCGATCAGTAGCGGCTGCCTTCGGGCCGCGCCTGCACCGCATAGCTTTCGATGCTGTAGCGGATCGTGCGGCCCGGCTCCTCGGAGCGGATCAGGCGGAAGCCCGGTTCGTTGGACGGCCGGTTGACGATGAAGGACATCACGACCGATTCGGTGCCGTGGGTCGAGTCGAAGGCCGTCACACGGATGTACTGCTGCGGAAAAGTCTTGCGGCAGGCCGCGAGTTCGAGCATCACGCCAGCCGCATCCTTGATGTCGAACATCGGGTTGCCGAACATCTCCCAGAAGGTGTTGCGCGGATGCGGGTCGTCGGTGTATTCGAGCCCGATGGCCCAGCCCTTGTCGAGGCAGTACTCGACCTGGCGGCTGATCTGCTCGTCGCTCAGGTCGGGCAGGAAGGAAAAGGTGCCTTGCGTGATTCGCATGTCTGTTGCTCCTGGAACTGGAAAAGGCGGGTTCAGGCCACCGACGGCGTCGGCACGTAGTCCGAGGTATCGGTGGAGGCGTAGTTGAAGGAGATCTCGCCCCAGGTGTCGAGCGCGGCCGCGAGCGGCGTGCACCACTTGGCTGCGTCGCGCAGGATCTGCGGCCCCTCGTTGGCGATGTCGCGGCCTTCGTTGCGCGCCAGCACCATGGCTTCGAGCGCCACGCGGTTGGCCGTGGCCCCGGCCTGGATGCCCTGCGGATGGCCGATGGTGCCGCCGCCGAACTGCAGCACCACGTCGTCGCCGAACAGGTCGAGCAGCTGGTGCATCTGGCCGGCATGGATGCCGCCCGAGGCCACCGGCATCACCTTGCGCAGCGCGCCCCAGTCCTGGTCGAAGTAGATGCCGCGCGGCAGGTCGACCTTGGTGTGCGTGTCGCGGCAGACGTTGTAGTAGCCCTGCACCGTCATCGGATCACCCTCGAGCTTGCCCACGGCCGTGCCCGCATGGATGTGGTCCACGCCCGCCAGGCGCATCCACTTGGCGATCACCCGGAAGCTCACGCCGTGGTTCTTCTGCCGCGTGTAGGTGCCGTGGCCCGCGCGGTGCAGGTGCAGGATCATGTCGTTCTGGCGGCACCAGTTGCTCATCGACTGGATGGCCGTGTAGCCGATGACGAGGTCGACCATCACGATCACCGAGCCCAGCTCCTTGGCGAACTGCGCGCGGCGGTACATCTCTTCCATGGTGCCGGCCGTGACGTTCAGGTAGCTGCCCTTGACCTCGCCGGTGGCGGCGCTGGCCTTGTTGACCGCGTCCATCACGAACAGGAAGCGGTCGCGCCAGTGCATGAAGGGCTGCGAGTTGATGTTCTCATCGTCCTTCATGAAGTCGAGCCCGCCGCGCAGGCCCTCGTACACCACGCGGCCATAGTTGCGGCCCGAGAGCCCGAGCTTGGGCTTGGTGGTGGCGCCCAGCAGTGGCCGGCCGAACTTGTCGAGCCGCTCGCGCTCCACCACGATGCCGGTCGGCGGGCCGGAAAAGGTCTTGACGTAGGCCACCGGGAACTTCATGTCCTCCAGCCGCGCGGCCTTCAGCGGCTTGAAGCTGAAGACGTTGCCGATGATGGAAGCCGTCACGTTGGTGATCGAGCCTTCCTCGAACAGCGAGAGGTCGTAGGCCACGTAGCAGAAGTACTGGCCCGGGTTGTTGGGCACCGGCTCGACCTTGTAGGCCTTGGCGCGGTACATGTCGCAGGCCGTGAGGCGGTCGGTCCACACCACGGTCCAGGTGGCCGTGGACGATTCGCCCGCCACGGCCGCGGCGGCCTCGATGGCGTCCACGCCTTCCTGCGGCGTGATGCGGAAGAGCGCGAGGATGTCCGTGTCCTTGGGCACGTAGTCGCCGTCCCAGTAGCCCATCTGCGCGTACTTGAGCACACCGGCCGAGTAGCGCTTCTTGGCGTCGGTGATCTGGATTGCTTCGTTCATGTTGCCCATGGAGTGCCTCTCGAAAAAGAAGGGGTGTGGTGCTGTCTGGTGAAGTGAATGTAGGCCGCATGAAAGATAAAGAAAAATTAAATCTTTTGACTTTCACATTTGCCAAACCTAATATCACTAGATGCCTCTTTCCAAGCACGCGAGCTTTAGACAGCTCGCCACCTTCCACGCCGTGGCGCGGCTCGGCAGCGTTTCACTTGCTGCAGATGAAATGCACCTGACGCAACCCGCGGTGTCGATACAGATCGGCACACTCGAGGAGTCGGCCGGTACGCCGCTCCTGCAGCGCACGGGCCGCGGCATCCGGCTGACCGAGGCGGGCGAATTGCTGGCGGGCTATGCGGGCCGCATCCTCGACCTGTGGCGCGAGGCCGGCGACGAAATGGCCATGCTGCAGGGCGTGTTCTCGGGCACCTTGCGCGTGGGCGCCATCACCACGGCCGAGTACCTGCTGCCGCCCATCCTGGTGAACTTCGCCAAGGAGCATCCGAAGGTGAAGGTCAAGCTGCAGGTCGGCAACCGCGACGAGATCGTGCGCATGCTCGCGGGCCAGGAGATCGACATCGCCATCATGGGCCGCCCGCCCGCGGAGCTGAAGACCGACTCCAGCGCCTTCGCCAAGCACCCGATGGCCTTTCTAGCGGCGCCCTCGCATCCGCTGATGTCTGCGGCCAAGCCGAGCATCGCCCTGCTCTCGGACACGCGCATGCTGGTGCGCGAGCGCGGCTCGGGCACGCGCACCACGGTCGAACGCTTCTTCAAGGACCACGGCCTGCCGCTGCGCATCGGCTCCGAGCTGTCGAGCAACGAAGCCATCAAGCAGATGTGCGCCGCGGGCTTCGGCATCGCCTTTTTGTCGATGCACACCTGCGTGCTCGAGATGAATGCGGGCCTCCTGGGCGTGCTGCCGGTGCCGGGCAACCCCGTGGTGCGCGACTGGTACGTGATGCACCTGGCCTCGCGGCAATTGCCGCAGGTGGCGCTGGCCTTCGAGGAGTATTTGCGCACGCATGGGCAGGCGCAGATCCAGCAGCAGCTCGGCACGCTGCCGGTGGCACGTACCGCCGCAAGGAAACGCAGCGTACGGCGCGCTGCCTGAGCCTTCGGGCGCTCGGGCTCAGACGCCCAGCTGCACCCGCATGCCGATCCACACCGCGCGCGGCGCGCCGGGCGCCACGAACTGCGCATTGCGCCATGCCTCGGGCGCCGCCACCACGCCGCTCGCATCGAAGCCATTGCGGCCCAGCTGGCCCGCGGTGGCGTAGCGGCGGTTGAACACGTTCGCCACCTTGGCAAAAAGCTCCACGTTGGGCCCGAGCTTCCAGCGCGTCGTGAGGTCGAGCAGCGCGTAGCCGCCGATGCGGCCGCTGCCGCTGAAGTCGGCCCCGTCGGGCGCGTGCAGGCCGTTCTCGTTGCCGCGCACCGTCTGCTTCGAATACACGCGGTACTGCGCGCCCAGCGTCCAATCGGGGGTCACGCGCCAGTCGACGTTGAGCTTGAGCGAATGCGCCGGCAGCCCCGGCAGGCGGTCGCCGCGCCGCACCGCGATCTCGCCTTCACCGGTGCAGGCGGGGCTGGTCTCGGCGCTGCTGTTCGCTTCGGCCACCAGGCAGGCCGGCGAGTCGTACCTCGCGCGCAGGTAGCTGTACGACAGCGACCAGTCGACGCGGTCCGTCTGTTGCGAGAGTCCGAGTTCCACACCCTGGCGCAGGGTGCGCCCGAAGTTGCTGAAGTAGCCGCGCGAGAGCCCGCTGCTCACGAACAGCAGGTCGTCCTTGTTGACGGTGCGAAACACCGAGGCATTCCAGCGCATGCCGGACTCGAGCGTGCCGCGCAGCCCGGTTTCGAGCGTCTGCGACACCACCTGCTTGAGCGGCGGATCGGACTGCAGCGCGTTCGGCAGCACGCAGGCGTTGGCCGGGTCGGAGCAACCGAGCTCGATCGGGCTCGGCGCGCGGCTGCCCTGGCTCCAGCCGGCGTAGGCCGTGAGCCGCGGCGTCGCCTGCCATGTGAACCCGATGGCGGGATTGAACTTCTTGTAATGGCCTTCGCCATCGAGCTGCGTGGACAGGCCGAGCAAGGCGCGCCCATCGTCGCGGGTGCTCACGCGGGTGTCGTTGTACCGGCCCGAAAGGCTCAGCTGCAGGTTCGGCCGCAGGCTCACCAGGTCGGAAAAATAAATGCTCGCGGTGCGGCTCTTGCCCGCGAGCAGCGCATCGACCTCGGCTTCTTCCTGCGGCACCACCGCGCGCGTGGAGTCGAGCATGCCCTCGGACTCGGTCTGGCGGAAGTGCGTGCGCGCACGGTCCACGGAAGCGCCGAAAGTGAGCTGGTGAATGCCCGCCGTGTAGGTGGACTGCAGCGCCACGCCTTCGCCATGCTGGCGCGTGTAGGTGCGGTTCTCCACGCCCGTGGCTTCGACCTCCGGCGGCTCGAAATCGTCGTTGAGGTCGCCGTTGAGCGTGCTGTAGCGCGAACGCCGCGTGTAGGCGGTCATGGAGATCGTCTGCACGTCGCTCAGGCGGTAGCTGGCATTGAGCGTGAGCATCGACATGCGGTTGTCGGTGCGGTCGGGCCGCGTGTACACCTGCTTGCGGTTCTGCATCAGCATCGATTCGGGCAGCAGGCCGTTGCCCACCATCCGGTTGTCGCCATGGGTGAAGCTCAGGTCCCAGGAGAGTTTTCCGCTGTCCTGCCCGACCTTGGCAAACAGCTGGCGCACGCGCGAGGGCGAGAAGTTGCGCCAGCCGTCCTCGTTGAGGCCGCCGAGCGCGAGGAACAGGTGGCCGCCTTCGGCGAGCTTGCGGCCGTGCGTGAGCTCCGTGCTCACCCGGCCGAAGGAGCCGGCCTGCAGCTCCAGCCCGGTGCCCGGATGCGTGTCGCCCCGCTTGGTCTGCAGCGACAGCGCACCGCCGAGCGTGTTCAGGCCGAACAGCGGGTTGGAGCCCGGCAGCAGCGTGATGCTCGAGATGGCGGCCTTCGGGATCAGGTCCCAGTTCACCACGTCGCCGAAGGGCTCGTTGATGCGCACGCCGTCCTGGTACACCGACAGGCCCTGTGGCGTCCCGAGCACCGGGCTCGCGCTGAAGCCGCGGTAGTTCACGTCGACCTGGAACGGATTGCCCTGGATCTCGTTCACGTTGACGCTCGGCAGCTGCGCGGCCATGAAGTCCGGCAGGTTCAGGCTCTGCGCGCGGCGCAGGTGCTGGTCGTCGGCGGTCTGCACGTTGGACGGAATCTGGTCCTTCGGCACCTCGATGCCCGGCACGGGCGTGGTGCCGACCACCTCGACGGCCGGCAGGCTGCCCGCCCGGGCCGCGATGGCCTCCTGCGCCTGTCCGGGCATGGGGCAGGCAGCGGCGGCCACGGCAAGGCCGACCAGCCGGCGGGTGGTTGGCGATTTCGGTCGGCCCACGGCGTTCTCCTCCTCAAGTGCCGGTGCGCGTGAGGCCCAGCTTTTCGACGATGGCGCGCTCCTGCGCGAAGATTTCGCGGCACGACTGCGCATAGGCCTCCGGGCCGAGGTAGTCGACCTCCTGGTCGTACTTGGCGAGTTCGTCCTTGAAGCGCTGGTCGAACATGGCTTTCTTGAAGGCGTCGTGCAGCACCGTCACCACGCCGCGCGACAGGCCGCGCGGACCGGCCAGCCCGTAGGGCGACTTGGCCACGATGTCGAAGCCGAGCTCGCGCAGCACGGGCACCTGGGGCCAGCGCTTCGAACGCTCGCCGGAAAAGATCGCCAGCAGCCGCAGCGTGCCCGCATCGACGGCCGGCCCGAAGCCGGTGGAATTGACGCCGGCCATCACCTGCCCGCCCGCAATCGCGTTGAGCTGCTCGGCCGTGCCCTTGTACGGCACATGGATGTAGCGCAGGCCGCGCGCCGTGAACAGCTCCTCCAGCACCATGTGCGGCGTGGTCCCGATGCCATTGGTGGCAATGGTCAGCTCGCCGGGCCGGGCCCGCGCGAATGCGAACATGTCTTCGAGCGACCTTGCAGGGCTGCCGGCCGCGACCAGCACACCGAAGGTGACGCTGGACACCTGGATGATCGGCGTGACGTCGCGGATCGGGTCCCACAGCACCTTCTGCGTGTGCGGCGCACGGAACACCGGCTGCGGCATCTGGGCGATGGTGTAGCCGTCGGGCCGCGCCTGCTGCAGCACCGGCATGGCCAGTGTGCCGCCGGCGCCGCCGCGGTTTTCGGTCAGCACCGGCTGCCCGAGCGCAACCGAGGCCAGTTCGGCCAGGATCCGCAGCGAGATGTCCGTGGCGCCGCCCGCGGGCCATGGCACCCACAGCGTGACGGGGCGCGAAGGAAAGGGCTCGGTCGAAGCCATCGCCCGGGCCAATGGCAACGCGCCCAGCGCCAGCGCGCCGGCCGCGCGCAGCCAGCCGCGCCGGGTGGGACCGCCCTGCCCGTCCATGGCCCGCCTCCGGCTCATGGTCCGCCCCCTCCGCGCTTGGTGAGGCCGCCGAAGCCGCGCTGCGGATCGTAGCCCCAGCAGGCGAGCCCGAAGAAAACGACCAGGCAGCCCAGCACCACATAAGGCGCCAGGCCCGGGTCCTTGCCGTAGAGCGCAAAGCGGATCCATTCCACCGCGTAAGTGAAGGGATTGAAGCGCGCCAGCTGGTACACCCATTCGGCGCCCGACTCCTGCAGCTTCCACAGCGGATAGAGCGCGGTCGACAGGAAGTACATCGGGAAGATGACGAAATTCATCGTGCCCGCGAAGTTCTCCAGCTGCTTGATGTGCACCGACAGCAGCAGCCCGAGCGCGCCCAGCATGAGCGCACCGGCCGCCAGTGCCACCAATGCATGCAGGCCGGAGAGCGACAGCAGCGGCAGTTCGGTGCCGATCAGCGCCGCCACCGCCACGAACACCAGCGCCTGCAGCACCGACAGCAGCGCGGTGGCGCAGAGCTTGGAGAACAGCAGCCAGGGCCGCGGCAGCGGCGCCGTGAGCAACAGGCGCATCAGGCCCATCTCGCGGTCGTAGACCATGGCCAGCGACGACTGCATGCCGTTGAACAGCAGCACCATGCCGACCAGCCCCGGCACGATGTAGACGTCGTAGGGAATGTAGGTGTCATAGGGCTCGACGATCGCCACGCCGAACACGTTGCGGAAACCGGCCGCGAAAACCGCCAGCCACAGCAACGGCCGCACCAGCGCCGACACCAGCCGGCCAGTCTGCTGCGAGAACTTGTAGAGCTCGCGCAGCATGATCGCGCGCATCGCCTGCAGCGCATGGCCCAGCCCGCGGCGCGCCAGCGGCTCGCCGGCGCTCTCGCCCGCGGGCGTTTGCGTTTTCAGCGCGCGATCGGACATAGCTTCTCCGGCGCATCGGCGCCCAGCGTGTCGAGCACGTTGCGCGGGTGCAGCACGCCTTCGGCCGGCGCCTGCGCGATCACGCCCTGGCCGTCGGTCAGCAGCATGGGCTGGCGCAGCTGGCCGTCCCAGGCGCGGAAGCTCAGGCTGGTGCCCTTGGAGCCGTCGAGCGTGCTCTTGCCGATGGCCTGGGCCCAGGCCGCGTTCGGGCCCTTGGGCGCGGCAATGGCCACGGCCGCCAGGGTCTTGCCGGCCATCCATGCGGCCCAGTCCTGCGCCGTCATCGGGCGCTTCGCGGCCTTGGCGAAGCGGCGCGAGACCTGCGGCGCGCCGTAGCGCTCGAACTGCGCATGCCAGGCCAGTGCCACCAGCCCGCCATCGCCCACCACCGGCCGCGGCAGCACGGTGCGGTAGGGCAGCGTGCGGGCGAATTCGCCGTCGCTGTCGACCACCCACACGGCGTCGTAATTGTTGCCGGCCGTGAGCAGCAGCGGGTTGGCCAGGTCGCGCTCGCGCGGGTCGGCCGAGAGCTTGAACGGCTTGCTGGCCACCACCTGCAGGCCGTAGCGCTTGATCGATGCCTGCGCGGTGGCCGCGCGCAGGGCGTCCTGCGGGCTGCCGCCCACCAGCAGGAGCAGCTTGCTCCATTTGCGCGACACCAGCGTTTGCGCCAGCGCATCGCTGCGCATGCGTTCGCTGGACGCCAGGTGGAACATGCGGGCGCGGCAATCCTGCTGGCGCAGCCGGTCGGAAGCGTCGCCCAGGTTCAGCACCGGCAGCTTCACGGCATCGGCCACGGCGAGCGTCCATTCGGCCGGCAGGTCGGTCAGCAGCACCGCCGCGCCGCTCTTCTCGGCTGCCACCGCCGCGGCGCGCGCGGCCTCGATGGACGCGGCCGGCGCGGCGGCCAGCGCCACTTCGGCGCCCGCGGCCTCGAGCTCGAACTTGGTCTCCTCGAGCGCGACCTCGAGCCCATCGGAAAGCGGGCCGCCCGGGTGGCCCAGGTAGGCACGCTCCAAGCGGGAGCGGTCCAGGCGCGGATCGTCGTCCGGCGTGATCAGCGTGGCCTTGAGCACCGCCGCGCCCGCCGCCAGCGGCGCCGCGAGCGCCACCGACATCAACCACGCGCCCGCCAGCCAGGAAGCCGTTGCGCGCATCCTCATTCGACGATCACGAGCCCATAGGGCACGCGCCCTACCGGAACGCTCTTGATGGCCTTGGCGCCGGCCACGTCGACCACGGTCACGTCGTCGCTCAAGCCGTTGACCACGTAGAGCCGCGCCTGCGCCTTGTCGAGCGTGACGTTCCAGGCCCGCTTGCCGACCAGCACCAGCGAGCCGACCTTGCGGCTGGGCACGTCGATGAAGGCCACGTGGTTGGCACGGCCAAGGCCCACGAAGGCCCGCTTGCCGTCGCTCGTCATCTGGATGCCCACGGGCGTGATGTCCTCGGCGCGCGCGCCTTTCACCTCGAACTTCAGCGTGTCGATCACCTCGTGGGTGGCGGTGGAGACGATGCTGACGCTCGCGCCCAGTTCGTTGGTGATCCACAGTTCCTTGCCGTCGGGCGTGATGGCCATGCGGCGCGGGCGCTTGCCGGCCTTGATGTTCTTCACGACCTTGCCGGTGGCCGTGTCGATCACGTGCACGAGGCTCGCCACCTCCGAGGTCACATACAGGGTCTTGCCGTCGGCGCTGACCTTGACGCCCTCCGGCTCCGCGCCCACCTTGACCGAGCGCAGCTTCTTGCCGCTGGCGGTGTCGATGAAGCTGGCCTCACCCGCGTCCTCGTTGGAGACGTAGATGACCTTGCCGTCCGGCGACAGGTCGAAGGCCTCGGGCTCGTCGCCCAGCGCGATGCGCCGCACCGACTTGCCGCTCGCGGGGTCGATCAGGTCGGCCTGGTTGGAGTCGGTGCAGGCCACCATGATCTGGCGCTCGGGCGTCAGCTGGATGTGGCGCGCGCGCTTGCAGGTCGGGATCGTTCCCTTCACCGCCAGCGTGGCAAGGTCGATCATCGTCAGCGCGTTGTCCTTCTCGCTCGAGACATAGGCGGTGCCCTGGGCCAGCACGGCACCGCTGGCAGCGGCGAGCACAAGTGCGCTGGCAGCGGCGCGGACCAGCGCGCCAGGAGCCGGGAAGGAAGGTTGCAGCATGCGATGTCTCCATTCTTGTTGGTTCGGATTCGTCAATCATCAAGCGGTGCGGGCGATGAAGCCCGCCTCCAGGGTGGCGCCGCCAAGCTGGCGGCCCACGTCGGCCGGCGTGCCATCGGCCAGCAGCGATCCCTTGTGCAGCACGAGCACGCGGTCGGCCTCCTCCGCCTCCTCGACCCGGTGCGTTGCCCACAGCACGCACACGCCGCGCTCGCGCACGTCCGCATGCAGGGCGGCCAGCAAGTCCTGGCGCGATTTGGGATCGAGCCCGACGGTGGCTTCGTCCATCAGCAGCACGGCCGGCCGGTGCAGCCCCGCGCGCGCCAGCTCGACCTTGCGGCGGTTGCCGCCCGACAGCTCGCGCACCTTGCGGTCGAGGTCGGCGTCGATGTTCAGGCGCTCGCAGGCCGACGCAATGCGCGCGGCCGCGAGCCGCCGCGGCAGGCCGTGCAGGTCGGCCTGGAACAGCAGATTGCGCCGGATGCTCAGGTCCAGGTCGAGCGACATCTGCTGGAACACGACACCGATGTGCCGCAACGCCGCGGTCGCCGAGCGGCGCAGCGAATGGCCGGCCACCTCGACCTCGCCTTCGTCGGCCGCGAACATGCCCGTGAGCACCTGGAATAGCGTCGACTTGCCCGCCCCGTTGGGCCCGAGCAGCGCCACGAACTGGCCCGCGGGCACATGCAGCGACAACGACTGCAGCGCCGTGCGCGTGCCATAGCGCTTGGTTAAGTCGATGGTTCGCAGCATGTAGAGCGATGGGATGTGCCGGGCTTTGGGGGTTTCAATGGTATTTGCCGTTTGCTTTCAATCCGCAAATTCTGTGCCTCTGCCGGTCGAGGGTTTTCACTGTGATGAGTCCCTACTCATTCGCCCGCGCAAGAGCCGCTGCAGCCCGCTGCAAGCCCTGGCCGCTCGACATCCGTGACTTCGCACGAGACACTTTGCGTCAAATTTGATGCGCACACGATGCAGGGCCACGGCAATGCATGGCGTGCGGTGCCGGACAGCGCATCGCACGCTCGGGATTTCCCTAGGTTCGGATCGCATAGCAGCACGCCGCCGCGCGCTGCGCGAACGCCGCCTCGTACACGCCTCTCCCGAGCGGAGCCGCGTGTCTTCGCATGGAGCGCGCATGGGCTTTTGAAGTGCTCCAGGCTGGAACTGGCAGGCATGGATGTTGCGGACCGCAGCATTCGCCAAGGTGATCGAAAGATCCGCAGGCTGCCGCCATGACCATGTTCAAAACCCACTGAAATGTGAGGAGACATCTATGAAGTTTTCCAGGCAGATCGCCGGCCGTCTCGTACGGCATGTCGGCGTCGCGATGTTGGCTCTTCCGGCCTTGGCGCTAGCCAATGCCGACGTCGAGAAAAACATCGCCAACTCGAAGAACTGGGCCACGCAAGCGGGCGATATGTTCAACCAGCGATACAGCAAGTTGAATCAGATCACCAAGAGCAACGTGGGCAAGATGCAGGTCGCGTGGACCTTCTCCACCGGCGTCCTGCGCGGCCACGAGGGTTCGCCCCTGGTGGTCGATGGCGTCATGTACCTGCACTCGCCGTTTCCGAACAAGGTGTTCGCGCTCGACGTGGAAACCCAGAAGATCCTGTGGAAGTACGAACCCAAGCAGGACCAGTCGGTGATCGCGGTCATGTGCTGCGACACGGTGAACCGCGGGCTCGCCTATGCGGAAGGAAAGATCTTCCTGCAGCAGGCCGACACCACCCTGGTGGCGCTCGACAGCAAGACCGGCAAGGTGGTTTGGACGGTGAAGAACGGCGATCCGAAGGTCGGTGCCACCAACACCAACGCGCCCCACGTCTTCAAGGACAAGGTCATCACCGGCATCAGCGGCGGCGAATTCGGCGTGCGCGGCTTCCTTGCAGCCTACAACATCAAGGACGGCAAGCTGGCGTGGAAGGGCTTCAGCACCGGCCCCGACGAAGAAATGCTGATGGACCCGGCCAAGACCATGACCTGGACCGACGGCAAGCTCGCGCCGGTAGGCAAGGACTCTTCGCTGAAGACCTGGAAGGGCGATCAGTGGAAGATCGGCGGCGGCACCACCTGGGGCTGGTACAGCTACGACAAGGCGACCAATTCCGTGTACTACGGCACCGGCAACCCGTCGACCTGGAACCCTTCTCAGCGGCCCGGCGACAACAAGTGGTCGATGAGCATCTTCTCGCGCGACGTGGACACCGGCAAGGTCAACTGGGTCTACCAGATGACGCCGTTCGACGAATGGGACTTCGACGGGATCAATGAAATGATCCTGGCGGACATCAACGTCAAGGGCAAGCCGACCAAGGCGCTGGTGCACTTCGACCGCAACGGCTTCGCCTACACGCTGGACCGCGTGACCGGCGCGCTGCTGGTGGCCGAGAAGTACGACCCCAAGGTGAACTGGGCCACGCACGTCGACATGAAGACCGGCCGGCCGCAGGTGGTGGCCAAGTACTCGACCGCGCAGAACGGCGCCGACGTCAACACCAAGGGCATCTGCCCCGCCGCCCTCGGCAGCAAGGACCAGCAACCCGCCTCCTACGACCCCAACACCAAGCTCTTCTACGTGCCGACGAACCACGTCTGCATGGACTACGAGCCGTTCAAGGTCGAGTACACGGCGGGCCAGCCGTACGTGGGCGCCACGCTCTCGATGTATCCCACGCCGGGCAGCCATGGCGGCATGGGCAACTTCATCACCTGGGACGCGGGCACCGGCAAGATCGTGCAGACCAAGGCCGAGAAGTTCTCGGTGTGGAGCGGCTCGCTGAACACCGCCGGCGGGATCTCCTGCTACGGCACGCTGGAGGGCTACCTCAAGTGCGTGGATGCCAAGGACATCAACAAGGAGCTGTTCAAGTTCAAGACCCCGTCCGGCATCATCGGCAACGTGTTCACCTATGAGCACAAGGGCAAGCAGTACGTCGGCGTGTTCTCGGGCATTGGCGGCTGGGCCGGCATCGGCATGGCTGCAGGCATCGACCCCGAGAAGAGCACCGAGGGCCTGGGCGCCGTCGGCGGCTACAAGGAACTCGCCCAGTACACCGAGCTCGGCGGCTCGCTGACTGTCTTCGCGCTGCCCAACTGAGGCGTTACTACCGAGGCGTTACTACCGAGGCGTCATTGCACAGATAGACGCAACATGCGAACCGGGAGAGCACTCGCTCGAGGGCTCTCCCCCACGCACTTTCAAAAGATACCGGAGACCCAGGAGCCATGAAATTTCGTAAGTCAACGTTGCTGCCTTCCCTCATCCTGCTCGCCGGCGTGGCCTGCACACTGGCCGTCGCCGCGCCAGACCCCGCGCCCTACAAAGTCACCGAGGGATACAAGGTGGACCCCGAAACCATGAAGGGTTTCCGCACCTGGCGCTCCGCGGCCTGCGACCGCTGCCACGGACCCAACCAGGAGGGGATGGTGGGACCGTCCCTCATCAACAGCCTCAAGACGATGAAGAAGGAAGAGTTCATCAAGGTCGTGCGCGACGGCAGGCTGGACAAGGGCATGCAGAGCTTCGGCAACAACCCGGCGGTGATGGACAACATCAACCAGCTCTACGCCTACCTCAAGGGCCGGTCCGACGGCGCCATCACTCGCGCCCGAGTGGAAGAAAACAAATGACCGCCCGGCCGCGCGCCGGCAGGCCCTTCTCCTTCGGCGCCCGCCTGCGGGCGGGCCTTCTGGGCGCGGCATGCTGCTGCGCGCTGGTTCCGGCCCTGGCCCAGGAGTCGCCGCCGCGCAAGGCGCTGCGCGTCTGCCAGGATCCCAACAACATGCCCTTCTCCAACACCAAGGGAGAAGGCATCGAGAACCGCATCGCCGAGCTGTTCGGCAAGGCGCTGGGGCTTCCGGTCACCTACTATTCGTTCCCGCAGCGGCTGGCCTTCTTCCGCAACACGCTGCGCTTCAAGCTGCCGGGGCAGGACTACCCCTGCGACATCGTGATGGGTGTGCCCGTCGGCCTCGACGAAGTCTCGGTCACCAAGCCCTACTACCGTTCGACCTACGCACTGGTCTTTCCCAAGGGCAAGGGCATGGACAACGTGGCCTCGGCGGAAGACTTCCTCAAGCTCGATCCGGCCAAGCTCAAGTCGCTGCGCATCGGCATCTACGACCGCTCGCCGGCTTCGCAGTGGCTCAACAAGCACGGCCTGCTCGAGCAGGGCGTGCCCTACAAGCTCATGAGCGCCGACCCCGCGCAATACCCGGGCGAGATCGTCGAGAAGGACCTGGCGGAAGGCAAGCTCGATGCCGTGGTCGTCTGGGGCCCGATTGCGGGCTTCTTCGCCCGGCGCGTCAAGAACCCGGCCCTCGTCGTGGTGCCGCTCAAGTCCGAAAAAGGCCTGCGGCTCGACTACCAGATGGCGATGGGCGTGCGCTACGGCGAGCGCGAATGGAAGCAGCAGGTCGAGGGGCTGATCGAATCCAAGGCGCCCGAGATCCAGGCCATCCTGAAGGAGTTCGGCGTGCCGCTGGTCGATGCATCGTTCGGGACTCCCACCAACTGAGTTGCCGTTCTTTCCCCATGCGCCTCGCCATCGCCGCTTCGCTCTGCGTCCTGCTCCTGTCTCTCCCGGCCTCGCACGCCGAGCCCGACAAGCGCGACTTCTCGCCCGCCGAACGCCTGCTGTTCATGACGCCGCAGCTGAAAGGCCTGCAGGCGCCCATGCTGCTGCGCTACACCTTCGGCAAGACCGGCAGCTTCGAGGAATCGTTTGCCGACAGCGTGACCGTGTCCCTGAGCGCCAAGGAAGACGGCCGCTGCTGCGACGCCAAGGGCGTGTTCCTGAGCGGTGCGCGCAAGCTGCAGGTGCCCGACGTGCCGGCCGCCGACGGCAATCCCGTGATCCTCTATTTCCTGGAGCACGACGTGCGCGAGATGAAGCGCCTCACGCGCGGCTCCGAGTACCACTTTCGCAAGCGCATCCGCATGGGGATCTACCAGGCCGCCGAAGTGCGCGACGTGTCGCTGCGCTACCAGGGCCGCGCCATCAAGGGCAAGGAAATCGTCTTCAGCCCCTTCCTGGACGACCCGAACCGGCCGAAGTACGAGAAGTTCGCGACCAAGAGCTACCGCTTCACGCTGTCCGACGCGGTGCCGGGCGGCGTCTACGGCATCCGCACTTCCATTCCGGGCGAAAGCGCCGCGGCCCAGCCCCTCGTCGTCGAGGAGCTCCTGATCGAGGGGGCGAAGGCGCCGGCGCGCTAGCGCCTGTTGCCTCTCACGAAATTCTTCCAGCGAACGCCATGAAAAAAACAGTCCGCCTTCTCTTTTGTCTTCTGGGCCTCCCGATGGCCGTGCATGGCGCGCCGCACGCGAACGACTTTCCCACGGTGGACCGCGTGCTGTACGTGCAGGAATGCATCGCTGCGCATCCGGACGCAGGCAACTTCGAGATGACGAACAAGTGCTCCTGCGCGCTCGACGCGCTCGCCAGGGAAGTGAAGTACGACGAGTATGTGCAGCTGAGCACCGCCGCCAAGGCCACCACCATCGGCGGCGAGCGCGGCGGCTACATCCGCGACTCGGAGAAGCTGCAGACCGACATCAAGCGCTACAAGGCGCTCCAGGCCAAGGTGACCAAGGGCTGCTTCATCGGCCCTGCCACCGCGCGCTGAGCCGCATCCCGGGCCGACCGATCGCCATGCCGGGTATCGCGACACCTGTGCACGCCGGAGTTGCCGCGATGCTGCTGTGCGCCTCGGCCTGGGCCTCGCCGTTCGCCTACATCACCAACCAGGGCAGCCACGACGTGTCGGTGATCGACCTTGCCTCTCAGCAGGTGGTGGCCACCGTCCCGGTGGGCCGGTCGCCGGCCGGCGTGGTGGCGTCCAGCCGCGCTGGCCGGGTCTTCGTCTCCAATCCCGACAGCAAGACCATCTCGGTCATCGACATGCGCCAGCAGAAGGTCGTGAGCACGCTGTCGGCCGGCGACGGGCCGGTGGGCATCGACATCTCGGCCGACGGCAAGCGCCTGTACGTGGCCGACTGGTACAGCAGCCGCCTGCTGGTGTACGACGCACAGGCCGGCGATGCCTCCAAGTTCCTGGCCTCGGTCGCGGTCGGCCGCGCGCCCGCCGGCGTGGCTGCGCATCCCGATGGCGCCACCGTTTTCGTGGCCGAGCGCGACGACGACCGCGTGGCCGTGGTCGACACCGCTTCGCGGCGGGTGCTGGCGCGCGTGCGCGTCGGCAGCCATCCGTTCGCGCTGCTCTACGACGCCCCGCGCTCGCGCCTCTATGCGCTCAACGTGCAGAGCAACGACGTCTCGGTGGTGGACATGCGCGACATCCGCCGCCCGGCCGTCATCGCCACGATGAAGGTGGGCAAGGCCCCCTACGGCGCGGCGCTGGCCCAGGGCGGTGCGCTGCTCTACGTGACCAACCAGCACGAAGACTCGGTCAGCGTGATCGACGCCGCCTCGCTGAAGCTGCTGCGCACCCTCCCCGGCTTCGCCTACCCCGAAGGCATTGCCGCGCACGGCGACCGCGTCTACGTCGTGAACTGGATGGACGACAACGTGCAGGTGCTGGACGCCGCGAGCGGGCGGAAGCTCAAGACCATTGCCACGGGGCAGAACAGCCGCGGCTTCGGTGCCTTCATCGGCACGCCGATCGAGCCCTGACGTATTTTTGACGACCGATCTTTTCTCCACCTCATCACGGATATTTCCATGCTGACACACGCTTCCGGCCGACGGGCGCTCTCCGTTCTTCTCGCATCGATCCTGCTTGCCGCATCGGCACCGAGCCAGGCCCACGGGCCCACGCGCCAGAAGGTGAGCGAGAAAGTCACCATCGAGGCCCCGGCCGATGCCGTCTGGGCCAGGATCAAGAACTTCAATGCGCTGAAGGACTGGCATCCGGCCGTGGCCGAGAGCGCGGCCGACAAGGGCAATGCCGAAGGCTCGGTGCGCACCGTCAAGCTCAAGTCCGGTGGCACGCTGGTCGAGACGCTCGAAGGCTACGACGACGCGAAGATGAAATACAACTACCGCGCCAAGGACGGCGGCGCGCTGCCGGTCACCAACTACACCTCCGTGCTCTCGGTGGTGGCCGACGGCGGCAAGTCGGTCGTCGAATGGCGCGGCGCCTTCTATCGCGGATTTCCCAACAACAATCCGCCGCCCGAGCTCAACGACGAGGCGGCGCTCAAGGCCGTGACCGACGTCTACCGCGGCGGCCTCGCCCACCTGAAGAAGATGATGGAGTCGAAGTAGCCCGCGGCGCCGGACACCATCATGGGCACCGAAGAACAACTCGAAGACTGGCGCCGGCTCGCGCTGCGCGTCGAAAGCGAAGTCGCGAAAGCAGTGATCGGCCAGGCCGAGACGATCCGCCTCATCAACGTGGCGCTGTTCGCGCGCGGCCACGTGCTGCTCGAGGGCGACGTGGGCGTCGGCAAGACCACGGTGCTGCGCGCCTTCTCGCGCGCCATCGGCGGCGATTTCGAGCGCGTCGAGGGCACGGTCGACCTGATGCCCGGCGACCTGGTCTATCACACCTACGTGGATGCCGAGGGCCGGCCACGCATCGACCCGGGGCCGCTGCTGCGCCACGGCGAGCGCCTGGTCACCTTCTTCTTCAACGAGATCAACCGGGCGCGGCCGCAGGTGCAGTCGCTGCTGCTGCGCGCGATGGCCGAGCGCACGGTGTCGGCCTTCGACCGCGAGTACAGCTTTCCGCACATGACGGTGTTCGCCGACCGCAACAAGGTCGAGCGCGAAGAGACCTTCGAGCTGGCTTCGGCGGCGCGCGACCGCTTCATGTTCGAGCTGAACATGCCCAAGCCCGGCGACCGCGGCATCCGCCAGTCGCTGGTGTTCGACACCGCCTACCACGACACCGAGAGCCTGATCGACAAGGTGGCGCCCGCCATCCTGCCCTGGGACCGGCTCAACGCCATCGGCGCGCAGGTGCAGCTCAGCGTGCGCGCCAGCGAGACCATCGAGCGCTATGTGCTCGACGTGTGGGAGGCCACCGAGGCGCCGCAGAAGTTCGGCATCCGGCTCGACGGCGTGGACATGGACCGCCTGATCCTGGCCGGCGCCAGCCCGCGCGGCATGAGCGCACTGCTGCGCGCGGCGCGCACCGTGGCCTGGCTCGAAGGCCGCTCGCACCTGGAGCCGGCCGACCTGGCGGCCGTGCTGCCCTCGGTGCTCGGGCACCGCGTCTTCTTCACGCCCGTGTACGAGTTGCGCCGCGCAGAACTCTCGGAAGCACTGGTGGCACAGATCATGGACAAGATCGCCGCCCCCTGATGCCATGGACCGCGTCGACGAATTCCACTACCAGCTGCCGCGCCGCTTCGGCGGCTGGCGTCCGGGCGCGCAGCGCGGCCTGAGCCAGGGCAGCGGGCAGGAATTCGCCGCGCACCGGCGGCTGTTCGACCATCCCGACCCGCGCCGCATCGACCTGCGCGCGAGCGTGCGCGAGGGCCGCGGCGACTGGCTGGTGCGCATCCACCGGCTGCGCGTGGCGATACCCGTGCACGTGGTGGCCGACGTGTCGGCCTCGATGCATTTCGGCGCCGAGCGGCGCAAGCTCGATGTGGTGGCCGACCTGGTCGAGGCGCTGGGCTACAGCGCCTTTCGCGCCGGCGACACCGTCGGCCTGCTGGCCTTCGACCAGCGCGAGCGCGAAGACCTCTTCGTGCCCGCGCGCCACAGCCGCGGCAACGGCAGCCTGATGGCGCGGATGCTGCGCGAATGCCCTGCGGCCACGGGCACACCACCCACGGACGACCACGCGCTGGCGGGCCTGCGCCGCGCCACCGAACGGCTGGTGGGCCGCGGCGGGCTGGTGTTTCTCGCGTCCGACTTCCACTGGCCGGTCGGCGCGCTCGGCGAACTGCTCGAACAGTTCTCGCCCGCCTGCGTCGTTCCGCTGGTGGCCTGGGACCCGGCCGAGATCGAACCGCCCGACGCCCGCGCGCTGGTCGCCCTGCGCGACGCCGAAACCGGCGCGCGGCGCAGCCTGTGGATGCGCGATTCGCTGCGCGCGCGGTGGCGCGAATCGGTCGCGGCGCGCCGCGCCGAACTCACCGCCCTGTTCAACGCGCACGGCATGCCGCCCTTTCACCTGCAGGGCCGCTTCGACGCCGAGGCGCTCACGCGCTATTTCCTGGAGACGGCGGCATGAGCGCAATGAACCTTGTTCATCCCGCAGCGCTGGCATTGGCGCTGGTGCTGACCGCCCTGCCCACCGGTTTTTCACTCGCCGCCGATCCCGCCACGCCCGCCGCAGCCGCAGCCGCAGCCGCAACCATCGAACAGCCGCGCAGCTTCGGCCATGTGCTCGGCGACGTGCTCACGCAGCGCGTGCTGCTCGAACACCAAGGCCGGCCGCTCGAGCCCGGCCTGCTTCCCGCCGCGGCGCGCATCGATCTCTGGCTCGAACGCAGGCCATCGCGCATCGAGACCGATGCAGAGGGACGGCGCTGGCTCGCCATCGAATACCAGCTCATCAATGCGCCGCGCGCGCTGACCGCCATCTCGCTGCCGGCCCTGACGATCGCCACCGGCTCTGGCCCGGCGATCGCGCTGCCCGCATGGCCGGTCAGCATCGGGCCGCTGACGCCGGCGGAAACCTTCGGCCAGGGCGACCTGCAGCCGCTGCGGCCGGACCGCCCGATCGCGGCGCTTGCGACCCATCCCATCGAACAGCATCTGAAGCTCTCGCTCCTTGCGCTGCTCGCGGTGCTGCTGGCCTGGCTCGCCTGGTGGGCCTGGCGCAACATGCGCGAAGCGCAGCAGCTTCCGTTCGCGCATGCCTGGCGCGAGCTCAAGCGCATCGACGATCCGGCAAGCAGCCCCGAGGCATGGCGCGTGCTGCACCGCGCGCTCAACAGGAGCGCCGGCCGCGTCGTGCACGGCGCCAGCCTGCCGCAACTGCTGGCCGACGCGCCCTATCTGCGCCCGCTGCAGCCGCGCCTGGAAGACTTCTACCGCGAGTCGACCCGGCGCTTTTTCTTCGCCGAAAGCGCCGCCGCACCGGCGCAGCCCCAGGCCGCCTATCCGCTCAAGCCGTTGTGCCGCGCGCTGCGCAACGCGGAAAAGCGCCACCGGCATTGACCGGCGACAAAGCCATGCGCTTCGACCTCGCCCAGCCCTGGATGCTCGTGCTGCTGCCGCTCGCGCTGCTGCCGCTCTTGCGCAAGCGAAGCGACACACTGGGCTTCTCGTATGTGGCCTGGCTGCCGGCCGATCGCATCGGCCGCCTGGTCGGCTTTCTGTGGCGCGCGTTCGCGGTCGGCGCCATGGCCTTTACGGTGCTCGGGCTCGCGGGGCCGGGGCAATCGGGCGCCGTGGTCGAGCGCGCCGGGCGCGGCGCCGAGGTGCTGATCCTGATGGACCGCAGCAGCAGCATGGACGCGACGGTGCACACCAACGGTCTGCAGACCGCGGGCCGCATGTCGCAGGAGCCCAAGGCCAAGGTCGTGCGCGACCTGCTGAGCGAATTCGTGGCCAAGCGGCCCGACAACCGCTTTGCCTTCATGACCTTCAGCACGGTGCCGATCGCGGTGGTGCCGTTCACGCAGAAGACCGACACGGTGCAGGCCGCGCTCGCCGCCACCGCCGTCGGCCGCGGCCTGCCCGAGACCCGCATGGGCGTGGCGCTGCTCGCCGCCATCGAGGAATTCGAAGGCCGCAGCTATTCGGGCAGCCGCGTGATCCTGATCGTTTCGGACGGCGGGGCGCAGCTCGACGAGCCGACGCGCCAGCGCATCCACGCCGGCCTCGCGCGCGAAAAGATCGGCCTGTACTGGATCTACGTGCGCAGCGGCCCCAATTCGCCCAACCTCAACACCGAGACGGTCTCGGCCTACGGCCTCGGCGAGGAACTGGCGCTGCACCAGTTCTTCAAGACGCTGGGCACGCCCTACCGGCTCTACCAGGTCGACGATTCCACCGCGATGGCCGCCGCCATGGCCGAGATCGACCGGCAGCAGAATTTTCCACTCACCATTCATGAGCGGGTTCCGCGGCGCGACCACGGCGCCGCGTTCTACCTTGCAGCGATGCTGTGCTGCGCGGGCCTGCTCGCCTGCCGCGCGGTGCAGCTGCAGAGCTGGCGGAAGGAAAGCCCATGAAGCGACGCACGGTTCACCTGGTCTTCGGCGTGCTGAGCCTGTGCTGCGTGGGCGTGGCGCTGGAACGCGGGCTGAGGCTGCGCCAGACGATGAGCCTCAACACGAAGATCGCGCGCATCGCCGCCGCGCCGGTCGGCAAGGAAGCAACGACGGCGCCGCTTTCGGCGCCGCGCGAGCTGCAGCTGGCGCAGGCACTGGCGCTCTCGAAGGCCGGCGCGCACGATGCCGCGCTCAAGGGCTACGCGAGCCTGATCCAGGCCGGCGAGCGCGATCCCGTCGCACAGCAGGCGCTGTTCAACCTGGGCAACATGTACCTGCGCCAGGGCATGGCGCAGGACGCTGGCGCGCTGCCGCTGTTCGAACTCGGCAAGCAGCGGCTGCGCGACCTGCTGCGCGCCGCGCCCGAGGACTGGGATGCGCGCTACAACCTGGAGCGCGCGCTGCGGCTCGCGCCTGAGGACCAGGAAGCCTTCTCCGCTGAGCAGCAGCCGGCGCACGAGCAGCGCCGGGTCCGGGTGCCGGGCTTCGTCGCCGGAGACCTGCCATGAGGCCGCCGCTGCCGCAGCGGTGGCGCGCCGCCTGGCAGCGCATCGGCGGCAGCACCGGCAGCTGGCCGCTGGTGCTGGCCCTGCTGCTGCTGGCGCTCGCCGTCTGGCCGCCGCGCGTGCAGCTGCAGCGGCCGGTGTTCAACTGGCAGGTCAGCTTCGACATCACGCAGAGCATGAATGTCGAGGACGTGGAGCTGGACCACGCAGCGGTCAGCCGCCTCACGCTCGCGCGCGCCGCCATGCGCGACGTGCTGGGCGCGCTGCCCTGCGGCTCCAGAGTGGGTTGGAGCGTTTTCGCGGACTACCGCTCGCTGGTGATCCTCGCGCCCGTCGAGGTCTGCAGCCACTACGAGGAACTGCTGGCCTCGCTCGAGCGCATCGATGGCCGCATGCGCTGGGCCAACGCCAGCAACGTGAGCAAGGGCGTGACCTGGGCCGTGCGCGGCGCCCGCAGCGTAGGGCACGACACCCATTTCGTCTTCATCAGCGACGGGCAGGAATCGCCCCCGCTGCGCATCAACGAGACGCCGCCCATGACGGACATCAAGCCCGGCGAAGTCCAGGGCTGGCTGATCGGCGTGGGCGGCGACGTGCCGATGCCGATTCCCAAGACCGGCAGCAACGGCGAGCCTGCCGGCTACTGGCGGGCCGACGAGGTGGTGCAGGGCTCGGCCATCGGCAGCGCGCTGAACCATGAACATCTCTCCGAGCTGCGGCAGGACCACCTGCGTGCGCTGGCCGAACTGGTCGGCGTGAACTACCGGCGCCTGAACACGCCCGAGGCACTGAAGACCGCCATGCTGGACCGCCGCTACGCCCAGTATCTGCCGGCCGACACGGACCTGCGGTGGATTCCCGCGCTGCTGGCGCTGCTGCTGCTGGCGTGGCGGTTCGCGCCGGATCTGGGCTGGCTGCGCGAACGGCGGCCAAATAAACGGGAAAAGAAGGCGATCGATCGCAGCCTGCCGCCGCGCGGCCTCACGCGTCCGGCGTGACGAGGGCCGCGGAAAGCCGCCGCGAATTGGCGGGATCGCGGAACACCAGCGGATGCTCCTTCGGCGCCGCCGGATCGCGCGCGGCCGCGCGTTCCACCGCCTCGACCACGCGGTGGTGGTCCGGGCTCTTCGCGCACACCGGATCGGCCGCGGCCGCGTCCTGGGCCAGCAGGTAGGCCTGGCAGCGGCAGCCGCCCAGGTCCTGCTCGCGCTGGTCGCAGCTCGCGCAGGGCTCCTTCATCCAGCCGGTGCCGCGGTAGCGGTTGAAGCCTTCGGAATCGAACCAGATCTCGCGCAGGCTGTGCGCCTTCACGTTCGGAAATTCGAGGCCCGGCAGCATCTTGGCCGTGTGGCAAGGCAGCGCGGTGCCGTCGGGCGCCACGGTAAGGAACATGCTGCCCCAGCCGTTGACGCATTTCTTGGCCTTGCCCTCGTGGTAGTCGGGCGCCACGAAGAAGATCCGCATGCGCTCGCCGAGCCGCTTGCGCCAGGCGTCGGTCGCCTCCTCGGCATGGCGCAGCTGCTCGTGCGTGGGCAGCAGCTGGTCGCGGTTGACGAAGGCCCACGAGTAGTACTGGGTGTTGGCAAGCTCGAGGTACTCGGCCCCCATCTCGTGCGCCATCTCGATGATGCGGTCGATGTGGTCGATGTTCATGCGGTGGATCACCACGTTCAGCACCATCGGCCAGCCCTGGTCCTTGATGATCTTCGCCACCCGGTTCTTGAGCTCGAAGGTCTTGGTGTGCGAGAGGAAGTCGTTCATCTCGCGCGTGGAGTCCTGGAACGACAGCTGCACGTGGTCCAGGCCCGCGGCCTTCAGCGCGGCGGCGCGCTGCGCCGTGAGGCCCACGCCCGAGGTCAGCAGGTTGGTGTAGTAGCCCAGGCGCGCGGCCTCGGCAATGATGATCTCGAGGTCGTCGCGCAGGAGCGGCTCGCCGCCCGAGAGGCCGCACTGCACCGCGCCGAGCTCGCGGCCTTCGCGCAGCACGCGCAGCCAGTCCTCGGTGCCCAGTTCGTTCTCCTGCTGCGCGAAGTCCACCGGGTTGAAGCAGAACACGCAGTGCAGCGGGCAGCGGTAGGTCAGCTCGGCCAGCAGCCAGAGCGGCGGCCCGGGGCGCGGCGGCGCGGCGGTCATTGGGGGTCCCAGCGCAGCCAGTTCTGCTGCGCCGCCATTTCGACGAAGCCGCGCACCTCGGGCTCGAGCCCGGTGGTGTCGAAGGCCTGCTCCAGGTCGGCCACGATGGCCGCGACGCTGCGCTCGCCGTCGCAGCGCTTCATGATCTCGCCCGCGCTGCCGTTGAGCCGCACCATGCCCTCGGGGTAGAGCAGCACATGGCATTCCTGCGCCGACTCCCACTGCAGGCGGAATCCGGGACCGACGCGGGGTTTGCTTTCGGCGGTGAGCATGGTCTTGTTCCCGGTCATGCGCCGTTCACGCCGTAGCGCGTCGCCATCGCATCGTTCATGGCCCAGAGGATGTCGAGCTTGAACTGCAGTATCTCGAGCGCGCGCTCCTGCAGCGCGCGGGTGTCGAAGTGGTCGAGCGTGATGGCCAGGCCCTGCTCCACGTCGCGCCTCGCCTGGCTCACCCGGTTGCGGAAGTAGTCGAGGCCTGCCGATTCGATCCACGCATAGTGCTCGGGCCAGGTGGCCAGGCGCTGCTTGTGGATCTCGGGCGCGAACAGTTCGGTGAGCGAGGAGCACACGGCCTCCTGCCAGGGCGCGCGGCGCGCGAAGTTCACGTAGGCATCGACCGCGAAGCGCACCGCCGGCACCACGTGGCGCAGGTCGCGCACTTCTTCGCGCGCGAGCCCCACGGCCTCGGCCAGGCGCAGCCAGGCCTCGACGCCGCCTTCGTCCTTGATCCCGCCGAGCTCGAAGCCGTCGTGGTCGAGGATGCGCTGCACCCAGCCGCGGCGCACCTGCTGGTCGGGGCAGTTCGAGAGCACGGCGGCGTCCTTGATCGGAATCGCGATCTGGTAGTAGAAGCGGTTCGCCACCCAGCCGCGGATCTGCTCGGGCGTGGCCCGGCCGCTGTTGAGCATGACGTTGAACGGATGGTGGATGTGATAGCTGCGGCCGCGCTCGCGCAGCTTGGCTTCGAACTCCTCGCGGTTCCATGCCGGGCCGGCTTTCTCGCTGCCTGTGGCTGGGTGGAACGGGTCCTGGATCCTGTCGGCGTGCATGGCGGGCTCGGTGCCTCTTCTTCAGAGTTGGATCGTCATCCCGTCCTCGCAGGGCTCGATGCCTGCGCGCCGCAGCGCCGCATGCTCTTCGGAGTCCTCGTCGAGGATGGGGTTGGTGTTGTTGATGTGGATCAGCATGCGCCGCGCGGTGGTCGCGGGCAGCTTAGACAGCCATTCGATCATGCCGCCCTCGCCCGACTGCGGCAGGTGGCCGATCTCGCGCGCGCGCTTGCTGCTCACGCCCAGGCGAATCATTTCGTCGTCGGTCCAGAAGGTGCCGTCGACCATGACCGCGTCGGCGCTGGCCATGGCGTCGAACACGGGCGGCGTGATGGCGCCCAGGCCCGGCGCGTAGAACAGGCTCCCGCCGCTCCTGCGGTCGAGAATGGTCACGCCGATGTTGTCGCCCGGCACCTGCTGCTCGCGGTGCGGCGAGTACGGCGCGGCCTTGCCGGTCAGCGCCATCGCGCGGAAGACCAGGCCGGGCACGCCGGGCACCTCGAAGGAATTGCCGTCGAGCGTGATCGCGTGGCGCGCCACGCCGCAGTAGTGCGAGAGCACGCGCAGCACGGGATTACCCTCACTCAGGTCTTCGGCGACCGGGTCGGTGCACCACAGCGGCAGCGGCGTGCCGCGCTCGCGCAGCATGAAGAGGCCGGTGGCATGGTCGACCTGGCCGTCGATCAGCACCACGCCGGCGATGGCGGTGTCGCGCATCGCGCGTGCGGGCTGCAATATGGGGCTGCTGCGGATCTGCTCCAGGATGTCGGGCGATGCGTTGAACAGCACGCCGTCCTCGCCCTCGTCGGGGCGCACGAAGATCGACGACTGCGTGCGCGGCCTGGCGCGCACCGTGCCGTTGCGCACGCCGGCGCAATTGGGGCAGTTGCAGTTCCACTGCGGAAAGCCGCCGCCGGCGGCCGAGCCCAGGACGGTGATGCGCATCGGGAGATGAAAAAAGAAGAAAGACGCAGGGGCTCTAAACAACCCGCCCCGGGAGTGCCGGGGCGGGTTGTGGCGAGGCGCAGCTCAACGAGCGCTGACGTACATCGTGATCTCGAAGCCGAAGCGAAGATCGGTGGCCGTCGGGGTTTCCCACTTCATAGGGTGTCTCCTGCAAGGTTGCACAGCGCCATGTGGCGGCTGCGGGAACTTCGTGTGCTCCGGTCCCCATCTTGAACCCATGAACCACCGAGACCCAGCCATGAAATCATGATTCGCACTTCATGATTTTCATGAATAGCGGCAACAGGGCCACCGCGTACCATCGCCCTCGTGCTTCCCACCGGCCTGTACCCCGAATCTCCGCCCTGGCGCACCCACGCATTGGAGGTGCCGCATGGCCACGTGCTGCATGTAGAAGAAGGTGGCAATCCGGAAGGCATCTGCGCCGTGGTCCTGCACGGCGGGCCCGGCTCGGGCAGCTCGCCGCTGCTGCGGCGCTTCTTCGATCCGGCGCGATACCGCGTGATCAGCATCGACCAGCGCGGCGCCGGCCGAAGCCAGCCGCGCGGCGCGACGGCGCACAACCGCACGGCCGACCTGCTCGACGACCTGCACCGCGTGCGCGAACAACTCGGGGTGCCGCGCTGGCTGGTGGTCGGCGGCTCGTGGGGCGCCACGCTGGCGCTGGCCCATGCGGCGTTCGAGCCGCAAGCGGTGGCGGCGCTGCTGCTGCGCGCGGTGTTCCTGCCGAACGCCGAAGAGATCGGCGCCTTCTTCCAGGACAGCGCCGGCCGCGCACCCGCCGCGTGGGCGCGGTTCGCGTCCGTGGCGCCGGCCGGCGAGCGCGGCGACATGCTGGGCTTCCTGGCCCGCGGCCTGCAGCAAGTGCCGGCCGATGGCGATGCCGCGCTGCCCCGGCAGCTCGCGCTCGCCTGGTGGCGCTGGGAGCAAAGCCTCGCGCGCGGCGCGGACGCGGCGACCAGCGAGCCGCCAACAGCCGAACCCGACCGAAACACGCTCGACGCCTTGGTCGACCGCTATCGCGTGCAGAGCCACTACCTGCTGCACCGCTGCTGGCTCGATTCACCCCCGCTGCTGGACCGCCTGGCCGCACTGCCCCGCGTGCCCACCCTGCTGCTGCATTCGCGCGACGACCGCATCTGCCCGCCGCGTTGCGCACAGGCCGTGCAAGATCGCATGGCGCACAGCCAGTTGCAATGGGTCGACGGCGCAGGCCACGACCCCGCGCACCCGGCCATGGCCTCTGCGATGGTCGCCGCGCTCGACGGCTACGCGCGGCATGGCCATTTCGGCAATGCGCCCGCACCATGACGCTGCGCCTGAAGATCAACCTCATCGTCAGCCTGCTGACGCTGCTGTTCGTCGCGGCCATGCTCGCGCTGCAGATGCGCGCCATGCGCGAATCGGTGCACGAGGAAGTCGTGGCCGCCAATCGCGTGGCCGCGCAACTGCTGAACCGCACCGCCTGGCTCTATGCGGCCCAGGGCACGCCGGCCATGCTGTCGTTCCTGCAGGGCGTCGGGCGCGTGCGCTCCAACGACATCACGCTGCTCGACAGCGAGGATCGCGTGCTGTACAGCTCGCCGACTTCGATCTACAAGGCCGGCCGCGATGCGCCGGATTGGTTCGCCGGCCTTGTCTCGCCGCCACCGTCGCAGCTGTCCATCGCCTTTCCGGGTGGCAAGCTGATGGTGAATTCCAACGCGTCGCGCGCCGTGCTCGACGCGTGGGACGATTTCGTGCTGCTGACGCTCAGCGCGCTGGGCCTGCTGGCGGTCGTCAATGCCGGCGTGTTCTGGCTCGTGGGCCGCGCGACGCGCCCGTTCGCGGACATCGTGCATGCACTGAACCAGCTCGAGAGCGGGCGCTTCGACGTTTCCCTGCGCGCCCTGCCCGGCACCGAGGCGGCGGCCATCGGCGCCGCCTTCAACCGCATGGTCGGCATGCTGCAGCAGCACATCGAGACCGAACGGCGCGCCGTACGCGCCGAGAGCCGCCTCTCCGAAAGCCGCGAGTTGGGCCGCTGGGTCGACCAGAAGATCGAGCAGGAGCGCCGCCTGATCGCGCGCGAGCTGCACGACGAGCTGGGCCAATCGGTCACCGCGATGCGCAGCATGGCCCTGTCGATCGCACAGCGCGTGCAGGCGCTCGATCCACAGTCAGAGCAGGCGGCGCGGCTGATCGCCGAGGAGTCGGGGCGGCTCTACACGGCCATGCACGGCATGATCCCGCGCCTGACTCCGCTGGTGCTCGACAAGTTCGGGCTGGTGGCCGCGCTCGAGGACCTGGTCGAGCGAACCCGCAACAGCCATGGCGGCGTGCAGGTCGAGTGGCACCTGGAAATCGAGCTCGACCGCCTGCGGCTCGACACCGACACCGCGCTGGTGCTGTACCGCGCCGCGCAGGAAGGCATCACCAACGCATTGCGGCACGGCGAGGCGCGCCATATCGTGCTGGCCCTGCAGGGCGACGAACAGACGGTGAAGCTCACGCTGACCGACGACGGGCGCGGCCTGCCCGGCCCTGACGCCGCAAGGGAAACCAGCACAGGGCACTATGGCCTGCGTTGGCTTGCCGAGCGCATCGACAGCCTGGGCGGCGACCTGCGCCTCGAACCCGCCGCGCCCAGCGGCGCCCAATTGACGGTGCGCCTGCCCTTGCCGGCGGCCGCCGCGGAGAACACATGACCCAGGCGATTCAGCCGATTCGAGTGATGCTGGTGGACGACCATGCGCTGGTGCGCATGGGCTTTCGCATGCTGCTGGCCGACGCGCAGATCGAAGTGGCGGCCGAGGCCGACACCGGCGAGCAGGCCTGCCAGGACTATCCGCAGGTGCGGCCCGACGTGGTGGTGATGGACCTGTCGATGCCCGGCATGGGCGGCCTGGAGGCGCTGCGCCGCCTGCTGGCGCACGACCCCAAGGCGCGCGTGCTGGCGCTGTCGGCGCACGAGGACACGATCCATCCGCGCCGCGTACTGCGCGCCGGCGCACTCGGCTACCTGGCCAAGCGCAGTGCGCCCGATGCGCTGATTGCCGCAGTGAAGGCCGTGGCGCGCGGCGACCGCTACATCGACGCCAACACCGCCCAGGCGCTGGCCACGGCGCAGATCGAGGGCGAGGCCAATCCGGCCGACCTGCTCAGCGAGCGCGAGTTCTCGGTCTTCATCCAGCTCGCGCGCGGCATGACGGTGGCGCAGATTGCCAGCACGCTGAACCTCTCGCTCAGCACGGTGGGCTCGCACCTGTACCGCGTCAAGCAGAAGCTGGGCGCCACCAACCAGGCGGAGCTCACGTGGGTGGCGCTGCGCTGGGGGCTGATCCAGGTCTAGCGCGCGAACCCGATCCGGGCTCTCAGCTGCGTTCCAGGATCGGCCAGCCGGCCTCGACGGCCCGGGCGCGCAGGCGATCGTCGGGCGTCACCGCCACCGGATCGGTCACGGCGCACAAGAGCGGCAGGTCGCTGGCCGAATCGGAATAGAACCACGACTGCTCGAGTGCTTCGAGCCGCGTGCCGCGCGTGGCGAGCCACTGGTTCACGTGCATCAGCTTGTGGACGCCGAAGCACGGATCGCCGTCGATGCCGCCGTCGAGCGTGTCGTCGATCACCAGGGAGCGCGTCGCCAGCACGTCGGCCACGCCGAACACGCGGCCGAAAGGCTCGGCGATGAAGCGGGTGGTGGCAGTCACGATGGCGCAGACATGGCCCGCGTCCTGGTGCCTGCGCACCAGCGCGCGCATCGGCACGGGCACCTGCGGCGCGATCTCGGCTTCGAACTCCGCCGCCCATTGGCGCAGCGCGGCCATGCCGAAGCGCGCGAGCGGCGCGACGCTGACCCGATGCAATTCGCGGATGTCCAGCGTGCCGTCCACGTACTGCCGGCAATAGCCCAGGTAGACCGTCTCGGCATCGGCCGGCAGCACGCCGCGCGCCACCAGGAAGCGCGTCCAGGCCATGCCGCTGTCGAATGGAATCAGCGTGTGGTCCAGGTCGAACAGCGCCAGCTTCATCGGCGACCTCGGTCGAGCAAAGCGCGGGCCCGGCTTTTCAAGCGGCGGCCGCCTCGTGCGGCTGCGGTTGCCGAACCAGCTGCGCCGGCAGCACGCCGCGCAGCGCATTGCAGACCACGAGCTTCTGCGCGGCCTCCAGGTCTTGCCGGTACAGGCTGCGTTCGGTGGCCTCCCAGATCGAGTCTTCGATCAGCACGCCGCGCATCACGCCGGGCAGCGCGCCATCGGCAACAGGCGGCGTCCACCAGCGTCCGTTGATGCGCGCGAACACGGTGCTGCGCCCGCCTTCGACGAGCCTGCCGTCTTCGGTGAAGAACAGGCTGTCGAAGGCGCCGGCGCGTTCGGCCGCGCGCACGCCGGCGTCGTAGTGCTGGCGCACGGTGGTCTTGTAGGCCGCCAGCGGATTCGCATTGGGCAACCGCTGGCCGGCAATCAGCAGCTTCACTGCGCCCGGCGGCAAGGGCGGCAGCGGCGAATGCGTGATGCCGATGCGCCCGCCGTGCGCCAGCGCGAGCCGCAGGCGCGAGGGCTGGCCGGGCGCGAGCGCGGGCAAGGCCTCCCGCAGCGCCTGCATAGAGGCATCGCGGTCGAACCGGAAGCCCAACGCACGCGCGCTGCGCGCCAGCCTCGCGAGGTGCCGGTCCAAGTAGCGGATGCCTTCGCCAGGCGTGACCAGCATGGTCTCGAAGAGCTCGAAGCCGGGATCGAGCGCGGTGAGAAAGCGCGCCTTGAGCAGGCATTCCTCGAACTCGTCGGCCGCAATGCTGTCCTGCACGATGCCTGCGCCAATGCCCAGCCGCAGCGGCCGCAGGCCCTTCGCCTGCGCGCCCAGCGTGAGTGTGCGGATCGCCACCGACAGACAGAAGTCGCCGATGGCCGCGCCCTCCGCCGACGCATCGATCCAGCCGATCGCGCCGCAGTAGAGGCCGCGCGGCGTACTTTCGAGCTCGCCGATCCACTCCATGGTGCGATGCTTGGGCGCACCCGTGATGGAGCCGCAGGGAAACACCGCGCGCAGCAGCTCCGGCATGCCGACACCGGCGCGCAGCCGTGCCTGCACGGTCGAGGTCATCTGGAACACCGTGGCGTAGGGCTCGATGGCAAAGAGCGTCGGCACCTTGACGGAACCGATCTGCGCCACGCGGCCGATGTCGTTGCGCAGCAAGTCCACGATCATCACGTTCTCGGCGCGGTTCTTGGCGTCGACCGAGAGCCGGCGCGCCATCTCGCTGTCGCCCTCGGGCGCATCGGCGCGGGCCGCGGTGCCTTTCATCGGGCGCGCGGTGAGCACGCCCGCGTCGTGGCGCAGGAAGAGTTCGGGCGAGCACGAGAGCACGTGGGTGATGTCGCCCTGTCCCGCCTTTGAATTGCTTTCGGGCAAGGCGATCAGCGCGCCGTAGGCCACGGGCTGCCGCTCGCGCAGGCGCCGGTACAGCGCCACGGGCGAGCCGTAGCCCTGGCCCTGCAGCCGGTAGGTGAAGTTGACCTGGTAGGTTTCGCCCGCGGCGATGGCGTCGTGGATGCGCGCGATGGCCTCGGTGAAGGCCGGCTCGTCGATGCTGGGCTGCAGATCCATCACGCCGACGGGCTGCGGCGGATTGGCCTCGCTCGCCTCGCGCTGCTCCAGCCAGCTGGCGACCTCGTCCAACGAAAGCATCGCGCATTCGCGGAACATCAGCACGCGCAGCGCCGAGGCATCGTCGGCCGCAAGCCGTGCATGCCCCGCGCGCTGCAGCCTGGCGCCCCATTCGTAGTCGGCCAGCAGCACCGCGTGCAGGCCCTGCCGCAGGTCGGCATCGACGTGTGCCCAGGTTGCATCGAGATCGGCCGGATCGGCGCAGTGGTGCTCGCGCACGAAGCCGGTGTGCAGCCGGCTGGTGGGCCGCGCGGGCGTCGAGCCGCAGTCGTCGAGGAGCGCGAACGAAGGCAAGGTCAGCTCCAGTCGTCCATGTCGTGCTTGATGCGGTGGCGGTTGGCGATCAGCTCGTCCACCGACGGCTCGTTGTTCAGCGCGCGCCGGATCGCGAGCTTGGTGGCTTCGTAGTTGGTGCGGTACATGTCTTTCTTGTCGAGGTTCTCGTCCTTGGCGCAGCGCGGATCGATCCACACCAGGCTGATGATGCACAGCGTGTTGGCATGTTCCCGGGGAATGATGCCATCGATCAGGCAATCGACCACCGCATCGGCGGTTGCGCTTTGCACCACGCCACCGAACAGGTCGATGTTGGCCACGTCCTTCAGCGTGACCTTGGGCACCATGATGGTCGCGGGTCGCACGAGCTGGTTGCAGGCGCGGATCGCGAACATCGCGGTGTGGCCCTTGCTCTGCGCCATCATGTTGGCAAAGGCCTGGCCCACGGGACCATCGGTTGCGCCGATCAGGATCTCGGGCATGGCGTCGGTGAACTGGCCTTCCTTGGCAAGGACGGTGGCTTCGCCGGCATGGAAAAGATAGGGATGCGTCATGGAAAGGAACTCAGGAGTGGTTTGAAAAGAAGGCCGGGACGGGTCACGGGCACAGGATGAGTTCGCCCTTGCCGTCGGCCGAGAGATCGCCCAGGTGGCGTTCGATGCGGCGCGTGGGCAAGGCCGAAAAAGCTCCGCCGTGGCGCGCCAGATCACGCGCCAGCAGGGCCCAGAACACCGGCGTCGCGGTCCGGTTCGGCACGAAGGTCAACCCCGCCGGCAGCGCCGCGCCCGGCCCTGCAAGGACGATGCTGCCGCGGCGCATGCCGTAGCCCGCATGCGCGCCGGCCTTGCCGCCGACGGCGATCGTGCCCGCCACCATGCGCGAGCCCAGGAACGCGCCCGCATCGCCATGGACCAGCGCGGACCCGCGGCGCATGCGGTCGCCGAAGCGCTCGCCCGCATGGCCATGGACCACGAGGGTGCCACCGCGCATGCCGTCCATGCTGCCGGGCAAGGTGCTGGCTGCGAAGTCGCCGACGTCGCCCTTCACGTCGATGCTGCCGCCGGCCATTTCGCAGGCGGCCAGCAGGCCGGCGCTGCCATCGATCTGCAGCGCGCCGCCGCGCATGCAGCCGCCCGCATAGTGGCCCGCATCGCCTTCGACGCGGATGCAGCCGCCGTCCATCTGCCAGCCGATGCGGTCGAAGCGCCCGAGATCGCCTTCGAAGCGAAGCACGCCCTCTTCCGTGCCCGGCGCAGCATCGAACAGCTCGGCCAGGGGCAGCATCGCGTTGCCATGGCCCACGCGCAGCTGCTCGATCTGCGCGGCCGAGAGTTCCGCCAGCGCGGCCGGCGTGATGCCGCGCAGATCGACACGCAGCGCCGGCGCCTGCCGCAGCCTGAAGTGCCATCCGTTCATGCCGCATCTCCCGCCACGCCCAGCAGCTTGTGCAGGTGGAAATGAAACGGCCCCAGCTTGCCGCCATAGTTGCCGGCCGAAATGCGCAGCAGGCCGCCCGCCGGTCCGATGGCAATGGCGGCCTCCATGCCCACGCGCATGGCGGCACCCACGTCGGCCTCGGTCAGGCCGTCGATCACGATTTCCATCACGCAGCCGATCTCCTGTGCGGATGCTCCGCTCGCCAGTTCGCTGTGCGCCACCAGCCCGACGAGGCTCGGGCAGAAGGCATCGTTGGTCGAAGCATTGAGATTCGCATAGCGGCTGCCGACCTTCGAGCCCGATCGCACCACGCCGCCCGGAAACGGCATCACCACGTTGGGCAGCCGCTTCATCGCCGCCACGGCGGCCTCGGCGGCGGCCAGCGCGGCATCGGTGTCGCGCGCGAGCAGCAGCAGGTTGCCGCCGCCCACGGCCTTCACCACGGGCGTGTCTTCCTGCGCGACGAATTCGCCGTCCATCACCGGCACGCGCCAGTAGCGCACGCCATCGATCACCTTCGAGATCTGCCAGCCGTCGCCGAAGAAGCGCAGGTTCTTGCCGAGCGCGGCCACGTCGCTGCCGGGTGCGCCGCGCGGCAGGCCCGCGAACACCGCGGTGGTCGGGCAGGTCAGCACGCACTGGCCGACGCGGCGCTCGAGCTGCTTGCCGAGCTCCTTCCCCGACATCGAGAAGATCAGCACGCTCACGCCGGGCCGGCCATCGGGCGATTCGTCCGGCAATATCTCGCGCTCGATGCCGGCCTCGCAGCCGCAGGCGATCACCGAGGTCGCGAAGCCGGTGGCCGACACCGCCGCATGGCGCGCCCACGCCATGTTGTGCGCCGTGATGAGGATGCGCGTGGCCTTCATCGGAAAGGCCTCGGCAAAGGTCTGGTCGATGACGACGCCGTTGCGCTCCAGGGCCTTCACGACGACGACTCCTTGAAGCACTCGGCCGGCAGCAGGCGCCCGCCGTTGCAGCATTGGCACAGCTCGTCGTGCCCGATGGCGATGTGGTCGAAGTTGACCGAACCCTGCGCCGCAAGATGCCGGCGCAGCCGCTTCTCGATGCCGCGGTCGTAGTCCGGCGCGACGAAGTGCGTGCCGCCTACCGGCGCCGCCGTGACGCGGCCCGCGCGCGAGACCAGCACGCCGTCCTTGAACACGTATTCGGGCGTCGCGAACATGGCTTCGCGGTCGGCGTTCTCGCGGTACACCGCAATGTCGGCCGCCGCGCCCGCACCCAGGTGGCCGCGGTCGCGCAGGCCCAGCAGCCGCGCCGGGCCGGCGCGGGTCATGATCGCGATCTCGTAGAGCGAAAGCTCGCGCGTGATCGAGCGCAGCGCGGCCTGCGCCGCGACTTCGGGATGCAGCTTGGCGAGCTGTTCCTCGCGGAAGCTGCGGTCCATCAAGAGGCGGATCAGGTGCGGATAGCTCGTGAACGGGCCGCCGTTGGGATGGTCGGTGGTCAGCACCACGCGCCACGGATCGTCGACCAGGAGAAAGATCTCCAGCCCGATGACCCACTGCAGCGCATTCACGTAGCTCTGCTCGCGGTAGCGGAACGGCACCACGCCGCAGCCGGCCTCGCACTCGATGTCGGCGCCGATCCACTTGCGCGGATCGGCCAGGCCCGACTGCGCATGCTGGCGCATGGTGTCGCCCGAGGCCGTGACGGTCTGGCCGAACATGATCTGGCCCACGTCGATGCTCACGTTCTTGTTCGCGTTCACCACCTCGGCAAGCTGCAGCGCGGCCGAGGAGAACTTCTTCGGCCCCTCGGTGCCATAGGCGTGGAACTGGATGTGCGTCAGGTGCCCGGGCAGTCCGTCGAGCGCGGCGATGGTGTCGAGCGTGGACTGGATGTTGCCGGCCACGCCCAGGTTGCTCCCGTGGATGTGCAGCGGATGCGGCACGCCAAGCTCGCGCAGCGCGCGCGCCAGCGTGTGCACCACCTGCCGCGGCGTGACCTGCCAGTGCACATGGTTCTCGTCGACGTCGAGCTTGCGCTGGTTGAACTTGAAGGCCGAGATGCCGCCCGGGTTCACCACCTTCACGCCCATCGCCTTGCTGGCGTTGATGGTCCAGCCCGCGTAGTCGCGGATGCGCTCGAAGTCCCAGCCCTCGGCCAGCATGCGCAGGAAGAGCTCGTCGTTGCCGAGCATCACGTAGGCGCCGTGGTCGAGGATCGGCGTGTCGCCCATCTCCATGTGCGCGTGGCGCGCGTTGCAGGCCATCATGGCCGGCTCGAAGGCCGCCGTGTAGCCCATCTCGACATAGCGGTAGCCGGTGGCCAGCGTGCCCGGCGTGCAGGTGCCGCACGAGGCGAGCTCGAGCACGTTGTCGGGCAGCGCAATGGGGTTCGCATTGGCGCGGTGGTCTTCGGGCAGCAGCATGCGCGCGAGGTTGACCTTGCCGCCGCCGATGTGGGTGTGCATGTCGATGCCGCCGGCCATCACGATGCAGCCGCCGATGTCGATCTCCTCGGTGGCGGCCTCGTCCGGTGCGAGCTCGACCATGCGGCCGCCCTGCACGTACAGGTCGCGCACCTCGTCGCGGCCATTCGCGGGATCGATGACGCGGCCGCCGCGCAAGCGCAGTGTCGCCGTCATTGCACGCGCTCCTTCTTCAGCGCCTGCACCGCCTGCGTCAGGCGCCGGACCACCTCGGCCACGCTCGGCAGCCCGTCCTCGTACACGGGCCGCAGCGGCAGCAGCACCGAGCCGTCGGTGCGGAACAGATGGCCCACGGAGCCGATGCCGGGTGTCGACACGGGAATGAACACCAGCCCGTGCGCATCCCGCGGCACGGGCATGCCGGGATGGCCGAGCACGATGCGCGGCACGCCGGCCGGCGGTGGCGCCGGCTCGGGGCCGTAGCTCGACACCCACAGCAGCGTATCGGCCGCGCCATCGGCCAGCAGGCGCCCGGCATCGAAGCACAGCGGCTCATGCTCCAGGCCCAGCGGTCCGGCGCGCGAACGCAGCGGCAGGCCCGAGAGCCAGGCGAACACCTGGTTCACGGTGGAGGCGCCATCGCCGCCGCCCAGCGGCAGCGAAGCCGCGCGCGTGCTGCGGTTGAGCGTGGCGACGATGCGCTGGATGGCCTCGACGATCAGCGCGCCCTGCGCCGGCAGCCGGCCCGATTCGTACACCAGTACCGCATAGCGCGCTGCCTGCAGCCGTGCCGAGAGCGCCGCCAGATCGGCCGGCACGCGGGCATCGTCCTTGGAAACACGGCCCGCGACGAGCGCCGCGAGCAGCGCCACGGTGTCGAACAGGTCGCCGTGCAGCGGCAGCGCTTCCACCGCCACGCCCTCCCGCTCCCCCACGCCGATGCGGCGGAAGATCTCCGGGTAGTGCGCCGCCGGTTCCTCGGTCATGCAGACGACCAGGTCGGCCCGCGTCCTCGCTTCCGCCAGCGTGGTGCTGAAGCCGCCGCGGTCCTGCAGCGCGCGCAGGCCGTGCATCAGCGCCGTCCCATGGGCCGGGTCGCAGATGGCGCCGGTTTCGCAGGCCAGCGCATAGAGCGCCCGGGCACCCGCGACATCGGTGCCGAGGCCGCCGAACAGGGGCTGGCGGCTGGCCGCGAGCAGCGAGGCGGCCTTGCCGAGCGCCGTGTCCAGGTCGCAGTCCTGGCCGTCGACCCGAGGCCGCCCCGCGCCGGCTTCGGCATCGAAGTTGGCGAGCGCCTTGCGCGCGCGCGGGCAGTCGCTGCCCACGAGCCTGAGCGGCGTGCCCACCGCCACGCCGAAGGTGTCGCACAGCAGGGGGCAAAAGGGGCAGGTCCAGGGGGCATTGCCGGCAGGCGCGGCAGTGTCGGGTTGATTCATGGGCAGGCCACCACGCAAGCCATGTGCCATTCACCCGAAGGGCCGCCGCGCCTTGGGACCGGGCCCTGTTGACACACACGAAGTGAGACAGAGTGTTGCGCTTTTGGCGGTCAATGCGTGCCGGCAGGGGCCGGCGGCAGTGCAGGCGAGCCCGCCGGTGGATGGCACGGTTCGTGTGTACAGCGGGCGGATGGCACGCCTCACCCACCCTCGTCGCACCGGCTTCGGCAGATCAGCGGCGTACGCGTGGCAGTTGCAGGTCGTGCAGCGCGCTGGCCACCAGCCAGGCATCGGCGCCGGCCGCGCTCGCGCGCGCCAGGTCGTCCTCGCTGCGGATGCCGCCGGCACCGATCACCATGGCGCCCGGCGCCAGGCGCCTCACCTCCTGCAGCGTTTCCAGGTCGGGGCCGGCGCCGGAGCCGACGCGCTCCAGCGTCATCACGATCAGCCGCTTCGGCCACAGCGCCACCGCATCCCAGCAGCCGGCCGCATCGAGCCGCTGGCCGTCGCGCCGGTCCAGCGACAGCGCCGCCCCGGGGCCATCGGCGCCATCACCGGCCGTGGCCTCGAAACAGCGCTCCAGCGCCTCGCGCGAACGCAGCGATTCGCTGCCGAACACCAGCACGATGCGCGAGGCATACGGCGCCAGCTGTTCGCGCAGCGCCTGGCCGGCCGATGCGTCCGCAAGGCCGGCATCCAGCCACAGCTCCATGCCCGGCAGTGCCTGCAGCAGATCGGCCAGCACGCCGGCCTGCACCGCCCCGCCCTGCAAGGCATCGAGGTCGGCCACGTACAGCTGGCGGGCCGCGCAGTGCTCGCACAGGATGCGCGCCACCGTCACCGGATCGCTGCTGGCGCACAGCGCCGAAACGATCGGCCGGTAGGCCTTGCGGTCGCCGCGCACGGCCCGCACCACTTGGCCCTTCAGCAGGTCGACGACAGGGATCAGGTTCAGTTCGGAAGTCATGGGAAGGATGGGGAAGAGCCCGGAAAGTGGATGATGAAATGACCAAACGCGTTTTTGTTTACGAGTATCTCAGCGGCGGCGGCTGGAGCGACTATGGCGACGACGCCGCAGCCGACGAACTGCTGCCGCTGGGCCTGTCGATGCGCGATGCCATGGTGGCGGACCTGGTGCGCGCCGCCGATTGTTCGGTCTCCGCGGCGGTCTGCGGACCGGGAAACACCCTGCCAGCAGGCGCCGTGCCACTGCGGGCCCGCGCCAACGAATCGGCCTTCGACTTCGTCGCGCGCCAGAGCGTGCTGCACGACCTCGTGTGGCTGGTGGCGCCCGAGACGGATGGCCTGCTCGCGCGCTTCCAGCGCACGGTGGGCCATGCGCGCTGGCTCGGCTGCAGTGCCGAAGCCATCGAGCTCACGGCCGGCAAGAAAGCCACGCTCGCGCACCTGGCCGCCCACGGCGTTCAGACGCCGCTGGCCTTTGCCGATGCGCCCGATATCACGCGTTGGGTGGTCAAGCCCGACGACGGCGCCGGCGGCGTGGCCACCCACGTGCACCAGCGCCACGCCGATGCGCTCGAAGACCAAGCCACGCGCACGCAAGCCGGCGCCACCTTGACGCTCGAGCCCTGGATCGAGGGCGAAGCCCTGAGCCTCTCGCTGCTGTGCACGGAGCAGAATGCCGAAATGCTGAGCATCAACCGCCAACGCATTTCGATCGATGCGCACGGCAGGCTGTCCTTCGATGGCGTGAGCGTCGATGCGGTGGGCCGCGGCGACCCGCGCCGGCATGACCTGGCCGCGCTGGCCATGCAGGTGGCGCGTGCCATCCCCGGGCTGCGCGGCTTCGCGGGCATCGACCTGGTCTGGCATCCGCAGCACGGGCCGGTGGTGATCGAGGTCAATCCGCGTGTCACCTGCGCCTACGTCGGGCTTTCCGCAGCGCTGGGCCGCAACCTCGCGGCGGAACTGCTGGCGGACCGCCTGCACGGCAGCGGCACCCAGGAACGGGAACTTGCGCGTGCCGACGCCTGAACGCACCACCATCGGCTGGGACATCGGCGGCGCCCATGTCAAGGCCTGCCTGATGCAACGCGGCGAGGTGGCCGACGTGGCGCAGTGGGGCTGTCCGCTCTGGCAGGGCCTCGACCATCTGGCGCGTGCGCTGCAGGCCGCAGGCACGCGCTGGCCCGTGCTTGCATCTGCACAGCATGCCGTCACGATGACAGGCGAGATGGTCGACCTGTTTCCCGACCGCGAAGCCGGCGTGCGCGGCATTGCCGCCGCCTTGGCAGCTGCGCTGCCCACGCAGCCAGGCGCGCTGCAATTCTTTGCCGGCGATGTGGGCTGGTGCACGGCCGCCGGCGTGGCACGGCACTGGGAGCACATCGCCTCGGCCAACTGGCTAGCCACCGTGCGGCATGCCGCGCTCGTGTTCCCGGAAGGCGTGCTGGTCGACATCGGCAGCACCACCACCGACCTGATCGCCTTCGGCAACAAGGGCGTGCTGACCACCAGCCGCAGCGACGCCGAGCGCCTGGTGAGCGGCGAGCTCGCCTACCACGGCGTGGTGCGCACGCCGGTGTGCGCGCTCGCCCAGCGCATCGAATGGCGCGGCCAGGCAAGGCACGTGATGAACGAGTTCTTCGCCACCACGGCCGACGTGTATCGCCTGTGCGGCGAGCTCGATCCCGCGCACGACCTGCACCCCAGCGCCGACAACGCGGCCAAGACCCTGCCGGCCACGCGCCAGCGCCTTGCGCGCATGGTGGGGCTGGACGAACGCGATGCATCCGCTGAAGAATGGCTGGACCTCGCACGCGCCTGGCGCGCGGCGCAGGTCGAGGCCATCGGTGCGCAGTTGCGCCGCGTGCTGGCGGCGCATGCGCTCTCGCGCGATGCCGTGGTGGTGAGCGCGGGCTGCGGCGCCTTCCTGGTGCCCGGCCTGGCCGCCGTCGCCGCATCGGGTGAAGGCGCGCAAGCCGTGCCGCGCCGCTTTGCCGCCTATGGCGGCGACGTGGCAAACGTCGCCCGCCATGCGCCCGCGGGCACCGCCGGCTGGGCGCAGGTGTGCGCACCGAGCGTGGCGGTGGCCGCGCTGTTCGAAAGGGAGCACGACTGATGTGGGTGGTCAAGATTGGCGGCAGCCTCTGTGCCGACCCGGTGCTGCCGCAGTGGCTCGATCTGCTCACGCAGATCGGCGGCGGCCGCGTCACGGTGGTCTGCGGCGGCGGCACCTTTGCAGACGAAGTACGGCGCGTGCAGGCGCACTGGCAGTTCAACGACCTGGCCGCGCACAACATGGCGGTGCTGGCCATGGCGCAGACGGCCTACCAGCTGCATGCGCTGAACCCGGCGCTGCAGCTGGCCGCGCGCAAGACCGAAATCCCCGACCTGCTGCGGCGCGGAAAAACCGCGCTGTGGCTGCCGCTCGAGCTGCGGCGCGACAAGCCGGACGGCCGCACCAGCTGGGACGCCACGTCGGACACCATCGCGCTCGACCTCGCCAAGCATCTCAATGCCGAGCAGCTGGTGCTGGTGAAGTCATGCGCCATCGATCCGCAGATGACGCTCAATGAACTTGGCGATGCCGGCGTGGTCGACCAGCAGTTTGCCGAACGCTCCGGCGATGCGGCGTTTCCGATCACCCTGCTTCACAAGAACCAGCTGGCGACCATGCGTGCGCTGCTGCTGGGCGAGGCGACCTTCGCCCCGCGCTGAGCGGGCCTCGCGCCCCGCTCGCGAAAAACCGTTCAGGCCGGTACGGGCTCCACGGCCTCGCCGTGCAGCAGCGCGGCCAGTGCCGCGAGCCGCTCCGGGCTGAGGGCCGCCTTGCGGTCGCCCACGCAGACGGCGCTGCGAAACCCCGCGAAGTCCGGCGCCAGCGACTGCAGCAGCGGAACATGCGCCATGCGCAGTGCGCCCGCCACGCCGGCCATCCGGCCCGCGGCGCGCACCTGGGCCAGGAAGGCGCGCAGATCGGCCATCGGCACGGCATCGAACAGGCTGCCGGCCTCCTTGTCGGCGGTGTCGACCATGAGCCCGGGAAAGCCGAGCGTGCAGGCATGCGCGGTCAGCGCGGCATCGAGCCCGTGGTCGCCGATGAAGACCGGCACCACCGGCCAGCGGCAGGCCGCCAGCGCATCGAGCACCGCAAAGGCCTCGGGCCCGCGCTCGATGCCGACCTTCACATAGTCGACGCCGCAGGCCCCCACCGCGTCCACCTGCACCAGGATGGCATCCAGCGCATGCATCGGCAGATCGCCGATCGTCGCGCTCGCGGGCAGGCCGATGCCGTGCGCACGCAGCGCGCTCACGATGGCGCCGATGGTTGCCACCGGCAGGCCGCCCAGTGCGCCTTCGCTGGGTTCCTTCAGGTCGATGAAGTCGGCGCCGCCGCGGGCCGCGAGCAGGGCTTCGTCCACGCTGCGCACGCTCACCAGCATGCGCATCGTCATGATGTGCGCTCCCGGTCGCCGGCCCGGTGTTGCGCGACCGCGGCGCGCAGCCACTCCCAGGCCTCGCGTTCCTCGGGGCCGGCGGTCTTGTCGATCGCGATCTGCAGGTAGGTCATTTCGGTTTCCACTTTCTCGGGAGGGAGCATGTGCAGCCGGCTCACCAGCACGGCGCCTTCGATCACCGCAGCCTGCGCGCGGTTGAAGCCGGCAAACGGCGCATGCGTGGCCTCGTGCACGGCCACCATGCGCAGCACCGGCCGCTGCACGTCGTCGCGCTGCCCGGCCAGTTCGAGTTCGACGTGGCGCAGCGCAGCGGCCAGCCGCACGCCTTCGATGCGCTCAGCCGGCAGCGTGGGCCACAGCTTGCGGCCCGTGACGCAGCCCGCGAACACGCGCGTGTCGCAGACGATGTTGAGCACCGCATGGCCAGTCGCCACGATGTTGTCGTGCGTGGTCGAGGGCTTGAACGGCATCAGCAGGATGCCGCCCTCCTGGTAGCGGACGCCCATCGGCGCCACGTGCGGCTTGCCGCCGGGCGCCACGGTGGTCACCACGGCTTCGAAGATCTGGTCGTTCATGAGGGTGATGGCGCGGTGGTGGTGCCGGTGGCGCCGGTCTCGGCCGCGCTGTTCTTCTTCGATGTCTTCATGGTGGTTCCCGGCGCGCACCAGCGCGCGAGGTCTTCGGTGGCCCGCGGCGTGGCGCAGCCCCAGTCGAGCGGCTGGTCCTGCACGTAGCGCTTGCCGAGCTGCCAGGCGATCTCGGCCCGCGCCAGTTCCACGCCCATGTAGAACGCATGGTCGGCGTCGTCCTGCAGCTGGAGCTGCGGCCAGAGTTCGAAGGCGCCCTGCGCGAGCCGCATGCCGTCGCGGTTGTAGACGTGCAGGCCCAGCGGCGAGATCTGCACGCGGAAGTTGGGGTCGCGCACCTGCGAGGCGATCTCGCCGATTTCTTCGGGCGTGTCGGGGAAGGGATGCTTGGCGTGCACCGTCATCAGCGCATCGCTCATGCCCTTGGGCAGCGTGGCGTTGCGCGCCGCGGCATGCATGATGCGGCGCGCCCAGTCGGCCTCGCTCACCGCGCGGCGCGCATGCTGGCTCACCTGCGTGGTCAGCACCGCCGCCACGTTCAGCTCGGCGGCAATGCCGAACAGCACCGCGTTGATGCCGCTGGTGTCGGCCTCGGTGAGCTCGGTGAGGTTGCCCACGCCCAGCATGATCGGCGCATCTGGAAAGCGCTCGCGCAGCCGGTGGTAGCGCACGATGGAAGCGGTCAGGCCGAACGGTATGGGGTCGAGGATCGAATCGGCCAGGAAGGCACGGCCGCGGCTCTGCATCTGCGCCACAGCTTCGTACAGCGATTCTTCATCGGCCGGAACGCGCGGTATCAGCACCGGCGTGGCCGCGACCTCGTCGGCGATCCACAGCGTGTCGAGCGTGAGGCTCAGCAGGTAGTCGGCGCCGGCCTTGCCGCCGAGCAGCAGCTCCTCTGTGTCGCTCGAATCGACGCTGACCTGGAAGCCCGCGGCCTTCAGTGCCTGCACGCTCTCGGCCAGGTGGTCGAAGCGCGTCTCGGGCAGGCAGCCCAGGTCGATCACGTTGGCACCGTCGGCCGCGAGTTGCCGCGCGCGCTCGATGATCTGCGCCACCGAGAGCCGCGGCGCGTCGACGATCTCGGCAAAGATCGCGACCTCGTAGTCGTCCAGGTCGACCGCGCGCGCGCTGCGGTTGAAGTGGCGCGGCAGGTCCTTCAGTTCCTGCGGGCCGCGCTCCACCGGAACGCCGAAGTGAAGGCTCAGGGCCTCGACGTCGCCACGGCAGCGGCCTGGCACCATGATGCGGTCCGCGCGGCGCGGCGCGGCGCCCTTGCCTTCGCCCTCGGTGAACACCGGGGCCGCAACGCGGCGGCGGATCATGTCGGCCGTCATCAGCGCCGCCACCTGCAGACCGATCTCGCGCACTTCCCATGTGAACGGTGCCGCCTCGATCCCGGCCAGCACCCGCGTGAGGCTGGCTTGGGCGAGGCGCCCGGTCAGGAAGACGATGTGTTCCATGCGAGAGAAAGTTCCTTCAGGCGCGTGTCGAGCGCTGTCTCCAGTTCGGCCGGTGAACAGACCACCTGGCAGAAGTCGATGCCGCGCAGCCGCTCCACGTTGTCCAGTTCGATGCGCCGCGGACGCAGCGTGACCCAGTCATGCGGCGACTTGGTCACCACCACCGGTTCCGTATCGCATGCAAACACGATGCCAGGAATGCCGAGCTTGCCGGCCTGCGCAAACATGTTGGTCGGCAGCGAGTCGCTGATGCCGAATGCGCACTTGGCCACCGTGTTGCTGGTGGCCGGCGCCACCACCACCGTGTGATAGACGTCGTCGTAGAGCATGCCCACTGGCACGCCGCTGGCCGTCTTGTCGCGAAAGACACGGAAGCGCGGCTTGAGCGCTTCGATCTGCAGCTTGTAGATCGGCAGCACTTCCTCGGCAGCGGCCGAGAGGAACAGGTCGACCGAGGGCAGCCGCGCCGCCAGGGCGAGCGATTCCTCGAGGAAATGGCCCGAACCCGTGACGCACCAGGCCAGCCGCGAGCGCGGCGGCGATGCGGGCAGCGGCGCTTCCCCGTCTTCGGCAGCCAGCGCGGCGCCGCGTGGATCGATCTTGCCCGTGCCCGCCGGTTCCCCGTTCGTCATGTCTGCGAGCCTTGAGGCTCAATCGGGTGGAGAGATCTCGATGTGAAGCTTGTGGAGTTTTCGGTACAGGGTGTTGCGGCTGACATCGAGCGCCTTGGCGACGTTGCTCACGTTCCAGCGATGCTGCTCGAGCATCTGCAGCAGCACCTGCCGCTCGTTGGCCTGGATCGGGTTGAGTTGCTTGATGGCGGGCGCCGCATCGGACGGCGCTGCGTCCGCAGCCGCATCGGCCGGTTCGGACACTGCAGCCGCATGGGCCAGCGCGGGCAATGGCGACGGCGCCGTACGCACGGCCAGCGAAGGCAGGTGCTCCCGCGTGATGGTCTTGCCGTCGGCCAGCGCGGCGGCACTGCGCAGCACATGGCGCAGCTGCCGCAGGTTGCCGGGCCATGAATAGGCCATGAGCAGGCGCTCGGCTTCTTCGCCGAGCCGGCTGTCGCTGCCGCCTTCGTCCTTGAGCACGTCGTGGATCAGATCGCGCTTGTCGCTGCGGTCGCGCAGCGCGGGCAGGTCGAGCTCGATGCCGGCCAGGCGGTAGTAGAGGTCTTCGCGGAAACGGCCTTCGCGCACCAGGCTTGGCAGGTGCTGGTGGCTCGCGCTCACGAGCTGGAAGTCCACCGGATGGGTTTCCTCGGTGCCCAGCGGCGTGACCTGGCGCTCGTCGAGCACGCGCAGCAGCCGGGCCTGCAGCTCCAGCGGCATGTCGGCGATTTCGTCGAGGAACAGCGTGCCGCCATCGGCCTGCAGGATCTTGCCGCGCCGCCCGCTGCGCTGTGCACCGGTGAAAGCGCCGGCCTTGTAGCCGAAGAGTTCGGATTCGATCAGCGTCTCGGGCAGGCTCGCGCAATTGACTGCGACGAAGGCGCCTTCGGCATGCGGGCTGCTCTCGTGGATGGCGCGCGCGAACACTTCCTTGCCCGAACCGGTTTCGCCGCACAGCAGCACGGGGGTCCGGCGCGCGACCACGCGCCGCGCGGTGTCCAGGTGCGCGACGAGCCGCGCGTCCTTGAAGGTGCGGACGCTCGGCGCACGCGCGGCTGCGGGCCGCAGCGGCGCACGGAAGGCCTCGGCGCCTGTCTCTGCCACCATCGAAGCCGTGCCTGCAGCGCCGGCCACACGCGCACGCGCCGGCGTGGCGGCATCGGAGGCCGGCCGCCGCGCCACCGCGAAGAAGCGCAGCGCCGCATTGGCCCGGTAGGCCACCACCGGATGGAATGAAGAAGAAAGACTGCGCTGGACGATGTCTTCGAGCGAGGTCTGGAACAGGTCGTCGATGCGCTGCGTGCGGATCTCGTCCATCGACTGCAGGCCGAGCTGAAACAAGGCGCTGCGGTTGGCCGCAAGAATGCGCCCGTCGTCGCCGACCGCGAGCTTGCCTTCGTGCAGTGTGTAGACGAATTCGGGCCGGCTGTGGAAATGCAGCGGATGCGCATTCGAGAAGCGCTTGTCGATGAGCCGGTTCTCGATCATGCGCGCCGTCATGCCCAGGAGCACCAGCACGTGCTGCTGCATGAGGCTGGATCGGCTGGTCACGTCGAGCACGGCGATGATCTCGCCGGACGGATCGAACACCGGCACCGCCGAACACGTGAGCTGCGTGAAGTGGCTGAAGAAATGTTCTTCGCGCCGCACCGAGATCGGATGCGCAGCGGCCAGGCAGGTGCCCATGCCGTTGGTGCCGGCTTCGGCCTCGCCCCACATGCCACCGGCGCGCAGGCCCATGGGCTCCGCTTCGGCGGCGAACTCGGGCGAGGACACCATGTGCACGATCACGCCGTCGGTGTCGGTCAGCACCACGGCGGACTCGGCATCCGCGAGCTGCTGGTAGAGCGTGGTCATCTCGTAGCGTGCGCACTCGATGACGTCGGCATGCTGGTTGCGCCGGCTCTGCAGCGCCGACGATGCAATGACCACCGGTTCGCGCGGGCGGCCCGGATCGAGCTGGTACTGGTTCAGGCAGCGGCTCCACGAGCGCGTGACCAGATCATTGCCCTCCTCGTGAAAGCCCCGCCTCACCACGTCGAGCACACGGTCAGCGTGTCGATCGCCTTGCCTCAGCGTCAATGTCATTGGAGTTCTCCGGCGCGTTCCATCATGTCTCGTTCGGCCCATTGTTGTGCCTGCCGGCTTACCGCGCACCCGGTGAAACACCAAGCACTGGCAATGCCGCAGCGGGTCCGGTCTCTGGCCTGCATTTTGCGTTGATGAATCCTGCTGGGGTGGGCTTGCATGCCGCCAGACACACTTTCAAACACATTCGAATCACTGGAGACACCACTTGAACACCAGCCCGCGCCCTTCCATCGCCCGCCTTTCTTCTTCGAATGCCTCGCCGGCCTCGAATGCATCGCCCGACGCGGCCGAGGCACCGGCGCCCATGGACCTGATCTTCATCGAGGGCTTCAGCGGCCAGACGGTGATCGGCATCCACGACTCCGAGCTGCATCATCCGCAGCCGCTCTTGATCGACGTGCACGCCGGCGTGCCCCGCGCGCGCGCCTGCGACACCGACCGCATCGGCGACACCATCGACTACGGCGTGGTGCGCGAGCGGCTGGTGCGGCTCATGGCCGAACACCGGCTGCAACTGCTCGAGGCCTTTGCAGAGGCCATTGCCGACATCCTCATCGACGAGTTCGGCGCCAGCTGGGTCCGCGTGAAGGTCGTGAAGCCGCGCAAGTTCGACGACGTGCAGGCCGTGGGCGTGCAGATCGAGCGCCACGCGCCCACGCATCGCGCCTCGAAGCTGGTGCACGGCGCCACCGTGCTGAACTTCCTTGCCAGCGGCATGGTGCCCGCCAAGCACTGAACACTCGAAGACAAAAAAACCGGCGCGGTCCACGCGCCGGTTTTTTGCTTTCTGCGGCTCAGAGGTGGGCTGCGAACGGATGCGCCGTGGTGCCCTTCTTGTCCACCACTTCCGCGGCGGTCGGCGAGCCGGTCACGGCACGCTGGATGGCCTCGCGGGTGGCCTGGTAGTTGTAGTCCTGGATCTTCTTGTCGTCGTCGGCAAGCCAGTGGATGAACACGCCGACGCAGATGAACAGGTTGTCCGCCTCCGCCATGGGGATGGTGCCATCCTCGACGCTGTCGGCCACCGCCAGCGCCACGGCGCGCTGCGCCGGCCCGAACATCTGCACTGCCTGCTTGGCGCCCTTGATGGTCACTTTGTTGAACATCACGGTGGCCGGCTTGGTCAGCAGATTGGGAGCCACGACTGCGAGCAGCGAAGTGAAGCCGTCCTTGTTGTTCGTCAACGCGTTCGCGAAGGCGGTCTCGGCAGCGCTGCCGCGCGGTCCGATGATCAGGTCGATATGGGCTACTTCGTTGCCGTCGCCAACGAGCGATTCGCCCACCATCAGTCGATCGATTTTTGCCATGGTTTCGAGTCTCCTCTCAGAGGTCCAAGGTGATTAGGGTCAATACGACACCGGTCAGGAAGACCAGCGCAAAGCCATGGGTATCACGATCCGTGCCATCCATTCGCCGCCTCGCGTGCGGGCGCCGCGCACGAGCGGATCCAGCCTGAAAGCAGCAGCGCGGCCACGGTGAAATCGGCGCTGGTCCCGGGGTTGACGCCTGCGGCCTTGAGGGAAAGATCCCAGGCGGCGAAGCCGGGGTCGGCATCGAGCGCCACGCCCGCGCCGGCGCGCTCGCGCCAGGCCTGCGCCGCCGTCATGACAGTCTGTGCCACGCGCTCGCCGTGTTTTCGAACAATGTGTGAATCAGGAAAGGCGCCGAGGCATGCCAGGTAAAGCCGTTGGACGAAAGCCACAGTGGCGGTATCGGGCAGTGCACCGGCATCGGCCGGCGCTTCGCCGCAGCCCGCCGGTTGCACCGGTTCCTGGAACGCCAGCGCGAACAGGTCCGCGAATCCGTCGCGGTACTGGCGCGCGATGAGGTCGCGGTCCGCGGCAAGGGCCATGGCGGCACGCAGATCGACGCTGGGTGCATCGCGCACGTCCTCGGACGGCGCGGTGCCCAGGCCGCCGGGATGCGCCTGCGCAATCGCGCGATAGGCGGCGCGTGTATCGTCGATGTCGAGCGTGGCCAGCACCGACTCCACGGCGGCGCGCAAGGCTGCGGGGGTTCCGGCATGCGGATGCTGCTCTACCGCGAGCGCGATCGGCGCGCAGAGCAGAAGGATGCCGAGGTTGGTGTTGCATCCCGCCACCGCCCAGGTGGCGGCCACGGCCGCCTCGATGCGCGCGCCCACGCGCAAGCCGGGCTCGAACAGCGCACCGGCCGCGGCTTCGGCGCTGGCGACGAACATCGAGGCCTGCATGCCGTGGCCCGGCGAAGCCTGGCTCACGTTGCCGGGCTTTCGCACCGCCACGTCGAGCCAGCAGGCGCGCAGGAAGCAGGCCCGCGCACGCTCGATGGCCGCCTGCCGCGCGTTCGTCATCATCATCAGGCGCGGCGTTCCGGCAGCGGCAGGCTCTGCTGCGCGAGGCGGCGCGCCTGCGCGAGCTTGCGGTCGAGCAGGTCGTCGACGATGGCGCGCGCGATGTTGAAGCCCGTCACGCGCTGCAGCCCCTGCCATGCGGCCACGCCATTGACCTCGAGCACCTGGATCTTTGGCCCGCTGGCCGCCGCGATGAGGTCCACGCCCGCGTAGTCCATGTCGAGCGCCTGCGACGCGCCTTCGGCCAGCTGCGCGAGCGCGGGCTCCAGCACGGCCGGCTCGCAGCGCGCGCCCTGGGCCACGTTGTGGATCCAGTGCGTGCTGACGCGCCGCATCGCGGTGACGGCGCGCCCGCCCACCACCATCACGCGCCAGTCGAAACCCGGCGAGGCCATGGGCGGCACGAAGCGCTGCAGATAGGCCAGGCCCGCGTAGCGCGCGTCGATGTCGGGCATCGGATGATGAACACCGTCGACCTCGCCCACCAGTTGCAGGTTCTTGCCCTGCGAACCGAACAAGGGCTTGAGCACCAGCGCATGGCCCGCGGCCATCTCGCGCATGGCGATGCGCCGCGCCTGCGCCGCCGACTCGGTGGCCCAGGTGGCGGGCGCGGGAATGCGCGCGGCATGCAGCAGCAGGCTGGTCATCGACTTGTCGACCGTGCGCTCGATGGCACGTGCATCGTTGTAGACCGGCACGCCCAGCTCGCGCAGGGCATGCAGCACGCCCAGGCGCTTGGTGACCTGCTCGAAGCTTCCGCCGGCGATGCCGCGCACCAGCACCGCATCGGGCAGCTCGCGGCCGTAGCCGGGAATGACCAGGCCATGCCATGCCGCGGTGGTGTCGATGTTGCAGTCGGCAAGATCGACGCAGCGCCCCACCGCGCCGCGTGCGCGCAGCGCGGCCTGCAGCTGGCGCGTGTGCCAGCCGATCTCGTCCGTCATGATGACGATGCGCACGGTCAGGCCTCCTGCAGCCACAGGCGCTGCAGCAGCGCCATGTCGGGCGCGCCGCCGTGCCAGGTGTTGCCGCTGTCGATGTTGCTGACCCACACCTCGGCCGGTGCGAACAAGGCGCCGTCGATCTTGTAGAAGTCGTACCCGACCTCCTTGAAGATCTCGGCGAACGAGCGCCCGTGATCGCGCGAGTTGCGCGACGGCAGCGCACGCGCCAGCTCGCGTGCCGCGTCGTCGTCGCCGCGGACCGTCAGGTGCACGCGGCCGCCGTACAGGATGGCGTCGTTGGTGCGGCCCATGGCCTCGACGCCATCGGCACTCGGCGACGGCAGCGGCGCGGTGCCGGCACCCTCGACGATGTTGCCCAGCGCAAAGCCCAGTTCGTGCGCCTTGTGCAGCGCCACCTCGAGCACGCGCGCCACCACCTGCGTGGTGCCCGCGAGGCTGGTGGTGGGCGTCAGGATCAAGGTCAGCGCTTCCGCGGCCAGGCCGCAATCGCGCAGCAGCTTGTCGATCACGATCTTCGGCGGCGCGCGATCGACTTCCAGCACCAGCACGCCGCAGGACGCATGGTCGCGGTAGCCCAGTTCGGCAAAGAGCTTTTCCTTCACCGCCAGCGCGCGCGCCGGTCCCGAGCCGAGCGAGAAGAACTTCTTTCCGCCGGTCTCTTCCTTGGTGGCCGAGAGGCTCCAGCCGGCGTACTGGCTGCCAAGGCAGGCCAGCACCGGCTGCGAGCTGCGCACGTCGAGCCACGTGGGCCAGCCCTCGCCGCTGCCACCGCTGCGCAGGTTCACATGCCCCAGCCCGCCCATGCAGATCTCGCCGATCCGCAGGCCGGCCGCCACGCTGCCGCGTGCCTCGATGCCGGCGTCGACGATGCGCGCGCCGCTGTCGTCGCGGCGCAGCTGCAGCCCGAGCGCATCGGCATCGGCCAGCAGGCGCTCGACCAGCGGACGGGCCAGCAGGTTGACGCTCAGGCCCGAAGTGGCTGTGGGCGAGGATGTGTTGCTCATGCCTTGGTCTCCAATGATTGCAGCAGCCGCTCGCGGCCTTCGCTCAAGCGGGCGCGCACCTGCTGCGCGCCGCTGCCGCTCGCGGTCAGGGTGCACAGCGGATCGTCGATCTCGAAGCGCTGGCCGGCTTCGGGCAGGTCGCGGATACCGGGCCATGCGGCAAGGCGCTGCGCCGCGGCCGCGTCGAGCTGCAGCGGCTGCCGCGTGAATACGATCTCGATGCCTTCGACCTCCTGCGCATGCGATGGCACCGGCGGCGGCAGTTCGCCATGCAGGCAGGCACGCAGATGGGCCTGCATCACGCCCGGCGAACCGGCGCGCGCCCTGTAGAGGCTCATGCTGGCCGGTGGCCTCGGGTTGACCTCCAGCACGCCGATGGCGTCGCCGTCGCGCATGAAGTCGAGGCTGCACAGGCCGCGCAGTTCGAACTCCACGGCCAGCGTGCGCGCAATGGCCGTCACGCGGCGCGCGATGTCCTCTGACACGGGCACCGGCCCGACGGCGCCGCAGAACACGAAAGGCCGCGTGCCGAAGCGGCGCACGGTCTGCTCGTTGAAGCCGAGCACGTGAACGTCGCGGCCGTTGGCAACGAAGGTGGCCGACATCGGCAGCCCGGCCATCTCCCGCTGGAAGTAGTGGTGCGAAGACGGCGGCTCGTCGATCGACCACGGCGCATGGCGCACATGCCAGCCGCCGCAGCCGTGCGCGTCTTTCATGAGCCATCCCGCGGGGTCCTCGGGCGGCTGCAGCAGCACTTGCGGAAAGGGGATGACCTGCGCCGTGAGAAAACCGAAGAAGGCCGCGGGATCGCGCAGGCGGCGCACGGCCGCAGGCGCGGTACCGATCAGCGGCAGCACGGCCGCGCCCTCTTCCAGCAAATCGGGCTCGCCTTCGAAGCCGCTGCCTGCAATCCAGCCCTGCACCGGCTCGCTGTCCTCAGCCAGTGTCCGCAGCGCAGCCAGGACGCTGGCCGCATCGATCTGTAAACTGCCGGGCGCGCCAATGGGCAGCCAGCGCGACGCGGCCCGGCGCGTGTCGACATCGCCGAACAGATCGAGCGCGACCACCTTGAAGCCGTCGCTTGCCGCCGCGTCGGCCATGGCGCGCGCAGAGATGGCGGCGACGGCGATCGTCTGCATGGTGCCCGCTGGCTTCAAGCCGTCTTCCCGGCCTGCTCGACCAGGAATGCGCGGGCCACCGCAAAGGCTTCGGGAAAGCTCAGCACCTGCGCCTTTTCGGCCTCGCACATCTGCACCAGCAGCCGATGCTGCGTCTGGTACTTGACGTTGCCCACGGCCAGCGCGCCGATGGCCACGGCCTGCGTGCCGGCCAATGGCTTGGCGTCGTCCATCACCCCGACGCCGGCAATGCCTTCGGGCGGCACGGCATTCACGTCGGACGCCACCTTGAGCCGCGTCGCGGCGCCGAGCGCCTCGCTCGATACGACCTGCACGCCCGCGGCCGCACAGGCCAGCAGCACATCGGCATCGGCGATCGAGCGGCGCACCGCGTCGGGGTCGCCGCCCGAGAGGCCGTGCAGCTTCACGCCGAAGCGCTGACCGGTTTCGTCGGCCGCTTCCTGCGCCGCGTCGATGCCGTTGCGGCTGGACAGGTACACCTCGGCGCCGGCCCCTGCCGCGATCACACCGGCCACGCGGCCCACCGGCCCCGTGCCGCCAAGGATCACCACGCGCTGGCCTTCCAGGCCCTGCCCATGGTGGCGCTTGAGCGCGGCCTCGACGCAGGCCACCATGGCCGCCGCCGTGGTGTAGGCACCGCTCGGGTCGGCCATCACCGAGACGACGAAGGGCTTGACCATCGAGGTTCGTGCGCGCTCGAGCATGTCGGCCGCCAGCTGCGCGTCGCGCCCGCCGATGAAGATGCCGGTGCGCGCCACGCCCTTGGGCCCGCGCGAGAAGATCGTGTCCTGGGTCAGTCCGGTGATGCGGTCCAGGCCCACTTCGCAGTACGGCACGATGATCTGGTAGCCGGCGTCCGCCGCCATGTTGATGTCGAACGGGCTCATCTGTTGACCGGGAGTGAACATGTGGAGGATGCGGGGACGTTCCATGAGGACCTGCGTTGGTTGATGTTGATGTGGAAGGTTGAGGGCGGCGGGTGGTTGCGCCAGCAGGATTCAACGATTGCGCGGCTCGGCGGCACGGCCCCGCACCACCGCCCCGCGGTTGCGGCCCGAGACGATGCGCAGCTCCAGCCGCGGATCGAGCTGCCCGGAGGCGCGCGCAGCATCGACCAGCATCTCGGCCCGCACGTGCGAAGGCACGATCGCAAAACTCGTGGGGCCCCATGAACTCTGGCCGATGGCCGCGTCATGCCCCCGGCTCGCATCCGCGAACCAGTGCATCAGCCGCCCGACCGCCGCGCTCGTGTAGATGCCGCCCTGCGCCGGCGCAAAGTGCTGGCCGAGCAGTTGCTGCATGCGGTTGATGCCCGCGGCAAAGGGCGCGAACTCCGCACGCGCGGCGCCGGGCAGCACCCGCATCAGGACCTGATGGCAGATCTCGGCCGCGCCCGCCTGCGGCAGGGGTGGCAAGGCCGCGATGGCTTTCTTCTCCGCGCCGCCCGACAGGCCCTTGTGCACGGGGTCCTGGACCACGATGACGCGCCATTCTTCCGGAAACTCGATGCGCGACAGCAGCGGTGCGGGCAGCCCGTCGGCGCCCGGGCCGCCATCGAGCAGCAGGCCGCCGCTGTCGAACCCCGCAATGCCGATCCCCGAGCGCAGGCCGCGCCCGAGCCAGTGCGCCAGCGTGCCCGTGTCCAGATCGAGCCCATGCCATTCGGCAAAAGCCCGCCCGATCGCCGACGCGAGCTGCGTGCCCGAGCCGAAGCCCGCATGCGGCGGCAGCGCATGGCGCAGCCGCAGCGACAGCGGCGCGTGGCGGCCGCTGCGCTGCTTCAACACCGCCAGATAGTCCGCCGCGCGGGCCAGTTCCGCCTCGCCGGCCGGCACGTCGGCCGACAGCTGGTCCGATGACGCGGACGCCGACAGCTCGAGGTCGGTGGTGAAGCTGTCGATCACCAGCCCCAGGCTGCCGAACGCGCGCCCCAGCGAGCCCGAGGGGTCCAGAAAGCCCAGGTGCAGGCGCCCGGGCGCGCTCACGCTCACCGTGCGAACGCTCTGGTCGAGCCTGGAAGCAAAGGCGAGGTCGGCGGAAGTCATGGGCGGCGGTGTGCGATGAGGCGAGGTCATGGACTCGCTTGTCATAGCAAGGGCCGTTCCGTCCATGCGCCCAGAGGGGGCACCGGGGCCAGGGCGCGTTCAGGAGGCCGGCGATGTCCCAGGAGCGGGACAATGTGTCACGGCGCGCAGGGGCCGCGGCAGGGGTGGCTGCTGCGGGTGCAGCGCCCCAAATGAAAAACGCCCCGTGAGGGGCGTTTTTGTTTGCTATCTGGCGGAACCGGAGGGATTCGAACCCTCGATGAGGCTCTACACCCCATACTCCCTTAGCAGGGGAGCACCTTCGGCCACTCGGTCACAGTTCCTGAAAGAAGCCGAGATTATGCCACCATCAGGCGGCCGGTTGGTCCAGATCGAAGGCTTTGTGCAGGGCGCGCACGGCCAATTCCATGTATTTTTCGTCGATCACGACCGAGGTCTTGATCTCGCTGGTGGAAATCATCTGGATGTTGATGCCCTCTTCGCTCAGCACGCGGAACATCTTGCTGGCAACGCCCACGTGGCTGCGCATGCCGATGCCCACGATGCTGACCTTGCAGATCTTGGTGTCGCCCACGATCTCGGTCGCGCCCAGCGAGGGCATGACCTTCGACTGCAGCAGATCGACCGTCTTCGCATACTCGTTGCGGTGCACCGTGAAACTGAAGTCGGTCCGGCCGTCCTTGCTGAGGTTCTGGATGATCACGTCGACTTCGATGTTGGCGTCTGCCACGGCACCGAGGATGTGATACGCGATGCCCGGCTTGTCGGGCACGCCGAGCACCGAGATCTTGGCTTCGTCGCGGTTGAAAGCGATGCCGGATACGACGGCTTGTTCCATGTTTTCGTCTTCCTCGAAAGTGATCAGCGTGCCGGACTTGGCCTCTTCATTGATGTCGATGTCCCACGGCGTGAAGCTCGAGAGCACACGCAGCGGCACCTTGTACTTGCCGGCGAATTCCACCGAGCGGATCTGCAGCACCTTGGAGCCCAGGCTCGCCATCTCGAGCATCTCTTCGAAGCTCACGGTCGAGAGGCGCCGCGCATCGGGCTCCACGCGCGGATCGGTGGTGTAGACGCCGTCGACGTCGGTGTAGATCAGGCACTCGTGCGCCTTCATCGCTGCCGCAATGGCCACGGCCGAGGTGTCGCTGCCGCCGCGGCCCAGCGTGGTGATGTTGCCGTCGTCGTCCACGCCCTGGAAGCCGGTGATGACGACCACCTTGCCGGCGTCCAGGTCGGCGCGCACGCGCTCGTCGTCGATGCTCTCGATGCGCGCCTTGGTGTAGGAGTTGTCGGTGCGCACCGACACCTGCCAGCCCGCGTAGCTCACGGCTTCCATGCCCTCGGCCTGCAGCGCAATGGCCAGCAGCGCGGACGAAGCCTGTTCGCCGGTCGAGGCGAGCATGTCGAGCTCGCGCCCGTGGGCGTCGCTCGGTTTGCTCGGCGCCAACTCTTTGGCCAGGCCGAGCAGGCGATTGGTTTCGCCGCTCATGGCACTCGGGACCACGATCATCTGGTGGCCGGCGCGCGCCCACTTGGCGACGCGCTTGGCGACATTCTTGATGCGCTCGGTCGAGCCCATCGACGTACCGCCGTATTTGTGAACGATCAATGCCATGGATGAATTCAGAGAAATGGGAAGGGCCGCCGCTGCACTCCCGAGTGCCAGCGCGGCGCCCTGCGAGCCGTCAGCGCGAAGCCTTGGGCGAGGGCCCGGAATTGTACCAATGCAGCAGGTCGCCCCTGCGCTGGGCAAATCCATTGGCCACCTTGAGGTGGATCCGGTGGCCGCGGGTGGTGCAGGCGCGAACCTGGTCCAGCAACTGGTCGAGCTGCGCCGCGCTGGGCGCGCAGCCGTGCGCCTGCATCAGCCAGTGCCGCAGCACATTGGCCTGCCGCGCGCGTGAAAGCGCCTGCAGCGCGGCAATGCGGGGCGGGTTGCCCACCACGCCCAGGTCCTGCGCCGCGAGTTCGCCCAGCAGTTCCTGCGCCTGCGCGGCGTGGCCGGTGCTGCGGGCGAAGGTGGCGCGGAACTGGGGGAAAGTCCGCTCCAGCGCGGGCAGCAGCACGGCGCGGATCCGGTTGCGGGTGTAGCGCTCGTCCTCGTTGGTCGGATCCTCGATCCAGGGCAGGTCCACGCCCTTGAGCCACGCGCGAATGTCGGCCCCGGGCACCGCCAGCAACGGACGGTAGATGTCCAGCCCGTTGCGCCGCGCATGCGCGGGCATGGCCGCGAGGCCCGGCAAACCGGCGCCCCTGGAGAGCGCCAGCAGAAGGGTTTCGACCTGGTCGTCGGCATGGTGCCCGAGGACTATCGATTCAATAGCACCAAGCGCCGTATCCATGCGCGCCATCGCTGCAAAGGCGTCATAGCGGGCGCGGCGCGCCGCATCTTCGGGACTGTCGCCCTGCGCATGGCGGGCGTCCACGCGGTGCACCACCAGTGCCACGCCGAGGCGTTCGCACACGGCCGCGCAATGGCGCTCGAAATCGTCGGCGGCGGCCTGCAGGCCATGGTGCACATGAAAGGCAACAACCTGCCCTGGCCAGGCCGAGGCACAAGCGGCCAGCAGCGCCGTGGAATCCGCACCGCCGCTGAAGCCCACCGCCAGCGGCAGGTGCGCCGGCTCGAACGCGGCCATGGCGCGTTCGAAGGCTTCGTTCATGGAAGGAGCAGCGCGCTGGCTTGTTTACCTGCCGGTGTCGGCCTTGGTGTCGTTGAAGCGCCCGTAGCTCTGCAGGCGTTCGTAGCGGCGCTCGAGCAGTTCCTTCGGCTTCAGGTCGCTGACCTGGCGGAAGGCGTCGTTGAGCGCGCGCTTGAGGAAAGCGGCCATCTGGCGGTGGTCGCGGTGCGCGCCGCCGACCGGTTCGTTCACGATCTTGTCGACCAGGCCCAGCGCCTTCAGGCGGTGCGCGGTGATGCCGAGCGCATCGGCCGCTTCCTGCGCCTTGTCACTGGTCTTCCAGAGAATGGAGGCGCAGCCTTCGGGGCTGATGACCGAGTAGATCGAATACTGCAGCATCACGAGCTGGTCGCCCACCGAAATGGCCAGCGCGCCGCCGGAACCGCCTTCGCCGATGATGGTGACGATGATCGGCACCTCGAGCTGCGCCATCTCGTAGATGTTGCGGCCGATGGCTTCGGACTGGCCGCGCTCCTCGGCGTCGATGCCCGGATAGGCACCGGGCGTGTCGACGAAGGTGAAGACCGGCAGCTTGAACTTTTCGGCCGTCTTCATGAGGCGCAGCGCCTTGCGGTAGCCCTCGGGCTTGCTCATGCCGAAGTTGCGCGCGGTGCGCTCCCTGGTGTCGCGCCCCTTCTGGTGGCCGAGCACCATGCAGGGCGTGCCGTTGAAGCGCGCCAGGCCGCCCACGATGGAGAGGTCGTCGGAAAAGTGCCGGTCGCCGTGCAGTTCGACGAAGTCGGTGAAGATTTCGTTGACGTAGTCGAGCGTGTAGGGCCGCTCCGGATGCCGCGCGATCTTGGTGATCTGCCAGGGCGTCAGGTCGCTATAGATGTCTTTGGTGAGCTGCTGGCTCTTCTTGCCGAGCTGGTCGATTTCCTCCGAGATGTCGACCGCCGATTCGGTCTGTACATAGCGCAGTTCTTCGATCTTTGTTTCGAGTTCAGCAATGGGCTGCTCGAAGTCGAGGAAGGTTCGTTTCGCCAACGTCTTCTCCTGTTGTTCAGTATGCGACCGGTACCGGGTCGAGCGATCGCCAAATATACCAAGTCGCCACGCTGCAATACGGGGCCCAGGCCACGGCAACGTCGCGGGCATCGCTGCGGCTCACGGGATCGCCCGAAAAATAGTTGACGCTGATGCCGTTGAGCAGACCCAGGTCGTCGACCGGCAGCACGTTGGGGCGCATCAGGTGGAAGATGAGGAACATCTCGGCCGTCCAGCGGCCGATGCCGCGGATGGCCACGAGTTCATCGATGATGAGCTCGTCCGACATGTCCTTCCAGGCGTCGACATGCACGGCGCCCGAATCGAAGTGAATGGCCAGGTCCACCAGGTACTCGATCTTGCGCGCCGACAGCCCTGCCGCGCGCATGTCGTCGACCTTGAGCTTGAGCACGTTGGCCGGGGTCAGCTTGCGCGGCAGCACCGCGAACTTGTCCCACACGGTCTGCGCGGCCTTCACCGAGATCTGCTGGCCCACGATGCTGCGCGCGAGCGTGGTGAACGCATCGCCGCGCGACTCGAGGCAGGCATCGCCGAACTTCGGGATCAGCCGCTTCATCACGCGGTCCTTCTTGGACAGGTGCTTGCAGGCCTCTTCCCAATAGTCCGGCGTGAAGATCTGGACCGCCGGATTTTTCGAGGAAGCAGGCATGGGATTCGTGGTTCCGTTCACTGCGCTGCGGCCCAGGTTGTGCCGGTGGGCGAATCCTTGAGCACGATGCCCTGCGCCAGGAGGTCGTTGCGGATGCGGTCGGCCTCGGCGAAGTTCTTTGCGGCCTTGGCGGCCGCGCGCGCATCGATCTGCGCCTGGATGGTGGCTTCGTCGAGCGTGGTACCCGCGCGCAGGAAGCGCTTCGGATCGTCCTGCAGGATGTTCAGGCATCCGCCGAGCGCCTTCAGCAGCCCGGCCTGCACGGGCGACCGCGTGCGGTTCACTTCGCCAGCCAGGTCGAACAGCACGGCCACGGCCTCGGGCGTTGCAAAGTCCTCGTCCATTGCGGCCTTGAAGCGCGCCGCATACGGGTCGCTCCAGTCGATGGCCACCGCCTGCGGCGCGACCAGGTCCAGCGCCGTGTAGAGCCGCTTGAGCGAAGCGCGGGCGTCGTCGAGATGCACATCGCTGTAGTTGAGCGGGCGGCGATAGTGCGCCCGCACGACGAAGAAGCGGATGGTTTCGGCGTCGTACTTCTTGAGCACGTCGCGGATCAGGAAGAAGTTGCCCAGGCTCTTGGACATCTTCTCGTTGTCGGTCACGATGAAGCCGTTGTGCATCCAGTAGTTGGCCAGCGGCTTGCCGGTTGCGCCTTCGCTCTGCGCAATTTCGTTTTCGTGGTGCGGGAACTGCAGGTCTTCGCCGCCGCCATGGATGTCGAGCGTTTCGCCCAGCAGCTCGCAGGCCATGGCCGAGCACTCGATGTGCCAGCCGGGGCGGCCCGGGCCGAACTCGCTGGCCCACTTCACTTCTTCAGGCTCGCTCGCCTTGGCGCTCTTCCAGAGCACCGGATCGAGCGGATCGTCCTTGCCGTCGAGCACGGCCACGCGCTCGCCCGCATGCAGTTCGTCAATGGACTTGCCGCTGAGCTTGCCGTAGCCCGGGAACTTGCGCACCGCGTAGTTCACGTCGCCGTTGTCCGAGCGGTAGGCCAGGCCCTTCTTCTCGAGCGTGCCGATCATCGACAGCATCTGCGGGATGTAGTCGGTGGCGCGGGGTTCGTGGGTGGGCCGCTCGATGCCGAGCGCATCGGCATCTTCGTGCAGCGCGTCGATCATGCGGTCGGTGAGCGAGCGGATGGTTTCGCCGTTCTCGACCGCGCGGCGAATGATCTTGTCGTCGATATCGGTGATGTTGCGCACGTAGGTCACGGCCAAGCCGCTGGCCTTGAGCCAGCGCTGCACAAGGTCGAAGGCGATCATCGAGCGTGCATGGCCCAGGTGGCAGAGGTCATAGACCGTCATGCCGCAAACGTACATGCGCACCCGGCCCGGTTGCAATGGGGAGAACTCCTCCAGTTCACGCGAAAGCGTGTTGTAGATGCGCAGACTCATGAGGCTCGGAAAGCGTCGCTTCGCGCTCGTGCGGCACGGGCGAACGACGGTGTATTTCAGGGGTGACGGGACAGTGGCCACGAGGGGTTGGACATGGCCCCTCGGCTACAATGCATCGCAGTATAAACGGCTGCTGCCGTCTCATTCCGGGTGTTTTCGAAGCCCGCATTCCCACTCCTGCCGAGGCTTCATGAAGCACGTCGCGTTCTCCAAACTCTCCATCGCCTTCGCACTGCTGTTCAGCCTGTGGGGTTCGGCTGCCTACGCCAACGACTACGACGACGTGAATACCCTGCTGCGCCAGGGCAAGTCGAACGAGGCGCTCGCCAAGGCCGACGCCTACATTGCCGGCAAGCCGCGCGATCCGCAGATGCGCTTTCTGCGCGGCGTGATCCTCACCGAGCAGAAGAAGCAGAACGAGGCCATTGCCGCGTTCACGCAGATGACGCAGGATTTTCCCGAGTTGCCTGAGCCCTACAACAACCTGGCCGCGCTCTATGCAGCGCAAAGCAAGTTCGACCAGGCGCGCGCCGCGCTGGAGCAGGCGCTCAGGCTCAACCCCAACTACGCCACCGCGCACGAGAACCTCGGCGACGTGTACGCCCGCCTGGCGGCCCAGGAATATGTGCGGGCGCAGCAATTCGCCAGCACCAACGCCAGCGTGGCGCCCAAGCTCTCGCTGATCCGCCAGATCTTCACGCCCAAGGTCGAGGCCGATGCCGCGGCCCTGCCGGCGGCACCGCCTGAAGTCCGCAAGCCGGTCGGCCGCGCCAGCAAGTAACGACCACCGCCGGCAGCATCCTCCGGCCGCGGCCGCTTGCATTGCCCGGCCCGCACCCCACATCATTCGCACACGGAGCCATCCTTGACGATCCAAGCCCCTTCCCTGTCCACCCGTTTCAGCCGCCGCGGCGCGCTCGTGCTGGCCGCCTCGCTCGCGCTTGCGGGTGCCGTCCATGCGCAGCAGCCCGGCCCGCGCGTGAAGCTCGCCACCTCGGCCGGCGACATCCTGGTCGAGCTCGACCAGGCCAAGGCGCCCCAGACGGTCGAGAACTTCCTGCAGTACGTCAAGGACAAGCACTACGACGGCACCGTGTTCCACCGCGTGATCGACGGCTTCATGATCCAGGGCGGCGGCTTCACGGCCGACATGCAGCAAAAACCCACGCGCGCACCCATTCCGCTCGAAGCCAGCAACGGCCTGAAGAACGACCGCTACACCATCGCGATGGCGCGCACGGGCAATCCGAACTCGGCCACCTCGCAGTTCTTCATCAACGTGAAGAACAATGATTCGCTCAACGCGCCCAACCCCGACGGCTACGGCTACACGGTGTTCGGACGGGTCGTGGCCGGCACCGAGGTGGTCGACAAGATCCGTGCCGTGCAAACCGGCAACAAGGGCGGCATGCAGAACGTGCCGCTCGAGCCCATCATCATCAAGTCCGCCGCACTGGCGAAGTAATCTCCTCCGAACATCCGAAAGAAGGACTCCCTCATGAGCAACCCCAAAGTCGAACTGCACATCAAGAACTACGGCGTGATCACGCTCGAACTCGACAGCGCCAAGGCGCCGAAGTCGGCCGAGAACTTCGTCAACTATGTGAAGAACGGTCACTACGACAACACCGTGTTCCACCGCGTGATTCCGGGCTTCATGGTGCAGGGCGGCGGCTTCGAGCCCGGCATGAAGCAAAAGCCCACCGGCGCCGAGATCGAGAACGAAGCCAACAACGGCCTCAAGAACGACAACTACACCGTGGCCATGGCCCGCACGAGCGCACCGCACTCGGCCACCGCCCAGTTCTTCATCAACGTGGCCGACAACGGCTTCCTGAACCACACCGCTCCCTCGGCCCAGGGCTGGGGCTACGCGGTGTTCGGCAAGGTCACCGGCGGCACCGACGTGGTGGACAAGATCAAGGCCGTGAAAACGGGCCGCAAGGGCTTCCACGACGACGTGCCGCTCGAGGACGTCGTGATCGAGAAGGCCGTCCTCGTCGCGGAATAACGCGCGGACCGGCGAACGAACGCGGCACGGCACGGGCATGGCGGAACATCCGGTTTTCAAGGAACTGCTTGCACCGCCCGCGTGGCGCACCGTCGATCTGATCTCCGACCTGCACCTGCAGGCCGACGAGCCCGCCACCTTCGAGGCCTGGCGCGGCTACCTGCAGACCACGCCGGCCGATGCGCTCGTCATCCTGGGCGACCTGTTCGAAGTGTGGGTGGGCGACGACGCCGCCGCCCTGCCCGGTTTCGAGGCCGAATGCGCCGAGTTGCTGCGCCGCACGGCCGAGCGGCTGCCGGTGTACTTCATGCACGGCAACCGCGACTTCCTCGTGGGCCCTGCGCTCGCTGCCCGGTGCGGCTTCACGCTGCTGGACGATCCCACGGTGCTGGTGCTGCATGGTGAACGCTGGCTGCTGAGCCACGGCGACATCCTTTGCCTGGACGACACCGACTACCTCAAGTTCCGCGCCCAGGTGCGCACGCCCGAATGGCAGGCCGCATTCCTGGCCAGGCCGCTGGCCGAGCGCCGCGCGCTCGCGCGCTCCATGCGCGCGCAAAGCGAAGACCGCAAGCGCAATCCCTCCGCCGTCTGGGCCGACGTGGACGGCGGCGCCGCGCGCCAGTGGCTGCAGCAGGCGCGCGCAGGTACGCTGGTGCACGGCCACACGCACCGCCCGGCCGATCACGACCTGGGCGATGGCCTCAGGCGCATCGTGCTCAGCGACTGGGACGCTGCGGCCCATTCGCCGCGCGCACAGCTGCTGTGCCTGTCCCCCGCCGGCGCGCAGCGCGTCGACCTGCGCTAGCGCAGACCATGTTCAAGTGGCTGCGCCGGTTGCGCGCCCTGCCCCCGATTCCCGAAGCCGCCTGGCGCGCCACGCTCGAGCGCTATGCCTTCCTTGGCGCATTGCCCGTCGCCGCGCAGCAGCGGCTGCGCACCCTGGCAGCCGAATTTCTGCGCGACAAGGAATTCCATGGCACCCAGGGCTTCGTCATCACCGACGAGGTTGCACTGGCGATCGCCGCCCAAGCGGTGCTGCCGGTGCTGAACCTGAAGGGCGGGCTGGACTGGTACGACGATTTCGTCGGCATCGTGGTGCACCCGTCCGAAGTCGTCGCACGCCGAAAGATCGTCGACGAAGCACAGGTGGTGCACGAATACGACGAGGTGGTGTCCGGCGAAGCCATGGACCGCGGACCGGTGATGCTGAGCTGGCAGGACGTGCTCGCGAGCAGCATCACGAGCGACGGCGGCTACAACGTGGTGATCCATGAGTTCGCCCACAAGATCGACATGCGCGCAGGCGATGCCGACGGCTGTCCGCCGCTGCCGGCCGGCTTTGCGGGCAAGCGCAGTACACGCGAATCCCGCGCCGCCTGGCTCGCCGTGCTGCAGCCGGCATATGAAGACTTTCGCGAGAAGACGATCCTCGCCGACCGCTTCGGCGCCGAGCCGCCCTGGCTCGACGACTACGGCGCGACATCGATCGGCGAGTTCTTCGCCGTGGCCTGCGAAGCCTACTTCGTGAACCGTCCGAACTTCGCCCGGGACTTCCCGGCGGTGCTGGCTCTCTTCGATGCGTTCTTTCAGCCCGAACGGACCTGATCGTCCATCACGTCGGCGTTGCCTTGCTTACGCGCACGATACCGGCCCGCATACCCTGTCCAGGGTATGCGTTGGCCGGGGCGCCTTGCCTTTGCAGGCCGCAGGCGTAGCATCGCTGCCGCCATCGCTCACCACAGCACCGCTGCGCGCGTGATGACGTGAAGCGTCGCCGTCGGGGGCGGCGTTGCCTCATGTGATTCGTCCCCCCGCGGATAACACAGGAGCGAAAAATGGTGACCTATATCGGTATGCTGAACTTCACGGACAAGGGGATTCAGAGCGTCAAGGAAACCACCAAGCGCGCCGCTGCCGCCAAGGAAATGGCCCAGAAGCTCGGCGTCACCATGCGCGAGATCTTCTGGACCATGGGCGACTGCGATGTGGTCTGCGTGCTGGAGGCCGAGGAGGAGCAGGCGCTGGCCGCATTCAGTCTGGCTGTCGCCATGCAGGGCAATGTGCGCACGCGCTCCCTGCGCGCCTACACCGCCGGGGAAATGGACAAGATCCTGGCCAAGCTGCCCTGAGCCGGCTTGACGGCGGCTCTGGTCGCTCGTTGAACCTGGACTTGCCTCTTTCAGATGGGGCGGTGAAGTGAAAAAGCCCGCACGCGGCGGGCCCTTTCTCGTGTGAACGCACGCTGGCGCCTTATTTGCGCAGCAAGGCCTTCAACGCGTTCTGCAGGCGGCGCGCGCTGGCCGCATCGTGCGCGGCAGCCAGCACCTTGCCGGCATCCTGCCCCCAGGTCTGGGCTGGCGCCGGATCGCCGCGCTTGGTCAGCAGCTTGAGCTGCAGCGCACGGCGTGCGTCGAGCTGCTCGGCCGGCGTCGGCACTTCGGCGGCCATTTCGAGGCGCAGCAGTGCTTCGGCGGCTTCATCGGGCGCAGCCTTGGGTGCCGAGCCGATGGCCTGGGACCAGCCGCTGCGCACCGCGGGCGTGACCGCGCGTCCGAGTTCCTGCACGCTGGGCAGCCGCGAGGCGTCGCGCTGCTCCCATGCGCCAAGCACCTGCGTGAGCGCTTCGCCGTGGGCCTGGGCCGCGAGCTTGCGCAGTGCGAGATCGGCGCGCTCGAGCGCTTCGCGCTGGGCGCGGAAAGCCGCGTCGCCGAGCCGCGGACCACGGTCCTCGAAGCGCGGCGGGCGATCGCCGAAGCGTCCGGCCGGGGCGCCACGGTCGCCGCGGCCATCGGAACGCGGTGCGCCGCGATCGCCTGGGCGGCCAGGGCCGCCCGGGCCCGGACGGGCACCGTCGCGCCGGTCGCCGAAGCGGCCGCCCGCGCGTCCCGCAGGCACAGCCTCGGCCTTCTTGTTGCCGGGACGGTCGTCGCCGCGCACCGCGACCACGGGCTTGGGAGCGGGCTTCGGCGGTGCGGGCGGTGCCTTGGCTTCCTCGGCCGCGGCAGCTTCGCCGGCTTCGTGTGCCGCAACGTCGGAACGCGCGGATGCGTCGGCACCGTCGGCCGGCGCAACGAGGTCCGGCGTGGCCGCGGCATGGGCCGGAGCGGGCGTGCCCGGCAGGGCTTCCGCGTCGCTCGAGCCCGGCGCCTGCTCGGCGCTTTCGCCGAACTCGGCTGCGGCCTGTCCGGGCGCAACCACTTCGGTAGCGCCCACGGCGGGGCCGTCGCTGGAGGACTCAGGCTTCGCGGCAGGTGCAGGTGCAGGTGCAGGTGCAGGTGCAGGTGCAGGCGGAGGCGCCTCGCCGCGCAGCGCGGCTTCGAGCCGCGCAATGGCAGCGCGGATCTTCTGCACGTCGCCGCCGGCATTGGCCGCGTCCAGCGCCTTGGAGGCCTCGAGCACATGGCGGTCGTGCTCGCTCATTGCCGAGGAGACCTTCTCGCGCTCGGCCGTCTTGCGGTTGAAGGCTTCGTCGATGGGCGCGCGGAACGCGTCCCACAGCTTTTGTTCATGGCGGCGGTCGAGCGGCACGCTCTGGGCCTCGGCCTGCCAGCGCTGCTGCAGCGCCTTGACGGCATCGATGCGCAGCATAGGCTGGGCGCCGAGCTCGGCCGCCTCCGCGATCATGGCCTGGCGCCGTTCGATGCTGGCCTTTTGCGCCGCCTCGAAGGGTGCGCGCGCGGCACCGAAAGCTTCGTTCCACTGCGGCTGCAGCTCGGCAAAGACTTTTTCGCCCACGTGGCCGGCATCGCGCCAGCGGTCGGCAAACTGGTGCAGCGCGCGGTTGTGCGCCTTCAGGTCGGAGGCGCCGGCATGCTCGGCCGCCCAGGCCCGCACCTCTTCGATCAGCGCCACGCGGTGGGCGCGGTGCTCTGCCGCATCGGCGCGAACCTTCTCGAGCCAGGCCTCGACCACCTTGTGGGCTTCGTTGCAGGCTTCATCGAAGCGCTTCCACAGCGCATGGTTGGGCACGCCGCCCTGGTCGGCTTGCTTCCACTGGTCGCGCAGCGAGCGCAGCGTTTCCTGCATCTTGCGGCCGCCGAGCGCCTGGCCTTCGGGGCGCTTGAGCAGGCCTTCGGCCTTGGCGACGAGGTCTTCGCGCACCTTGTCGGCGCTCCAGCGCTGCCAGCCTTCGAGTTCGCCGGCGGCGACCAGGGCCGCATGCACGCGCGCCTCGAGCGGTGCCTCGACCAGCTTGCCGTGTTCCTTCAGCACCGCGCGCAGTGCGGCGGCCGCGCCGGCGCTGGCCTTGCCGTGGCCTTCGGCGGTTTCCTGTTCGAGCTTGGCCAGGGCCGCCTGCACGGCGTCCTGCGCCGCTGCGCGCAGGGCCGGATCGACCTTGGGTGCGGCGGGCTTGGCGGGCGCCGCCTTGGGTGCAACGACTTCGCCGCGCGCGGCGCGAAGTTCGTCGGCCCACACCGGCACCGGCGGCAAGGCAGCCGCAGCGTCGGCGGCCGCGGCCTGCGCCTGGGCCAATGCCGCATGGAACGCATCGGAGACGACCAGCAGCTGCGCCTTCGACGACTCGAGCTGCGGGGCAAACCTGGCATCCAGGCTGGTCCAGTTGGCATCGGCCGTGATGTCGGCGGCCTGCTGCTGCCAGTGGGCCACGTCGGCGCGCAGCGATTCCTCGGCGGCCTGGGCGTCCTGCCAGCCCTTGGTCGACAGCACTTCGAAGCGCTGGGCCAGCAGCACGGCGGCCTCGCGGTGCACCTGGGCACGATGCTGCAGGTCTTCGATGCCCTTCACGCGGTCGGCCAATTGCACCTTGAAACCCGCCAGCGGCTCGCGCGACAGGGGCGCGCCGGCCTTGGCGGCGTCGCGCTGCCAGGCGAGCGCATCGGCGATGTTGAGCTTGGACTGGGCCAGCAGCGCCTCGGCCTTTTGCGCCCATTCGGCGGCAATGGCCTCCTGGCCCTTGGCGCGCTTGAGTTCGTCGAGCTTTTCGCGCAGCAGGCGCGCCGCGCCCTTGTCGCGGCCGCTCAGCTCCTTGAAGACTTCCTGCATCTGCTCGGGCGCGGGGTTGCCCGCGAGCCAGTCGCGGATGCGCGCGGCGCGCTCGCCCGAAGTTGGCGCGGTGAAGGCGCCGCCGGTGAGCGTGTCGAGGGCCTGGAGGTCGTGTGGCTTGGAAGAAGTAGAGGTCACTTGCGCGAAATCGTTGTCTGAAGAGAGAAAGCGAAGGCGCCGGCAAAGGCCGGCGCACATCGACATTTTCACCCAGTTGTGGCGGGCGGTTGAATTCCATGCCGCAACCGCAGCCAAATGGCTGCCGGAAGCGGGCTCGGGATGACTACTTATGTGGCGAGGCGGGGCGGAAAACCAAGTGAGCGTCTGTCACTTCATGGCCAGGTCGAGCTCGGCGCCGGGCTTCCAGTCGTCACCGCTCGCCTTGGTCTTCACGGCGCCGAGGAACAGGCGTTCGCTCGGCAGCTTCTGGGCCAGGAGATAGTCGCGCACCACGGCGCCGCGCTCCACGGCCAGCTGGCGGATCGACTCCTCATCGACCGGAATACTCGCGAGCAGCAGGTTTTCCATTTCCTTCACCGGCAGGTCCTTGGCGAGGCCGACCATGTTGCGCGGCTTGGTGATGTCCGCGCGCTTGTACACGGCGGCCAGCAGCTCGGGATATTCGGCATCGGTCACGGGCGGCACGTCGGTGCCCGCCTGGCCGGCGCGCACCGCCACGCGCCGCTTCTCGGCCTGGGCGAGCTGGCGCAGGCGCTGGCGCTGGTAGGCATCGCGCTCCTTTTCGAGGCTGGCCGTGCCGACCACCGTCATCTGCAGGCTCGGACGCTCCGTCAGCGCCTTGACGACCTTGTCCAGGCTTTCCTTGGCAGTGGCACCGAGCACGGAGCTTCCGGGCTCGAAGGTGATGGTGCTCGACTCGCCGCTGCCACCGCCGAGTCCGCCCGTCAGCAGGCTGAACGGCGAGGTCACGGCCTTGACGATCAGGTTGACCACCGCCTTGAAGATCAGCGGGCCGATGCTGAACTGCGGATCGTTGAGCGAGCCCCTGAGCGGCAGGTCCACATCGATCACGCCGTTGCGGTCGGCCAGCAGGGCCACCGCGAGCCGCACCGGCAGGCTGTTGGGCGCGCCCTGCACTTCGTCGCCGAACTGCAATTGGTTGAGCACCAGCTTGTTGGAGGCCGTGAGCTGGCCATCGGGCGCGATCTTGTAGTTGACGTCCATGCTCATCTTGCCGCGCTCGATGCCGTGGCCGGCGTAGCGCACCGAGTACGGCGACAGCGGCGCCAGGTCGAGATCGCGCATCTTGGCGGTGATGTCGAGCTCCAGCGGCTTGGCCAGCGGGTTGAGCTTTCCGGTGATCTCCAGCGCGGCGGTCTGTTGCGCCTTGCCGCGCAGTTCCAGGTCGGCCAGCGCGGGGCGGCCGCTTTCGCCCTTGGGCGGGTTCGACGAGAACGAGCTGAGCTTGCCGGTCAGTTCGCTCAGGTCGGCCGAATAGTTGGGCTTCACGAACAGGTCGGTGAAATCGACTCGGCCGTTGACCAGGCTCATCGGGCCGAAGTTGATGACCGGCCTGGGCCCTGAATCGGCCTCGGCCTGCGCGGTTGCGACGGGCGCCGCGGCCGGCTTTGCAGGCTCGGGGCTGCCGCCGACCATGGCCTCGGCCGACACCGGCGCACCACCGCCGCCCGCAGGCTGCTGCGGCCCGCCGCGCGTCGTGGTGGTGGTTCCGCCGAGGCTGCGGCGGGACTTGACCTCCGCGCTGGCCGCGGCGGCGGCGTTGGCGTCCGCCTCGCCCTTCTTGGTGAGGTTCACCAGGTTGAGGCGGCCGGTCGGGTCGACGATCACCCGGGCGAAGAAATCGGTCAGCGTGGTTTCCCGCACGTCCACCGCCGGCGCCGCATTGGGCGCCATGCTCACCTGCAGGCCGCGCAGGCTCAGTGTCTTCCAGCTCAGCAGCTGGTTGGTGTTGCGGTCGAAGCCCGGCGACTGGGTCAGCGAGATGCTGTTGGCGCGGAAGTCGTCCAGCGCCGTGTCCCCGGCCAGCTTGATCGTCATGCCGGCCGGCGCGCTCGCGTAGCGCACGGTCCCCTTGTAGCTGGCGAAGGCACGGCGGATGTCGACGTTGAGCGCGTCGGCGTAATAGGCCTTGAAGGCATGGGCCGGGAACGAGGCCACTTCGAGCCGGCCCTCGGCCGAGAGCGGCTTGAGCACCACGTTGCCCTTGTAGTCGAAGCGCCCCGGCTCCGAGCGGCGGGAGCCGATGCGCCCCGAAACCTGCAAGGGCGAGACCATGGCGGTTTCGGGCGCGACCTTCTGCGCCTTCAGGCTGAACGCCGTGATCTCTACGGCCACCGGCGTGGCGCTGGCCTTGTCGGCATAGGACAGCGTGCCGTTGTCGACCGCCAGGGTGCCGATGGTCAATGCCCAGGGCTTGGTGTTGGCGCCGGGCGGTGCCGCCTCGGGGCCCGTGCCGGCGGGCTTGGGTGCGGCCGCCTTGGCCTGTGCCGTGCCGCCGCCGGCCGGCGTCTTGAGCCAGCGCTCGAACATCCAGCGCTTTTCGCTGTCGCGCTCGACCCGCACCTTCGGGTTCGTGGCGGTGAACGAGGCCACGTCGAGCGTGTGCTTGGTCATGTCGACCTCGGCATCGATCAGCTCGAAGCGGCCGACGCTTGCCAGCGCAGTCTTCGCCTGGGTAAGCGCCAGGCCGTCGACGGCCAGGCGCCGCGCCTTGAAGCGAAGGTCGGGCTGGGTCCAGGCGATGTCGATCTTGCCGCTCAGCTTGCCGTCAAGCGTGGGCTCCAGGCTGTGCGCCAGGTAGGGGGCGGCCAGCGACAGCGGCAGCGCGTCGACCTCGGTCTGCACCTCGGCCGCCTTGTCGGTGGCGTTGCCCTGGAACTTGAGCGTTGCGCCGCCAATGCCGGTGCTGCCGCTGAACCGGGCCGGCTTCTCCATGGGCCAGGTGAGTTCGGTCAGCTCGAGGCCGAGCGCGGTCGTCTCGATGGCCGCGGCCGGCTGAACGGTCTCATCGCGCCATCCGATACGCCCGCCGCTCAGGGCCACCTTGTCGACCCGGACCTTCAGCTTCGGCTTTTCAGGGGCCTTGCCGTCCGGAGCGCTTGCTGCGGCGGCGGGGGCTTGCGCCACCTTCTCTGCCGCTCCGGTGGCCGGATCGGTGGCCAGCAGGTTGAGCTGGCCCTTGGCATCGCGCGCGACCGCAAGCTGCGGATTGGCCAGTGCCACCTCGCTCAGGTGAAACACCGCTTCCAGCGGCCGCACGTCGGCCAGCGCCAGCTTGAGCGAATCGAAGCCCAGCAGGTCGCGCCCCCTGGCATCGCCGAGCTTCGCCTTGTGCGCCTCGACGGTGCCGGTGATCTTGAGGCCGGCGGTGGCGGCCTGCTCGAAGTCGATCTTCAGGTCGGCATCCAGGCTGCCCGCCTGCAGCTGCACCGGCAGGCCACCCGGGATGTAGCCCAGGTACGGCGCCAGGTCGAGCCCCTTGAACTGCACATGGGCGTCGGTCTTGCGGCTTTCCGCGAACGGCGTGGTGAGGGCGGCCGAATCGAACTTGCTGCCGTTGAGCGTGAAAGCCAGCTTGGGCTCGGTGTTGATGTCGCGCTTGGAGGCCAGGTTGCTCAGGAACGGCACGTTGAGCACGAAGCCGCGCAACTCGTGCCTGCGCTTGACGGTCTGGTCGTCGAAATCGACCGCGCCGTCCCTGATCGAGATGTTGTAGATCGCAAAGCGCGCCGGCTCGGCCTTGGGATCGGGCGGCGGGCCGGCCGCAAGCTTTGCCAGGATGTCGTCGATGTCGTATTTGCCGTCGGCAAGGTGCGTGAGCAGGATGGCCGGCGCCTCGACCGTCACCGCATCGATCACCGGCGCCAGCCGCAGGATCGACTGCAGTTCTGCATCGGCATAGATGCGCTTGACCGCCACCTGGGGCCGGCTGCCGTCGGCCGTGGCAATGCGCAGGTCGTGCAGCGCGAGCTCGAGGGTCCAGGGCTTGAAATCGATCTTGCCGACGGTGACCTGCCGGCCCAGCTTCTCGCTCGCGATCTTCTGGAGCTGGCTCTTGGCAATCGGCGGCACCACCAGCCATGCGATGACCCAGAGAGCCAGCAGAACCAGCAACGCGACGATCCCACGTCGCACCCATTTATTTTGTTTGAGCGAAGCTACATCCATCGCGGGAGTGTGCCGCAAAGAAGCGCGGAGCCAGAAACAAGAAAGCCCGGCAATTCGACGATATGTCTCATTACCGGGCTTGATGGCGGGCACAAAACCCATGCCATCGTTTCGCGCGACCGGAAGTCAATGGTTCCTGCCGTGCTGGCAGCAAGAGATTGCCGCCATGGATCCTCCATCGTTCCAACCCTTGACTTGCACCTCGGGCCGTAGGATTTCGGAAAACCGCCTGAGAACTCAGGCGTGTTCAGATTAGGCGCCCCACCCCTGCATTGCAATGCCGTCCTCCAAGGGTTTTCCCTTAGATTTTGTTTAAATATGTAATGGCATAAGGGAATAGCCTCTTATACTTGACCGGGTATTTAGCCGCGCTAGAATCCCGCCTGCCCCTGGCTGCCCCAGACCCAGCAGGGGCCACCTGAATCCGCTGCCGAGTTCCCCCGGCTTGATCAGGCCACCGCGCTCCTACCCCTACACCTCCATGCGCGGAGCCTGATTCGTACCAATCCAAGCGCCGCTGCCTTCATCCATCGCCCCCGCGGCGCTGCGAACAGGTGCCGCACAGAAAGGAAGAGCGATGAACAAGGCGTTTGATGCCACAGCCCGCGGGCTGAGGACCTTTGTGTCCGATGTGGCAGACGGCTTTTTTGAAATCACCCACAACGGGTTTGCACTGGTTGGCCTGGCCATCGTGTTCGCGGCGCTCGCGCTCGTGGCGCGGCCCGACCTGCGCAAGACCGGCGAGGAACAGCTCATGGGCTGGCTGCAGTCGCGCAAGCCCGCGCCTGAAGCCACCGACCTGGAGCCGACCGCCATCGTGCGCACCACGGCTGCGAGCCCGGGCGACCTGCCCAAGCAGCAGGCCGCCGTGGCTTACTGGCTCAGCAAGAAGTACCGCGTGGCGGCCGAACCGCTGAGCGTGCTGGTTGCAGAGGCGTACCAGCTGGGCAAGCGCACCAAGCTCGACCCGACGCTGATCCTGGCCATCATGGCCGTCGAATCGAGCTTCAATCCCTTCGCCCAGAGCCACGTGGGCGCCCAGGGCCTGATGCAGGTCATGACGCGCGTGCACGGCGACAAGTACGAAAGTGCGGGCGGCACGCTCACCGCCTTCGACCCCGTGACCAACATGCGCGTGGGCGTGAAGGTGCTGCAGGAATGCATCGCCCGCGCCGGTTCGCTCGAGGGCGGCCTGCGCTACTACGTGGGCGCGGCCAACCTCGACGACGACGGCGGCTATGCCGGCAAGGTCCTGGCCGAGCACGAACGGCTGGTGCAGGTGGCCAACGGCCGCAATCCGCCGACGATGGCGGCGCCGGTCGTGCGGGCGCAGGTCCAGCCGATTCCGGTTGCCGTACCGCCCAGCAAGCCGCAACAGGCGGCCGAGCCGGCAGCGGACCCGCAGAAAGTGGCCCTGCTGTCGGAAGTTTCCTGAGCCCCTGCGCTACACTCCACCCCGTACGCGACTGGCGATAGGCGCAGCACCTTGCACGGTGCCCCGCGCTGACGTGGAATACCACTGGGAAGCGTGCCGCCTGGCATCCATACAGGCGTTCAGCCGTTCGCCTGGGCAGCCCTTGTTTGGTTGAAGAACAAGGACCTCGTCTTCAAAGGACTGCCATGTACAACCGCAATATCCTGGTCGAACAGACCGATCCCGAAATCTGGGCTGCCATCCAGGCCGAAAACGCGCGCCAGGAACACCACATCGAGCTGATCGCGAGCGAAAACTACGCCTCGCCGGCCGTCATGGCCGCGCAGGGCTCGCAGCTCACCAACAAATACGCCGAAGGCTACCCGGGCAAGCGCTATTACGGCGGCTGCGAGCACGTCGACGTGGCCGAACAGCTGGCCATCGACCGCATCAAGCAGATCTTCGGCGCCGACGCCGCCAACGTGCAGCCGCATTGCGGCGCCTCGGCCAACGAAGCCGTGATGCTGGCCTTCCTGAAGCCCGGCGACACCATCATGGGCATGAGCCTGGCCGAAGGCGGCCACCTGACCCACGGCATGCCCCTCAACATGAGCGGCAAGTGGTTCAACGTGGTGAGCTACGGCCTCGATGCCAACGAAGCCATCGACTACGACGCGATGGAGCGCAAGGCGCACGAGCACATGCCCAAGCTGATCATCGCGGGCGCCTCGGCCTATTCGCTGCGCATCGACTTCGAGCGCTTCGCCAAGGTGGCCAAGGACGTGGGCGCGATCTTCATGGTCGACATCGCCCACTACGCCGGCCTCGTGGCCGCGGGCGTGTACCCCAACCCGGTGCCGCACGCCGACGTGGTTACCTCCACCACCCACAAGAGCCTGCGCGGCCCGCGCGGCGGCATCATCCTGATGAAGTCGCAGCACGAAAAAGCCATCAACAGCGCGATCTTCCCGGGCCTGCAGGGCGGCCCGCTGATGCACGTGATCGCCGCCAAGGCCGTTGCGTTCAAGGAAGCCATGACGCCCGAGTTCAAGGCCTACCAGCAGCAGGTGGTCAAGAACGCCCAGATCGTGGCCGACACCCTCACCGAGCGCGGCCTGCGCATCGTGAGCGGACGCACCGAAAGCCACGTGATGCTGGTCGATTTGCGCGCCAAGGGAATCACCGGCAAGGAAGCCGAGGCCGTGCTGGGCAGCGCCCACATGACGATCAACAAGAACGCGATCCCCAACGACCCCGAAAAGCCGATGGTCACCAGCGGCGTGCGCATCGGCACCCCCGCCATGACCACGCGCGGCTTCAAGGACGAAGAGGCGCGCATCACCGCGAACCTGATCGCCGACGTGCTCGAGAACCCGCGCGACGCCGCCAACATCGATGCGGTCCGCGCCAAGGTGCACGCACTGACGAGCCGGTTCCCGGTCTACCGCTGATCCGGCAAGAAGTGGCCGCATGAAATGCCCTTTTTGCGGTCATCTCGAAACGCAGGTCGTCGAGACCCGCGTTTCGGAAGACGCCGACTTCGTGCGCAGGCGCCGCCAGTGCAGCGCCTGCGACAAGCGCTTCACCACCTATGAGCGGCCCGACGTCAACTTTCCGGTGGTCGTCAAGAAGGACGGCAGCCGCGCCGACTTCGAATCGGGCAAGGTTCGCGCCTCGATGATGCTCGCGCTGCGCAAGCGGCCGGTCAGCATCGAGCAGATCGACAACGCCCTGCTGCGCATCGAGCAGAAGCTCCTGGCCAGCGGCCTGCGCGAAATCGACTCGACCAAGGTGGGCGAACTCGTGATGCGCGAGCTCAAGAAGCTCGACAAGGTGGCCTACGTGCGCTTTGCCTCGGTGTACCGCAGCTTCGAAGACGTGGACGAGTTCCGGCAGCTGCTGCGCGACATCTGAAGAGCCCCGCGCTCAGCGGTTCCAGCAGGCCTGCACCCGCGCGTTCAACACGCTGGTCTGGTCGGCTGCCAGCTTGACGCCCTGCTGGTTCACCGTGAGTGTTCCACACTCGTCGGCGGCCGATGCGCCCTGCGGCACGGCCCTCAGCGTGTAGGTGGTTGCCGTTCTTGCGGCATAGCTGATGGTGTAGTTTGCGGTGCCGGAGGATGGCGCCTGGTTCAGCCCCGCCGGCAGCGCAACGGTTGACGGCGGATACTGGCCGAGGCTGTGTGAAAACTCGTGACCAGCGTGTTTTCGGGGGTACTGAAACTCTTCCTTTCCCTTCGATCGTCGATCCTGGCTCGATCTGAGAGGTCAACTTCCGAGATGACCAGCAGCACAGCGCGTTTTCACACAGCCTCGGCCGTTGGCCGTCAGGTAGCGCTCGGTCCATTGCGCCGCCTGCAGCAGCTGCTGCTTGGCATCGGCCCGCTTGGCCCGCAGCACGTAGCGCATGTAGCTCGGATAGGCGATCGCGGCCAGGATGGCGATCACCGCCGTCACGATCATGAGTTCGACCAGCGTGAAGCCGCGCGAACGCATCTGGCCTTTGCGGGTCTGCGCGTCGGGATATTTGTTCATGGCTCGGGTGCGCTGCGCGGTCATCAATTCGACGAGATCAGGTTGCGCCAGCCGAAGCGGCGCACGGCTTGCGGCAGCTCGGTCTCGTTGCAGCCGCCGGCCGCATTGCAGATCACGTGCTTGCCTTTTTCCGCGGCGTTCTGCGGCCGAAAGACGATGTCGTCCCGGCCTGAATGGTTCCGGAAGCCGAGGTAGCTGCCCAGCGCGCTGGTGGACCCGTTGTAGGCGATGCCGTCGGGGACCACGCCGCTGAAGAAGTCGATCACCATCGACCAGCCGTCGTCGCTGGTGCCCGCCGCGCAGTCGAGCGAATTGCTCGCCGAGCCGGGAATGGTGGACGAGAACAGGCCCGCGCTGCCGCTCAGCGCATCGCCCGGATAGACGATGCGTTCGCCGGCGGCTCCCAGTTCGAGGTACCAGCCGCGCTTGCCGCCCGAGCCGCTGTAGCTCACGCCGTGGCGCGACGCGGTGCGGAATTCCACCTCGCCCTCCTTCACCGTGCCGGTCCCGATGGTCTGCGCCACCAGGTCGGCCAGCGCCGCTGTGCCCGTGCTGCCGTTGGCGCGGTCCCAGATGCCGTACAGATACTGCTTGGCGCTGCTGCTTTCGTCGCCGGCGGCAAACAGCCGGCCGGTGCCGAACATCACCATGTAGCCGCCGCGCGGATGGTCGACGACCAGCGGCGCGGCCGTGATCGGCTGCATGGCGCCTGCGGCGAACAGCGGCACGTTGTCCAGGCTCGACGCGGTTGCGCCGGAGCCCAGGGTGGCCTTCCAGCCGCTGCTCTTGCCGCTGCTCAGGTCGAACTTCCAGAGGTTGCCGAGCAGGTCGCCGGCATAGACGTAGTCGACCTTGCCGTCGCCGTTGCGGTCCACCACCTGCGGCGCCGAGAGCCCGTTGCCGGTGCCGGCCGACTGCGTGGCCGGCGCCGGGATCTTCAGCACGGATTTGTCGCCGTCGAGGTACTGGATCCACAGCATCGCCTTCTCGTTCGTGCTGTTGTAGCCGTTGCCCAGGATCACAGCCCTGCGGCCGTTGTTGAGCGGCGCCACCTGCAGCGCGCGCTTGGAAAAGGAATCGAGCACGGGTTGCTGGAACTGGTGGCCGAGGTCGTCGTCGGCGACCTCGGTGGTGTCGATCAGGGCCACGCCGGCGGCGTTGGTCTCGCCGATGTTCTCGGGCTTGGTGACGTCAAGCACGAAGTAGCCCTTGCCGCCCGCCCCCAGCGTCCCCACGAGGAAGGACTTCCACAGCTTCGCCTTCTCGGTGTCGGTGGCCTTGGCGTCGGCGGCCGAACCCATGTAGATGTCGGCCACGAACGGGCTGCCGTCGACGTAGTACCTGTGCGAGTAGGTGCTCTCGCTGAGCTTCTTGAGGCGGGGCGCCGCCGCCGTGCCATAGACGCCTTCGGGCACGTAGGCGAACGCCTCCTGGCCGGTGCCCGCGTTGAAGGCATGCAGCATGCCGTCGTTGGCACCGACATAGACCATCGGCGTGCGGTCGATGGTCGAGGCGAATGCGGCGTAGCCCTCATGGGTGAAGCCGCTGCTGGGCTTCCCCACGTACCAGACGCTGGAGCCCACGATGTCGCCCAGCACATGGCCGCGCTTGCGCAGGCCGAGGCCGGCGCCCTCGTTGCTGCGGTCGCCGCGCAGGAAGTCGAGCACGCCCTGGCCGAGCGCGGTGCTTGCCGCGTCGATGCCGGTGCTGCCCTTGAGCGCCGCCTTCTGCGCCTCGCTCAGGCTGGCCCATCGGAACGGCACGCCGGCACCGGTGGCCGCAGCGCTGGTGGCCGTTGCCGCGGTGGTACCCGAGAAGCTCAGCACCTTGCGATCGCGGTCGTGCGCACCGGCCACGGCCATGCGCGCATCGAGCAGTTCGCGCGCCGACCACGCGGGCGCGGCGGCCAGCTTGCCATTGCTGCCGAACGGCGTGGCCGTCAGCTTGCCCGACCAGTCGGCCGTGTCGTAGCCGGCCTGGTAGGCCGAGGTGGCAGTCGAAACCCTGGAGCCGCTGGCCGAGATCGAGGTCAGCGGGGTGCTGGTGTTGAACAGAATCTGCGAAAGGATGGATCGGAAGGCATCGCCGAGCGCCTGCGCATTCGCGGCCGGCGTGAAGGTGCCGCGGCTGTTGAGCGCAGCGTGCCAGAGGTCCATGCGCACGGCGGAGGCGTTGGCGGTGAGCTCGTGGTAATAGCCATAGGCGCCGCTTGCGGAATGCCACCTCCCCGGCGCCGCCAAGGTGCTCGCCAGCGGATCCTTCCAGGTGATCGAGCCATCGACCAAGCGCGCATAGTCCCCGCTGTAGGTCGGCTGCGACGCGTCCGCCGAAACGGCCGGCGCGCCCGTCCACGACGAGGCAGCGCCAAAGCCGATGGTGTAGGTGTTCGGGTGTTGCCAGGTGGCGGGATCGTTCCTGGGGTTCCAGTACTCGGGAACCGTTGCCGTTCCTACGGTCACGTCGCCGGGCTCGGCAACGACCTTCTTGACGTTGTTCGACACGGTGGGTTGCAGGTCGCTGGCCCAGTAATGAAAGGCCATGTCGGCCAGTGTGGGCCGGTATTCCGCCGTCGGCCACCATCCAGAGGCGTCTTTCTCCCAGCTGTTGTTGACCGCACCTGCATCGTCCTTGTAGGGCGCGCGCGGCACGTAGGCCACGGCATCAGGCAAGGCGCGACTCGCTCCATCCGCATTGCCGATGGCCGGCATGCCGAGTGCCGCGGGGTCCGGATTGAAGCCGAACAGGTTGTAGTCGCCGTCGGTCATGAAGATGTGGAAGGACTTGCGGCAGCTCGATTGGGTGGCGCCCTCCACACCCGGGTCATCCGAGTACGGGCTGTACTTACCGGTGGTCTTCATGTATTCGCCAGCACGGGTCATCATCGCGTGCAGGGGCGTTCCACCTTCCGCGTCCAGGGCATCGACCCAGCTCATGAAATTGGCGCGGTGCGTGTCGTCCAGCGAACGCATCAGGTTCGCGTTGGCTTGGCCGTTGAGAAGGCAGCGGCCGGCCTGATAGGTCCCAACTGCGCTGCCGCCGAAAAAGCCGACGCAGTTGTCGTTCTTGCCGCCCTTGTTGTTGTTCATCGCCTGCCAGGAAAGGCGGATCCGGTCGTTGGGGATGTTGGCCGCCGAGAAGTTGTCCCTGAGCGCGGTCTTCAGCGCTTCCAGCCGCGTGGGAATTCCAGCCGGCGGCGCCCAGCTTCCATCCGACGCCCGCGACGACCACGCCATGCTGCCCGAGTTGTCGACCGACACGATCACGTTCGGCGCCGGCTCCTTGACCGCCGTGTTGCGCGGCGCCTGGGTCAGCGGATATGGCGCGGCGTGCCCGGCGGTCTGCGCCAGCACCAGGCCGCACAGCACGGCGTTCCTCGAAAACCTGTGGATGTTCATATCTATTCTTCCCGCCATGCTCAATTCACTTTCCTGACCGCGGCCGGGTCGAAGGACATCTGCAACAGGACCCGCGTGCCGCCACCCGTGCTGGCCGTGCGTGCGCCGGTGGAAAGCGCGGTGATCCGGTACAGTGGCTCGCCGCTGCGCGCGCGGTCAATCACCTCGATCCAGTACCTCGCGCTGGCCAAGGCCGGATTGCCAGCGGTCGGCGCGCCCGTGAATTGACCGTAGGCGGCGTACTGGTCCACGTAGGCGGAACGGGTCCAGAACCGGTAGGCCTCGCTGCCTGAAGCGGCGCCCACGGAGTCGGTCCCGGCGAAGTAGCAGATGCCACGCTCGCAGCTGTTGGCGCCCTTCCCCACGTAGGCGGTGACCCAGCCGGTATCCCGATCGGGAAACACGCGGGTGTCCGCGGCCTTGCGGCAGGGCGAGTCCACGAGCGCGGAGCACGCCACGTAAGTCTGGGTCGTGGCGTTGAAGGCCAGTTGCCGGATGTCGCGCTCGGCATCCAGCAGCGCGGCTTCGGCGGCCTCGAAGGCGCGCTGGTAGTCGCGCTGGTTGCCCGCCATCGATTCGAGCAGTTGGGCCGTCCGCGCGCCACCCACTGCTAGCAACGCCGAGAGCAGCAGCATGATGAGCACGATGAACAGCGAGACCCCCCGCTGCTGCGCCAGGTATTTGCCAGAAACACCGCGGAACCGGCTTTGCCGGGCCGCTGGTGTTACCCCCTGCAAGGGGGATGGCGAAGCGACACGAAGTGCGCGAAGACTGGGGGTGGTCATAGGTTGCGCAGTGCGAACACCGCCGTATAGACGCGGCGCAATTTGCCGTCGCTGCTGGTCCGCGACGAACCATCGCAATCGACGTAGCTGCCGCCGGGGTTGCTCCTGGAAGTGCCGGCAAGCTGCAGGCACACGCGCACCGTGCGAACCTGGTCGAAGCTCGCTACGTTCGTGGCCGTCACGTAGCGCACCACGCGTTCGGTTCCGGCATCGCCGATGCCGTACATGACATCGAAGCGCTCGACGCCGTCGATGATCGGCTGCGGCGTGGTATGACCGCTGCCCTTGCACCGCAAGGCGCCGTTGACCACGTAGAACTCGCTGGTGATCAAACGCACGTTCGCGGGGTCCGCGGGATTGCCGGGGGTGTACTCTGCGCCCGCCGAGTTCTTGGCCGCCTGGCCGAGGCAGTCGTGGAAGTAATCCGGGTTCGGCGCAAAGCCGACTTTCAGCGTGTCGTTCACCGAACCGGCAGCTGCCTCCTGCCCCTGGATCGCGAAGAAAGCCGGCTCGTTCGCGAGCTTGGTGTTCGCATTGACGTCGAAGTAGTACAGCGGCCCGGTGGCATCGATCGGGAAGTAGCCGGCCTGCCGGATCTGCTGGCCCAGCAGCCTGAACGCCAGCGCCGACGACTGGTGCAGCGCATTGACATCGTCGCCCGTCATGGCGGTGCTGCGCGTGCCGAGCATGCTGGCCATCGCGGCCAGCACCACCAGCATGCCGATGATCAGTGCAACGAGGATTTCGACCAGCGTGAAGCCGGCCTGCCGCAGGCGGCGAGCAAATGTCTTGTTGCTCATAGCTGGGGCACCGCAACGATGGCTTCCTGGCAGGCCTTGCCGGCCAGGCAGTTCCAGGCCGAATCGGATGCGATCGGGTTGACTGCAGCGGGCTCGTCCCAGGCGATGTGCACGAACAGCAAGCCGCCGACCGCCTTCCTGCTCTGCACGTCGGCTACGTCGCCCGGCAACGCGCTCGCCACCCTGTGCTTCCAGGCCCACAGGTCGTGGGCGGCCAGTTGAGCCGCGGTGCAACTGGCTTTGGACCCTGCGCACGAGGGGGTGGGTTCGGTGGCGTCCGCCGCCGCCCAGTCGGCCACATAGGGACTGGCCGATGCGGCGCCGGTCACGGGGTTCGCACGGATGCGATCGGCCATGTCTCCAGCCAGCTGCGCGGCGATGTTCTGATTGCTCGCACCTACGCTGTCGGAAAGCACGCGCAGCTGGAAGCCCGCCAGCGCGAGCAGGCCGAACGAGAGCACGAGAATGGCCACCAGGGCCTCGATCATCGAGAAGCCCGCCTGGCCGCGCGGCGCGCGAATCGAATTGCTCGGCACGTTCCGCTCCTCCCGTCAGCACCGCCGAACGCGCCAGCCGAGCGACAGGCACACAACGACATCGTTGGACGAACTGGCGCTTCCCACCGGATGGAAGCTGATCCGGGCGACGCTCGAAAAATGACCCATGGGATCGAAGGCCATGGACCCGACCGCGCTCTTCTCGATCGCAACGCGCGTGTCGGGGTCTTGCCGCTGGAGGATTTCGAGCCCGTCGCCGCTGCCGACCACTGTTTCCCAGCCGCAGCTCCAGTCTGCGCCGCTGCACTCCGCGCGCTGCCGGATGGTCACGGCCTGCCCGCGCCGAGCCGCTTCTGCGCGCGCATGGCTCACGCTCGCCATCAAGGCTGAAACCATGCCCTCGACGCGGTACTTCTCGATCAGGCTGTTGAAGCTGGGCAGCGCCAGTGCCAGCAGGATGGCCATCAGTACGATGACGACCATCATTTCGACCAGCGTGAAGCCGTGTGGCCGTCCGCCTCGGTAGAAATGCGTCCTCACGGACGCGCAGAATCCGTTTTTCATGTTGTACCGTCCGCCGCCTCGCCAAAGTGGCTGGAGCGGCGGACGTTTTCTCCCTGATTGCAATTTTTCAAAAATTCTATTTGGCGAATTCTTATTGACGATCCGCCAAACGACGAACGGTCGAAATAAACGGATCAATGGATCATTGGCCTCAATTGTTTTAAATTGATTTCCAAATAGATTTGATTTAATAAAAAATGACAAATGCAAATGAAATTGTGAATTTCATGGCCCAGGCCCTGGACCTCGCGCGCCAGGCCGGGCCTGAGACCGACCCCAATCCGCGCGTCGGCTGCGTGCTGGTGGACGCGAACGGCACGGTGATCGGCCAAGGGCACACCCAGCAGGTCGGCGGCCCGCACGCCGAGGTCATGGCGCTGCGCGATGCCGCGGCGCGCGGCCATTCGGTTGCCGGCGCCACCGCCTTCGTCACGCTCGAGCCCTGCGCGCACCATGGCCGCACCGGCCCCTGCTGCGATGCGCTGGCGGCGGCGGGCATCGGCCGGGTGGTGGCGTCGATGGCGGACCCCAACCCGCTGGTCGCCGGCCAGGGCTTCGAGCGATTGCGCGCCGCAGGCGTGGCGGTCGAGGTGGGGCCGGGCGCGGAGGAAGCGCGCGAACTCAACATCGGCTTTTTCAGCCGCATGGTCCGCAAGTCGCCCTGGGTGCGACTCAAGGCCGCCGCCTCGCTCGACGGCAAGACCGGCCTGCGCAACGGCGTGAGCCAATGGATCACCTCGGAACCGGCGCGTGCCGACGGCCATGCATGGCGGGCGCGGGCCAGCGCGGTGCTGACCGGCGTGGGCACGGTACTGGAGGACGATCCCCGGCTCGACGTGCGGTTGGTGCAAACCAGCCGCCAGCCGCACGTGGTGGTGGTCGACAGCCAATTGCAGACGCCGCCCGGCGCGCGGATCTTCATGGCCGGCCGCCCCGTCTGGATCTACGCCGCGGCGCAGGACGGCGCCAAGGCCGCCGCGCTGGAAGCGCGCGGCGCCACCATCGCCTACCTGCCCAATGCACAGGGCAAGGTCGACCTGGCCGCGATGCTGCGGGATCTGGCCCGCCGCGAGGTCAACGAGCTCCACGTCGAGTCCGGCCACAAGCTCAACGGCTCGCTGCTGCGCGAGGGACTGGTCGACGAGCTGCTGGTGTACCTGGCGCCCAAGCTCATCGGCGACGGGCTCGACATGGCCTCCGGCATCCACGCCGGCGGGCCGCTGGCCGACCTGGCCGGCGCGCTGCCGCTGGAATTCAGGACCATCGAGCAGATCGGGCCGGACCTGCGGATCGTGGCCCGGGTCGCCGGAAGGGACGCTTTCTAGCGGGCGAATGCAGGCGCCCGCCGGGCGGACCCAGGATGTCTGCGAAAATGCGTGGATGTTCACCGGAATCATCACCGGCGTGGGGCGCATCGCCGCCATCCACGACCTCGGCCCCTCCTCCTCCTACGGCAAAAGACTCGGCATTGCGGTGCCCGACGGCTACCTCGACGACGTCGGGCTCGGCGACAGCATTGCGCTCAACGGCGCGTGCATGACCGTGACCACGCTCGACCCCGCCCGGCAGCAGTTCACCATCGACATCTCGGCCGAATCGCTCGACAAGACTGCGGGACTGACCGCGGAAGGCGCCCGCATCAACCTCGAGAAGGCGCTGCGCGCCAGCGACCGGCTGGGCGGCCACATCGTCTCCGGCCACGTGGACGGCATCGGCACGGTCAGCCACTTCGCGCCGGTCGGCGAAAGCTGGGAGCTGCGCGTGGTGGCGCCGCCCGCGCTCGCGCGCTTCCTGGCCTACAAGGGCTCGATCACGATCAACGGCGTGAGCCTCACGGTCAACAGCGTGAGCGACATCGAAGACGGCGCGGAAATCAGCATCAACCTGATCCCGCACACCGTCGACAACACCTCCCTCGGCAGCCTGCAGGCCGGCTCCAAGGTCAATCTCGAAATCGACACCGTGGCGCGCTACGTGGAGCGCATGCTCCAGGCCGGCGTCCTGGTGCCGACTCCTTCCACGTATTCCAAGGACACAGCCGAATGAACGCTTCCGTCACGCCCATCGGCGCTCCCCGCGGCACGCGGGCGCCCGCGCCGATTTCCTCGGTCGAGGAGATCGTGGCCGAGCTCGCTGCCGGCCGCATGGTGATCCTGGTGGACGAGGAAGACCGCGAGAACGAAGGCGACATCGTCATTGCGGCCGACCACATCACGCCCGAGGCCATCAATTTCATGGCGCGCCATGCGCGCGGGCTGATCTGCCTCACGCTCTCGCGCGAGATGTGCGAGCGGCTGCAGCTGCCGCCGATGGTGTCGCGCAACGGCGCCAAGCATTCGACGGCCTTCACCGTGTCCATCGAGGCGGCCGAAGGCGTGACCACCGGCATCTCGGCGGCCGACCGCGCGCGCACCGTGCAGGCGGCCGTGGCGCGCAACGCCGTGGCCAGCGACCTGGTGCAGCCCGGCCACATCTTTCCGCTGCAGGCGGTGGACGGCGGGGTGCTGATGCGCGCCGGCCATACCGAAGCCGGCTGCGACCTGGCCGCGATGGCCGGCTGCTCGCCCGCCTCGGTGATCTGCGAGGTGATGAACGAGGACGGCACCATGGCGCGCCTGCCCGACCTGCAGATCTTCGCGGCCGAACACGGCCTCAAGATCGGCACCATTGCCGCGCTCATCGAGCACAGGAGCCGCACCGAATCGCTGGTCGAGAAGGTCGGCTGCCGCGAGATCCAGACCGCCTGGGGCAGCTTCACCGCCCACGCCTTCACCGACAAGCCGAGCCGCGGCGTGCACCTGGCGCTGGTGCGCGGCCAGTGGGCGCCGGAAGACACGGTGTCGGTGCGCGTGCACGAGCCGCTGTCGGTGCTCGATGCGCTCGAAATCAACCGTTCGCTGCACTCGTGGAGCCTGGACGCCAGCCTCGCGCACATCGCGAACGAGGGCAAGGGCGTGGCCGTGCTGCTCAATTGCGGCGAAACGGCCGGCGAGCTGCTTGCGCAATTCGACGGCACCGCACGCCCTGCGCAGGCACCCGAGCGCGGCCGCATGGACCTGCGCAGCTACGGCATCGGCGCGCAGATCCTGCGCGAATGCGGCGTGCACAAGATGAACCTGCTCGGCACGCCCCGCCGCATGCCGAGCATGGCCGCGGGCTACGGCCTCGAAATTGCCGGCTACCTCACGAAAGACTGACCACCATGCAAGGTGCAAACAAGGGCGCTGACCACAACACGCCGCTCGACGGAAAAGGCCTGCGCATCGGCATCGTGCAGGCGCGCTTCAACGCCGACATCACCGATGCGCTCGCCGCCGCCTGCCTCGCCGAACTCGAGAGGCTGGGCGTGGCCGCGGAGGACATCCATCATGTGCAGGTTCCCGGCGCGCTCGAAGTGCCGGTCGCGCTGCAGGCCATGGCCGTGCGCGGTGGCTACCACGCACTGGTGGCGCTGGGCTGCATCATCCGCGGCGAGACCTACCACTTCGAACTGGTGGCCAACGAATCGGGCGCGAGCGTGAGCCGCGTGGCGCTCGACCATCGCCTTCCCATCGCCAACGCGATCCTCACGACCGAAAACCTAGCGCAAGCCGTCGCCCGACAGACCGACAAGGGCCGCGATGCGGCCCAGGTGGCTGTCGAGATGGCGCGGCTGCTGGCCTCCCTCACATGACCGAAGACAACAACAACAAGGCAGCCGGCGCCAAGCCGCGCCCGGCGCGGCAAGTGCGTACCGGCCTCACCAGCACCGGCGCGCGCAAGGCCTCGGCCAAGTCGAACCGCAGCCGCGCGCGCGAGTTCGCGCTGCAGGCGCTCTACCAGCACCTGGTGGGCCGCAACGACCCGACCGAGATCGACCACTTCACGCGCGACCTCGCGGGCTTCCACAAGGCCGACGCCGCGCACTACGACGCGCTGCTGCACGGCTCGATCGAAGGCGCCGAGCAGCTCGACGCATTGATCCGTCCGCTGCTGGACCGCAAGTTCGAGGAGATCTCGCCGATCGAGCACGCCGTGATGTGGATCGGCGTGTACGAGTTCCAGCACTGCCTGGACGTGCCATGGCGCGTGGTGCTCAACGAGTGCATCGAGCTTGCCAAGGAATTCGGCGGCACCGACGGCCACAAGTACGTGAACGCCGTGCTCAATGGCCTGGCGCCGCAATTGCGCGCCGCCGAAGTCGAGGCCGACCGCGCCTCGGGCAAGGCCAGGACGTGAGAATTTCGGCGCGCGCACAGCGCATCGAACCCTTCTATGTGATGGAGGTGGCCAAGGCCGCCGGCGTGCTCGCACGCGAGGTGGCCCACACCGACCGGCCGATGATCTTCCTGAACATCGGCGAGCCCGACTTCACCGCCCCGCCGCTGGTGCAGGAAGCCGCCGCGCGTGCCGTGCGCGCCGGTGCCACGCAGTACACCCAGGCCACCGGCCTGGACCTGCTGCGCGAGCGCATCAGCGGCTGGTACGCACAGCGCTTCGGTGTCGACGTGCCGGCCCGCCGCATCGTGGTGACCGCGGGGGCTTCGGCTGCGCTGCAGCTGGCGTGCCTGGCGCTGATCGAGTCCGGCGACGAGATCCTGCTGCCCGACCCCAGCTATCCCTGCAACCGCCACTTCGTGAGCGCCGCGGACGGCAAGGCCGTGCTGGTGCCGACCACCGCCGAAGAGCGCTTCCAGCTCTCGGCCGCCAAGGTCGAGGCCGCCTGGACCGACAAGACGCGCGGCGTGCTGCTCGCCTCGCCCTCCAACCCGACCGGCACCTCGATCGCGCCCGATGAACTGCGCCGCATCCACGAGGTGGTGTCGCAGCGCGGCGGCATCACGCTGATCGACGAGATCTACCTGGGCCTCTCGTACGACGATGCCTTCGGGCAGACGGCATTGGCCATCGACGACAACGTCATCAGCATCAACAGCTTCAGCAAGTACTTCAACATGACCGGCTGGCGCCTGGGCTGGCTGGTGGTGCCCGAGGCGCTGGTGCCGGTGGTCGAGCGGCTCGCGCAAAACCTCTTCATCTGTGCGAGCACCGTGTCGCAGTACGCCGCGCTGGCCTGCTTCGAGGCCGAGAGCATTGCCGAATACGAGCGCCGCCGCGCCGAGTTCAAGGCGCGCCGCGACTGGTTCATTCCGCAGCTGAATGCGCTGGGCCTGAACGTGCCGGTGGTGCCCGACGGTGCCTTCTACGCCTGGGCCGATTGCACCGCGGTCGCCGAGAAACTGGGCATCTCGGGCAGCTGGGACTTCGCCTTCGAAACCATGAAGCGCGCCCACGTGGCCGTGACGCCGGGCCGCGACTTCGGCACGGCCGAGACAAGCAGGTTCGTGCGCTTCTCCACCGCCAGCTCGATGGCGCACCTGCAGGAATCGGTCGAGCGCCTGCGCGCCATGATCGCGAACCCCGCCCGATGAGCTACGCGTTTCCGATCCGCGTCTACTGGGAAGACACCGACGCCGGCGGCATCGTGTTCTACGCCAACTACCTCAAGTTCATGGAGCGCGGCCGCACCGAATGGCTGCGCTCGCTGGGCGTGGAACAGCGAAAGCTGCGCGAGGAAACCGGCGGCCAGTTCGTGGTGAGCGAAACGCAGCTCAAATACCATCGCCCCTCCCGGCTCGACGACGAACTGCTGGTTACAGCCGATCTCCGACAACTGGGCACGGCGTCGTTGATAATCGGTCAACGCGTGCTATCAAAAACAGAGCAGGAACGAATGGGGGCCGCGGCGCCCGTTCTGCTGTGCGAAGGCACGATCCGCATCGGCTGGGTGGATGCCTCCACATTGCGTCCTGCTCGGATACCAGTCCAAGTTGCGGGAACCCTCGAGCGCTGCGGCGGCTCCATGACTCAACCTTTCAAGCCATGAACCAAGACCTCTCCATCATCAATCTCCTGCTCCATGCGAGCTTCGTGGTGCAACTGGTCGTGCTGCTGCTCGTGATCGTCTCGATCGCCAGCTGGGCCGCGATCATCCGCAAGTACTTCGCGCTGCGCCGCATGCGCGCGCTCAACGACGACTTCGAGCGCGAGTTCTGGTCGGGCACCAGCCTGAACGAACTGTTCGCCTCGGCCGCGCAGAACGCCAAGTTCGCGGGGCCCATGGAGCGCATCTTCGCCTCGGGCATGCGCGAGTACCAGAAGCTGCGCGAGCGCCACGTGAGCGACGCGCCCACGCTGCTGGACGGCGCCCGCCGCGCCATGCGCGCGAGCTTCCAGCGCGAACTCGACGCGGCCGAGCAGAACCTGTCGTTCCTCGCCACCGTGGGCTCGGTGTCGCCGTATGTCGGCCTGTTCGGCACGGTCTGGGGGATCATGCATGCCTTCACCGGCCTGGCCGCGCTCGCGCAGGTGACGCTGGCCACCGTGGCGCCCGGCATTGCCGAAGCGCTGGTGGCCACCGCCATCGGCCTGTTCGCCGCCATTCCGGCGGTGGTGGGCTACAACCGCTTCGCACGCGAGATCGACAAGATCGCGATTGCCCTCGAAACCTACATCGAGGAGTTCTCCAACATCCTGCAGCGCAACCTCTCGGCCAACCCGGCCGCGGTGGCGTCGGCAACTTCGGCGGCTCCGGCCAACCGCTGAGCGGAGGTTACAGCCCATGCCCGCAGTTTCATCCCGGGGCCGAGGCCGCCGCACGATCAACGAGATCAATATGGTCCCGTTCATCGACGTGATGCTGGTGCTGTTGATCATCTTCATGGTCACCGCGCCGCTCATCACGCCGAGCGTGATCAACCTGCCCTCGGTCGACCGCGCCAACAAGCAGCCCGACAAGCCGATCGAGATCGTCATCAAGAGCGACGACGAAGCGCAGATCAAGAAAGACCCGTCCGCCGGCAGCGGCGGCACGTCCGTTCCCATGACCCAGATCGGCTCCGCGGCCAAGACCGCCCAGGGCGGCGACGACCAGCGCCCCGTGGTCATCAGCGCCGACAAGTCCGTGAAGTACGAAACCGTCGTGAAGGCGATGAACCAGCTCAAGCGCAGCGGCATCGAGCGCGTGGGCCTGTCCGTCACCACCACGGGCGGCAAATAAGGCATGTCGCTCGCCCTGGATCGCCCCGAGTTCGCACCACCGCCGCAGCGCGGCACGCCGCGCGCGGTGCTGCTCGCGCTGATTGCGCACGCGCTGCTGATTGCCGCGCTGACGTGGGGAGTGCGCTGGCGCAGCGATGCCGACGAAGGCGCCGTCGATGCGGAGCTGTGGTCTTCCACGGTGCAGCAGGCCGCGCCGCGCCTGTCGGCGCCGCAGGCACCCACGCCCGCTCCCGCGCCTCCGCCGCCTGCTCCTCCTCCGCCGCCGCCCCCGCCTCAGGTGAAGGCACCCGAGCCCGCGCCGCCGCCGCGTGCGCCGGACATCGCGCTCGAGCGCGAGAAAAAGCTCAAGGAAGAAAAGGAACAGAAGGAGCGCGAGCTCGAGCGCCAGCAACAGCAGCGCAAGAAAGAGCTCGAGGCCAGGCAGCGCGCCGAAGACGAAGCCGAACGCAAGAAGGCGCAGCAGCAAAAGCTCGCCGAGCAGCAGAAGAAGCAGCAGGAAGCCGAGGCCAAGCAGGCCGAAGCGAAGAAGCAGCAGGAAGCCGCAGCCAAGCAGGCCGCGGCCGACCGCGCGGCAACGCTCAAGCGCATGCAGGGCCTCGCGGGCGCGAGCGGCAGCGATGATTCCAAGGGCACGGCGATGCGCTCGTCAGGGCCGTCGAGCGGCTATGAAGCGCGCATCGCCGCGGCGGTGCGGCCAAACATCACCTTCCCCGATGCTGATACTGTGAACGGCAACCCCCCTGCCGAGTTCCTAGTGAATCTCGCGCCGGATGGCACCATCGTCGGCGTCAAGTTGACCAAGTCGAGTGGATTGCCCAATTGGGACGAAGCCGCCGAACGCGGCCTGCACAAGACCGACAAACTGCCGCGCGACACCGATGGACGCATTTACCCATCGCTGATCGTGGTGCTCAAACCTAAGCGCTAGCGGCGGCGGCGCCGCCTTCGGGAGCCATGCCTCCGAAGGCGAGGCTCACTCGTAGACGACCGAGGCCTTGCCGGCCTCCGCCTGCGCCGTCCAGCTCGCGAGTGCGGCGTCGGTCGGGAAGAACCTGGCGCGCTCGCCGAGCTGCAGTTCGACCTGCGCGCCGCCGCGCGCCATCGACAGGCGCACCGGCAGCCCCTGCACGAGGTCGCCATGCTCGCTCTGCTCGGTGCGCGGAGGAAAGTCCTTCACCAGGCGCGCGATGTCGGGCGCCTTGCCATTGACGGCCACCCGCAGGAATTTCCCGAAGCGGCAGCGCGCGGTGGCCAGGTCCCACACCTGCTGCACCTGGAAACGGGCCTCGAAGCCGCCGCGGCCCGGCTGCAGCCGGCCGCTCACGATCACCAGCTCGTCGTCCTTCAAGGTGTTGCGGTTCGCATTGATCAGCGCCTCGTCCGCGGTGGCGTCGATGGCATCGGACTTGTCGTCGAGCTTGAAGATCGCCAGCCGGCCGCGCTGGCCGTTGATCACGCGGAAATCGCTCACGATGCCCGCGATCACCTGCTGTTCGCGCGTGTCCATGAGGTCGCCGATCTCGCGCTTGCAGAAGCGCCGCACCTCGTGCGCCACCTCGTCGAACAGGTGGCCCGAAAGATAGAAGCCGACGGCCGTCTTCTCGAAGGTGAGCCGCTCCTTCACGCCCCAGGGCGTGGCGTCCACCAGCTCGGGCTCCTGCGTCGCCGAGCCGTGCTCGCTGTCGCCGAAGATGTCGACCTGCGCCGCATTGGCCTCGGTGGCGGCCGCGAACTCGAAGGCGCGGTCGACCGAGGCGATGAGCGAGGCGCGGTTCTGCTGGATCGCGTCGAAGGCACCGGCCTTGATGAGCGCTTCGACCGTGCGCTTGTTGATGCGCTGGCGGTCGATGCGCACGCAGAAATCGAACAGGCTCTTGAACGGACCGCCCTCTTCCCGTGCGCGCACCACGGCCTCGACCGCGAGCTGGCCGGTGCCCTTGACGGCACCCAGGCCATAGCGAATCACCTTGTCGGTGACAGGCTCGAAGCGGTAGTTGCCGCGGTTCACGTCCGGCGGCTCGAAGGTGATGCCGAAATTCTTCTGCGCGTCTTCGAACAGCACCTTGAGCTTGTCGGTGTCGTCCATTTCCACGGTCATGTTGGCGCAGAAGAATTCGGCCGTGTAGTGGACCTTGAGCCAGCCCGTGTGGTACGCCAGCAGCGAGTACGCGGCGGCGTGCGACTTGTTGAAGCCGTAGCCCGCGAACTTCTCCATCAGGTCGAAGATCTCGTCGGCCTTGTCCTGGGGAATGCCGTGCGTCTTGAGCGCGCCCGCGCGGAATTTCTCGCGGTGCTCGGCCATCTCCTCGAGCTTTTTCTTGCCCATGGCGCGGCGCAGCAGGTCGGCGCCGCCGAGCGAGTAGCCGCCCAGGATCTGCGCGGTCTGCATCACCTGCTCCTGGTAGACCATGATCCCGTAGGTCTCGGAGAGCATCTCGGCCACGGCCGGGTGCGGGTACTCCACCTCTTCGCGGCCGTGCTTGCGCGCCACGAAGCTCGGGATCAGGTCCATCGGGCCCGGACGGTACAGCGCGTTGAGCGCGATCAGGTCCTCCAGCCGCGTCGGCCGCGCATCCTTCAGCATGCCCTGCATGCCGCGGCTTTCAAACTGGAACACCGCCTCCGTCTTGCCCTCGGAGAACAGCTTGTAGGTCTCGCGGTCGTCGAGCCTGATGTTCTCGTACGCGAAGTTCTCCTGGCCCTTGTGGCGCTTGACGATGAATTCTTTCGCGATCTCAAGAATGGTGAGCGTGGCCAGGCCCAGGAAGTCGAACTTCACGAGGCCGATGGCCTCCACGTCGTCCTTGTCGTACTGGCTCACGGCCGAGTCGCTGCCGGGCTGCTGGTAGAGCGGGCAGAAGTCGGTGAGCTTGCCGGGCGCGATCAGCACGCCGCCCGCGTGCATGCCGATGTTGCGCGTCATGCCCTCGAGCTTCTGCGCGAGCTCGACCAGCATGCGCACTTCTTCTTCCTTCTCGATGCGCGCCGCGAGCTGCGGCTCCATCTCGATGGCGTAGTTGTTCTTGTCGCCTTCCACCTTGGGGTCCGGCGGATATTGAATGGTGACGGGCTGGCCCGGCTTGTTGGGAATGAGCTTGCTGATGCCATCGCAGAACATGTAGCTCATGTCGAGCACGCGCCCCACGTCGCGGATGGCGGCGCGCGCGGCCATCGTTCCGAAGGTGGCGATCTGGCTCACGGCATCGCGGCCGTACTTGTCCTTCACATAGTCGATCACGCGGTCGCGGTTGCCCTGGCAGAAGTCGATGTCGAAGTCGGGCATCGAGACGCGCTCAGGGTTCAGGAAGCGTTCGAACAGCAGCTTGTATTCGAGCGGATCGAGGTCGGTGATCTTCAGCGCGTAGGCAACCAGCGAGCCCGCGCCCGAGCCCCGGCCCGGGCCCACCGGGCAGCCATTGTTCTTGGCCCACTTGATGAAGTCGCCCACGATCAGGAAGTAGCCGGGGAAGCCCATGTTCAGGATCGTGTTGATCTCGAACTCGAGGCGCTCCACATAGCGCGGCCTCTCGGCATCGCGCCGGGCCGGATCGGGGTAGAGGTGCGCCAGGCGTTCTTCCAGGCCCACAAAGGACTCCTGGCGGAAGAACTCGTCGATCGGCATGCGCACGCCTTCGCCGATGAAGGGCGTCGGAAAGTCGGGCAGCTGCGGCTTGCCGAGCACCAGCGTCAGGTTGCAGCGCTTGGCGATCTCGACTGTGTTGGCCAGCGCGCTCGGCACGTCGGCAAAGAGCGCCTGCATTTCGGCGCTCGACTTGAAGTACTGCTCTTCGGTGAACTTGCGCACGCGGCGCGGGTTGCCCAGGATTTCGCCTTCCGAGATGCAGACGCGCGCCTCGTGCGCCTCGTAGTCCTGTCGCTCGGCAAACTGCACCGGGTGCGTCGCGACCACCGGCAGGCGCAGCCGGGCCGCGAGCTTCACGGCGGCAATCACGTGCGGCTCATCGTCAGGGCGGCCCGCACGCTGCAGCTCGATGTAGAAGCGATGCGGGAACATGCCCGCCAGCTGCAGCGCCAGCTCGGCGGCGCGCTCTTCCTGCCCCTGCAGCAGCGGCGCGCCCAGCGGGCCGGCCTGCGCGCCCGACAGCGCGATCAGCCCGCCCTGCAGTTCCTGGAGCCATTCGAGCTTGCAGGCCGCCTGCGACTGGCCACGGCCCACGTTCTGCGTCCAGGCGCGCGCCAGCAGCTCGGACAGGTGGAGGTAGCCCTCCATGTTCTGCACCAGCAGCACGATGCGGGTGAGCACGCCGGGCTCCTTGCCCAGGCCTTCGATGAAGATTTCGGCACCGATGACCGGCTTGACGCCCTTGCCTCGCCCCTGCTTGTAGAACTTGACCGCCCCGAACAGGTTGTTCAGGTCGGTGATGGCCAGCGCGGGCTGCTTGTCGGCAGCGGCGGCCTTGACGACTTCGTCGATGCGGTTGGTGCCGTCGACGACGGAAAACTCGGTGTGCAGGCGCAGGTGAACAAACATCCGCCCATTGTAGAAACCGGCACTCCACGATGTGGGTTGGCAATCCCTACAATCTCGGCCCGTGCAAGAGATTTTGAATATTGCGGCCTACAAGTTCGTGGCCATCGACGACAGCCCCGTGCTGCGCGAAGACCTGCGCGAGCGCGCCCAGGCCCTGGGCCTCATGGGCACCATCCTGCTGGCGCCGGAAGGCATCAACCTGTTCCTGGCGGGGCTGCCCGATGCCGTGCGCAGCTTCGTTGCCAGCCTGCGCGCCGATGCGCGCTTCGCCGACCTCGAAACCAAGGAAAGCTGGTCGGCCGCGCAGCCCTTCCGCCGCATGCTGGTGAAGCTCAAGCGCGAGATCATCCGCATGGACCACCCGGCCATCCAGCCGGCAGCAGGCCGTGCGCCGGGCGTGGACGCGCCCACGCTCAAGCGCTGGCTCGACCAGGGCCACGACGACGGAGGCCGGGAAATCGCGCTGCTCGACACGCGCAACGACTTCGAGGTCGACGAAGGCAGCTTCGACGGCGCAATCGACTGGCGCATCACCAAGTTCACCGAATTCCCGCCCGCGCTCAAGGCGCACCGCGCCGATTTCGCGGGCAAGACGGTGGTGAGCTTCTGCACCGGCGGCATCCGCTGCGAGAAGGCCGCGATCCTGATGCGCGAAGAAGGCATCGAGAACGTGCTGCAGCTCGAAGGCGGCATCCTGAAATATTTCGAAGAGGTCGGCGGCGCGCACTACCACGGCGACTGCTTCGTGTTCGACGGCCGGCGCGCGCTGGCGCCCGACCTGAGCGCGCGTGCGGCCGATGCCAGCGCGCGTGCGTCGGAAGACATCGACCTGAGTAGCGGCCTGAAGAAATAGCCGGCGGGTTGCCGGCCACGCGCTCTGGGAGTCAGACCGGCGTCGTGCCCACGTCGGGCTCACGCACACCAAAGGGCTTGCCGGGCAGCGGAATGAATTCGGTCTCGCCGGGCACATGCCCCATGCGCTGCGCAGCCCAGTCGGAGCCCGCTTCGAGGATCCGTTCGCGCCGGCTCGAGACGAAATTCCAGGTGATGTAGCGCGGGCCGTCGAGCGGCTCGCCGCCGATCACCATCAGGCGCGCGGCGGTGTCGCAAGCCAGCACCGCGCCCTGGCCGTCGGGCAGAACCGCCATCGTGTGCGCGGGGATCGATTCGCCATTGACGCTCGCATCGGCATCGACGGCATAGACCGCCAGTTCGGGTGCCAGCGCGGGCAGCTCGAAGCGGCCGCCCGCTGGCAATGCGATGTCGAGGTAGATCGTCTGCGACAGTGCCTTGACTGGCGAGCGCTGGCCGAAGGCCTCGCCCACCAGCACGCGCACCGCCACGCCCTGCTCCACCACTTCGGGAATCGCACTGGCCGGCGTGTGCTCGAAGCTCGGCTCGGTTTCTTCATGCGCCTGCGGCAAGGCAGCCCAGAGCTGCAGCCCGTGGTTCACGTAGGTGTCGGCCTTGAGTCGTTCGGGCTTGCGCTCGGAGTGCACGATGCCGCGCCCCGCGGTCATCCAGTTGATGGCGCCGGGCAGGATCTCCTGCACGCTGCCCAAGCTGTCGCGATGCATCATCGCGCCCTCGAAAAGATAGGTGACCGTGGACAGGCCGATGTGCGGATGCGGCCGCACATCGTGCTGGGTGCCGGGCTGCTCGGTGGCCGGGCCGAAGTGGTCGAAGAACACGAACGGGCCCACCGAGCGGCGCTGCGCCGCGGGCAGCAGGCGCCGCACCTTGAAGCCGCCGCCCAGGTCCTTGTCGTGTGGTTGAAGCAATTGGGTCTGTGCGGCGGTATCGGTCATCGGGGGCTCCTTGGTGGCTGGGTTTATCCGCGTGATCTTGCCACTGCGGCAATACGCTCGCCGAATGCCCTTGCAGTGTCGAAGTCGCCCTTGAACATCTCGGCCGGGCTCGCATCCGAAGGCGACTGCGTCAGCAGGCCGCCGTAGCCGCCCACGTAGTTCATCGAATCGCGCGTGGCCGCCTTGTTGTTGGTCGGCAGGATGCCCATGCTGACCCAGAGGCCGCTGTGCTGCATCGCAAGCGTCCACAGGTAGGCGATGGTCGCGACCTTGTCGCCGTTCATGGTGGCGCTGTTGGTGAAGCCCGCGAAGAGCTTGTCCTTCCAGCCTTGCGTGAACCAGACCTTGGACGAGGCATCGGCGAATTTCTTGAACTGCCAGCTCACGCCGCCCATGTAGGTCGGCGAGCCGAAGATGATCGCGTCGGCCGCGGCCAGCGTCTCCCAGCCGCCTTCGGGCAGGTTGCCATCGGCATCGATGGCGAGCAGCTGCGCGTCCGCGCCATCGGCCACGGCTTGCGCCACGCGCTGGGTGTGGCCGTAGCCGGAATGGAAGACGACGACGATGTTTGCCATGCTCAGGAACTCCTTTGTTCGGGTTATGGAATCAGCGCTTGTCGATGCTGAAGCGGCCGGGGCCGAAGGCGGCGAAGGCGAGCAGGCCGCCGGCGATCGCGATGTTCTTGTTGAAGTTGATCTGCTGCATCATCTTCATCGCATCGGGCACGGCCCAGTACTTGTGGAAGAACAGCGCGGCGGCCACGGTGAAGATCGCCATCGCAATGGCGGTCCAGCGGGTCTTGAAGCCCACCAGCAGCGCGATGCCGAGGACGAGTTCGACCAGGATGGCGATCGCGGCGCCCACTTCCGGCAGCGGCAGGCCCACCGAGTTGATGTAGCCCACGGTGCCCGCAAAGCCCATGAGCTTGCCGATGCCGGCCGGGATGAACAGGTACGCGATCAGGATGCGGCCGACCAGCGCCAGCGTGTCCTGGGCTGCATTGGGGGTGGTGGTGGTTGTGGTTGCCATGGTTGAAAACTCCTCGGGTTGTTGAAATTCAAGTAAAAAAAGCCGGGCGGCATGCGCCCGGCCAGGGATCATGCCGCCAGGTCGAACACCAGCACTTCGGCATCCTTGCCGGCGCCGAGCGTGAGCTGCGATTCGCCTTCGAGCATCGCGGCGTCGCCGCCCGCGAGCTTCTGGCCATTGACCTCGAGCTCGCCGCGCACCAGGTGCACGTAGCTCTTGCGCTGGGGGTCCAGCGCCAGGCTGGCCTTCTCGTCGCCGTCGAGCAGGCCTGCGAACAGGCGCGCATCGGCATGCACCGTCACCGAGCCGTCGCTACCGTCGGGCGAGGCCACCAGGCGCAGCTTGCCGCGCTTTTCGGCGTCGCTGAACTTCTTCTGCTCGTAGCCCGGCGCAATGCCGCGCACGTTCGGCTCGATCCAGATCTGCAGGAAATGCGTGGTCTCGTCGGCCTTGTGGTTGAACTCGCTGTGCATCACGCCGCGGCCCGCGCTCATGCGCTGCACGTCGCCCGGCGGAATGGATTCCACGTTGCCCATGCTGTCCTTGTGCGCCAGTTCGCCCGAGAGCACGTAGCTGATGATCTCCATGTCCTTGTGGCCATGAGTGCCGAAGCCGGCGCCCGCGGCCACGCGGTCTTCGTTGATCACCCGCAGGTTGCCGAAACCCATGTGGGCCGGGTCGTAGTAGCCAGCAAAGGAAAAGCTGTGGAACGAGCGCAGCCAGCCATGGTCGGCATAACCGCGTTCCTGTGATTTACGGACTTGCAACATCGTCAAACTCCTTCGGCCCTGTCCCGTGGGGATGCTCGGGCCTTCTTCGTATGCCGCGCCGGATGCGCAGCGGATGTGAAGAACTTTAGGTCCGCACCCCATCGATAAAAGCGCCTGATTTTGATGGCATCATTCAAATTTTTTGATCAATCGATCACTCGATCGAAGGAACCGCCATGCCCAGCGCCAGAGACGTACTGACCCCCGACGCGCTCGCCATGCTGCAGACCGTGGCCGCCACCGGCAGCTTTGCCGGCGCGGCGCGCGCGCTCAACCTCGTGCCCAGCGCGCTCAGCTACCGCGTGCGCCAGATCGAGGACGCGCTCGACGTGCTGCTGTTCGACCGCAGTGCACGCCAGGCCCGCATCACCGAGGCCGGCGCCGAACTGCTGCGCGAGGCGGCGCGGCTGCTGGGCGAGATCGACGCGGTGGCCAACCGCGTCAAGCGCGTGGCCACCGGCTGGGAGCCGATGCTCACCATCGCGGTCGACAGCGTGATCGCGCGCGACCCGCTGCTCGACCTGGCCACCGCCTTCTTCGCGCTCGATCCGCCCACGCGGCTCAAGCTGCGCGACGAGACCCTGCTCGGCACCATCGAGGCGCTGACCAGCGGCGAGGCCGACCTGGCCATCGGCGCGGTGCTCGACGCGGCGAGCCTGGCCTTCACCGCCACCGGCATCCGCAGCCGGCCGATCGGCGAGCTGTGTTTTGTCTATGCGGTGGCGCCGCACCATCCGCTCGCGCGCCTGCCCGAGCCATTGACCGATGCGGTGCTGCGCCAGCATCGCGCGGTGGCAGCGGCCGACTCGGTGCGCAGCGGGCCGAGCATGACGGTCAACCTGGTCGGCGGACAGGACGTGCTCACGGTGCCGAGCATGCAGGCCAAGCTGAACGCGCAGCTGCACGGACTGGGCGGCGGCTTCCTGCCCGAGCCGATGGCGCGGCCCTACATCGAGGCCGGCCACCTGGTCGAGCGCAAGACCGAACGCCAGCCGCCGCTGGCCACCATGCACTGCGCCTGGCGCGTGCGCAGCGCGGGCGGACCGGGCCGCGCGCTCGAATGGTGGCTCGCGCAGTTCGAGCACGAGGCCACGCGGCGGGCGCTGCTGGAGCGGCATCGGGGGCGTTGAAAGCCATCGCCTTGCGACCGCGCGGCGGCCCCTTTGCAGACCGTTGTAGAGTCCGGACACATCCATCCGTCTCCGTACACAAGAAAAGAGTCCCTCATGACCACTCGCGCAACTGCAAAGGCGGCCGACCGCCACCGAACCCCCGCCGCTCCCCGCCACTACGCCGTCGTCGGCGCCGGCATTGCCGGCGTGGCCTGCGCCCGGACGCTGGTGCAGGCCGGCCACAAGGTGACGGTGTTCGAACGCGAGGCCGCACCCGGCGGGCGCATGGCGAGCGTCGACACCGCCTTCGGTCGCTTCGACAGCGGCGCGCAGTACTTCACCGTGCGCGATCCGCGCTTTGCGCTGGCGCTGGAAGCCACGCCCAGCCTCTGCCGCCCCTGGAGCGCCAACCTCGTGCGCGTGCTCGATGCGCACGGCCGCGTGGCAGAGGCCGCATTGCCCGGGCGCGAATCGCACTGGGTGGCGCAGCCGGGCATGGACGCCCTGGTGGCCCACTGGGCCGCGCCGCTGGGCGACAGCCTCGTGGCCGACACGCAGGTCACGCAGATCGAACCCGATGCGCTCGACGCCAAGCGCTGGCAGCTGCGCACCGCCGGTGAAGACGATTCGCAGCACGTGTACTCGGGCTTCGACGCCGTGCTGCTGGCCGTGCCGCCCTCGCGCACGCGCGCGCTGCTGGGCGACGGCAAGCTCTCGGCCGCCATCAGCCAGAAGATCGAGCCGGTGCGCATCGCGCCCTGCTGGACCCTGATGATCGCCTTCCCGCAGGCCAACCAGGCCAACATGTCGCACCTCGGCCCGCAATGGAACGCGGCGCGCAGCACCCACCACCGCGTGGCATGGCTCGCGCGCGAGTCGTCCAAGCCCGGCCGCGAACGCGTCGAGCGCTGGACGCTGCAGGCCAGCGCCGCCTGGTCGCAGGAGCACCTGCGCGACGACGCCGCGCGCGTCGAGGCCAAGCTGCTGCGCGCCTTCGCCGAGATCACCGGCATCCATGCCGCGCCCACGCACGCCCGGGCGCGCTGCTGGCCCGAAGCCCAGACCCAGGTTCCAGTGGGCAAGAGCCACCTGTGGGACGCCAAGGCACGCATCGGCGTGGCCGGCGACTGGTGCATCGGCCATCGGGTCGAGGACGCGTTCCTCTCGGGCCTTTCGCTGGCGCTCGCAGTGATCTGATCCGCGGATGCGGGAGACCGGCCGTTTCGCGCCCTCGCCCACCGGCCCGCTGCATGCCGGCTCGCTGGTGGCTGCGCTCGCAAGCTGGCTCGACGTGCGCGCGCGCGGCCCCAAGGCGCGCTGGCTGGTCCGCATCGAGGACGCCGACACCGAACGCTGCCTGCCCGGCATGGGCGAGCACATCCTCCAGCAGCTGGCCGACTGCGGCCTGCTGCCCGACGAAGCACCGGTGTGGCAGACGCAGCGCACCGCGCGCTATGAAGCCGCGCTGGCAAGGCTGCAGGCCCTCGGCCTTGCCTACCCCTGCGGCTGCTCGCGCAAGGACATCGACGAGGCCCTCGCACGGCTCGGCCGGCCGCACACGCGCCATGGCGAGCGGGTCTACCCCGGCACCTGCCGGGGCGGGCTGCACGGCAAGCCCGCACGCGCCTGGCGCTTTGCCACCGAGAAGTTCGAATCCGCCCAGCCGGCACTGGCCTCCGGCGAACTCTGCTGGACCGACCGCCGCCTCGGCCGCCAATGCCAGGATGTCGGCCGCGAGGTCGGCGACTTCGTGCTGCGCCGCGCCGATGGCCCGTGGGCCTACCAGCTCGCGGTGGTGGTCGACGACGCGGAACAGGGCGTGACCGACGTCGTGCGCGGCGAAGACCTGGCCGACAACACCGCGCGCCAGATCCTGCTGCAGCGCGCGCTCGGCCTGCCCACGCCCAGCTACCTGCACACGCCGCTGGTGCGCGGCGCCGACGGAGACAAGCTCTCCAAGCAGAACGGCGCCACCGCCATCGACACCGCCACGCCCGAGGCCGCCCTGGCGGCCCTCGACGCGGCCGCGCGCGTGCTCGGGCTGCGCGCCAGCGCGGCCGCTTCCTGCGCGCCGGCCTTGGCCGGCTGGGTGCCCGAATGGCGCGATCTCTACAATTCGCGGCCGTAATGACCTTTCCCGACACCGTGCCCCACGATTCCCCGCCCAGCAACGACGACGCGGCCGACGACAACAGCAACAAGCCGCATCCGCTGCACCGCCGCCTCAAGAGCTTCGTGAAGCGCGCGGGCCGCACCACCGACGGCCAGGCGCGCGCCTTTGCCGAGCTGGGGCCGCTGTTCCTCATCCCCTACAAGCCCGAGCCGCTCGACCTCGTGGCGGCCTTCGGCGGCCGCGCCGCGCCGACCGTGCTCGAGATCGGCTTTGGCATGGGCGAGGCCACCGCGCACATCGCCACCGTGCTGCCCGAGACCAACTTCCTGTGCTGCGAAGTGCACGAGCCCGGCGTGGGCGCACTGCTCAAGCGCATCGGCGAGCAGTCGATCACCAACATCCGCATCTGCGCGCACGATGCGGTCGATGTGCTCGACCACATGCTGCAGCCCGGCTCGCTGGCGGGCGTGCATGTGTTCTTTCCCGACCCCTGGCACAAGAAGCGCCACAACAAGCGCCGCCTGATCCAGCCCGAGTTCGTGAAAAAGCTCGCCGAGCACCTGCAGCCGGGCGGCTACATCCATTGCGCCACCGACTGGCAGCCCTACGCCGAGCAGATGCTCGAGGTGCTGTCCGCCGAACCGTTGCTGCGCAACACGGCCGAAGGCTACGCGCCCAAGCCGGAATACCGGCCGCTCACCAAGTTCGAGAACCGCGGCATCAAGCTGGGCCACGGCGTCTGGGACCTGGTGTTCCGGCGGGCCTGAAGCCGCTCCTGCGGCACGCCGGCGGCGCGGCCTCTCTCGCCGCGGCCTTTCCCATGGGCATCGAACTTGCTACACTTTTTTACTACTGTTAAAAAAGGTGAGCCATGGACAGTTCTCGCAGGGAATGGCTGGGCAAGGCTGGCGCAGCGCTGCTGCTGGGCGGCGGCGTTCATCTGCCGGCGCTTTCGCAATCATCGAGCCGGGCGGCGGGCGCGCGGGTGGTCCTGCTGGGCCAGTCGGTGCCGCTGACGGGCGCGGCCGGCGAGATCGGGCTGGCCTTCGCGGCCGGCAGCCGGCTCGCGGTGGCCGATTTCAACGAGCGCAATGCCGCGAGCGGCCTGCAGCTCAAGCTGCTGCAGCTCGACGACGGCTACGACGCGGGCCGGGCCGCCGCCAACGCGCGCACCCTGCTCGGCACCGACAAGGCCGACATGCTGTTCGGCTTCGTGGGCACCGCCAGCAGCGACGCCGGCGCCAACGTGGCCGCGCAGCAGGGCAGCCTGCTGTTCGCGCCCTTTGCCGCCGCCGACGCGCTGCGCGAGGCCAGCCATCCCCACGTGTTCCACGTGCGCCCCGGCATGATCGACGAGGCGCTGAAGATCGTGCGCCAGTGCGCCACCGTGGGCCAGACGCGCATCGCGCTGGTGGGCGACGACGACGCCATGGGCCGCGCCGGCCTGGCCGCCGTCCAGCAGGCCATCACCGAGCTGAAGCTGCCCGCGCTGGTGGCCTCGGCGATGGTGCCGGCCGGCGGCGCCGACAAGCTCGACGCGGCGCTCAAGACGGTGCTGCAGCAGACGCCGCAGGCCATCGTGCTGGTGTCGCTCTCGGGCACCACGGCCAACGCGATCCGCAAGCTGCGCAAGAGCGGCTACAGCGGCAGCTTCATGGCCTTCTCGATCGTGGGCATCGACCCGCTCTATGCCGAACTGGGCAAGGACATCGGCGGCATCGTGATCTCGCAGGTGGTGCCGTCGCCGCGGCCCTCGGCCATCCCGATCGTCAAGGAGTACCGCGCCGCGGTCGACAACTCCGACCAGACGCCCTCGTACGAAGGCCTCGAAGGCTTCATTGCGGTCAAGGTGGCGGGCGAAGCGGTGCGCCGCGCGGGCCGCGGCTTCACCACCGCGAGCCTGCAGCGCGTGATGACCGCCATGACCGACTACGACGTGGGCGGCTTCCGCGTCAACCTGCGCCCGGGCCTGCGCGATGCCTCGCGCACCATCGACCTGATCAGCATCTCGGCCGACGGGCGCGTGCTGCGCTGAGGCGCTACCCGGTGCTCACCAGCGCCTGCAGCGCGTCGAGCGACCTGAGCTCGATGCGCCCGTAGCCCAGCGCGAGCACGCCCTCGCCCGCCAGCGCATTGAGCTCCTTCGAGAGCGTCTGGCGCGTGACGCCGAGCATCATTGCCAGCGCCTCCTGCGGCAGCATCAGCGTGCGGCGCAGCAGCACCGACTGCGTGGCGTCGCCGCGCGCCAGCACCAGCAGCCGGTGCGCCACGCGCGCGCGCAGGCTGCGCAGCGTGGCGTCTTCGGTCAGGCCGTAGAGCATGCGCACGCGCGCGGCCAGCATGGCGGCCATCGCATTGGCAAAGACCACGTCGCGCATCTGCTGGGCAAAGGCCGCGGGCGGCACCACCAGCAGGTCGAGCGCCTCCAGCGCGGTGGCGTCGTGCGTGCGCGGCGAGCCGTCGATCAGCGTGATCTCGCCGAACCAGTTGCCGGGTTCGAGCACCGCAAGAATGGCCTCGCGCCCGTCCTGCCGCAGCGACGAGATCTTGATCGTGCCGGCCAGGAGGCCATAGAAGCCGCCGCCCGCCGCATGGATCGGATCGCCCTGGCGGAACACCATCGCGCCGCGGCGCACGTGAATGAGTTCGCCCGCGCCCAGCAGTGCTTCGCGCTGCGCGCGCGGCATGCTGGTGAACCATGGGTTGCGCTCCATCGCGGCGCGGTGCGCAGGGGAAAGACGCGGTTTGGAAGGCGGCATGCGGGGGTTTACCAGAGCCTTGCATTGTCAAATTCTTGACAGTTGAACGTCAAGCCCGGGTCTACAGTGGCCGCTCCCCCAGGAACACGGAGACAACACGATGAGCGAACGGGCAGGTTTCAGGAGCATGCAGGAGAGCACGCGCGAAGACTGGCAACTGATCGGCGGCGAGTTCAGGCAGTTCGCGGGCGGCCTGCCCGCGCGCGTGATCAGGCACCTGCAGATCCTCGAAGGCGACTACGGCGGCTTTCCGGTCGACCGCTACACCCATTCGCTGCAGACCGCCACGCGCGCGCTGCGCGACGGCCGCGACGAGGAATACGTGGTGTGCGCGCTCCTGCACGACATCGGCGACACGCTCGGCAGCTTCAACCATCCGGACATTGCCGCGGCCATCCTCAAGCCCTTCGTGAGCGAGGCCAACCACTGGATGGTGCAGCACCACGGCATCTTCCAGGGCCACTACTTCTTCCATCACATCGGCCTGGACCGCGACATGCGCGACGGCTTCAAGGACCATCCGCACTACGAGCGCACGGCCGAGTTCTGCGCGCTCTACGACAACCCGGCCTTCGATCCCCGCGCCGAGACGCTGCCCATCGGCGAATTCGAACCCATGCTGCAGCGCCTGATGGCGCAGCCGAAGCAGAGCATCTACAAGGCGGCCATGAAGGAACCGGCCGCGGCCTGACCCCCACAAGGAACCAACCCACCATGAACGCAAACACCCAGTCCGAAATCCAGAAGCTCGTCTCCGCCGAGGAGTGGCAGCTGCGCGTCGACCTTGCCGCCTGCTATCGCCTGGTGGCGCTCTACGGCTGGAGCGACCTCGTCTTCACGCACATCAGCGCGCGCATCCCCGGGCCCGAGCACCACTTCCTGATCAATCCCTACGGCCTGATGTTCGACGAGATCACCGCGTCGAGCCTGGTCAAGGTCGACCAGCAGTGCAACAAGATCATCGAGTCGCCCTATCCCGTGAACCCGGCCGGCTTCGTGATCCACAGCGCGGTGCATGCGGCGCGCGAAGACATCCAGTGCGTGCTGCACACCCACACCAGGGCCGGCATCGCGGTGAGCGCGCAGAAGAACGGCGTGCTGCCCATCAGCCAGCAGTCGACCTTCGTGCTGGCCTCGCTCGCCTACCACGACTACGAAGGCGTGGCCTTCCGCGACGACGAGAAGCCGCGCCTGCAGGCCGACATGGGCAACGCCAATTTCCTGATGCTGCGCAACCATGGCCTGCTGACTTGCGGCAAGACCATTGCCGACGCCTTCCTTTCGATGTACACCTTCGAGAACACCTGCCAGATCCAGATCGCCGCGCAATCGGGCGGCAGCGAGCTCACGCAGGTGAACCCCAAGATCGTCGAGGGCGTGGGCCAGGCGATGAAGGTGCAGACCGGCGGCCTGGGCGGGCAGTTCGTCTGGCCTTCGCTGATCCGCAAGCTCGACCGCATCGACGACAGCTACAAGCAATAAGCAAGCACCGATCCCGATTTCCACGGCTGCCAGCGCCTGCGCGACGGGTGCCGGCAGCCATTTTTTCAGAAGAACCAGAAAGAGGAGACAGCAAGCCATGGACGCTACGCTCATCGTGACCCGCTTCCTGTTCGGCGCACTGGCGCTGGTGATGTTCGGACTCGGGCTGTCGCTTTCGCTGGACGACTTCCGGCGGCTCTTCAAGCACCCCAAGGCGGTCACCATCGCGCTCGTGCTGCAGGTCGTCGGACTGCCGCTCGCGTGCTACGCGATCATCGTGGGCTTCGGGCTTTCGCCGGTGTTCGCGGTCGGCCTCATGCTGCTTGCGGCCTCGCCGGGCGGCATCTCGGCCAACCTGTTCTCGCACCTGTTCGGCGGCAACGTGGCCATGAACATCTCGCTCACGGCCGTGAACACGCTGCTGTCGATCGTCACGCTGCCGCTCATCGCGAACTGGGCCATCGGGCATTTCGCGCAAGGCGGCCAGGTGGTGCCGCTGCAGACGCGCAAGCTGGTGGAGGTGATCGCGATCGTGCTGGTACCGGTGGCCATCGGCATGTTCGTGGCCTCGCGCAGGCCCGGCTTTGCCGCGCGCATGGAAAAGCCGACCAAGATCTTCAGCGCCGCAGTACTTGCGGTGGTGACGGTGCTGGCCATTGCGAACGAATGGAAGACCATCACGGCGACCTTCTCCGAGATCGGACTGCCGGTGCTGCTGTTCAACCTGCTGAGCCTGCTCGCGGGCTACTACCTGAGCCGCGCCGCGGGCCTGGACAAGCCGCTGGCTACGGCCATCAGCTACGAGATCGGCATCCACAATTCCACGCTGGCCATCTTCATCGCGGTGAGCGTGCTCGGCAGCTTTCCGCTCGCGCTGCCGGCGGCCATCTATTCGGTGGTGATGTACATCACCGCGCCGCTGTTCGGCTGGCTGCTTCTGCGCCAGCGCCAGCCGGTGGCCGTTCCTGCGCGATGATGCGTGCATGGAACTCCGGCAACTGCGCTACTTCGTCAAGGTCTGCGAACTCCGCAGCATGGGCCGCGCGGCCATCGAGCTGGGCGTGGTCACCTCGGCGCTGAGCCAGCAGATCAGCCGGCTCGAAGGCGAGCTCTCCACGCGGCTGCTGCAGCGCAGCTCGACCGGCGTGGTGCCCACCGACGCCGGCCTGGCCTTCTTGCAGCAGGCGCAGCTCGCGCTGCGGCATGCCGACGACGCGGTGCGCGCGGCGCAGCAGGCACGCCTGTCGGGCCATGTGAGCGTGGGCCTTGCGCCCACCACGGCCACCGTGCTCGGCGTGCCGCTGATGCGCGCCATGCAGGAGCGCTACCCCGAGGTGCGGCTGCACATGGTCGAGGCGCTGTCGGGCCATCTCACGACGATGCTGCATGCGCGGCAGCTCGACCTGGCGGTGCTGTTCCAGACCGACACGCCGCGGCGCTGGAGCGTCGCGCCGCTGCTGGCCGAGAAGCTGTTCGTGATCGCATCGCCGACGCTGGACGGACGCCCCACGGGCACCCGGGTCCGCCTGTCGCAGCTCGCCGAGGTGCCGCTGATCCTGCCGAGCGGCAGCCACGGCCTGCGCGCCACGCTGATGGCGGCCTTTGCCCGTGCCCGCATCCAGCCGCGCATCGTTGCCGAGGTCGACGGCCTCGCGCTGCTGATGGATGCGGTGCGCGCGGGCTACGGTGCCACCGTGCAGCCCGGCGCCGCGACGGCCCGGCACGACCGCGACGACCTGGAGCTCACGCAGATCAGCGATGCGCACGTGGGCCGCCGCAACCTGCTCGTGAGCCTGTCCGACGACGAGCTTTCGCCGGCCGCGCTGGCCGCGCGCGTGGTGGTTGCCGACACGGCGCGCGCCCTGGTGCGCGAGGGCCGCTGGACTGGGGCAAGTCTTCTCGAAAACTGAACACCTGTTGCCTCGTTCGGGCTTTCGCGTGAAGGGCGCGCTCCCTACAGTCTCCTGGATTCAAAGGAGACCCACGAGTGATCGACGTACTGGTTGTCGGCGGCGGCAATGCCGCGCTGTGCGCCGCGCTGATGGCGCGCGAGGCCGGCGCTTCGGTGCTGCTGCTGGAAGCCTCGCCGAGGGAATGGCGCGGCGGCAATTCGCAGCACACCCGCAACCTGCGCTGCATGCACGACGCACCGCAGGACGTGCTGGTCGATGCCTATCCTGAAGAGGAGTATTGGCAAGACCTGCTGAAAGTGACAGGCGGCCTGACCGACGAACGCCTCGCGCGCCTGGTGATCCGCGCCTCGTCGAACTGCCGCGACTGGATGCACCGCCACGGCGTGCACTTCCAGCCGCCGCTGTCGGGTGCGCTGCACGTGGCGCGCACCAACGCCTTCTTCATGGGCGGCGGCAAGGCGCTGGTGAATGCCTATTTCCGCAGCGCCGAAAGACTGGGCGTGCAGATCCGCTACGACACGCCCGTGGCCTCGGTGGAACTCGACGGCGAGCGCTTCGTGGCCGTGCGCACCGAGGCCGGCGAGCGCATCGAAGCCAGGAGCTGCGTGCTGGCCGCCGGCGGCTTCGAATCGAACCGCGAATGGCTGCGCGAAGCCTGGGGCCGGAACGAGCGCGGCGAATGGCCGGCCGACAACTTCCTCGTGCGCGGCACGCGCTTCAACCAGGGCGTGCTGCTGAAGTACATGATCGACGCGGGCGCCGACAGCATCGGCGATCCGTCGCAGGGCCACATGGTGGCGATCGATGCGCGCGCGCCGCTCTACGACGGCGGCATCTGCACCCGCATCGACTGCGTGTCGCTGGGCGTGGTGGTCAACCGCGAGGCCCGGCGCTTCTACGACGAGGGCGAAGACTTCTGGCCCAAGCGCTATGCGATCTGGGGCCGGCTCGTGGCGCAGCAGCCGGGGCAGATCGCATGGTCGGTCATCGACCAGAAGGCCGTGGGGCGCTTCATGCCGCCGGTGTTCACCGGCACGCAGGCGAACACGCTCGGCGAGTTGGCGCAGAAGATCGGCCTGGACGAAGCCGCCTTCGTGCGCACCGTGCAGGACTACAACGCCGCCTGCCGCGTCGGCCGCTTCGACCACACGGCCCTCGACGACTGCCGCACCGAAGGCATCGCGCCCGCCAAGACGCACTGGGCGCGCCCGATCGACACCGCGCCCTTCTACGCCTACCCCGTGCGGCCGGGCATCACCTTCACCTACCTGGGCCTGAAGGTGGACGAGACCGCGGCCGTGCGCTTCGGCGGCCGGGCGAGCCCCAACCTGTTCGTGGCCGGCGAAATGATGGCCGGCAATGTGCTGGGCAAGGGCTACACGGCCGGCGTGGGCATGAGCATCGGCACGGCCTTCGGCCGCATCGCGGGCACGCAGGCGGCGAATGCAGCCCTGGCCCTTTCGAAGAAGAATTCTCCGGAGACCGCCCTTGCAGCAGCTCACTGACCTGGTCGCACGCGCCCGTGCGGATGCCGACGGCATCGGCGGCGCCTCGGCGCGCGTGATTCCCATCCGCCCGGCCCTGCCGCTGGCCGCCAGCGAAGCCGAAGTCGCGCGCATCCTGCAGATCTGCAACGCCTGCCGGTATTGCGAAGGCTTCTGTGCCGTGTTCCCCGCAATGACGCGGCGGCTCGAGTTCGGCAAGGCCGACACGCACTACCTGGTCAACCTGTGCCACAACTGCGGCTCCTGCCTGCATGCCTGCCAATATGCGCCGCCGCACGAGTTCGCAGTGAATGTGCCGCAGGCGATGGCGCAGGTGCGCCTGCAGACCTACCACGACTACGCCTGGCCGCCCGCGATGGGCGCGCTGTACAGGAAGGCCGGCCTCACCGTTGCGCTGGCGCTGGCGGGCGGGCTCGCGCTGTCCCTGGTGCTGGCCGTGGCGATGACGGGCGCGCTGCTGCACGAGCCGCTCGCGGGTAATTTCTACGCGATCTTTCCGCACAACTTTCTCGCGCTGGTGTTCGGCGCGGTGTTCGCCTTCGTGCTGTTCGCACTGGCGATGGGCGTGCGGCGCTTCTGGCGCGAGGTGTCGCCGGCGCAGGAGAACGCGCCGGGCGAAGTGGCCGGCGTGCGCGCCGCGGCGGGCGCCGAGGCCGCGCGCGATGTACTGCGCCTCAAGTACCTGGGCGGCGGCCACGGCGAGGGCTGCAACAACGAAGACGACCGCTTCACGCTCTGGCGCCGGCGCTTTCATCACTTCACCTTCTACGGCTTCTTGCTGTGCTTCGCCTCCACCTGCGTGGCAACGCTCTACCACTACCTGCTGGGCCTGCACGCGCCCTATGCGCTCACGAGCCTGCCGGTGCTGCTGGGCACCGCGGGCGGCATCGGCCTGGTGATCGGCCCCGTCGGGCTGCTGTGGATGAACCTGCGGCGCAACGCGGCGCATGGCGACGTGGCCCAGCGGCCGATGGACCGCGGCTTCATCGCGCTGCTGCTGCTCACCAGCGTGACCGGCCTGGCCCTGCTCGCCTGGCGCGACACCGCCTTCATGGCGCTGCTGCTCGCGGTGCACCTGGGCGTGGTGATGGCGCTGTTCCTCACGCTGCCCTACGGCAAGTTCGCGCACGGCGTCTTCCGCTCGGCGGCGCTGCTCAAGTTCGCGATCGAAAAACGTCTGCCCAGCCGCCTGCAGCTGGGCGCCGACTGAATGAACCGAATCCTCCCATCGAAGAAAGGGAGCACGCGATGACCATCCTCCTGGACAACCTGCGGCGCTGGCCCCGGGGACAGCCGCTGCTGAACAGGGTGTAACAGCGTTAAAGCCCGACCGTTCCGTGCGGCATCGCTTTGGCGTGAGAATGGCGTGCCATGCACGTTCGAATCCCCGCCATGGCGGCGGCCCTGCTGGGCCTGGCCTCTGTTCTCTCCTCCCCCGTCTCCCACGCAGCCCCGGCCACCGCCGAGGGCGCCGCGGGCGCGGATGCCCGCATCGAATCGCTCATCGCCCGCATGACGGTCGAGGAGAAGGTCGGCCAGCTCAGCCTCTACGGCCCCGCCAACACCAACATTCCCGGCAACCCGCAGGCCGGCCAGCGCAATGCGCAGCAGGAGATCGACGACGTGCGCGCCGGCCGCCTCACGGGCCTGTTCAACAACGAAGGGCTGGAACGCAAGCGGGTGCTGCAGGAGGTGGCCGTGCGCGAATCGCGCCTGGGCATTCCGCTGCTCTACGGCGCCGACGTGATCCACGGCTTTCGCACCATCTTCCCCATGCCGCTGGCCGAGGCCGCGAGCTGGGAGCCCGAACTGGCCGAGCGCACCGCGCGCGCGGCCGCGGTGGAGGCCAGCGCCGACGGCTTCCGCTGGACCTTCGCGCCGATGGTGGACATTGCGCGCGACGCGCGATGGGGCCGCGGCATCGAGGGTGCGGGCGAAGACGTGTACCTGGCCAACCAGTTCGCGGCGGCGCGCGTGCGCGGCTTCCAGGGGAGCGACCTCTCGCGCGCCGATTCGCTGCTGGCCACGCCCAAGCATTTCGCGGCCTACGGCGCCGCCGAGGGCGGGCTCGACTACGCCGCCACCGACATCTCCGAGCGCACGCTGCGCCAGGTCTACCTGCCGCCGTTCCGCGCCGCGCTGGACGCGGGCGCGCTCTCGGTCATGAGCGCCTTCAACGAGATCTCGGGCATTCCGTCGATTGCCAACCCGGCGCTCCTGACGGGCGTGCTGCGCGACGAATGGAAGTTCAAGGGCTTCGTGGTGTCCGACTACACGGCCGACGAGGAACTGATCGCGCACGGCTACGCGGCCAATGGCCGCGAAGCGGCGAAGCAGTCCTTCCTGGCCGGCACCGATGTCAGCATGCAGAGCGGCCTGTACATGCGCCACTTGCCCGAGCTCGTGGCCTCGGGCGAAGTGCCGATGGCGCGGCTCGATGATGCGGTGCGCCGCGTGCTGTGGGTCAAGCAGAAGCTGGGCCTCTTCGACCAGCCGCTGCGCGGCCTCGACGCCGCACCGGCGCAGCCGCGGGCCGACAACCCCGCGCACATCGCGCTGGCGCGCGAGGATGCGCGCCGCTCCATCGTGATGCTGAAGAACGAGCGCGCAGTGCTGCCGCTGCCCAAGTCGGGCCGCAAGATCGCGCTGATCGGGCCCTTCGCCTCGGGCACGCAGGACCTGCTCGGCGCGTGGAGCCTGTTCCCGGGCCAGTCGGCGCCCGTCGGCATCGACGAAGGCCTGCGCGCCGCGCTGGCCGACCCCGGCGCGCTGGCGGTGGTGCGCGGCTCGGGCATCGATGCGCCGCTGGCCGGCGGCATCGAGGCCGCCGTGGCCGCCGCGCGCGATGCCGACGTGGTGGTGCTCGCCATCGGCGAGAGCGAGCGCATGTCGGGCGAAGCGCGCTCGCGCACCGACATCGGCATCCCGCAGGCCCAGCAGGACCTGGCCGAGGCCGTGGCCGCCACCGGCAAGCCGGTGGTGGTGCTGCTGAGCAACGGCCGCGCGATGGCGCTCAGGGGCGCGGTGCGCAATGCCGACGCCATCCTCGTCACCTGGTTTCTCGGCGTGCAGACCGGCACCGCTATCGCCGACGTGGTGTTCGGCGACTTCAATCCCTCGGGCCGGCTGCCGGTGAGCTTTCCGCAGGCGTCCGGCCAGGTGCCCTTCTACTACGGCCAGAAGCGCACCGGCCGGCCGCTGCCCGACAACGACCAGGCCATGGCTTTCAAGACCCGCTACGTGGACACCACGAACCAGGCGCTCTATCCCTTCGGCCACGGCATCGGCTATGCGCCGGTGCGCTACGACAGCATGGAGCTGAGCCAGGACCGGCTGCCGCTCGGCGGCACGCTGCGCGTGCGCGCCACCGTCACCAACACCGGCCGGCGCGAGGCCGAGGAAGTGGTGCAGCTGTATGCCGCCGAACGCGCCGCGAGCGTGACGCGGCCGGTGCGCGAGCTCAAGAACTTCCGCAAGGTGCGCATCGGGCCCGGTGCGTCGAAGGTGGTCGAGTTCACGCTGCGACCGGACGACCTGCAGTTCATCGGCCGCGACATGAAGCCGACGGTGGAGCCCGGAGAGTTCGACCTGTGGGTCGCGCCTTCGGCCGCGGGCGGCATCAGGAAGAGCTTCGCGCTCACGCGGGAGTGAGGCGCGCGCAGGCGAGGCAGCACGCCATGCCGCGTCAATCGAACACGCCCGTGAACGCCACCCGGCTCACCACGCCCGAACTTGTCGCGCCCACGCCGAGCGTGACGCTGTAGCGGCCGTCCTCCGACGTGCGGCGGATCGAGCCGCCCATCGCGCTCTCGCTGCGGAAGTTGCCCAGGCCCACGGCGTAGCTGGTCTTGCCGGGCACGACCGGTGCGGCCTCCATCGCGGCGACACCGGCGATGCCTGCGTAGGCGCGCCGCGCGTTCTCGTCCATCTGGTTCTGCAGGCGCACGGCTGTCAGGTCGGTGTAGGCCTTGCCGAACGGCAGGCCCTGCGCCGCGACGGTATCGGTGTACGCGTTGGCCGACGCAACGCCCGTCTGCACCATGCCCTGCACCTGGCCCACGTTGGTCGCGTCGGTCGGCGCGCTGCCGGGCGCCACGCCGGTGAGCTGGCGGTTGCCCAGCGCCACTTCGCCGGCCGACGACTGCAGGCCCGCCATGCCCACGGCCACGTAGTTCGACTGCGCGCCGCGCGTGGTCACGCTGCCCGAGCCCAGCGCCACGCTGTTCGCATGCGAGGCCGTCGCGCTGCTGCCGATGGCCACGGCATTGTCGGCGCTGGCGCGCGCGGACGTGCCGAGCGAGATGGCATGGCTCGCACTCACGTACACACCGGCCTCTGCGCCGATCGCGATGTTGCCGCTGCCGGAGACGTTCCGGCCCGCACCGCTGCCCTGCGCAATGTTGTTGCTGCCCACCACGCCCTGGCCCGAGGCCGCGCCGAGCGCCACGTTCTGGCTGCCCTGCACCCCACCGCCCGCGGCCTGTCCCATCGCCACGTTGTTGTTGCCCTCAACCTGCGCACCAGCCATCAGGCCCGAGGCCTGGTTGCCCGAGCCGGCCACCCCGGCACCCGCACCCTGCCCCGTGGAGAGGTTGTTGCTGCCGTTCACGTTCCGGCCCGCGTCGCCGCCGTAGGCCTGATTGCCGTTGCCGACCACGTTGCGCCCGGCATTGCTGCCGTAGGCCTCGTTGCCGGTGCCCGCCACGTCGGTGCCGGCCCAGAAGCCGACCGCGTTGTTGTAGTCGCCGGTCACGTTCTGGCCCGCGCTGCGGCCCATCGACTGGTTCCAGCCGCCGGCCACGTTGGTACCCGCGTAGTAGCCGATGGCCTGGTTGGCGTTCTTGCCCGATACGTTGGAGCCCGCTCCCTCGCCGATCGCGAGGTTCCAGTTGGTACCGACGTTGTTGCCTGCGCCCTGTCCGAAAGCCTGGTTGTTGCTGCCCGTCACGGTGCGGCCCGCGTTTGCGCCATAGGCACTGTTGTACGAGCCGGTCACGCCGGTGCCGGCCCAGAAGCCGGTGGCGTTGTTGTAGTTGCCGGTCACGTTCTGGCCCGCGCTGCGGCCGAAGGCCTGGTTCCATCCTCCCGTCACGTTCTGGCCCGCGTTGAAGCCGATGGCCGTGTTGGCGTTGCCGCCGCTCACGTTGGTGCCTGCAGCCTCGCCGATGCCCAGGTTCCACTGGGTCGAGACGTTGTTGCCGGCGTTCTTGCCGATCGCCTGGTTGTTGCTGCCCGTGACGCCGGTCGTGCCGGCGTTGTCGCCGATGCCGAGATTGCCCTTGACCGGGTCCCAGGCGACCGGCTGGGCCGACGCCATGCCCGCGGCCGAGCCGATTGCCACGGCCAGCCCGAGCAGCGCCATGCGCGTGTTCCTGTGCTTCATGGTGCTCAGGCCTTCAGGTGCAGCGCCATCGCCGGATCGCTCACGCTCGGCTTGCCGGTCTCGACGCGGCCCGCGAAGCGGCGCTCGAAGTTGTCGGCGGTCACGGTGAAGTCGTACCAGTGGCCGCTGTCTTCCAGGCTCCAGTGCAGCATGCCCGTGGCTCCCGCAGCCACGTCGAGCGACCAGGGACCGTCGCTGCGGTAGGCGTTGGCCGTGACCGCGACCACGCCGCTGCCCGTGCCGGCGTTGTGCACCTTCACGTAGACCTGGCCCGCGGCCGGGTCGTAGCAGACCTGCACCTCGGGCTTGAAGGCCGCGGTGTCGGTCGCCAGCGCATCGCCCTGGAAGCTGCGCACGTAGCCATTGGTGCTGTAGACCCACAGGTCGTACTTGCCGCTGTCGGTGGCGCCGGCGTTCCAGTAGTCGGCGAGCTGCTTGCCGGCCTCCACGGTGTAGCGGCGCGGGATGCGGTCCAGGTGCAGCCTGTCGTAGACGTGGAACACCGCGCCCTGCTCGCCGGTGTTGCCGAAGATCAGCGACACCAGGCCACGCGGCTCGATGCGCGCGCTGGTGTGCAGCTCGTAGGGCAGCGCGCGCGAGGGACGCGTGCCGGTCTCCTGGTACAGCGGCTGCGGCGTGGCGGGCGCGGTGGTCACGGGGGCTGTGGGCAGAAGCCTCTGCGCCGCATTGATCGCGGGATAGTTGCTCGTGTCGGGCAGCATGGGAACGAGCGGATCGTTCGGGTTGACGAAGTCGAAGCAGGAGGTGAAGTCGCCGCAGACCGCGCGATGCCACGGGCTGATGGCATCCACCGTGATGCCGAAGCGCTTCTCCAGGAACCGGCCCACCGAGGTGTGGTCGAACACCTGCGAATTGACCCAGCCGCCCTTGCTCCACGGCGACACCACGTACGTCGGTACGCGCGAACTCAGGCCCCACGGGCGAATCTTGCCGCTGGTGGTGTCGGCGGCGTTCAGGTAGCTGCCTACGGAGGCGTCGAAATACTCGCCATCCAGCGGCACGGTGGACTTGCCCATCAGGTTGCCATCGGCGTCGTACGACGGCACCGCCGGCATCGCCAGGTGGTCGAAGAAGCCGTCGTTCTCGTCGAAGGTCACGAAGAGCGCCGTCTTGCTCCAGACCGCGGGGTTGGACGTCAGCGCGCCCAGCACATCCGAGATGAAGTCGGCGGCGCCGCTCACGCCTTCGCTGCTGCCGGGATGCTCCGCCAGGGCCTGCGTGGGCAGCACCCACGAAACCTGCGGCAGGGTGCCGTTCATCACGTCCTGCTTGAGCTGGGCGAGGAAGTTGACAGCGCCGTCGGCCGTCGCGGGGCCGCCCGTCAGGCCGTGTTCATAGATCGGCGAACCCGGCTGCGCGGTGCGGAAACTCTCGAAGGCCAGGCAGCCGTGCATGGCACCCGTCCAGTTGTTGTTCATGTTCTGGTAGATGTGCCAGCTGATGCCCGCCTTCTGCAGGACATCGGGCAACGTGTTCCATTTGAAGGCGTTGTTGACGTACTTGTAGTTGTAGGCCCCGGTGGCGGGGTCCTTCTGACCGGTGCCGTCGGCCTCCTGCCCCCGACCCGCGACCCAGCTCGACGGGCTGGGCCAGCAACGCGAGTTGACGGGTTCGGAATCGGTGTCCGTGCTGTTGATGCCCTTCTTGCGCAGCTCCGGATTGAAGTTGGAACCCGACCAGAAAATGATGCGGTTCGGATCGGTGCCGGTGAGGATCGAACAGTGGTAGCCGTCGCAGATCGTGAAGGCATCGGCCAGCGCGAACTGGAACGGAATGTCCTCGCGCAGGTAGTAGCCCATCGTCGCCTGGTTCTTGAACTGGATCCAGCGATCCATCTTTCCCTGGTTCCATGCCGCTTGCTGGTCAGGGAAGTTGTGCGGCGTGCCGGACCCGATCAGCGCCCTGCTCGTCCTGGAATCGCGGCGGAAGGGCTGGATCTCCGGGCCGCCGCTGGGGTTGGGCTGGAAATACACCGACTTGCCGCTGGCCAGCGGAATCGGAAAGCGGTCGCCGAAGCCGCGTACGCCACGCAGGGTGCCGAAGTAGTGGTCGAAGCTGCGGTTCTCCTGCATCAGGATCACGATGTGCTTGACGTCCTGGATGGTGCCGGTGTCGACCGCAGCCTCGACGGCGAGCGCCTTGCGGATCACGGGCGGAAGCATCGTCATCGCCGATGCGGCGCCGATGGCGCCCGCCGACTTGCGGAAGAAATCGCGACGGTTGGTGGTGTTCATGGGTGGTCTTTCAACGCGGGGAATGAAGAGCGGATCGGGTGTTGATGGCGGTGTCAGGGCGCGCACTTGAGGGCGGGCGAAGGTTGCTGGGGCTGGTCGCCGCCGGGCTGCTGCGGGCCGCCGCCGGTGGGCGGCGTCTGGCCCGGAGGAACGATGGGCAGGCCACCACCACCACCACCACCACCGCAGGCGGCGAGGCCAAGGCACAAGACGAAGCCCGCCGCAGCGAGGCCGTACCGGGAAGAAGCTGTTTTCATGAGGTGTGTCCTTTTGAATCGGAGAGCGTGAGAAAGGCGAAATCGAAAAGCGAAGGCGAAGCCGCTCCCCTGCGGGCCCGCGAAGGGCTCGCACCGGATCGGAAAAGAGTCGGGGTACGGGTAGGGCTAGCGCTCAGGCATAGCGGCTGCGCAGCCGGGCTGCGACCCTGTCGAGCACGAGGACCGTCAGGAAGATCGCGATCAGGATCGTTCCGACGTGCGCGTAGTTGTACATGTCGTAGCGGCCCTTGAGCTCCTGGCCGATGCCGCCCGCGCCCACCAGCCCCACCACGGTGGCCATGCGCACGTTGCGGTCGAGGATGTAGAGCGTGTAGGCGATGAACTGCGGCATCACCTGCGGCAGCACCGCGAAGCGCATCACCTTGAGCTTGTTCGCGCCAATGGCGCGCAGCGCCTCCTGCGGCCTGTCGTCGGCGGTCTCGATGTCTTCCGCGTAGAACTTGCCGAGAAAGCCCGCCGAATGCAGCGCGAGCGCCAGCACGCCGGCAATGGGGCCGAAGCCGTAGGCCAGCACCAGGAACAGCGCGCTCACGAGCTCGGGCACCGCGCGGAACATGCCCACCACGCCGCGCGCCAGCGTGTAGACGGCGCGGTTGGGCGTGTAGTTCTTCGCGCTGCACCAGGCCAGCGGTGCACTCAGCACGATGGCCAGCAGCGTGGCCCAGATGGCGATCTCGAAGGTCTCGAGCATCTTCACCGCCACGTGCCAGAGGTACCCGAAGGGCTCCACCAGCACCTCGCGCCGGTCCACCACCTCTTCCATCTGCAGCGTCTGCGGGTTGAGCCTGGGCTGTCGCGACTCCTCGGTCTCGACGTGCGAGAACCAGGGCAGCCGGTTCCGGTCGAAGCCCTCGATGCGCGAAACCTCGGTGCGCTCCGAGATCTGCGGCGGGAAGAGCGAACGCGCGATGGCGCCCAGGCCCGACAGCACCTGCGACTGGTCGCGCAGGCCGACGGCCGCGAGCACGCCCTCGCCGGTGAGCGACAGCATGCGGCCCATCTCCACGCGCTGGCCGGCGAAGAAACCGACGACGACCACGAGGAACAGCACGACGAGGCTGCGGGTGCCGAAGGGCTGCGGCAGTTCCCAGGCCGACGAGGGACGGGTCAGGCTGCTCATTGCGCAAGCTCCAGCACGCCGCCGGCGTGCAATGGCAGCACGGCTTCGGGTTCCTTGCCCGGTCCGTGCGGCTGCTGCGCGGCGGCCGGGGCGCGGCCGTAGATCGCATCGAAGGCATTCGGGTCGAAGGCCTCCGGTGCACCGTCGAACACCACCGCGCCCTGGCGCAGCGCCACGATGCGGTCGGCGAACTCGCAGGCCAGCTCGATCTGGTGCAGGCTGCACAGCACCGTGGTGCCGCGCTCGCGCGCCTGCCCTCGCAGCAGCGACAGCACGTCGTGGCTGGTCTGCGGATCGAGGCTCGCCACCGGCTCGTCGGCCAGCACCAGCGGCGGATCGAGCATGAAGGCGCGCGCGATGCCTACGCGCTGCTGCTGCCCGCCGGAGAGCTCGCTCACGCGGCGCAGCAGATGTTGTTCCTGAAGGCCCACCGATTCGATCAGCGCGCAGGCCTTGCTGCGCTGCGCATCGGAGAACAGGCCCAGGAGCGCACGCCATGTCGGCAGCGCGGGCAGCGCGCCGCCCAGCACATTGGCGGCCACGGTGGAGCGCAGCACGAGATTGAACTGCTGGTGGATCATGCCGATGCGCGGGCGGATGCGGGCGAGCGATGCGGCCGCGATCTGCACGCCTTCGACCTGCACCGTGCCATGCGTGGGCTTGACCAGCCCGTTGGCCATGCGCAACAGCGTCGACTTGCCCGCGCCCGAGGAGCCCAGCACCACGCAGAACTGGCCGGCCGGCACCTGCAGCGAAACGCCGTCGAGCGCGCGCGTGCCATCGGCATAGCGCATGGCGACCGAATCGAAGTTCAGCATGGCGGTGCTCAACGCTCCGCGGCCTTGGCGAGGATGCGGCCCTTGAGCTCGTCGGTGAGCAGGCCGAGCTTCTCGGCCGCGACGTTGAACTCGTCCTCGGAGAACTTGGTGTCGTAGCCGTCGATCTTGCTGCCGCCGTAGCCGCGGATCATGTCGGGCGTGACGCCAGGGGCCTTGTTCACCGTCTGGAAGGCGTCCTTCAGCCTGGCCTTGAGCGGCTCGGGCAGCTTCGAGTTGAGCGCGAGCGGCGGGTACGGAATGGCCATGCTCCTGGCGATGACCTTCATGGCCTTCGGATCGACCGCGCCCTGCTTCACCGCCTTCTCGTAGGAGTCGAACGAGAGCGATGCCACGTCGACCTGGTCCTGCACCAGCGCGGCCAGGCTGCTCGCGTGGCTGCCGGTCATGCGGATGGCACCGAGATCCTTCGCCGGGTCCATGCCGGCGTCCAGCAGCATCGCGACCTGGAAGGTGAAGCTCGATGCCGAGTTGACGTCGCCGAAGGCCACGCGCTTGCCCTTGACGTCCTTGATGCCCGCGATGGGTGCATTGGCCTTGGCGAACATGCCGGCGTAGTACACCGAGGCGCCCTTTTCCACGCCCACGGCCAGCAGTTGCGCGCAGCCGCGCTTGTGGGCCTGCACATACGACACCGGGCCGAAGAAGGCGATGTCGGCGAGCTGGTTGCACATGCCCTCGACCACGGCACCGTACGACTGGCCGACCTTCAGGTCGAAGTTCAGGCCCGTGGTGCGCGTGATGGCGTTGAAGACCGGCGCGTAGTCGGCCTTGGTGCCCGACTCGGTGCCGCCGTCGGCGGGAATCAGCAGCACGCGCAGCGGGTGCTCGCGCGAGCCGTCGGCCACCGATTGCGCATGGACCGTGGGGGAAAGCGCTGCGGACAGCGAGAGTGCGGCGGCCGCGACGGCCAGGAGCTTCTTCATGATCGGTTCCTTCGTTTCGGATCTGGGTGGCGAGCGGGTCCATCGCTCGGATGCCGGTGAGCTTAGAAACCGAAGATGACAGGAAAATGAAATTAACTCAGTACAAAATAACAAATTAATTGAATAATGTTCAATACAATCCGGCGCCATGGCCGAGATGCGGTCGGCCGATACCGGAGATCCATGAGCACGAAATCCAAGACAGCGACAGGCAATGGCAGCAGCAACGGCACCGCAGCTAACGGCGAATGGCCCGCGCAGGTCCGCCACCTGCTGGTCGACCTCGACGGCACGCTGGTGCGCCAGCAGGAAGCAATCGACGGCGCAGCCGCTCTGCTCGCGCAGTTTCAAGACCGCTACGCCATCGTTTCCAACAATTCCACGCACACGGCGCAGGGCCTGGCGAAGCGGCTTCGTCGGCTGGGCCTGCGCGTGCCGCCAGAACGTATCGTGCTGGCCGGCGAACTGGCGGTGCGGCAACTGGCACAGCAGCACCCCGGCGCCCGCGTGCTGCTGATCGGGAGTCCCGCGCTCCAGCGGTTTGCGCATGCCGAAGGCTGCGATCTCGTGCAGGAGGACGCCGACTTCGTGCTGCTCGCGCTCGACATGCACTTCAGCCATGCGCGGCTCGCCATCGCCGCGAACGAATTGCTGCGCGGCGCCAGGCTGATCGCGACGAATGCCGACGCCACGCACCCCGGCCCGCAAGGCCGCGTGGTGCCCGAGACCGGCGCGCTGCTCGCCGCCGTGATCGCCGCGAGCGGCCGGCAACCCTGGCGCGTGATCGGCAAGCCCGCGCCGCTGTTGTTCGAGGAAGGCCTGCGCCGCCTGGGCGCAGAGCCCGGGAGCACGGTGGTCGTCGGCGACAACCCGCTCACCGATGCCGAAGGCGCCGCGAGGCTCGGCATGGCATGCCTGCTCGTGGGCCAGGCACCGGGTGCGGTCGCACCCACCGTGGCCGGACTGTTCCGGCCTTCAGCCGCCGCGCGTGAAGAAACGCCTCAGTACCGCTTGAGCGAGAGCACGTCGAAGGTCTGGCGCAGCGTGCGCACCGAGGTGTCGTAGTCCGAGAGCGCGAGGCAGGCGATCAGCACGTCGATGATCGCCAGCTGCGCGAGGCGGCTCGTCATCGCCTCGGTGCGAAAGCTGGTCTCGCGCGCCATGGTGAAGAGCACCACGTCGGCAAAGGCCTGGATCGGCGACTTGCCGAAGTTGGTGATGCACACTGTGGAGGCGCCCGCCTCCTTCGCGAGCCGCGTGGCCGTGACTGTCTCGTGCGTGCTGCCCGAGTGCGAGATGGTGAGCACCGCCACCTTCGAGTCGGTGAGCGAGGCGCTGATGGCCTGCACGTGCGAATCGACCACCACCTTGGCGTTCAGGCCGATGCGCAGCATGCGGTAGTGGGCGTCTTCGGCGATCGTGGCGGAGCTGCCGATGCCATAGATCTCGATGCGCTCGGCCTTGCGGAACAGCTTGACCGCGCGCTCCATCGCCTTCGCGTCGAGCGTGGCCTGCGTGTCGTGCAGGGTCTGCACGTTGCTCTGGAAGATCTTGCGGATGACCGCATCCGCCTTGTCCTGCGGATCGAGGTCTTCATGGATGAACTGCACCGGCCGCACGATCTCCTGCGCGAGCGCGATCTTGATCTGCTGGAAGCCGGTGGCGCCGAGGTTCTTGCAGAGGCCGACGATGCTGCCCTCGCTCGAGCCGGTGCGCTCGGCCACCTCGCTCACCGACATGTGGACCACCTCGCGCGGGTTCTTCACGATGAAGTCGGCGATGCGCTGGCCGACCGGGCCGAGGGAGGACCACAACGTCTCGATGCGCGCCAGCACGGCCGAGACCTGCCCGTTCGGCGTCTCGAAGAGTGGCGTGCCGGTGGCCTTGGTGTTGGGGGGCCGGGGGGTACTGTTTCGCTTCATGGAACGCGAGCTTACCTGCCAACGGTGGCGGCTTTGCGTGCCTGCGGCCTGGTGCGGCCATCGCTTTTGCCACGCACCCCAGGATCGTCGAGCGACCTCGCGCAGCAGATGCGACCGGGAAAACGGGCCCGAGGGCCCGCTGTTCTTCACAGCATCGATCGACGGATCGAAAAAGCGCCGACTCAGAGGCCAGCTTGGCGCGTGAACGACACGCTGGGCTTCTTGTAGGCTTGCGGCACTTCGTCGCGGTAGAACGCGCGGCGGTCGAGGCTGGCCAGCGGGTCATGCGCCTTGGCAACGGCTTCGGCTTGAACGGTCGCGCGGTCGGCGGTCGAGGTGAAGGCTTGTGCGCCGGCGGCGGCACCGTCGCTGTATTCATTGCCGGCACGGGCGGCGGCAACGGCTTGCGGTGCGACTTCAGCGCGCGAAACGCCGGAGTTCACGGTCAGCACACCTTCGTAGGTTTCTGCATGCGCACCGGCGACAGCCAGGAGCGAGAGGGCAGCAGCAGCGAGGACTTTCGAGGCATTCATTTCAATCTCCTAATGGGTTGGTTGATGAAATGAAGTGTGAGCCTGAAGCCCCATAAAAAACCGCCGCAAACGGAATCGCGGCGTTCACGGGATTGAAACAATCGGGCCGACGCCGACCCGTTGCTCGCCGCAAATCATTGGCTCGGCATTAGTGCGAAATCATCCAGGGCCGCCTGGCCGGCGCCGACTTGGCACCGTTGGGCGCCGTCACTGTCGCACTGCGCCGCGACGATGAGCCCGAGCAGCAGCCGCAGCCCGCCGGATGCTTGAAGCGCGCGTAGTCGCGCGAGCTGCCCGGCTCGTGCCGGGCGCGCTCGTTGGTCTCCATCGCGCGGCGCGTGCCCGAGGCCATCAGCGCGAGCCGCGGTGCGGCCGAAAGCACGCGCGGCGATGCCGAGCCGCAGTCGGGGCATGCGGCGGGATCGTCGCGCTGGCCCGAAGGCCGCAGCGCCTCGAAGCCGCCGCACTGGCCGCAGGCGTAGTCGTAGGTGGGCATGGGCGCGTCCGTCAGACCAGGTCGTGCGACAGCGGCATGTCGACGCTGCCGTCGATCATCTTCATCGGCCCCGCGGCGTTCGGGTTGATGTCGAAGTCGAAGATCTGCGTGGGCAGCCAGAGCGTGGCGCAGGAGTTGGGCACGTCGACCACGCCGCTGATGTGGCCCTGCACGGGTGCCGTGCCCAGGATCGAATAGGCCTGGGCACCCGAATAGCCGAACTTCTTCAGGTACTCGATGGCATTCAGGCAGGCCTGGCGGTAGGCCACGTTCACGTCCAGGTAGTACTGCTTGCCGGCCTCGTCGACCGAAATGCCTTCGAAGATCAGGTAGTCGTTGTACTGCGGCGTGATGACGCTCGGCTTGAAGATCGGGTTCCTGATGCCGTACTTGGCCATGCCGCCCTTGATGAGCGTGACCTTCATGTGCACCCAGCCCGCCATCTCGATGGCGCCGCAGAAGGTGATCTCGCCGTCGCCCTGGCTGAAGTGCAGGTCGCCCACGCTGAGGCCCGCGCCGTCGACGTACACCGGGAAGAACACCTTCGAGCCGCGCGACAGGTCCTTGATGTCGCAGTTGCCGCCATGCTCGCGCGGAGGCACGGTGCGCGCGCCTTCGGCCGCCGCCTTGGCGCGCGCCTCGCCGGTCATCTTGCCCATGTGGGCGGTACCGGCGAACGGCGGATTGGCAAGGCCCGGCACGCGGTCCGGATCGGTGGCGATGAGCTTGCCTTCGCGCTCGTTCCACATGTCGAGCATCGGTTTGTCGGGCAGGCAGCCGATCAGGCCGGGGTGGATGAGGCCCGCGAAATTCACGCCCGGAATGTGGCGCGAGCTGGTGAACATGCCCTTGAAGTCCCAGATGGATTTCTGCGCTTCGGGAAAGTGGTCGGTCAGAAAGCCGCCGCCGTTCTTCTTCGAGAAGAAGCCGTTGAAGCCCCAAAGGCTGTCCTGCTTGGCACCGATGTCGAGCAGGTCCACCACCAGCAGGTCGCCGGGCTCGGCGCCCTTCACGCCCACGGGGCCCGAGAGGTAGTGCACGGTGCTCAGGTCGATGTCGCGCACGTCGTCGGCGCTGTCGTTGTTCTTGATGAAGCCGCCGGTCCAGTCGAAGGTCTCGAGGATGAAGTCGTCGCCCGGGTTGACCCAGCAGGCCATCGGAATGTCCGGATGCCAGCGGTTGTGGATCATCTCGTTCTCGGTGGGCGGCTTGGTCAGGTCGACCTTGATCAGCGTGTCCGTCATTTGCAGTGGCTCCTGGTTGGGTTGTGGTTGAACGGAAAGGTCAGACCGAAAGATAGGCCTTGATGTGGTCGACGTCGGTCTTGTCGCGCGCGGTCTCGTGCACGAGCCGCCCGCCTTCGATCACGAAGAGCCGGTCGGCCACGTCCATGGCAAAGCTCAGCACCTGCTCGGACACGACGATGGTGATGCCGCGCAGCTTGCGGATCTCGTTGAGGGCCTTGGCGATGTCCTTGATGATCGAAGGCTGGATACCTTCGGTGGGCTCGTCGAGCAGCAGCACCTTGGGGTCGGTGACGAGGGCGCGCGCAATGGCCAGCTGTTGCTGCTGGCCGCCCGAGAGGTTGCCGCCCTTGCGGCGCTTCATGTCCCACAGCACGGGAAACAGCGCGTAGATTTCTTCGGGGATGCGTTTTGTCTTCGAGTTCTCGAGGCCTGTCTGGATGTTCTCTTCCACGGTCAGTGTCGGGAAAATCATGCGCCCCTGCGGCACATAGGCAATGCCCTTGGCCACGCGCCGGAAGCTCTCGTCGCGCGACACGTCCTGGCCCGCCACTTCGATGCGGCCGCTCTTCAGCGGCAGCACGCCCATGAGGCTCTTGAACAGCGTGGTCTTGCCCATGCCGTTGCGGCCCATGATGGCGACCGTCTCGTTGGCATGGCCTTCGAAAGAGATGCCGTGCAGGGCCTCGCTCTGGCCGTAGGCGACGTGGAGGTCTTCTACCTTCAGCATGATGTCGCTCATGTCACTGGCTCCTGGGTTGTGCGTTCTGGGTACTCCCCTCCGCGTACCCTGTCGGCGGGAGCGCGCCCTGAATGACCCACAACGCGACGAATAGAACAACAACTCATCTAGTGCCCCAGATAAACGTCGATGACCTTCGGATCCGCCTGCACCTTCTCCATCGGTCCCTCGGCCAGGATCTTTCCCTGGTGCATCACGGTGACCTTGTGCGCGATCTGCTTCACGAAGGCCATGTCGTGCTCGATGACGATCACCGCGCGGTTCTGGCAGATGCGCTTGAGCAGGTCGGCCGTGAGCTCGCGTTCGCGCGCGCTCATGCCGGCAATGGGTTCGTCGAGCATCAGCAGCTCAGGCTCCTGCATCAGCAGCATGCCGATCTCCAGCCACTGCTTCTGGCCATGGCTCAGCAAACCTGCCTCGGTGCGCAGCCTGTCGGCCAGGCCGATGTCCTCGGCCACCGCCTGCACCTTGGCCTTGACCTCGTCGTCGCACTTGAACGCCAGCGCGCCGAGCACCGAGCGGCCCTTGGGGAACGACACCTCCAGGTTCTGGAACACGCTCAGGTTCTCGTAGATCGACGGCGTCTGGAACTTGCGGCCGATGCCCAGCCGCACGCGCTTGTGCTCGGCCATCTTCGTGAGCTCGGTGTTCTTGAACTTGATGCTGCCGGCGCTCGCACGCGTCTTGCCGCAGATCAGGTCCAGCAGCGTGGTCTTGCCCGCGCCGTTCGGGCCGATGATCACGCGCAGCTCGTTCCTGTCGATGTAGAGCGTGAGGTCGTCGATGGCCTTGAAGCCGTCGAACGAAACGCTGAGGTCTTCCACCGCAAGGGCGAAGTCGGTGTTGCTCATGAGATGGTGGCTCCGGTGTTCTTCAGGCGCGCTGGCTGCCGACACCGTCGGGCAGTTGGGGTTCGGGCGCCGCGGCCGGTGCCGCCGGCGGCAGCTGCGTGGAGGCCGGCGGCTGCACCGCGGCCTCGCGCAGCGCCTTGCGCCGCTCCTTCCACCACGGCCTGATCTTTTCGTCCCACAGGCCTGCGAGCCCCATCGGAAAGGCCATGGTCACGCCGATGAAGAGCCCGGCCATCAGGAACAGCCACAGGTCCGGAAAGCTCTCCGAGAACAGCGTCTTGCCCGCGTTCACCAGCAGCGCGCCGTACACCGCGCCCACCAGGCTCATGCGGCCGCCCACGGCGCAGAAGATCACCATCTCGATCGACGGCACGATGCCCACGAAGCTCGGCGACATGAAGCCCACCTGCAGCGCGAACATCGCCCCGCCGATGCCCGAGAGCCCGGCCGCCAGGCAGAAGATGAAGACCTTGAAGTTCGACACGTCGTAGCCCGAGAAGCGCACGCGGTCTTCCTTGTCGCGCATGGCCAGCAGCAGCGTGCCGAGCTTGCTGGTCTGGATCCAGCGGCACAGCACGATGCTGGCGATCAGCAGGCCCACGCAGACGTAGTAGAGGATGTACTTGGCGCCGTCGGTGCGCGTGTCCCAGCCCAGCATCGTCTTCAGGTCGGTCATGCCGTTGACGCCGCCCGTGTAGCCCTGCTGGCCGATGATGAGCACGGTGCAGATCAGCGCCACCGCCTGGGTGATGATCGCAAAGTACACGCCGCCCACGCGGCGCTTGAACATCGCAAAGCTCACCAGCCAGGCCAGCGCCATCGGCGCCAGCACCACCAGCGCCAGGCTCAGCGGCAGGCTCTTGAACGGCAGCCACAGCGCGGGCAGCTCGGTGATCTGGTTCCAGTCCATGAAGTCGGGAATGCCGGGTGTCGACTGGATCTTGGTCGTGACGGGGTCGGAGGCCTCGAGCTTGAGGAACATCGCCATCGCGTAGCCGCCGATGCCGAAGAACACGCCCTGCCCCAGGCTCAGCACGCCGCCGTAGCCCCACACCATCACCAGGCCGACGGCCACGAAGGCGTAGGTGAGGTACTTGCCCACGAGGTTCAGGCGGAAGATGTCGAGCGACAGCGGCAGCACGACCGCCAGCAGCAGCACCAGCAGCAAGAGGCTGCCCAGCTGGTAGCGCAGGATCGAGGCCTTGATGAAATTCATCATCGGAACGTCCTCCAGAAAGGATTCGGGTTCATCAGCGACGGACCTTGACTGCAAACAGACCCTGCGGCCGCATCATCAGGATCAGCACGATCAGCGACAGCGTCAGCACCTTGGCCATCGAGCCGGTCATGAAGAACTCCGAGATCGACTGCGTCTGCGCAATGCCGAAGGCCGAGACCACGGTGCCCAGCAGACTGGCGGCACCGCCGAAGGTGACGACCAGGAAGGCATCGACGATGTAGAGCGAGCCCGAGGTCGGACCGGTCGAGCCGATGGTGGTGAAGGCCGCGCCCGCCATGCCGGCAATGCCGCAGCCGATGGCGAAAGTCAGTCGATCGGTCTTCATGGTGTCGATGCCGGTCGCGTTGGCCATGGTGCGGTTGGCCACGGTGGCGCGCACGCGCAGGCCCCAGCGGCTCTTGTGCAGCGCGACCAGCACACCGCCGGTGACCAGCGCGGTGAGCGCGAGCACGAACAGGCCGTTGATCGGAATGTCCAGGCCTTCATGCGGCGTCCACGAGCCCATGAGCCACTCGGGCAGCGTGGGGCTCACTTCCTTCGGGCCGATGAAGGTGCGGAAGATCTGCTGCAGGCCCAGGCTCACGCCCCAGGTGGCCAGCAGCGTGTCGAGCGGGCGTTTGTAGAGGTGGCGGATCAGCACCCACTCCACGATCCAGCCGACGATGAAGGCGAACACGAAGGCGAGGCCGATCGCGATCGGAAAGTAATACGGCATGAACGCGGGCGCCAGGCTTTCGGTGACGCGCGCAGCCAGGTAGATCGAATAGGCGCCGATGGTCATGAACTCGCCATGCGCCATGTTGATCACGCCCATCTGGCCGAAGATGATCGCGAGGCCCAGGCCCATGAGCAGCAGCACCGCGAACAGGCTCAGTCCCGCGAAGCCCTGCATCAGGCCGATGTTCATCATGTCCGACAGAGTCATGGAGGATTCCTGTAGTGGCTGTTGGCTCCTTCCCCCTCCGGGGGAAGGTTGGGATGGGGGCAGGTAGAGCGTGCCCAGTGGCAACGCCGCCTGCCCCCACCCCTGCCCTCCCCCAAAGGGGGAGGGAGAAAGTCATCAGGGGTTTATTGATAGCCTTTGGGAAACGGATCCGGCTTGATGAGCTCCGCCGACTCCGCCACCACCTTGAACGTCCCGTCCAGCTGCCCCTGCCCGATGCGCGCCTTGCTCCACAGGTGGTGGTTCGCGTCCAGCTTCACGTAGCCTTCGGGCGCCGTCTTCAGCTCGATGCCCGGCGAGCCGGCCACCACCTTGTCGACGTCAAAGCTGCCGGCCTTCTCCACCGCCGCCTTCCAGAGCCACGGGCCCAGGTACCCCGCCTGCGTGACGTCGCCGATCACCGCGTCCTTGCCGTACTTGGCCTTGAAGGCGGCCACGAACTTCTTGTTGTTCTCGTTGTCGAGCGACTGGAAGTACTTCATCGACGAGTAGAAGCCCGCGAAGTTCTCGCCGCCCACGCCGGTCATTTCGTCTTCCGTGACGGCCAGCGTCAGCAGGAACTGCTTGTCGCCCGTGATGCCCGCGGCCTTGAGCTGCTTGTAGAAGGCCACGTTCGAGCCGCCCACCACCGCCGCGAAGATGCAGTCGGGCTTGGCCACCTTGATCTTGTTGATCAGCGAGTTGAAGTTGGTGTGGCCCAGCGGGTAGTACTCCTCGCCCTTGACCGAGCCCTTCTGGAAGTTCTCGATGTGCTTGCGCGCGATCTTCATCGAGGTGCGCGGCCAGATGTAGTCGGAGCCCACCAGGAAGAAGGTCTTGGCCTTCTTCTCCTTGGCGCCCCAGTCCAGCCCCCAGATGATCTGCTGCGTGGCTTCCTGGCCCGTGTAGATCACGTTCTTGCTCTGCTCCAGGCCTTCGTAGAAGGTCGGGTAGTACAGCAAGCCGTTCTCCTTCTCGAACACCGGCAGCACGGCCTTGCGCGAGGCGCTGGTCCAGCAGCCGAACACTGCGGCGCAATGGTCGTTGACCAACAGCTTCTTCGACTTCTCGGCAAAGGTGGGCCAGTCGGAGGCGCCGTCTTCCTTGATCACCTTGATCTTGCGCCCGAGGATGCCGCCCATCGCGTTGATCTGGTCGATGGCGAGCTGCTCGGCCTGGATCGAGCCGGTCTCCGAGATGGCCATGGTGCCGGAGGACGAGTGCAGCTGGCCCACGGTCACTTCGGTGTCGGTGACCGCGAGCTTGGTGGTGTTGACCTTGGCCGTGGGGAACTGCGACTGGCCGAAGCTCAGGCCGGGGAGGCCCATCACGGGCAGCGCGGCGGCGCCCTGCAGCAAGCGGCGGCGGCGCAATGCCAGGGCATCGAGGGAAAGATCTTCTGAATCACGCGACATCGGGAAACTCCAGGCAGGTTGTTGGAAGGGTGAGCCGCGCACCATCGCAGTGCATCGGACGGTGCCCCGAGCACCATGGCTGGTACTTTAGAAATCACTTGCGCCGGCGCGAATACGTCATTCAACGTAGCGGCCGCAAGCGCCCGGACCTGCAGACTTGCGAGCCGCGCACAAGGGCGGAAAGCACGCAGGGAGCGCTTCTTGCTCTGCTGCCTTCCATGCCGCCGCCCTCGCCCTTGCCGCAAGCCCCCACCATGCAACCCGTCACCGGCCAGAAGATCTTCCGCATCCGCCGCGACTACAACGCGTGGGTCGCGAACGAAACGCTGGAGGACTACGCGCTGCGCTACACGCCGCGCAGCTTTCGAAAGTGGTCGGAGTTCCGCGTCGCCAATGCGGCCTTCGGCGCCACCTCGTTCCTGGCGCTGGAGGCCATCGGCGGCGCCATTGCGCTGAGCTACGGCTTCTCGAACGCGCTGTGGGCCATCCTGGTGGTGGGGCTCATCACCTTTCTCACCGGCCTGCCGATCTCCTACTACGCGGCCCGGCATGGCGTGGACATGGACCTGCTCACGCGCGGCGCGGGCTTCGGCTACCTGGGCTCCACCCTCACCTCGCTGATCTACGCGAGCTTCACCTTCATCTTCTTCGCGCTGGAGGCGGCCATCCTCGCGCTGGCGCTGCAGCTGTACCTGGACTGGCCGCTGCCGCTGCTCTACCTGCTGTCGTCGGTCGTGATCGTGCCGCTGGTGATGCGCGGCATCACGCTGATCTCGGGCCTGCAGCTGTGGACGCAGCCGATCTGGATCGTGCTGTTCGTCTGCCCGTTCATCGCGGTGCTGGTGAAGAAGCCCGAGCTGTATGCCGACTTCACCGGCCTGGTGGGCCGCAGTTCCGACAGCAGCAGCTTCGACCCGCTGATGTTCGGCGCCGCCGCGACGGTGGCCTTCTCACTGGTGGTGCAGATCGGCGAGCAGGTCGACTACCTGCGTTTCCTGCCCGAGAAGACGGCCGCCAACCGCGGCCGCTGGTGGGCCGCGGTGCTGGTGGCGGGCCCGGGCTGGATCGTGCCGGGCATGCTCAAGATGATGGGTGGCGCCTTCCTGGCCTTTCTGGCGCTCCAGCACGAAATTCCGGCGAGGCACGCGATCGAGCCCACGCTGATGTATCTCACGGGCTTTTCCTACGTGCTGCGCGATCCGGCCTGGGTGCTGGCGATCACCACGCTGTTCGTGGTGGTCTCGCAGATGAAGATCAACCTCACCAACGCCTATGCGGGCTCGCTGGCGTGGTCGAACTTTTTCGCGCGGCTCACGCACAGCCACCCGGGGCGCGTGGTGTGGCTGGTGTTCAACGTGGTCATCGCGATCCTGCTGATGACGCTGGGCGTGTTCGCGGCGCTCGAGCACGTGCTGGGCTTCTACAGCAACATCGCCATCGCCTGGGTCGGCGCGCTGGTGGCCGACCTGGTCATCAACAAGCCGCTGGGCTGGAGCCCGCGCACCATCGAGTTCAAGCGCGCACACCTGTACGACATCAATCCGGTCGGGCTGGGTGCGATGCTGGTGGCGGCCGCGCTCGCCATGCTGGCGTACTCCGGCGTGCTGGGCCAGTGGGCGCGCGCCTTCTCGCCCTTCATCGCGCTGATCACCGCGCTGGTGGTTTCGCCGCTCCTGGCCTGGCGCACGCGCGGGCGCTACTACCTGGCGCGCAGCGACATCCGGCGCTGGACGCCGGGGCAGATCGTGAAATGCTCGGTGTGCGACAACAGCTTCGAGTCCGAGGACATGGCGCACTGCCCGGCCTACAGCGCGCCGATCTGCTCGCTGTGCTGCACGCTCGAATCGCGCTGCCACGACCGCTGCAAGACCGATTCGCGCGCGGCCGAGCAGATGAGCGGCTGGCTCCAGGCGCTGCTGCCGCCCGCGCTGTCGGGCCGGCTCAACTTTCGCGTGGCGCACTACCTGATGGTGGCCACTTCGCTGGTGGCGCTGCTGGCCACCGTGATGGGCGTGGTGTATGCGCAGGAGGCCATCGTGGGCGCGGATGCGGTGGACCCTGCCCTGCGCAGCGCCTTCCTCAAGGTGTTTGCGCTGCTGTCGCTGGTGGCGGCCGTGGCCGCCTGGTGGATCGTGCTGGGCAGCGAGAGCCGGCAGATGGCGCAGGAGGAATCGAACCGCCACAACCACCTGCTCACCGTCGAGATCGAGGCGCACCAGCGCACCGACGCCGCGCTGCAGACCGCAAAGGAAGCCGCCGAAGCCGCCAACCAGGCCAAGACCCGCTACGTGGCCGGCATGACGCATGAGCTGCGCACGCCGCTCAACAGCATCCTGGGCTATTCGCAGATCCTGCTCAAGGGCGAGGCCGTGGCGCCGCCGCGCGAAGCAGTGCAGACCATCCAGCGCAGCGGCGAGCACATGCTCGGGCTGATCGACGGGCTGCTCGACCTGGCGCGCATCGAAGCCGGGCGGCTGCAGCTGGAGCCCGCTGCGCTCGCGCTGCCGGCCTTCCTGGACGAGGTGGTGCACATGGTGCGGCCGCAGGCCGAGAACAAGGGCCTTGCGTTCGTCTACACCCACAGCGGGCGGCTGCCGCCCTGGGTGCATGCCGATGCCAAGCGGCTGCGCCAGATCCTCATCAACCTGCTGGCCAACGCGGTGCGCTTCACCGACAGCGGGACGGTCACGCTGCATGTGGATGCGCGGCGCGAGGTGCTGCGCTTCGACGTGGTCGACACCGGCATCGGCGTGGCGCCGCAGGACCACCAGCGCATCTTTCTTCCTTTCGAGCGCGGGGCCGCCGGGCGCCGGCGCGGCGAGCCCGGCACGGGCCTGGGCCTCACCATCACTGGCCTGCTCACGTCATTGATGGGCGGCGAACTGGCGCTGGCTGCCACCTCGCCCGCCGGCAGCACCTTCAGCGTGCGGGTGTACCTGCGCGAAGTGGCCGACCCCGGCCCGCAAGCCGAGACACGCCGGCCGGTGTCAGGCTACATCGGCGCGCGCCGCACGCTGCTGGTGGTCGACGACCAGCCGGTGCAGCGCCAGATGCTGGCCGGCATGCTCGTGCCGCTGGGCTTCGAGGTGCGCGAGGCCGCGAGCGGCACCGAATGCCTCGACAGCCTGCGCGAGAACCTGCCCTCCGCCATCCTGCTGGACCTCACCATGGACGACATGGACGGCTGGCAGACCGCGGCGCTGGTGCGTGCCTCGGGCTTCGACCGCCTGCCCATCATCATCGTCTCGGCCAACATGTTCGAGAACCAGGGCGAGCTGCTGCGCGCCGCGGGCTGCCAGGCCTTCGTGGGCAAGCCGGTCATCGAGTCGCAGCTGATCGCCACGCTGGAGCGCCACCTCGGCCTCGAATGGCTGGCGTCGAACGACGCGATGCCGCCCGCCGTCGACACAGCGCCGCGGCCGGTGCAGCTCGCGCTCTCCGAAGACGACCGCGCCGAACTGATGCGGCTGGTGCAGATGGGCCACATGCGCGGCCTGCACCAGGTGCTCGACCGCCTCGCCGCCGCGTCCCCGCCGGCTGCGGCCACCTGCACCTGGCTGCGCGGCATGGTCACCCGATTCGAACTCGACAAGCTCCGCAAGGCACTCGCAGAACAAGATGCAGACACTCTCGCCCCCTGATGAAACCGAACGCCCCGTGGTGCTGGTGGTGGACGACGCCCCCAGCAGCCTCGGCATGCTGTGCGACACGCTCGAGTCCAGCGGCTACACCGTGCTGGTCGCGGCCGACGGCGAGGCAGCGCTGCAGCGCCTCGAGCTGGTGGTGCCAGACGCCATCCTGCTCGACGGCCTGATGCCCGGCCTGTCGGGCTTCGAGACCTGCCGGCGCATCAAGGCCAATGCGGCGCTCGCGCACATTCCGGTGCTGTTCATGACCGGCCTTTCGGAAACCGCGCACGTGGTCGAAGGCTTCGAGTGCGGCGGCGTCGACTACGTGGTGAAGCCGATCCGCGCACAGGAGGTGCTGGCGCGGCTGCACACGCACACGCGCAACGCACGCATCACGCGCATGGCGCGCGACGCGGTCGACGTGGCCGGCATGGGCGTGGTTTTCGTCGACGCGCGCGGGCGCATCGCATGGCGCTCGCCGCAAGCCGCGCTGTGGCTTCACGCGCTCGATGCGCCACCGGCCGCCGGGTTGCTGCCCGCCTCGCTCGAACCCGCGCTTGCGCCCGGCGCGGCCATTGCGGTGTCCACGGCCGGGGGCGCACGCATTTCGGTGCGCAACCTCGGCGCCGCGGCGCTCGGCGAAACCATGCTTCTGTTCGCAACACCGCGCGAAGGGGCCGCGGGCACGCCATCGGCGCGGCTGGCCGAAGCGGCGCTCACGCCGCGCGAAACCGAGGTGCTCTCGTGGCTTGCCAAGGGCAAGACCAACCGCGACATCGGCGAGATCCTGGGCACCAGCCCGCGCACGGTCAACAAGCACCTCGAGCACATCTTCGAGAAGCTGGGTGTCGAGACGCGCGCTGCCGCAGCGGCACTGGCCAGCGGCCAACTGGCCTGATCGAGCCACCCAGCGGGCAGCTGCCCTGACTTCGTTCCTTATCTCTTCGTTGCCGGCGTTGCAGGCACCGCAGGCGTCGTCGTGGTGCCGCCGGCCTTGGAGCCGGGCACGGCCGGCGTCGCGGGCGCGGCAGACATCGAGGACGAGGTCGAGGACGAAGAAGACTGCGGCGACGGCGTGGCCGGCGTTGCAGGCGTGGCTGGCGTCGCAGGCGAGGTGGCCGTGGCCGGTGTTGCGGGCGTGGCGGGTGTCGCCGGCGTTGCTGCATTGGCCGAGGAATTGGAGCCGCTGGCCGCGCCCGCGCCATTGCCGTTGGCGCCCGCGCCTACACCGGCACTGCTGCCGCCACCTCCGCCGCCCCCGCCCCCGCCGCCACCTCCGGAGCCGCCGCCCGCAGCCAATGCGAGCGGGGCCACGCAGGCGCCCATGAGAACCGCCACCAAGGTGGGTGCAATACGTCGTGTCAGCTTCATCGAGATCTCCTTGTTGATGTTTCGACAAAGGCCAAGCTAGCCGCGGCCGGAAAGCCGGCCTGTAGTCCAAAGTCTTCATGGCTGGCCGGCCCGGTCGCCGGCGCTATGCAATCGATAGCTGCGCGGCGCCTGTCGGCCTCACCCGCCGGGCTGGGTCGCCTGCTTCCCGCCGCGAGGCAGATGGACGGTGAATGCCGTGCCTTCCGCCGCGGACGAGGTCACCGTGATGGTGGCGCACAACAGGAGGCGCGCCGGGCGAGGCAGTCCGGGCGCCCGGCAGAAGGGGTACTCGATGAAGCGTATCCTGAGGCTCCTCGTACCGGAACACATTCATGTCTGAACAGCCTCTTTCCGGGACGGCCCCCGTCGATCCTCCCTTCTTCCACGAGGCCTCGGGCACGGTCCGCTTCTGGGTGCTCATCGATGGCCAACCCATGGGTGCGAGCATCAGCAGGGACATCCTGCGCTACCGCTTCCGCCCCGGCGCGCAGGGCGACGACCCGATGGAAATCTACGCGCAGTACGCGGATCAGCTCGAAGCGGCCGTGCGCCGCCGGGTGGCGCAGGGCTCGATCGAGCCGGTGATGCTGCGCGAGTTCGATCTACCCCGCGGTTGATTCCGCGCGCGCACCGCGCGTGCAGGCACCGCTGGCCAGCGTCACACCGATCACGGCACTGGCAATGGCGAACTGGTCGACGCCCGTGACGGGCTCGGCCAGCCACCACCATCCGCCCACAGCGGAGAAAACGGGTGCCAGTCCTCCGAATGCGGCCGCCTGCGACCCACCAAGACGCGCGACGGCCGCGCCAAAGATCCACAGCCCCAGCAAGCCAGCGACGGCGCCCTGCATCAGCGCCTGCCACAGCACATCGCGCAGCGGCGCATCGAGCAAGCCCGTTCCGCCCCGCCACAGCAGCCACGGCACGAGCAGGATCGCCGACCACGCACTCACAATGGCCGCGCCCTGCCATGCGCCAAGTCCCGCGCGCCTGAACGACAGCGTGAAGCCGGCCCACAGCGCGGCCGCGAGAAGAAAGAGCAGATCGCCGCGCCAGGCGCCCGCATCGACGCCGCGAAAACTGCCGGCCCCCAGGATGCCGATGCCCGCCGCAAGGAACACCAGCCCCGATGCACGCGCGCGGTCCGGGCGTTCGCGCCAGAACATCCAGGCAAGGCCCGCGGCAAAGAGCGGGCATGCGCCCGCCATGAAGACACCCATGTGCGCCGACGGTGCGAACCTTGTTCCGGTCATCGCCACCAGTCCGAACGGCAACCCGGCGCCAAGCACCATCCCGGTCAGCCACCTGAGCGGCACCCCGCGAGGCAGCAGGCCCACGCGCAGCCACACAGGCATGAGCACGATCGCCGGTATGCCGTAGCGCAGGATGGCCAGGTCGGCCGGAGCGATCGTGGTGGTGGTCGAATGGCGCGTGGCCACCTGCCAGATGCCCGCGATCAGCGCCGAAGCCACACCGGCGGCCAGGCCGGCTGAAAGGCGCACATTGACCGTCATCTGCCGGCTCCGTTGAATGCGAAGCCCGCAGTGTTCGGTCAATGCAGGCGGCGCGCTTCCAGATTCGTGCGCATCTGGCTCGGCGCCATGCCGAAAGCGCGGCGGAAGGCCACCGTGAAGTGCGCATGGCTTGCAAAGCCCAGGTCGGCCGCAAGCGCGCTGATGCTTCTCTCGCCTTCGCGCAGTCGATCGAGCGCGAGCGTCATGCGCAACTGGTTGCGCAGGCCATGCAGGCTCGTTCCCGTGTGCATGCGAAAGCGGCGCGCCAGGTGGAATGCCGAGCAGTGGACCGCCTTGGCGATCTCGTCGAGCGTGTTGCTGCGCTCCGGCGCCGCGGCGATGTAGTCGCGGGCGCGCTCGACCGCGCGGTGCACCTTCGGCGGCGCCGGCCGATCGGCCGGCCGCACGCTCTGGACCAGGCCGGCCAGGTGCTCCTGCACCTCGAGCGCATCGATAGACTGCATCGCATGGGCCTGCAGGCATCGGCGCAGCAGCAGCTGGCTGCCCAGCGGCAGGTACACCCTGCCCGCCGGCGCCAGGTCTTCGGCGAGCGTGAGCACCACGCTGCGCTGGCCCGCCATCGGGTGCTTCAGCTGGTAGGGCCCGTCAGGCGACAGCCACAGCGCGGCCGCGGGATCGCAGACGAAGGCGTCCGCGCCCAGCCGGCATTCGAAGCGCTGGGTCAGCGGCAGCAGCAGGCGGGGCCCCTGCACGCGATAGGGCGGACTCCAGCCGGGCTCGGCCGCCTCCAGCGTGGCCAGCTGGCAGCTGATGGCGCCGCTTTCGAAAAGCACGCTGCGAAGGTAGGTCATGGGTGTGAAAAGCAGCAGCGCCGCTCGCCCCGGATTCTGCCAGCCGGGCCACAGACCCTGGTGTTTACCCCGAAGGCGCTGAAGGCCGATTGACAGCCTCGCTGCCTACGATCGAGGGAGATTCATCAGGAGACACCATGAAGACCCACACCTTCTCGCTCAACCGCCTGACCCGCCGCGCCAGCCTGCTGGCCGCGGCATCCGTTCTTGCCGCATGCGGCAGCTTCGGCAGCCGGCCGCCCGCGGCCGGCGACATCCACGTGATGACCTCGGGCGGCTTCACGGCCGCGTACAACGAGCTGCGCCCGGGCTTCGAACGCAGCAGCGGCCGCACGGTCAAGACCGCGTATGGCGCTTCCATGGGCAATGCCGAAGATTCCATTCCGAGCCGGTTGTCGCGCAACGAGCCGGCCGACGTGGTGATCCTGGCGCGCCCCGCGCTCGATGCGCTGGTGGCGCAAGGCAAGGTGGTGCCCGGCAGCCAGGTCGACCTGGTGCGCTCCTCGATCGGCTTTGCGGTGCGCAAGGGCGCGCCCAAGCCCGACATCTCGACAGTCGACGCGCTCAAGCGCACGCTGCTGGCGGCGCCTTCCATCGCCTATTCGGCCAGCGCCAGCGGCACCTACTACGAGACCGAACTGCTCAAGAAGCTCGGCATCGAGGACCAGGTCAAGCCCAAGAGCAAGCGCATCCTCAGCGAGCGCGTGGGCACCGTGGTGGCGCGCGGCGACGCGGCGCTCGGGCTGCAGCAGGTGAGCGAACTGCTGCCGATCGCGGGCATCGACTACATCGGGCCGCTGCCCGCGGAAGTGCAGCGCGTGACGGTGTTCTCTGCCGGAATTGTCACGGCGTCCAAGCAGCCCGATGCGGCGCGCCAGCTGATCCGCTATCTCAACTCCCCCGAGGCGGCACCGACCATCGCGAAGACCGGGCTGGAGCCGCTGACGGCGCGCTGAGGCGGCAGTGATGCGGCGGTTCGGGGCTCAGTAAACTGGTGCCCATCATCTTTCCCGGACGATGGACGCCATGAACCAGCCCCAACCCGTTGCCCCCGCTCTTGTCTCCGCCTTCGCGCCCGGCGGCATGCTGCGCGCATCGATCAACCTCGGCAACCCGATCCTCGCGAACAAGGATGCGGCCACCGGCGAACCGGTGGGCGTGTCGGTCGATCTCGCGCGCGAGTTCGCGCGCAGGCTTGGCGTGGGCATCGAGCTTGTGGTGTTCGAGAAGGCAGCGGCCTCGGTCGACGCGGTAAGGAACGAGAAGGCCGACATCGGTTTCTTCGCGATCGACCCGGCGCGCAGCGAAGGGCTGCTGTTCACCGCGCCCTACGTGCTGATCGAGGGCAGCTACCTCGTGCGCGAGTCATCGGAGCTCACCGACAACGCGCAGGTCGACCGCGCGGGTCATCGCATCTCGGTCGGCGCGGGCAGCGCCTACGACCTGTTCCTCACGCGCGAGATCGAGCAGGCCGAGATCGTCCGCCTCCAGGGCGCGGCCGCTGCATTGGCGGCACTGCGTTCAGGCGCGGTCGAGGTGGCCGCCGGCATTCGCCAGCTGCTTGAAGCCGAGGCGCGGCGCGAGCCGGGTGTGCGCGTGCTGCCCGGCCGCTTCATGGTGATCCAGCAGGCCATGGGCACGCCCGCGAGCCGCGGTGTCGAGGCGCAGGCGCTGCTGTCTGCCTTTGTCGAGGAGATGAAGGCGAGTGGCTTTGTCGCCGATGCACTTGAGCGCCATCGCATCGAAGGTGCGATCGTGGCACCGGGTTCTACTGGTCCGTAGTTTCTTGGTGCTGTCGTTCTTGTTCGGGGCGCGTGCACAGGCCACCGGGTACTCCCCTTCGCGAATGTCCCCGTCGGCGCGATCGCGACCCGAATGAACCCGCATCCGCACCCTCCCCCTTCAATGCAAACGCAAGCACCGCGTCACAGCTTCTGCAGCTTCGGCTCGCTCCACTCGGGAGTGCGTACCTTGTCGCGCATGATGTAGCGGCCGCCCTGGCGCTCGACCTTGACCAGCTCCCGCAGCGCGCCGTTCTTCTTCACGGCATAGACGCCGACCAGCTGCGCCTCCGGCTCGGCGCGCCGGCCGCAGCCGGCCAGCAACAGCAGCGACGACAGGCCGGCCGCAACACAGTTGAGTGTGTTCTTCATGATCGTGCGGCCTCAGCGCTTCTGGTTCCCGCGCCGCTTCAGGCTGCCCTGGTAGCGCAGCGCGTGCGGATAGTCTTCCTTGCCGCCGGCCTCCTGCGCCAGCATCTTCTGCTGGCTTGCCTCGGTCTTCGCCAGCAGCGTCGTCGGCAGGTTCTCCTGCAGCTTTTCTGTATGGCTTCGCGTGCGCTCCCCCTCCTTGGAAGTGCGCACATCTTTGGCTGATCGAAGATGACAGCGTCAACGAAGCACGTGCACCCAACGGGAAAGCGGAGCGCATCCGGTGTGACGCTGCAGCCACACCATGTGCGCGAACGGGCCCTAGAAGATGTGGCGCATGCCGAACTCCGTGCCGCTGGAGGCGCGGTTCGGCATGGTGATGGCGCCCGCAAGCGCCTGTGCTGCGCCGTTGCGGTTGCCGATGCGCGCGAAGGTGGCGTACAGCGCGGTGCGCTTCGAGAGGTTGTGCACATAGCCGATCGCGAACTTCGACGTGGTCGGCTTCAGTGCGGCACCGGCGGGCTCGAGCCGGTGGCGCGCATACGAGCCCTTGATCTCGCCGGGGCCGACCGGCAGCTGGAAGCCGATCAGCGCGCCCTTGCCGTCGGTGCTTCCCTTCGACTCGGTGTAGAGCTCGCCCGTGAGCTTCAGGCTCATCAGCGAGGGGCCGAAGGTGTAGGAAGCACCGAGGTTGGTCACGCGAAGATCGCCGCTCGCGTAGCGCGTCTTGCCGGTGGCCAGCGCAATGTTGAAGCCGCCCTGCAGGTAGCCGAAGCGAAAGCCAACGTGGCTGCCGTCGCGGCGGTTCGGGCGCAGCGAACCCGGCAGCACCGACGTCGAGTCGTTCTCGCCCATCGCGTACATGGCCTGTCCGTAGAAGCCGCCCAGGTTGCCCGGCAGGAAGTAGCCGATGCTGTTCGACGCGCGCGTGCCGGTGGGCGCAGGCAGGCCGCCAAGGCCCGAGAAATAGATCTGGTTGGCCCCGATACCGCCGCCGGTTCCGAACGGATCGAAGATCGCCGTGTTCCAGAAGGCCGGTACGTAGTCGCGGCCCAGGCGCACTTCGCCGAACGGGCCCGCCAGGCTCAGCGTCGAGCGGCGGTTGAAGCTCAGCACGCCCGGCGTGCCGTTGCCGCTGGCCTGGTTGTTCGTGTTCGAGGGAAAGCCCGAGCCGCTGTCGTTCTGCAGGCCGGCCTCGAGCCAGAAGCCCGCCGAGAGGCCGCCGCCCAGGTCCTCGGTTCCGCGAAAGCCGATGCGGCTGAACATGTTGCCGCTGCTGGTCAGCTGCGTCTTGCGGGCCGATCCGTCGCCGCTGCCGCGCGTGTGGGTGACGGCCGCGTCGACCACGCCGAACAGGGTGACGGAAGATTGGGCCAGCGCTGCGCCAGCCGCGCCGGCCGAAGCCAGCGCGAACACGTACTTTTTCATGGGATGTCTCTCTACGCTTTCTTGCTTGGTGGGGGAATCTCAGATGTCGAGCACCAGCCGCTCGCCCTTGCAGCGAGAGACGCAGATCATCATGGTCTTGTTGGACGCGCGTTCGATCTTGGTGAGGATGCCGTCGTGGTGGTCGATCTCGCCTTCGAGCACTGCGGTTTCGCAGGCGCCGCAGACGCCCTCCTTGCAGCTGTGGTCGGGGTTCAGGCCTGCATCGATCAGGCTGTCGAGAATCGACTTGCCGGGCGGCACCTCGACGCATCTGCCGCTTTTCGCGCACTCGACCACGCAGCCCTGCGTGGCGCTCGGCGCCTCCACATGCAGCGCGGCAAAGCGCTCGATGTGGGCATTGGCATAGCCCAGCTTCTCGCAGCTCTTCTCGAAGGCATCGAGCATCGGCGTGGGACCACAGCAGTAGTAGTGGCTCGCGGCGCCCTTGCCGGCCAGCAGCGCGGCCAAGTCGGGCGGCGCGCCCTTCTCGTCGTCGAAGTGCCAGGTGAGCGGCACCGCGTTCTCGCGCGCCAGCGCCTCGATCGCATCGCAGAAGGCGGCCTCCTTGCGCGTGCGCGCGCAGTAGACCAGTTCCACCGGCTTGCCCAGGGCCGCCAGCCGCTGCAGCATGCACCAGATGGGCGTCACGCCGATGCCGCCGGCCACCAGCACCGAATGGTCCGCGCCCTCTTCGAGCTTGAAGTTGTTGCGCGGCGCCGAGATCGGCAGCGTCATGCCCACGCGCAGTTGCTGGTGCACGTAGCGCGAGCCGCCGCGGCTCTTGCGGTCATTGAGCACGCCGACCACGTAGCGCTGGCGGTCGCTCGCCGGGTTGCACAGCGAGTAGCTGCGCACCAGCCCGTTGGGCAGGTGCAGGTCGATGTGGGAGCCGGCCTCGAAGGCGGGAAACTCCGTCTCGGGCGAAGCCGGCCGGAACTCGACGCTGACGATGCCGTCGGCCTCGTAGCGCAGCGTGTGCACCAGGGCGTTCAGCGTGGGGGAAGACATGGCGGAGCTTTCTATGGATCAGGCCGTGGCGGTGGCCGCGCCAGCTTCCGCGAGCTGGGCTTGCGCCAGGTTGCGCATGTGGCGGCGCAGGCGGACGATGCCCAGGTCGTGCTGGTACAGGTTCTCGTGCTGGTTGGCGTCGGGCTCCATTTCCTCGAGCATCACGCGGTCCTGCTCCAGCACGTGCCAATGACGCGCCTCGAGGCGGTTCTTGTACAGGAAGCGCCAGGTGTCGCGCTCCCAGCCTGGCGGCAGCTTGCGCACGCGCCAGAAGAAAGTGGCCGTCATGCCCTTCACGATCGGCGAGAAGGCGCCGATGATGATGAAGTTGCCGCCGGGGCCACCGGTCTTCGGGTATGGAATTTCCAGCCGCATCCAGTGGATGCCGGTGTCGGCCCATTCGGTCCAGTCGAAGTTGACGTTGCGCTGGCCTTCCTTCTCGAAGACGAAGCCGGTGTCGGTCTGGCGGATGCCGAACTTGGCGGTCGAATCGCCCTCGGCCATCGAATGCGACTGCTTGTGCAGGTAGGTGCCGTGCATCGGGTCCATCACGTTGTCGAGCACGTAGCGGTAGTCGCCCTTCCACTCGGTGTAGCAAAGGAAAGACGAGTACTCGGCATCGTCCGTGAGCTGCTCGGGCAGCACCAGCGGCGGCGGCACATCGACCGATTCCTTCCCGTTGTAGAGGAAGACGGCGCCTGCGCGCTCCTGCACATGGAAGTGCCGCGTGGCCTGCGAGCCTTCGAGCTTGCAGCCCGGGCTGCCGGGCACGCGCGTGACGACGCCGTCATGGCGCACTTCCACGCCGTGGTAGGGGCACGAGAGCCGGTCGCCCAGCACCACGCCCTGCGACAACGGCGCGCCGCGGTGCGGGCAGCGGTCCTCCAGCGCATGCAGCACGCCTTCGCCGTCGCGCCACAGCGCGATCTTGCGGCCCAGGCGGCGCAGCGAGACGGGGTTCTCCTTGATGAAGTGCGAGGGGCAGATCGGGTACCAGAGGTCCTTCAGGCCGATCTCGAGCAGGTGGTCGACCGGGTCTGCGGCTACGGGGGTGATGGCGATGGTCATGGTGTGATGCTCCTCAGGCGGCCAGCGTGGCCATTTCCTTGCGGTACAGCGCCTCGGTCCACGGCTGCCCGCCGGGAGTGGCCAAGCCGCTGTCGTTCAGGCGCTGCACGAGGCCGGGCAGGTCGTGAATGCCGTCGGCAAAGGCACGCTCGATCACGTCGCCCAGCAGGTCTTCATAGGTGGTCGCGGGGCGCTGGCGTGCCTGGTGCGGTTGCAGGTAGCGGTCTTGTTGCATGGTTGCCTCCGTGGGGTGAGGTGGATGTGAATCGGGCGGAAAGAATGACGGCAGGCGCGCGGGTCCGCGGCTCACTCGGCCACGATGTTGCGGGCCTTGATGACCTTGGCCCACACGGCCGTCTCGTCGCGGATGTGCGCGGCGAAGGCGGCCGGCTTCATGGCGGCATCGGTCATGCCCTGCGCCTTGAGGCGATCGCGCACGTCGGGCTGGGCCAGCATTTCGGCCGCGTCCTTCGCGAGCTGCTCGACCACCGCGGGCGGCGTGCCCCTGGGTGCCAGCAGGCCATACCACGAGGTCACGGCCACGCCCTGGATGCCCTGCTCCGCCAGCGTGGGAATGTCGGGCGCGGCTGGGCTGCGCGCGGCCTCGGTCACGCCCAGCGCCACCAGCTTGCCGTTCTTGATGAAGGGCATGGTCGCGGGCAGGTTGCTGAACATCAGCGGCACCACGCCGCCGAGCACGTCGTTGAGCGCGGGTGCCGTGCCCTTGTAGGGCACGTGCAGCAGGTCGATGCCGGCCTGCTGCTTGAACAGCTCGCCCGCCAGGTGCAGGCCGCTGCCCACGCCGGGCGAGGCATACGACAGCGTGCCGGGCTTGGCCTTGGCCTGCGCCACCAGATCCTTCGCGCTCTTGATGCCCGACGAGGGCGAGGCCACCAGCACGTTGGGCGCCTTGGCCAGCATGGTGACGGGCACGAAGTCCTTCTCGATGTCGAACGGGAAGTTCGGCATCAGCGTGGGGTTGATCGTGAGGTTGCCTGCGGGCACCACGAGCAGCGTGTGCCCGTCGCTCTTGGCGCGCTTGACCTTGTCGATACCGATGTTGCCGGCCGCGCCGACCAGGTTCTCGACCACCGCGGCCTTGCCGTAGCGCTTGGCGAGCCCCTCGGAAAGCACGCGCGCCAGCGTGTCGACCGGGCCACCGGGCGGGAACGGCGAGACGATGGTGAAGCGCTCGCTCGAGAGCTGCTTCTGCGCATCGCCCTGGGCCCGCGCGGGCGAAGCGATGGCAAGGGCCGACAGCGCGGCGAACACAAGGGAAAGGGAGAGGCGTCGTTGCATGGTGGTGGTTGTCGGATTCACTTTTTCTCCGTGAGGAAGGCGCCTTTCGGGCCTTCCGCGTTCTTCTGGCGGCGGGTGTTGCCGTCGAGCCCGCCGTCGACCGCCCATTCGGCGAACACCGTAGGGGCCGGCTCGAACTCGCGCGGCTGCCAGTCGGCGGTGAGCTGGTCTTCGTCCGCGTAGTACTCGATCAGGCCGCCGGCCGGATTCCTGAAGTACCAGAAGTACGCGGAAGACACCGGATGCCGCCCCGGGCCCAGTTGCGTTTCCCAGCCGCGGCGCGAGAAATGCAGGCCGCCGCCGAACACCTCGTGGATGTCGCGCACGGTGAAGGCGACGTGGTTGAGCCCCCGCTTGCCCGAAGGGATCTGCAGCAGGAACAGGTCGTGGTGGCCGCCCTCCGGTGCGCAGCGCATGAACGCGCCGCGGTTCGGATAGCTGTCGGACGAGACGAAGCCGAAGCGCTGCGCGTAGAACGCGCTGGTGGCCGCCACGTCGCTCACGAAGAACACCACGTGGCCGACCTCGATGGGCGTCGCACGCTCGTAGATCGGCGCTGCTTGGTTGATGCGCGGCTTGGCGTTCCAGGTGTTCATCGCGCCGCAGTCGACCTCGACCGCATGCTTGCGGCTGACCTGCAAGCGCACGGCGAGGCCGTTGGGATCGATGCAGCCGATGCGGCGTGCGCCGTCGACGGTGCCATCGAAGAAGGCCGGGTCTCGTGCGATGGCGGCGGCATAGCCGTCGAGGTCCGCTTCGCTTTCCACGCCCCACACCACTTCGCGCAGTGTCGGGCCCTCTTCCATCGCGGGCGGCAGGCTCGCCTTGTCCAACGCCGCGACGACCACCTTGCAGCCGTTGAGGCATTCGAAGACGAGCTCGTCGGCCGCCTCCGACTTCAGCGCCAGGCCCCAGTCCTCGAAGAAACGGCGGCAGGTGGGCAGGTCGTCTGCCCCGTAGGTGATCTGGTCGATGCCAAGTACGCTCATGTCAGTGCCCAGGGCAGAGGTTGTTCGTTGGTGCCCCAGTACATGCTCTTTTGCTCCATGTACTGGAAGATGCCTTCGCGGCCCTTCTCGCGGCCCAGGCCGCTGTCGCGCCAGCCGCCGAAGGGCGTGGAGACCGAGAACTGCTTGTAGGTGTTGACCCAGACCGTGCCGGCCTGCACCGCGCGGCCAAGCTTCCAGGCGCGCTTGAAGTCGCGGCTCCAGACGCCCGCGGCCAGCGCGTAGACGCTGTCGTTGGCCTGCGCGATCAGCGACTCCTCGTCGTCGAAGGGCATCGCGACCAATACCGGGCCAAAGATTTCTTCCTGGCTGATGCGCGCGCTGTTGTCCAGGCCTTCGATGATGGTCGGCCGGTAGAAATAGCCCTTGTCGTACTCGCCGCCATGGGGCCGCACGCCGCCGGTGCGGATGCGCCCGCCTTCGGACACGCCCAGCGCCACATAGCGCTCGATGCCCTCGCGGTGCCTGGCGGTGATGAGCGGGCCCATCTGCGTGCGCTCCGAGGCCGGGTCGCCCACGCGCAAGGCGTTGGCGCCTTCGGCCAGCCGCGTGAGGAACTCGTCGTAGATGCTGCGCGCCACGAAGAGGCGCGAGCCCGCGATGCACGATTCGCCCGACGAGCTGAAGATGCCGTAGAGCACGCCGCTCACCGCATGGTCGAGGTCCGCATCGTCGAGCACCATGGTCGGCGACTTGCCGCCGAGCTCCAGCGACACCGGCATCATCTTGTCGGCCGCGATGTGCGCAATGTGCTTTCCGGTGGTGGTGCCGCCGGTGAACGACACGCGCTTGACCAGCGGATGCTGGGTGATCGCATCGCCGATGACCGAGCCCTTGCCTGGCAGCACGCTGACGATGCCCTTGGGCACGCCGGCCTGCTCGCAGATGCGCGCGAGTTCCAGCGCCATCAGCGGCGTGACCTCGGCGGGCTTTACGACCACCGCATTGCCGGCCGCCAGCGCGGGCGCGAGCTTCTGCGCTTCGCTCGCGATCGGCGAATTCCACGGGGTGATGGCTGCGACCACGCCCATGGGCTCGTGCACGCTCATCGTGACGAAGGCGCCGCGCGAGGGGGTGATGGTTTCTTCGAGCGTTTCGAGCGCGGCCGCGAAGAACTGGAAAGTGCCGGCCGCGCTGGCCACGAGGTTGCGCGTTTCGTTGATCGGCTTGCCGTTATCCAGGCGCTGCTTTTGCGCGAGCGACTCGCTCTCTTCTCGGATCAGCTGCGCCACGCGGTGCAGCACCGCGGCGCGCTCGTGCGGCAGGCGCTGGGCCCAGCCGCTGGTGCGAAACGCATGGTCGGCACGCGTGATGGCTTCCTCGACGTCGGCCAGGCTCGCGGCCCTGAGGCGCGCGATCGGCTCGCCCGTGGCGGGATAGAGGCTCTCGTACACGTCGCCGCCGCCCAGGCGCCATTCGCCGGCGATGCAGATCGGAAGAAGTTCGGAAGAAATCATGGGAAATGGCTCAGATGGCGAGCGCCGCGGCCCGGTTGCGCAGCGCGCGCACCGCGCTGTACACGGTGAGCGCGGAGGTCTTGGGATTGGCCGCGAGCGGCTTGTTGCGCATGGTCAGCTCGAAGCTGCCGAAGGCGCCCTCGGCCTCGACCGTGTGCACGTTGTCGGCAATGGCCGGATCGGCAATGAGCCGCACCAGCGTCTTGTCGAGCCCCAGCCCCGCGAGCGACACGGTCGCCGCAACGTTGGCGTTCTTGGGATAGAGCTGCGCTGCCTCGCGTGCGCTGCCTTCGAAGATCACGGTCTGCCGCGTCAGCGCGTCGAGGTCGCGGCCCTGCTCGGCCGGCGTGCCCTTCCAGGCCTGCGGAGGCTTGCGGCCGGTGTAGCGCACGCTGTCGAGCCCGCCGATGCGCGCAGCGGCCAGCGCATCGATGGCACCGATGGCGCCCGCGATCAGCTGCACCTGGGTGCGGCCGGCAGTGGCAGCGGCTTCGAGGCTTTCGGCGAGTCCCGTAGCCGACAGCGCGCCCACCGAGGCGACGATGCACGGCATGCCGCGCGCGAGCGCCGGCAGCACATGCTCCTCGATGGCCGCATGGCCGGCCGTCTCGACCACGAGGTCGATGCCCGAAGCCGGCACGCTGCTCGAGACCTGCACGCCGGGCGCAACCTTCTGCGCGGCAGCCACGCCTTCTTCAGGCACGACGATGGCCACCACCGCCAGCGTGGTATCGCCCTTGAGCAATTCGAGCACCGAGGTGCCGATGGCACCACAGCCGATGAGTGCAACGCGCAGCATGGTCATGCCCCTCACGCCACCGACGCGGCGGCCTTGCCAAGCGCCGGTATCTGGGTCACGGTGTTGGTCGGCGGGCCGGCGAAGGTGCTCTTGAATTCGCCGATCGACAGCATGTCGATCTCGAGCAGGAACGGCCCCTTCTTCGCCAGCGCCTCGCCGAGCTTCGCCTTGAGCTCGTCCATGCGCTGCACGCGGGCGTGCGGCAGGGCGAGCGATGCGCACAGCATCGCGTAGTCGGGGGTGTGCAGGTCGGCATAGCAGCGCCGGCCGCCATACTGCGCGTCCTGGATGTTCTTGATGACGCCGTAGCCCTTGTCGTTCATGAGCACGATGACCATGTCGGCCTGCTCCTGCACTGCGGTGGCAAGCTCGCCGAGGTTCAGGATGAAGCCGCCGTCGCCGGCCAGGCAGAAGGTCTTGCGGCCGGAGCCCGTCTCGGCCGCGCCAATGGCCGCGCCGATGGCCATCGGCATGCCCTGGCCGATGCCGCCGCCCGTGGCATGCACGCCCGCGCTGGGCTCGAAGATGCGCAGCTCGCGGTTGCCCCAGGTGCTGTTCGACACGGTCACGTCGCGCACCCAGTTGAAGCTGCGGCCGGCTGCAGCCTGCAGCTCCTTCACGAGCGCGGCGTAGGGGCCGAGGCCGTCGGTCAGCGAGGCCACGGCCTGCGTGTGCGCGGCGCGCAGCTCGGCAAGCAGCGCCGGGTCGGCGCTGTACTTCGCGGTTTCGAGGCGGTCGGCCAGGCCTTCGAGCGCCAGCGCGGAATCGCCACAGACGAACAGGTCGGTGGCGTAGCCGCGGCCTTCGGCGGCGGCGTCGGCATCGATGCGCAGCAGCGGACGCGGCAGCTTCAGTTCGTACTTGAGCGTTTCGTTGCCGCGCAGCCGCGAGCCGATGACCAGCATCGCGTCGCAGCGCTGGTAGAGCGCCTCGACCGGCTTGTGGATGTTGTACGAGCCGAGCGAACCCGCATCGTCTTCGGGCACCGTGCCACGGCCCTGCGTGGTGGTGACCACGCCGAAGCCGAGCTTCTGCAGCCGCCGGATCGCAGCGCCCGCATGGCGCGCGCCGCCGCCGACCCACAGCATCGGGCGCCTGGCGGCCGCAAGGCGAGCGGCCAGCGCGTCGAGCGAGGCCGCCGAAGGCACGGGCCGCTCGATCGGCAGCGGCGACAGGTCGGCCGGCATGGTCGTGAGCGCGGACTGGATGTCGATCGGGATCTCCACGCTCACCGGGCCGGTCGGCGCCGTCAATGCGAGCTGCACCGCGCGCTTGAGCGTGCCGAGCACGGTCTCCACGCTGCGCACGCGCAGGGCAGCCTTCGACACCGCCTTGAGCATGGTGAGCTGGTCGGGCGCTTCGTGGATGTACGACATGCCCTTGTCAAGGTACGGCGTCTCGATCTGCCCGGTGATGTGCAGGAGCGGCGCGCCGGCCGTCAGCGCCTCGACCATGCTGCCCGCGATGTTGCCGGCTGCAGGGCCGGTGCTCGTGAGGCATACGCCCAGGCTCGCCGTCGAACGCGCATAGGCGTCGGCCATATTGCCGGCCCCGGCCTCGCCGCGCGCGGGCACGAAGCGGATCGCGCCGCGCTGCGCGAAGGCATCGAGGATCGGCATGTTGTGGATCGAGATCACGCCGAAGGCCGCCTTGACGCCGCACTGTTCGAGAAAGGCCGCGACGACTGCGCCGACCGTGACCGTGTTGTTGTTGGATTCATGCATGGCGCGAAAGGCCTCCGGAAATATCGATGTGGCTGCCCGTCGTGTACGACGCGAGCGGTGAAGCAAGAAAAAGAATGGCGCGCGCGGCTTCGGTCGGAAGCCCCAGGCGGCCCAGCGGGATGTGCTTGTTCTGCGCAAGCTGGCCGCTCCATGCAGCCCAGTCCTGCGACTGGTCTTCGCGCGCCTCGAAGCGGCGGCGCCACTGGCCTGACTCGACCAGGCCGATCAGGATGCCGTTCACGCGCACGCCCTGCGGCGCGAACTCGGTGGCCATCGAGCGCACGAGGTTCAGCAGGCCGGCGCGCGCGGCCGAGGTGGCGACCATGTGCGGCTCGGGCTGGCGCGCGAGCAGCGAGTTGGCGCAGACGATGGCGGCGTCGCCGTGCACCATGCGCTGCGCCGCGAGCTGCGGCAGGAAGGCGCGCGTCGGGTTGATGACCGAGAAGAATTTCAGGTTGAGCTCTTCGGTCCAGGCCGCATCGTCGGTATCGGCGAAGGTGGAAACCCGCCCCTGCCCCGCGTTGTTGACCAGCATCGAGGCCGGGCCGAGCGCGGCCTCGCTGGCGGCCGCAAAGGCGCGCACCGAGGGGCCGTCGAGCACGTCGCAGGGCTGCGCGAAGAGCCGCGCGCCGGGGTGCTTCTCGCGCAGGCCCGCAACCGCGCTGTCGAGTCGCCCGGCATTGCGGCCGCACAGCGCCACCGCGGCGCCGCATTCGAGCAGCAGCTCGACCGTGGCCAGCCCGATGCCCGAGGAACCGCCCGTGACCACGGCCACGCGGCCCGCCAGCGCGTCGGCGGCAAAGAAGGAAGAAGAAGATGGCTGTGTCATGGCGCGGTTCATGCGCTGCGAAGCGGCACCACCTTTTGCGCACGGGCGGGCGAGTAGTTCAAGAGGCCCGAAATTTCTTCGGCGGTGGCGCGCACGCGCTGCACCATCTCGTCCATGCGGTTCTCCTCGATGTGGCCCGAGGTGATGGTGGCGCCCAGCGCCGCCACGATGTGGCCGCTGTGGTCGCGCACCGGCGCCGCGATGCTGGAGATGTTCGATTCGAAGAAGCCTTCACCCAGCACATAGCCGCGCGAGCGGTCGGCCTGCACCATGTCGAACAGCTCGCTCACGGTCTTGGGTGTGCTGGGCGAGAAGGTCTCGAGCCTGTCTTCCGGATAGAGCGCGCGCAATTGCGGCAGCGTGAGGTCTTCGAGCAGCACGCGGCCCAGCACCGTGGCATGGGCCGGCAGGCGCGTGCCCACGGTGACCGAGCTCGCGAACGGCGTGGGCGGCGCCACCTTGGCCACATAGACGATGGAGCGGCCGTCGCGCACCACCAGGTTGCAGGGCGTGCGCAGCTCGTCGCACAGGCGGTTGAGCAGCGGTGCGCCCAGCTGCGTGAGCTCCAGCGAAGCCAGGTATTCGAAGCCCAGGCGCAGCACGGCCAGGCCCAGGCGGTAGTCGCGCCCGCCTTCGGCGCGCTCGAGAAAACCCATGTTCTCCAGCGTGGTGAGAAGCCGGAACACGGTCGAGCGCGGCAGGTCGAGGCGGCGCGCCAGCTCGGGCGCGGAGAGCGTGCGGCTCTCGCGGCTGAACTCGCACAGCACGCGCAGGCCGCGTTCGAGCGCCGGCACGTTGTAGCGCTCACCGCCCTCTTCCATTGTCTCGTTGTCGTTGGTGGCCATGGTTGTTCGTTCTTCCCGTTGGTTGTCTTGTCGTGTGTCTTCTATCAGGCGGCCAGCACTTCGCGCAGCAGCGCAGCAACGGCCTGCGGCTGCTCCACGTAGCTCGCGTGGCCGGCATCGGCAATCGATTCGAGCGGCACGCCGCACCGGCGCGCGACTTCGGCGCAGGCCTCGGGCGTGGTGACGGCATCGAGCGCGCCGCAGGCCACGCGCACCGGCATGGCGGGCGGCAGGTCGGCCAGCAGGTCGGCGTTGCACAGCAGCTCGACGGCCTGGCGGTAGCCGCCGTCGTTCAGCCGCGCCATGTTCCATTGCACCCACTGGCGCGCGAGTTCGCTGGCGCCGGCGGACACGAGCCGGCCCGCGCGCTTCGCGGCCATGCCGGCGACGCCGAGTTCGTCGAGCGTGGCAAGCCGCTCGGCGCGCACCTTGCGGCGGGCTTCCTCGCGCTGCGGGGCACCATAGCCGGCCGCGGGGCTGATGAGCACGAGGCGCCGGATGCGCGAAGCCAGCGCCGAATCCTTGCGCGCGGCGCAGCCCGCCGTGATCGCACCGAGCGAATGGCCGACCAGCACGCAGGACTGGATGTCGAGCGCATCGAGCAGGCCGCGAAGCCGCTGCACATGGTCGGCCGCGGAAGGCGCCGCGGGTGCGAGCGGCGTCGATGCGCCATAACCCGGCGCATCCCACGCGATCACGCGGGCCTGCGGCGCGAGCTGCAAGGCAAGGCTGAGCCACGAGGCCGCACCCGAGCCGATGCCGTGCAGGCAGACGATGGCCGGGCCCGCGCCGCGCTCGCGCACCGACACCACGGCGCCGCCGCTCACCGGCACGGCGCGCGCCGGAAAGCGGGCCTCCAGCAGCGCCAGCTCGGAAGCGGGCAAGGCAGTTTGCGCGTTGGTGGCGATGGCGTCGTTCATGGCTTGCTTCTTCTTCAGCGCTTGATCTTCGCGAGCGGGTGATCGGCCGGATAGGTCGGCGTCACGGGCTTCTTCGCGCCGAGCATCACGCACATCAGCGCGTCTTCGTCGCCGATGTTGATTTCTTCGCGGTACACGCCGGGCGGCACCGAGATCAGGTCGCGGTCGGTCATGATGGTTTCAAAGCGCTCGCCGTCTTTTTCGATCACCACCTTGAGCTTGCCGCGGATCAGGAAGAACACTTCTTCCACGTCGGTGTGAAGGTGCGGCGGGCCTTCATGCCCGGCCGGGATCACCATGGTGGAGAAGGTGAAGTGCTCGGCCGGCACGGTGTTGACGTCCTTCGCAACGCCGGTGCCGCCGGTGCCCACGTAGCGCATCTGCGCGCGGCGGAACTTGGGGTCGAGGTCGGCCTGGAACTTGAGCGCATCCCAGTCGTACTTGCGGGTCTCGTAGCGCGCGATGCGGCTGTTCATCCACTCGGCGAGGCTGCTGCCCTCGGGCTGTGCCAGCGTGCTGCCTGCGGTATCGGTGATCTTCTGCTGTTCGGACAAATCGCTCATCGTGTTCACTCCATTCGTCGGAAAAAATTGATTCAGTGCATCGCAAAGCCGCCGTTGACGGCCAGCAGCTGGCCCGTCACGAAGCGTGCAAGGCCGGAAAGCAGGTACAGCGTGGCGCCGCAGACGTCGGCGGCCTGCTGCTCGCGCGGAATGGCGCGGCCTTCGAGGTACTTCTGGTGGCGCGCCATCGGCACGTACTCGGTGGCTTCCACCAGCGTGAGGCCGGGCGCCACGGCGTTGACGGTGATGTTGTCGCCGCCCCACTCGCGCGCCAGCGAGCGCGTCATGGAAATGACGGCGCCTTTGCTCGACGCATAGGCCAGCAGGTTGGGCGCGCCCCACAGCGCCGTGTCGGACGCGAGGTTGACCACCGCGCCGCGCCCGCTGGCCGCGAGCGCGGGCCGGCAGGCCCGGCCCATGAGCCAGGTGCCGCGCACGTTGACGTTCATCACGCGGTCCCAGGTGTCGACGTCGAGCTGGTGCGCATCGCGTCCGCCCGAGTTGGTGATGGCGGCGTTGTTGACGAGGCCGTCGAGCCCGCCGAGCAGGCGAAGCGCCTCGGCCGCGCAGGCTTCGATCGAGGCCGGCTGCGACAGGTCGACTTCAAGCGCATGCGCCTGGTGGCCGGCATCGCGCAGCGCCTTGGCTTCGCTCCCGGCCAGCTCGCCGAGGATGTCGGCCAGCACCACCTGCGCGCCGGCTGCGGCGATGCACTGCGCAAACGCAAGCCCCAGCCCGCGCGCACCGCCGGTCACGAGGATGCGGCGGCCCGCCAGCAGGTTGGCGGGCAGTTCGGCCAGCAGGGCCTGCAGGCTCGAGGGATCGGGAAGGGCCTTGAGTTCGGTCATGCTTTTTCAGTCGGCCTGGATGCCGATGTCCTTGATGACCTTGCCAAAGCGCTCGAAGTCCGCGGCGTTGGTCTTGCCGAGCACGTCGGCACCGCCGCCCACCGGCGTGGTGCCGAGAACGGCCATGCGCGAGACGACGTCCGGCATCTTGAGGATCTCGTTGAAGTGCGCGTTGAGCGTCTTCACGGTTTCGAGCGGCAGGTTGCGCGGGCCCCAGAGGCCGTTCCAGGCCGTCACCTCCACGTCCTTGTAGCCGAGCTCCTGCAGCGTCGGCACCTTCGGTGCAAGGGCCGAGCGCTCGCGCGAGGCCACCGCGAGCGGCAGCATCTTGCCGTTGGCCAGGTGCGGCGCCACCGGGCCCAGCGTGATGAAGGTGGCGGGCACGTGGCCGCCCAGCACGTCGTTGACCGCTGGCGCCACGCCCTTGTAGGGCACGTGCGCGAGGCTCACGCCCGCGGCGCGGTTGAACATCTCGCCCAGGATGTGCATCGGCGAGCCGCTGCCCGGGCTCGCATAGGTCAGCGGCTTGCCGCCCTTGGCCGCGGCCACCAGGTCCTTCGCGCTCGCCATGCTGCTGGCGCCGCTCGCCACCAGGAAGAGCGGCTGGCTGCCGGTCTGCACGATCGGCGTGAAGCCGTTCAGCACGTCGTAGCTCGAGCTGCCGCCCGTCTTGAGCACCAGTTGCGCGATCGAGAAGGTGCTGGGGGAAAGCAGCAGCGTGTAGCCGTCGGGCTGCGCCTTCGAGACATAGGCGCTGCCGATGATGCCGCTGGCGCCGGGGCGGTTGTCGACCACCACGGGCTGGCCCACGCGCGCCGACAGCTTCTCGGCGAAGAGCCGCGCCAGCGCGTCGGTGTCGCCGCCGGCCGGATAGGCGACGACCAGCGTGATCGGCTTGCTCGGATAGCTGTCGGCCCGGGCGAGCCCGGTGGCGCAGGCGGCGCCCAGTGCGACGGCGGCTGCAATGGCTTGTCGGCGTGTGGATGGCATGGCGTTCGTGGGTGGATCTGTTTGTTTCACTAATGAAACAATGATTTATTAATGGAACGAAACGAAGAATACCGAGTACGAATGGCTTCGTCAATCTAAGTACAAACCCTTAGATTCGGCGCGCGCAGCCGCAGGCCGCCGTACGGGCGGCGGTGGTTCTCAGGCAGGTTGTCCGGCTGCTCGGCTCACGCGCCGTAGCGCGCCACCGTCAGCCCTTCCATGTCGATGGCGGGGCTTCGGCCATCGATCAGGTCGGCCATCACGCGGCCGGTGCCGGCCGCCATGGTCCAGCCGAGCGTGCCGTGGCCGGTGCTCAGCAGCAGGTTGGGAATGCGCGTGGCGCCGATCACCGGGGTGCCGTCGGGCGTCATGGGGCGCAGGCCGGTCCAGAAGGAGGCGTCGCGCACGTCGCCGCCCTTCGGAAAGAGATCGGTCACGACATGCTCGAGCGTGTCGCGCCGCTTTGCATCGAGCCGCAGGTCGAAGCCCGAGAGCTGCGCGGTGCCGCCCACGCGGATGCGCTCGCCAAGGCGCGTGACGGCCACCTTGAAGGTCTCGTCCATCACGGTGGATTCGGGCGCGCCGCTGGCGTCGGAGATGGGCACGGTGATCGAGAAGCCCTTGACCGGGTACACCGGCAGGTCGATGCCCAGCGGCCTGACCATGGCCGGCGAGTAGCTGCCGAGCGCCACCACGTAGCGGTCTGCCGTGAAGCGGCCGGCATCGGTGCTCACGGCCGTGACGCCGCCGGCATCGTGCTCGATGGCCTGGATGGCCACGCCGAAGCGGAACTTCGCGCCGGCCGCCTCGGCCAGCACGGCCAGCGCCTGCGTGAACTTGAAGCAGTCGCCGGTCTCGTCGCCCGGCAGGCGCAGCCCGCCGACGAACTTGTTCCTGACGGCCGCGAGCGCCGGCTCGTACTGCACGCAGCCTTCGCGGTCGAGCACCTGGTAGGGCACGCCGGAGGCCTCGAGCACTTCCACGTCCTTGGCGATGCCGTCGAGCTGCTTCTGGGTCCGGAAAAGCTGCAGGGTGCCGAGCGCACGCTCGTCGTAGCGTATGCCGGTGTCGGCGCGCAGCGCCTTCAGGCAGTCGCGGCTGTATTCGGCAAGCCGGACCATGCGGCCCTTGTTGAGTTCATAGCGCGCCTGGGTGCAATTGCACAGCATCGACAGGCCCCAGCGCCACATGGCCGGATCGAGCATGGGCTTGATCACCAGCGGGCTGTGCTGCATGAGCATCCACTTGATGGCCTTGATCGGCACGCCGGGCCCGGCCCAGGGCGCGGAATATCCCGGCGACACCTCGCCCGCGTTGCCGAAGCTCGTTTCGAGCGCGGGCGCGGGCTGGCGCTCGAGCACCGTCACGTCGTGGCCGGCACGCGCCAGGTAGTACGCCACCGAGGTGCCGATGACACCGCTGCCGAGGATCAGAACCTGCATGAGAACACCCCCTTGAAAGCCACACGCCCCATGGCCCGAGAGGGTACAGCGTCCGCGCTACAGGCCCAGCGCGTCTTGCAATTGCCGTGCCGTCCAGCGCCGGGGCTGCGCGGGCCACTCCTCGAGCAGCGCGAACATCCTTGCGTTGCGCGGCGCCTCCAGGTCCTGGTCCTGCGCGAGCCGCACGACTTCGCCGCTGAGCGCATCGATCTCGGTGCGCCGCCCGAGCGCCAGGTCGTCGGCCATGCTCGAGCGGGCCTTGGCATCGATGCGCAGCATGCGCGCCGCGACGAGGCGAAACAGCCAGTCGGGCAGCCGCAGCACGGCCGACAGCCGCTGCGCCGGCACCGCGGCCACCTGCGCGGGCGCGATGCCGGCACTGCCCAGCACGCCGAGCGCCTCGTCGATCAGCGCCGCAAAGCAGCGCCGGTAGCCGCGCTGCAGCAGCTCGTCGCGCAGCGGCAGCCCCGAGAGCGCATTGACCGGGTTGTTGAGGTTGAGCAGCAGCTTGCCCCATTGCACGGGCAGCAGGTCAGGGAAAAGGTCGAGCGGCACGCCGGCCCGCGCGAAGACCGGCAGCCAGGGCCGCAGCGCCGCATCGTCCTGCGCCGCCAGCCGGCCGGCCGTTCCGCGGTGGAAGGCACCGGGCCCAATCTCGGCCACGTTGTAGGGCACCATGCCCGGCAGCACCTGGAGCGTGGGCCCCACGCGCGACGCCGCGGCGCAATTTGAAATGCCGTTCTGCAGCGAGAGGACCAGCGTGCCCGCGGGCAGCGCAAAGGCGAGCTCGGCGGCGGCGGCGGCTGTGGCACCGCTCTTCACGCACAGCAGCACCAGGGCTGGCATCGCGCCGACGGGCACCTGTTCGCTCAGCCGAAGGCTCGCGGCCGGCAGGCGATGCATGCCGCCTTCCAGGTCGCTGAGCGCCAGGCCGTGCTCCGCAAGGCCCTGCAGCACGCGCGGGCGGCCGACGAAAGTCACCGGCACACCGGCCGCCGCCAGGCTGCCGCCCACGAAGCAGCCGATGGTGCCCGCCCCCATCACCAGCACTTCGCCGGGAGGCCGGTCGGGCACCTCGGCTCGGGCCATCAGGTGCGTTCCGCCACCCAGGCTTGCACCGATTGGAGCGCCGCCGGCAGGCCTGCGGCATCGGTGCCGCCGGCCATGGCCATGTCGGCCTTGCCGCCGCCCTTGCCGCCCACCTGCTGCGCGACAAAGTTGACCAGTTCGCCGGCCTTGACCTTGCCGACCGTGTCGCTCGTGACGCCCGCAGCCACCTGCACCTTGGCGCCGTCGACCGCGGCCAGCACGACCACGGCCGTCTTGAGCTTGTCCTTGAGCTTGTCCATGGTCTCGCGCAGCGTCTTGGCGTCGGCGCCATCGAGCTTGGCCGCCAGCACCTTGATCCCGTTGACGTCGACCGCCTGCGCCAGGAGCTCGTCGCCCTTGGACGATGCGAGCTTGCCCTTGAGCGAACCCACCTCGCGCTCCAGCGCCCTCACCTGCTCCAGCACCTGCGTGAGCCGGCCCTGCAGCTCGCCCGCCGGCGACTTGAGCGTGGCGGCCACGCTCTGCACCGTGGCTTCGAGCTCCTGCAGGTAGCCGAGCGCATTGGCGCCCGTGACGGCTTCGATGCGGCGCACGCCGGCGGCCACGCCGCCTTCGTTCACGATCTTGAACAGGCCGATGTCGCCCGTGCGGCCCACGTGGGTGCCGCCGCAGAGCTCGCGGCTGGAGCCGATGTCGAGCACGCGCACGCTCTCGCCGTACTTCTCGCCGAACAGCATCATGGCGCCGGTCTTCTGGGCCGACTCCATGTCCATCACGCGCGCATGCGTCTCGGTGTTGGCCAGGATCTCGGCGTTCACGCGCTTCTCGATCTCCAGGATCTGGTCGTGCGTGACGGCCGCGTTGTGCGCGAAGTCGAAGCGCGTCTTGTCGGCATCGACCAGCGAGCCCTTCTGCTGCACGTGCGTGCCCAGCACTTCGCGCAGGGCCTTGTGCATCAGGTGCGTGACCGAGTGGTTGCGCATGGTGGCGGCGCGGCGCGCGGTGTCGACCGCGGCCTTGACCGTGTCGCCCACCTTGAGCGTGCCCTGCGTCTGCGTGCCGTGGTGGCCGAACACGTCGGCCTTGATCTTCTGCGTGTCGTCCACGCCGAACTGCACGCCCTCGGCCACCAGCACGCCCTGGTCGCCGACCTGCCCGCCGCTCTCCGAATAGAAGGGCGTGGTGTCGAGCACCACGATGCCGGGCTGGCCTTCCTTCAGTTGCTGCACGGCCGCGCCTTCGAAGTACAGCGCCACGACCTTGGCCGTTTCCTCGAGGTGTTCGTAGCCCGTGAAGACGTTGCCCGCGCCGCCGTATTCGACGTTGCGGTCCATCTTGAACTTGCCGGCGGCGCGGCCTGCCGCCTTCTGCTTTTCCATGGCGGCATTGAAGCCGGCCTCGTCGACGCTCACGCCGCGCTCGCGGCACACGTCGGCCGACAGGTCCAGCGGGAAGCCGTAGGTATCGTGCAGCTTGAAGGCGACTTCGCCCGGCAGCGTCTTCGCGTCGCCGGCCAGGGCCGCGTCGAGGATTTCCATGCCGTTGGCCAGCGTCTCGAAGAAGCGTTCTTCCTCGGCCTTGAGCGTTTCGGTGATGCGCTTCTCGTCGGCCACCAGCTTGGGGTAGGCCTCGCCCATGAGCTTCACGAGGTCGGGCACCAGCTTGTGGAAGAAGGGCTTCTTCTGGCCCAGCTTGTAGCCGTGGCGAATGGCGCGGCGCACGATGCGGCGCTGCACGTAGCCGCGGCCTTCGTTCGACGGAATGACACCGTCGGCCACCAGGAACGAGGTGGCGCGGATGTGGTCGGCAATCACCTTGAGCGAGTTGTTGCCCAGGTCCTTCTCGCCGGTTTCGCGCGCGGCGGCCTGGATGAGCGCATCGAAGATGTCGATCTCGTAGTTGCTGTGCACGTGCTGCAGGATCGCGGCCAGGCGCTCCAGGCCCATGCCGGTATCGACGCAGGGCGCGGGCAGCTTCCTGACCGAGCCGTCGGGCTGCATGTCGAACTGCATGAACACGTTGTTCCAGATCTCGATGTAGCGGTCGCCGTCTTCGTCGGGGCTGCCGGGCGGGCCGCCGGGGATCTCGGGGCCGTGGTCGTAGAAGATCTCGGAGCACGGGCCGCAGGGGCCCGTGTCGGCCATCATCCAGAAGTTGTCGGACATGTAGCGCCCGCCCTTGTTGTCGCCGATGCGCACCACGCGCTCGGGCGGCAGGCCGATCTCCTTGGTCCAGATGTCGTAGGCCTCGTCGTCCTCGATGTAGACCGTGGCCCAGAGCTTTTCTGCCGGCAGCTTGTAGACCTGGGTCAGCAGTTCGAAGGCCCAGGTGAGCGATTCGCGCTTGAAGTAGTCGCCGAAGCTCCAGTTGCCCAGCATCTCGAAGAAGGTGTGGTGGCGCGCGGTGTAGCCCACGTTCTCCAGGTCGTTGTGCTTGCCGCCGGCGCGCAGGCAGGCCTGGACCGAGGCGGCGCGCACGTAGGGGCGCTTGTCTTCGCCCAGGAACACGTCCTTGAACTGCACCATGCCCGAGTTGGTGAACATGAGCGTGGGGTCGTTGCCCGGCACCAGCGAGCTGGAGGCCACCACCGTGTGGCCCTTGGAAGCGAAGAAATCGAGAAAGGTCTTGCGGATGTCCGCGACCGTGATTGTGGGCTGGCTCATCTTTGGATTTCGTCTTCTGTCGAGGGCGGCCTGGCGATGGCGACCCTCTCGTCGAAACCACTGCGGCGAACCGACCTGACTGCTTGATTTGCTTGAACAATCGATTATAGGTTTGGCTACCGGGCCGCGCGCCCGGCGGGAGCGGTGCCAAAGCTAATATGGGAATTAGCGCGCAGAACCAAATGCGCCCGGCTTCGTCCCATTCATTTCAACGTGAATCAAGGAGCATGCATGGCAGGCCAAGAGGCGGCACACTGGAAGATCGAGGACCTGGATTTCTCCCGCATCGCGCGGGCGGAGGTCCGCCGGGACGAAAATCTCTTCTACCTCGTGGCCTGCGCCTCATTCATCGAAAGCGGCTCCGACCTGTACACCCAGAACCTGGTCGACTTCTTCCGCGGCGACGACGAGGTCACCGCCTGGCTCACCGACCGATGGGAAGCCGAGGAACTGCAGCATGGCAGGGCGTTGCGCGCCTACGTGTCCCACGTCTGGCCCGAATTCGACTGGGAAGGCGCCTACCGCGGCTTCCTGGAGGAATACGCCACCTACTGCAAGGTGGAGCTGCTCGCGCCGACGCGCGGGCTCGAGCTGACCGCGCGCTGTGTCATCGAGACCGGCACCGCCAGCTACTACCGGGCGCTGGCGCGCAGCACGGCCGAACCGGTGCTGCGCGACCTGGCGAGCCGCATCGCGGCCGACGAGGTCAGCCACTACAAGCACTTCTACCGCTTTTTTCGCCGCTACCGGCAAGAGGAAGGGCTGGGCCGCTTCCGCGTGCTGGGCACCATCGGCCGGCGCACGCTGGAACTCAAGAGCGAGGACGCCGACTGCGCCATCCGCCACGTGGTGCGCGCCCGCACCCCCGAGCGGGCCGCCGACACCGCCTACATCCAGCAGCTGAGCGCACGCATGAACAGCACCGTGCGCACCCACCTGAGCCCGGGCGCCACGCTCAAGATGCTGATGCGGCCGCTGGAACTGCCGGCCGGCGTGCAGGCCGTGGTGCAGTACCCCATCAGGCAGTTCATGGAGCACCTCTTCCTGCGCTGACGGGTTCGGGATTGCAAACTTTTTTGCAATTCGCGGAGAAATTCACACTTTTGAACTCCTTCATGTCTTCACTTGCGGGGCCGGGAAAGGGAAGCTTCGCCCTTTGCCAATCCACCAATGTGAGCGGAGAAATGGTCCATCAGGTCATTCACAACGCAACAGTCACGTTGCAGTTGTCCTTCTACTTGAGCGTCGACGAGAGGGTCGAGGCGCTTCGGGCAGCCGGCATACCGGTCGATGAATCGGGAAACGCGACAGCAGGCTACCTGTTCGTGCGAACCACGGGCCGCGTCGGCAAACGCAGGAACACCTACCGCTGGTTTGCCGCCGGCATCGGCGAAGAGGCCCATGCCGGGGACGTGCTGCCCGAGCCGGTCTGGGCCGAGGAACAGTCCGCGCATGCGGACGAGATCGATATGGGCACCACCCTCGTCCCCGTTGCGCCGGAGCTTGTGCCCGCCACCGTCGCGTACCTGCGGCTGTGGAAGGAACTGGAGCAGCGCTCCCGCGAAGCGGCAAGTGCCTTGCAGCGGCAAGGGGGCAGGATGAGCCTTCGGTTTTTCGAAGCTAGCTTTCGGCGGCCGTTGCCGCGTGCGGCCGCTGCATTGGCGTCCGGTTCGGGCATCCGGACTGACGGTAGAATCCGCGCCTGCTGCGGGTGTAGTTCAATGGTAGAACGGCAGCTTCCCAAGCTTCATACGAGGGTTCGATTCCCTTCACCCGCTCCACAAGCCCCGCACCCCTGCGCGGCCTGCACGCCGCTCACAGCCGCCGCGCAAGCTTCGACCGGCTCTCCTCCGTCCGCATCCTGTTGATCTCGGCCATACCCTCCTTGGTGATGCGCGTCACGGTGGCGTTGCGTGCGTTCTTGTATTTGCCGGAGCCGTCCAGCGCCGGGGCTATTTCTGCTTCGATCAGACCCGTTGCCTTGAGGATCGACACGTGCCGAACGTCTTCGGGAATCACCACTCTCTTGGGCAGCGAGGCGTGTTGAAGGCTCATCAGGAAAGTCAGGGGCATGCGGATCCCTCGATCACGTAGTTGTTGCCGCAAATGTTCCTTGGCGTGAGATTCGAAAAAAGTATTTCCCTGCCGCGTCGGCTTGTCGGACGCAAGCCAGCCACGATGTAGCAAAGACGCCAACTTGAAACAGGAAAACCCTCCTGACGAAGGGCTGGGAATTCGGGCCGCCCGAGGCTGGCGCAACCACGGGGCCGAGTGCCAGATGGTACCTAGGTACCCACTATCCCGCCAGATCGAAGCAGCAGCCCGCGTAGTAGGGCTTGTCGCCGCCCTCGACGAACGGCACCTCGATGGGCTTGCCTTCGTTGCGCCAGGCATCGCGGCGCTTGTAGCCGGCGTCCCTGAGCTCGGCCCACAGTTCCTCGACATGCTGGATGCGGTAGGGGCAGAACGCGATGCCAATACTGTTGATCGTGTAGATGGTGCGTTCGGGGTGCACGGCCGTCGTGTTCAGCACGATGCGCTTCGGCTTCACGGCGAGCGTTGCAAGAATCTCGGCGATGCGCTGCGGCAAATACTGCAGGCTGCCCGAGGCATAGAGCACGTCGCAGCCGCTCGCGTCCTGGTAGTCGGTGGTGAAGTCCAGCTGCGCGGTGGCGTCGCGCTGCACGGCCAGTTCCTTCCCTGATTGCACCACCCCGGGCACGTCGCAGACCGTCCAGCGCAGGCCGTCGGGGTAAGGCAGGACGCGGCGGAATGCGTAGTACTTGATGCCCACATGGCCGCCGAGGTCGAACACGCGCCGCATGCCCTCGTCGAACGATCTCCCGAGCCAGAAAAGGCCGGGGTAGTCGTAGAAGTAGATCTGGTGGGTGTAGAGCTCGCCTGCCGCCTTGGCGTTGCTGTAGCCAACGGCCTTCGACTCCGGCGCGCCGGCCTCGGCGGCGGCAAAGCTCTCGAACGAGCCCATGAAGAGGTTCTCGGTTTCGTTGACCAGGAACTTGCGCCGATAGGCTTCGACGCGATGACGCAAGGGCAGCAGGTTGGGAAGCATGAGCTGGTTTCCTCTTTGGCTGAATGCGAACCCCAAGATCCGGGTGCCGCGCGGATGAACTTTCGGCAAGAACCGGCGCTTTTCGGATTTGCCGCGGACCTTCAGGCTTCGAATTGCCATCAGAATGCCACAAATTCGATTGATTTATTAAATTCACAAAATCCCCGGCCCGAATCCCGTCAATCAACGAGTCGGCCGGCCACCCCGGAGTTACACAATTCCGGCGTCCTCCCCGTGAATATCTTCATATTCACCCAAAGCCAAGGCAATTAATAGCTACCTTGCCCTGCGCGAGTAGCGATTACATCCATTGCGCTTCGCAGCCCGCCAAATCTGCCTCTGGCCGACGCGCTGCGGTATCCAGCGCAGGGAATGCCGGGCAGCCGGCACTCCCCTGTCTCGCCTCTACCCCGTCTCCCCATTTTGCAGATGTATTCGGCTTGCGCAGCAGCGGTTTGCCATGTTTTCGGCAGGCGCTTTGTCATGGTCGCAAGCGGTGCCATCGGGGGCGCTTGTCTCCCTTCGGAGGGGGCGCATTGCTCATGCGCGACCGCAGCGCAATTCCTACAGTGAGTTCCCTGGGTCAATGCCTTCCTGGCAAACGCCCCTCCCGCAGATCGGGCGAATCAAGGAAAGCCGGTGCTAATGACCGCTGGCTACCCTATTCGAGCGATATGAGGTAGTACGAACATGTAACGAACGATTCAGAAATGTAACCCGACAAACTTTGATCAACACCGTGCCCGACAAAGCCTCTAGGATTGCCCCGAAATACAAACTAACGTACTAACTATTTAATTGGCTTAATTGCCAATTTCTGAACGCACACCCATTGCATGCATCACTTTTTTTATTTTCTCTATGAAAATTCAATTAGCCGATCCGGCGCAATCCGCGCCCCCCCGACTTTCGTTGGGTGATCTGTTCGTTTCGCGCCCCGATTCGGATCGCCCGGACGAACGGGCCCAGGGCTCGGTGGCACTCGGGGAGCAGGGCACGCAGCGCTGGACGCAATGGCTCGGCGCCACCGGCCAGCTGCCCGACACCCCCTTCGCGGCCGCGTGGCTGCTGCTCCAGGCGCGCTGGCTCGGCGAACAGCAGCCGGATCCGGCCCAATCGGCCCACACCTGGCTGGCCTCGCTCGACCAGGAACGGCGCCAGGCAGCAGCCGCAGACTCTCCGGAGCCATCGCCGAAAGTTCTCTGGCTGCGCGGCGACCCCGGGGCCGACAGCGCCCTGGCCCCTCTCCTTCTCTGGCTGAGCACCACCGCATCGGACGCGCCGCGCCTTCACGCCAGTGCGGCAGCAAGCCTGCTGGACGCGGCATCGGTGCAGCAGCTGCTCACGGCCATTGCCGACACCGCCGCCGATCTGCTCGACCGGCCCGATTGCCCCCTCGGCGAGATCCGCACCCTGCCCCTCGCCGACCGCGAGCACCAGCTCGCCGAATGGAACACGGCGCCCGCTTCCCTTGACCGGAGCCTCACCGTGGTGGGGATGTTCGCCCGCCAAGCCGCGGCCACGCCCGACGCCATCGCGCTCGCGCAGGGCGATGCGCAGATGAGCTACGGCGAACTCGAGCGCCAGTCCGGCCAGCTTGCGCACCGCCTGCAGCACCTGGGCGTGCGTGCGGGCGACAACGTGGGGATGGTGCTCGACAGGTCGATCGAGGCCGTGGTGGCGCAACTGGGCATCCTCAAGGCGGGCGCGGCCTATGTGCCGGTGCCGACGGATTTCCCGCCCGAGCGCATCGCCTTCATGCTCGAGCAGGCGGACGCGCAACGGGTGGTCAGCACCTCGGCGCTGCGCCACCTGGTGCCCGCTTCCCGTGCGCTGCTGCTGCTCGACGAAGCCGAGGACACCGAACCCGCGCCCTGGAGCGCTCCCGCCATCGACGGCGAATCGGTGGCGTACGTGATGTACACCTCGGGCTCCACGGGCACGCCCAAGGGCATCGAGATCTGCCACCGCGCGATCCTGCGCCTGGCCGTCGGCGTCGACTATGCGGATCTGGCGCCGGGCCGCGGCGTACTGCATGCCGCGCCGCTGGCCTTCGATGCCGCCACCTTCGAGATCTGGGGACCGCTGCTCAACGGCGGCTGCTGCGTGGTGCATGGCGAGCGCGTGCCTACGGGCACCGGCCTGGCCCGCACCATCGCGCGCCACCAGGTGCACACCGCCTGGCTCACGGCGGCGCTGTTCAACGCGGTGATCGACGACGACCCGGCGCACCTTTCGGGCCTGCGGCATCTCATCACCGGCGGCGAAGCGCTCTCGGTGCCGCACGTGCGGCGCGCACTGGCCGCGCTTCCGGCGCTTGCGCTCAGCAACGGCTACGGGCCGACCGAATGCACCACCTTCGCGGCCACCCACCGCATTCCAGCCGCGCTGTCCGCCGAGCTGCGCTCGGTACCGATCGGGCGGCCCATCAAGGACACCGTGCTGCGCGTGCTGAGCCCCTCGATGGACCTGCTGCCGAGCGGCCTGGTGGGCGAGCTGTGCATCGGCGGGCATGGGCTCGCGCGCGGCTACCTGCGGCAGCCCCGGTTGACCGAAGAACGCTTCGTGCCCGATCCGTTCGGCGCGCCCGGCGAGCGCCTCTACCGCACCGGCGACCTGGCGCGCTGGCTGCCCGACGGCACGCTCGAGTTCATCGGACGGCGCGACGGCCAGGTCAAGATCCACGGCCACCGCATCGAGACCGGCGAGGTCGAGACGGCCATCCTCTCGCACCCCGCGATCCAGGCCTGCGCCGTCGATGCGCGGCCCGACGCCGATGGGCAGCTGCGCCTGGTGGCCTACCTCGTCGCGCGCTCGCACAGGCTCTCGTGGGATGCGCTGCGCGCGCACCTGGCCGCGCGCCTGCCCGCGGCGCTGCTGCCCTCCGCGCAGGTCTGGCTCGCGCAGCTGCCGGTCACGCCCAACGGCAAGCTCGACCGCCGCGCGCTGCCCGAACCGGCGGCCGAGCGGCCCGATCTCGCGCAGCCCTTCGAGGAAGCGCGCGGCGCCGCCGAGCAGCGCGTGTGCGAAGCCTTCGCCCGCGCGCTGCACATCGAGAAGGTGGGGCGCAACGACAACTTCTTCGACCTGGGCGGCGACTCGCTGCGCGTGCTGCAGGTGCTGGCCGAACTGCAGCAGGACAGCGCGCAGCCGCTGTCGACCAATCTGTTCTTCCGCCATCCGACGCCGAGCGCCATCGCGGCCGAGCTGGAGACCGCTGCCGACGCGGCGCCCGCGCCCGCCGCCGCGCCGCGCACGGCGCGGGAGCAGCAGCCGCTCGCCGAGCCCGACGCCCACATGTCGGAAGCCATTGCGCTGATCGCCACCGCGGGCCGCTTTCCGGGCGCGGCCGATGTCGAGCAGTTCTGGGAGAACCTCGTTGCCGGCCGCGACACCATCAGCTTCTTCGACGACGACACGCTCGATGCCGGCGTGAGCGAAGCGCTGCGCAAGGACCCGGCCTACGTGCGGGCTCGCGGCGTGATCGAGGGCATCGAGAACTTCGACGCCGCCTTCTTCGGCATCGGCCCGAAGGACGCCGCGCTGATGGACCCGCAGCAGCGCGTGTTCCTGGAGATCTGCTGGGAATGCCTGGAGCGCGCGGGCTACGTGCCTGATGCCGCGCCCGGCCCGGTCGGCGTGTATGCCGGCATGTACAACGCCAGCTACTTCCAGCGCCATGTCGCCACCCGGCCCGACCTCGTCGAAGCGGTGGGCGAGTTCCAGGTGATGCTGGCCAACGAGAAGGACTACATCACCACGCGCGTGGCCAACCGGCTCAACCTGACGGGGCCGGCGGTGAGCATCCATACCGCCTGCTCGACCTCGCTGGTGGCCGTGGCCCATGCCTTCCATGCGCTGCGCACCGGCCAGTGCTACATGGCGCTGGCCGGTGGCGCCTCCGTCACCTGCCCGCCGCGCAGCGGCTACCTGTACCAGGAAGGCTCGATGCTCTCGCCCGACGGGCACACGCGCAGCTTCGACGCACAGGCGCAGGGCACGGTCTTCAGCGACGGCGCCGCAGTGGTGCTGCTCAAGCGCCTGGCCGATGCGCAGGCCGACGGCGACACCATCTACGCGGTGCTGCGCAGCGCCTGCGTCAACAACGACGGCGGCACCAAGGCCAGCTTCACCGCGCCCAGCGTGGACGGCCAGGCCGCGGTGATCCGCGCGGCGCTGGCGGCGGCCAACGTGGACGCGCGCAGCATCTCCTACGTCGAGGCCCACGGCACCGCCACGCCGATGGGCGACCCGGTCGAGGTCGAGGCGCTGACCTGCGCCTATGCCGAGCACACCGGCGCGCTCGGCTACTGCACGCTCGGCTCGCTCAAGAGCAACGTGGGCCACATGGTGACCGCCGCGGGAGCCGCCGGCCTCATCAAGGCGGCGCTCTCGCTGCACCACGAGGCGATTCCGCCGACCGCGCACTTCAGCGCGCCGAACCCGGCGATCGACTTCGCGCGCACGCCCTTCTACGTGAGCGGCAGCCTGCAGGCCTGGCCGCGCACCGGCCAGCCGCGGCGCGCCGGCGTGAGCGCCTTCGGCGTGGGCGGCACCAACGCGCACGTCATCCTCGAGGAAGCACCCGCGCGCCCCGCCACGGCCAGCGCCGCGGGGCCGCAGGTGCTGCCGATCTCGGCCCGCTCGGAAGCCGCGCTGGCCGCGGCCACGGAGCAGCTGGCCGCGCACCTCGACGCCACGCCCGGCGTGCCGCTGGCCGACGTCGCGTATACGCTGAGCGTGGGCCGCAAGGCGCATGCCTTCCGCCGCGCGGTGGTGGCCGGCGATGCGGCGCAGGCCGTGGCCGCACTGCGCGCGGGCGACAGCCCGTGGCGCGCCAGCGGCCGCGTCGATGCGCGCGCGCCGCAGCCGGTGCTGATGTTCCCGGGCCAGGGTGCGCAGTACACCGGCATGGGCAAGATCCTGCACGCCAACGATCCGGTGTTCGCGGCCGCCTTCGACACCTGCCTGAAGGCCTTCGGCAGCGCGGTTGACTTCGACCTGCGCGAGCGCATGTTCGGCGACGACCCGCAGGCGCTGCTGCCCACCGCCGTCACGCAGCCCGCCATCTTCGCCATCGAGTACGCGCTGGCGCGCCGGCTGCTCTCGCTGGGCGTGCGGCCGCATGCGCTCATCGGCCACAGCGTGGGCGAGTTCGTTGCCGCGGTGATCGCCGGCGTGATGCGGCTGGAAGACGCGGCCCGGCTGGTGGCCCGCCGCGGCGCGCTCATGCAGGCGCAGCCCGCGGGCGCGATGCTGTCGGTACGCCTGGGCGCGGCCGAACTCTCGGCCCGGCTCGGCCCGCTGCTCTCGCTGGCCGCGGACAACGGACCCACCGCCTGCGTGGTGGCCGGCCCGTTCGACGCGATCGAATCGCTGCGCGCCTCGCTGCAGGAAGAAGACATTGCGAGCCGCCAGCTGCAGACCTCGCACGCCTTCCATTCCTCCATGATGGATGCCGCCGTCGCGCCCTTCGAGGCGCTGGTCGGCGAAGTGGCGCTGCACCCGCCGACGGTGCCGATCTTCTCGACGCTCACGGGCCGCCTGATCGAGGATGCCGAGGCCACCAGCCCCGCCTACTGGGCACGCCACCTGCGCAGCACCGTCCAGTTCTCGCCCGCCGTGCGCAGCGCCATGGCGCAGGCGGTGCGCCCGCTCTTCATCGAGGTGGGCCCCCGCAACACGCTGGCCACGCTGGTGCGCCAGCACGGCGCGGCCGAAGTGATGCCGCTGCTGCACGGCGAGCCGGCCGACGAGGCCCGCACGCTGCGCCTGGCACTGGCCCGCCTCTGGACATGCGGCGCGGACGTGGAGCTGTCGCGCCTTTCCGTTCGCACCGGCGCACAGCGCGTGCGCCTGCCCACCTACCCCTTCGAACGCAAGCGTTTCTGGGTCGACATCGCAGCGGCCGCGGCGAGCCCGGCCATCCCCTTGCCGGTTTCGCCGCCGGCCCTGCTGCCCGTTGCCCCACCCACGCCCGCGCTCTTCGTTCCACCCACCTTCCTGGAGTCGACCGTGACAGCTGCAGTGCCCCCGCCACTTCCATCTCCCGCGTCCCCTGCCTTTCCTGCGCCCACCGAATCCATGGACGCGCGGCTGCGATCCCTGTTCGAGGACATCTCCGGCATGGACATGATGCAGGCCGAGGGACACGCCGCCTTCGGCGAGCTGGGCCTGGATTCGCTCACGCTGACGCAGGTCGCCACGCAGATCAAGAAGCGCTTCAAGGTGAACCTGAGCTTTCGACAGCTCATGGAGAACTACCGCAGCTTCGACACCCTTTCCGCGTTCCTGCGCGAGAGCCTGCCGCCCGAGCCCGTGGTTGCGGCCGCATCTGCACCCGCATCCACGGCTGCGGTCCCGCTGCCCGTGGCGGCGCCGGTGCAGGCGGCGGCCGTGCAGCCGCCGGCAGCGTTCCTGCCGGCAGTGAACGCACCGGCCGCGGGCACCGAGATCGGCAGCGGACCGATCGTGCAGCTGGTCGCGCAGCAGATGGAACTGATGCGGCGCCAGCTCGCGCTGCTGTCGGGCGCGGGCATGGACGCGCTGCCCTCTGCGCCTGCCATGCCAGCCATGCCCACCGCCGCAGGCATCGTGGCCGTGGCGGCGCAGCCCCCCGCCGACGAACCCGCCCCCGCCAGGGAGCCGCAGCGCTACGACGTCACCAAGGCCTTCGGCGCCATCGCGCGCATCCATACCCAGCGCACCGCCGAACCGAGCGGCCGGCAGAAGGCCCGGCTGGCCGCCTTCACGCGGCGCTACGTGGAGCGCACGCAAAAGAGCAAGCAGTTCACCCAGGCCAACCGCCCGCACATGGCCGACCCGCGCGTGGTCAACGGCTTCCGGCCGCTGACCAAGGAGATCACCTACCAGATCGTCATCGAGCGCTCCAAGGGCTCGAAGCTCTGGGACCTGGACGGCAACGAGTACGTCGATGCGCTCAACGGCTTCGGTATGAACATGTTCGGCTGGCAGCCCGACTTCGTGCAGGAAGCGGTGCGCAAGCAGCTCGACGCGGGCTACGAGATCGGGCCGCAGCATCCGCTGGCGGCCGACGTCACCGCCCTCATCTGCGAGCTCACGGGCTGCGACCGCGCGGCGCTGTGCAACACCGGCTCCGAAGCCGTGATGGCCGCGCTGCGCATCGCGCGCACGGTCACCGGGCGCAGCACCGTGGTGGTGTTCACCGGCTCCTACCACGGCACCTTCGACGAGGTGCTGGTGCGCGCCGGCAAGGGCGGCAAGGGCCTGTCGGCCGCGCCGGGCGTGATGAGCGGCATGTTCGGCGACATCCGCGTGCTGGACTACGGCACCGCGGAGGCGCTGGCCTTCATCCGCGACAACGCCGACGACCTGGCCGCCGTGCTGGCCGAGCCGGTGCAAAGCCGCCGGCCCGACTTCCAGCCGCGCGAGTTCCTGCAGGAAGTGCGCGCCATCACCGAGAAGAGCGGCACCTGCTTCATCTTCGACGAGGTCATCACGGGCTTTCGCGTCGGCCTTGGCGGCGCGCAGGAACTGTTCGGCGTGCGCGCCGACCTCGCCACCTACGGCAAGGTGATCGGCGGCGGCTTTCCGGTGGGCGTGATCGCCGGCAAGCGCGCCTTCATGGACGCGCTCGACGGCGGCGCCTGGCAGTACGGCGACGACTCGATCCCGGGCGTCGGCGTGACCTACTTCGCCGGCACCTTCGTGCGGCACCCGCTCGCGCTGGCCGCCGCCAAGGCCTCGCTCACGCACCTGAAGGAAGCCGGTCCGTCGCTGCAGGCCGGCCTCACGGGCAGCACCGCCGCCATGGCCGACGAACTGACCGCCTGGTGCGTGGAGGTGGGTGCGCCGATCGCGATCCGCCAGTTCGCCTCGCTCTGGCGCGTGAGCTGGCTCGAGGAGCATCCGCTGCAGGACCTGCTGTTCGCCATGATGCGCAGCCGCGGCGTGCACATCCTGGACAACTTCCCCTGCTTCCTCACCAGTGCGCACAGCGCCGAGGACATCGCCACCATCCAGCGCGTCTTCAAGGAGTCGGTGGCCGAGATGCAGGAATCGGGCTTCCTGCCGCGCCGCGCGACGGTGGTCACGGGTTTCGACTACCGCAAGCGCTGCGAGGAAGACGGCTCCGTCCTCGCCCGCGACGTCGACGGCCAGCCCTTCTGGTACGTGCCCGACGCCTCCAGCCCCACCCCTCTCATCAATGGAAAGGCCGCAGCATGAACGCCGTTCTCCGCCCCGCCGCCACCGGCGGTCTCATCGAATGCGTCATTCCGACAACCGAATCGCAGCGCGAGATCTGGCTCGGCGCGACGATGAGCACCGACGCCTCGCTGGCCTACAACGAATCGGTGCTGCTGCGCCTGCGCGGTCCGCTGGACACCGGCGCCATGGCACGTGCCGTGGCCCGGCTGGTCGAGCGCCACCAGGCACTGCGCGCCACCATCGCGCCGGACGGCAGCTGCATGCTGGTCGGCCGGCCCGGCGAAGGCCTGCTGGAGCAGCAGGACCTCAGCGGCCTCCTGCCCGAAGCCCGCGAGCAGGCGCTGAAGGCCGTGCACGACGACGCGGTGTGCACGCCCTTCGCGCTGGAGCATGGCCCGCTGTTCCGGGCGGTGCTCTGCAGGCTGGGCGAGGCCGAGCATGAACTCGTCATGTCGGCCCACCACGTGGTGTGCGACGGCTGGTCCTGGATGGTCATCACCGAGCAGCTCGGCCATTTCTATGCCGAGCAGACCGCCAGCGGGCAGCCGCTGAAGGCCGCGCCCACTTATGCGGACTTTGCCGCGCAGGAAGCCGCCGAAGCCGCGCATCCCGACATGCAGCCGCATGTGGACTACTGGCTGGAACGCTTCGCCGGCGGCACCCTGCCCGTGCTCGAGCTGCCGGTGGACCATCCACGCCCGGCCACGCGCACCTTCCATTCGCTGCGCACCGAACGCCTGCTCGACCGCCGGCTCGTGAGCGCCCTGCGCTCCGTCAGCGCGAAGACCGGCGCCAGCCTGTTCGCAGGCCTGTTCAGCGGCTTCGTCGCCACGCTGCACCGCATCACGGGGCAGGACGACATCGTGGTGGGCATTCCGGCATCGGGCCAGGTCGCGCGCGACATGCCCGGCCTGGTCGGCCACTGCGTGAACCTGCTGCCGCTGCGCATTGCCGCGCATGGGCAGCTGCGCTTCGACGCCCTGATGAGCGAATGCAGCACCGCCGTGCTCGACGCCTTCGAGCACCAGGCACTGACCTACGGCGCGCTGCTGGGCAAGCTGTCGCTGCAGCGCGACCCGAGCCGGCTGCCGCTGGTGAGCGTGGCGTTCAACGTCGACCCCGACGTTGCGAGCAGCGCGCAGGCCTTCCCGGGCCTCGAGGTCGCGCAGGACACGATCGCGCGCCAGTACGAGAACTTCGAACTCTTCCTGAACCTCCGCCCGCTCGACGGCGGCCTGCAGATCGAGGCGCAGTACAACACCGACCTGTTCGACGAGGCCAGCGTGCAGCGCTGGCTGGACATCTACGAGTGCGTGCTGCGCTCGGCCGCGCGCAACCCCGGCGAGCCGATCGGCCGGCTCGAGGTGCTGTCAGCCGAGGCCGCGCAGGCCCTGGTCGCACTGCAGCCGCCGGCCACCGAGCTGGATGGCGCGCCGCATGCGCTGGCCCGCTTCCGGGCGCGCGTGCCGATGCAGCCCGAGCGCCCCGCGGTGCGCGACGGTGCGCGGGTCTGCAGCTATGCCGAGCTCGATGCGCATTCCAACCGGCTGGCGCGGGCACTGCGCGCGCGCGGCGTTCGCCGCGGCGAGCGCGTGGGGCTGTGCCTGGAGCGCAGCATCGAGATGATCACCGGGCTCCTGGCCGTGCTCAAGGCCGGCGCCGCCTACGTGCCGCTCGACCCGGCGTTTCCGCAGGCGCGGCTCGAACACTACGCCAGGGACGCCGGGCTCTGCCTGCTGCTGACCTCGTCGGACATTGCGGCCGCCCCGCGCAACTGGCGCGGCGAAGCGGGCGCACAGGTGTTCGAGATCGACCGCGACACCGCCTGGCAGCAGGACAGCGGCGAACCCTTGCCACCCGGCGCGGACGACGCCGGCCCCGACGACGGCGCCTATGTGATCTACACCTCGGGCTCGACCGGCCTGCCCAAGGGCGTGTGCGCGCGGCACCGGTCGGTGGCCAACCTGCTGCAATGGATGCAGCGCAAATCGGGCATGACCGCAAGCGACCGGATCGCCGCGGTGACGACGCTCTCCTTCGACATGGCGGTGCCGGACCTGCTGCTGCCGCTGTCGACCGGGACCGAGATCGTGATGGTGCAGCGCGAACTGGCCATGGACGGCATCCGCCTGTGCCGGCTGCTCCAGGAAGAACGGATCACCTTCCTGCAGGCCACGCCGGGCATGTGGCAGATGCTGCTCGACGCCCAGTGGCCGGGCGCCCCGGGCTTTCGCGGCTGGATCGGCGGCGAGCCGCTGCGGCCCAGCCTGGCGCTCGCGCTGTGCGAGCGCCTGGACGAGCTCTGGAACGGATACGGGCCGACGGAGACCACGGTGTATTCCACGGCCTGGCTCGTGCGCCCCGACGTCGTCGCATCGCGCGGCGTGTCGATCGGGCACCCGGTCGACAACACCGAGATCTGGATCCTCGATGGCGACCTGCAGCCCTGCCCGATCGGCGTGCCGGGCGAGATCTGCATCGCGGGCGAAGGCCTGGCGCTCGGCTACATCGACCGCCCCGAACTCACGGCCGAGCGCTTCGTTGCCGCGCGCATCTTCGGCAGCGCAAAAACCGTGTACCGCACCGGCGACCGCGGCCGCTGGCGCAACGACGGGCTCATCGAACACCTGGGCCGGCTCGACTTCCAGCTCAAGGTGCGGGGCTACCGCATCGAACCCGGCGAGATCGAGGCGCGCTGCTGCGAGGTGGCCGGCGTGTCGCGCTGCGTGGTGGTGGCGCGCGAAGACAGCCCCGGCGATGTCCGGCTGGTGGCCTACCTTGCGCTGACGCCCGGCGTCGACTTCGAGCTCAACGCGCTGATGGCCCACCTGCGCGAGCACCTGCCGGCCTTCATGCTGCCGCAGCACGTGGTGGCGCTGAACGCGCTGCCCACGCTGCCCAACGGCAAGGTCGACCGCATCTCGCTGCCCGCGCCGCAGGCGGTGTCGCGCGACGAGGCGCGGCGCGGCGCCGGCCCGCGCACCGAATGCGAACGCAAGGTGCTCGCCACCATGGAAAAGGTGCTGAGCCTGCCGGGCCTGGACATGCGCGACGACTTCTTCACCATGGGCGGCCATTCGCTGCTGGCCTCGCGCCTGACCACGCTCCTGAGCCGCGAGTTCCAGATCACGCTGCCGCTGCGCTCGCTGTTCGAGGCGCCCACGGCCGAGAAGCTGGCCGCCGTGGTCGAGGGCCTGCAGAACGCGGGCGCAGGCGCGCAGGCACCGCTGCCCTGCCGCATCGATCGCAAGACGGCGCCGCTCACGCCCGCGCAGGAGCGCATCCGCTTCATGGAAGACCTGCACCCGGGCCGCTCGGTCTACAACGCGCCCGCGGCCCAGCGCCTGACCGGCGTCTTCGATGCGGAGCGCTTCGAGGCCGCATTCAGGGAAATCATCCGCCGCCAGCCCGCCATGCGCACCCGCATGGGCACCGATCCGCACACGGGCCAGCCGGCCCAGCTGATCGCGGAGTCGGTGGATTTCTCGCTGCCCTTCATCGACCTGCGCGACCTGCCGGCCGACCAGCGCGAGGCCGAGCTGGCCGAACGCATGCAGGAGCTCGCCGACCGGCCGATCGACATCCACCGCGCGCCGATGCTGCATGCCGCCGTGTTCCAGCTCGACCTGCACGAGCATGTGTTCGTCTTCGTGCCCCACCACCTGATCTGGGACGGCTGGTCCTTCGACCTGCTCCAGCGCGAACTATCCGCCATCTACGACGCGGCGGAGCGCGGCCGGCCGCACGCGCTGGCGCCCATCGCCACCACGCAGGGCGACTATGCCGAGTGGCTGGCCAACTGGATGAAGGAGCCGTCGTTCCAGGACCAGCTCGACTTCTGGCTCAAGCGCTTCGCGAGCGCGCCGATGCCGCGCCTGCCCAACACCGACATGCCGCGGCGCGCGGGCAAGAGCGGCCAGGGCGGCGCCCACTGGATCCGCGTCGACCTTGCCACCACGCAGCAGCTGCGCAAGGTGGCGCGCGACATGGACGTGACGCTCAGCATGCTGACCTTCGGCGTGTATGCGTTTGCCATGGGCAGCATCATCGGGTCCGAGACCATCGTCATCGCCAACCCGGTGCGGGGCCGGCAGCAGCCCGAGACCGAGGACGTGATGGGCTTCTTCAACAACGTGCTGCCGGTGTCGCTGCAGGTCGGCCTGGAACAGCCGCTCTCGGAGTTCATGCGCTACGTGAAGCGCGAGCTGCTCTCGCTCATGAACTACCAGCAGGTGCCGTTCGAGCGCCTGATGGCGGAGCCCGCGCTGGGCGCACGCGTCCGGGCGGTCGGGCCCTACCAGTCGATGTTCTCGTTCCAGGACGCGCGCGACCGTGCGCGCCGGCTCGGCAGCCTGCAGACCCGGCAGCTGCACCTGATGCAGCGCGGCGCCACCGACGACATCGGCGTGTGGCTGATGGACAAGCCGCACGGGCTGGAAGGCGCGCTGATCTACAACGCGGACATCTACCTGCGCGAGACCGGAGCGCACTTGCGCGACCGCTATCTCGAACTGCTGCAGAAAGTGGCCGATCGTCCCGAGGCCTCGCTGGCCGAGCTCGCGAGCGAAGAAGGCTCCGCGAGCGCCGTCTACCTGCGCCGGCTCGCCGCCGTCGATCCGCTCAGGGTTGCGGCGCCGGTGGATGCGCCGGCCGGTGCGGGCAAGGCGCAGGAAGACACCATCCTGAACCCCGAGCACGCGCAGCTCGCGCAGATCTGGGCCTCGGTGATCGGCATCGATGTCAACGACATCCGCTCGAGCGACAACTTCTTCGACCTGGGCGGAGATTCGCTGCTCGTGCTGCGTGCGATCCAGCAGGCCGAGAAGACGCTGGGCTACCACGTGCATTCGCGCCGCTACCTGTTCGAGAACCTCGGGCAGATCGCCTCCTCCGCCCACCAGGCCGCAGAGGACGCCGAGCTCTCGGATCTCGGAAAGCTGCCGCTCGGCAACCTGAAGGGCGCGGCGCGCAGCGACGGCCTGCTGAGCCGCACCTTCGGCAACTGGCTGCGCAAGGAGTGATACGTCATGGGCTCCGCAGCTTTTTCCCTGACTTCCGTCGATGCGCCGGTCTGCCAGTATCTCGAACTGGACGTCGGCCCCGGCCCCGAGGCGGAGCGGCTCCTCAGCGACGAGGAGCATGAGCGCGCCGCACAGTTCCGGTTCGCGGCCGACCGGCAGCGCTTCGTGGCGGCGCATGTCGCGCTGCGCTGCGCGCTGGCTGCGCACACCGGCGAGAGCCCCGAGGCGCTGCGCTTCACCCGCAGCGCGTTTGGCAAGCCTTCGCTGTCGGGCTGGCCGCGGGTGCGGTTCTCGCTGAGCCACAGCCTGGGGCTGGGACTGCTCGCCATCGGCGAACGCGGCCCGCTGGGGGCCGACGTCGAACTGCTGCGGCCGGTGCCCGATGCACTCGCGCTTGCCGCGCAGCATTTCACGGACAGCGAGAACGAAGCGCTGCTGGCGCTGCCCGCCGCCGAGCGCGAGCATGCCTTCCTGACCTGCTGGACGCGCAAGGAAGCCTGCCTCAAGGCCATCGGCCTCGGGCTGATCGTGCCGACGGAGCGCTTCGAGGTCGGGCTGGAGCCGGACTGCCGGAGCGTGGAAGTGCCTGTGGCCGGCCGGATCCTGTGGCTCGTGCTGCAGCCCGCGCCGCTGCGCGTGGACAGCGTGGGAGCCATTGCCGAATGGCGGCAGACGCACGTTCGCGCCAGCGTGCCGGGTTTCGCGGCGCAGACCTGCGCCCGCTCCCGCTCGGCGGAAAGGCGCGCAGCGCCAAGGGTGCCGCAATGAACGCGCACCCCTTCATGTTCGGACCGGCATCGCGCCAGATCTTCGGCGTATTCCATGCCGCCGGCGACGGGCGGCCCGGCAGTACCGCGGTGCTGGTGTGCCCGCCCTTCGGCCAGGAGGGCCTGCGGACCCACCGCTTCTTCAAGGTGCTGGCCGAGCGCCTCGCGCGCTCGGGCGTTGCCACGCTGCGCTTCGACTTCCACGGCGCGGGCGACTCGCCCGGCGATGAAAGCGAAGGGGAGCTCGACGGCTGGCGCCGCGACCTGTGCTCGGCCCACGAGGAACTGCGCCGCAGGGCCCCGGGAAGCCGCATCGTCTGGGTCGGTGCGCGGCTCGGCGCCACCCTGGCCGTGCTGGCGGCGCGCAACGGACGCTGCGACCCGGCGCGGCTCGTGCTGTGGGAGCCGGTGATCGACGGCCGGCGCTATGCGCGCCTCTTGCGCGAGCAGCATGTGGTGGCCATCGACACGACCTTCTGCATTCCGGACCTGGCCTGGCGCCGCAACCTGGCGCACGACCCCGATGCGCTGCCCGAGGAAGCGCTGGGCACCCTGCTGTCGCCCGCGCTGCGCACGCAGCTCGGCGCGCTGGCGCCCGAATCGCTGCCGCTCACCGCCCTGCACGACACGCTGGTGCTGACCTCGCCCGACGACCAGCACACCGCGCAATGGGCGGCCGAGCAGCAGTCGCGCCACATGCCGGTGCGGCTCGCCTATTTCCAGCACCGGCTCGACTGGACTGCCGATCCCTATCCCAACAGCGCCATGGTTCCCGCCGACGCGCTCAACCGCTTGCAGGGTGCCCTCCATGAATGACATGACGCAATGCCCCGTCCGGTTCGGACCGGGAGACGCACTGATGGGCATGATCACCATTCCCATGTACCGGGCGCCGGCCGACGTCGCCTGCCTGATGCTCAACATGGGCGCCAACCACCGGGTCGGGCCGCGCCGCATCAACGTGAAGCTGGCGCATGTGCTGGCCGCGCGCGGCGTGGCCAGCCTGCGCTTCGACCTCGGCGGCCTGGGGGACAGCGACGCGTCCGATGCATCGTCCGACCTGCAGGCCCGCGCGGTGCGCGACCTGCGCGCCGGCATGGATCTTCTCGAGAGCATGCTGGGCATCCGCAAGTTCGCGATCGTGGGCATGTGCTCGGGCGTGGAGCACGCCATGACCACGGCCGCGACGGACACGCGCGTGGTGGCGCTCTCGCTGTTCGACGGCTTCGCCTTTCCGGACCGGCGCTCGCGCTGGGAACGCACGCTGCGGCGGGCGCTGGCAGCGCCTGCGCATCCGTCGTTCGCGGGCAAGGCCAAGCGCTGGCTGCAGCGCCACCTGCTGCCCAGCCATTCGACCAAGCCGCTGCCCGGCTTCTTCGCGGAACGCAAGCCGCCCGAGGTCAACGCGGTCTGGTTCGGCGCCACCATGCGGCGCCTGGTCGAACGCAAGGTGGCGGTGCAGCTGCTCTATTCGGGCTCGCTGCATGTCTGCGACCACGACCGCGACCAGCTCGGCCCGTTCCGCAGCGAGCCGTTCGCGCAGGCCGTGCAGTACGAATTCATGCGCGATGCCGACCACACGCTGTGCACGGTGCGGGGACAGCAGCTGTTCCTGCGCTCCGTCGGCGGCTGGGTGGCCGCCTGCGCCATCGGCGCCGGCCCGGAACGCCGCAGCCCCAGCACCAGCCCGAGCCCGCTCGCACCCGTCGTGGAGCGCCCCGAGCACGGCGCCTACGTCCCGCAGTGAACCGATTCCCCAGGAAGAAAGGACACACCCCATGGCACACCTCGATCCGGCCAGTTCCTTGCGCATCGCCCGCGCCGTTCCCGCCCGCGCCCGGACACGCATCCGATCGGCGGCGCTGCTGCTGCTGCCGCTGTGCCTGGCCGGCTGCGGGGTTCCGGGGTTCGGTCCGCCCGACAGCGGCAACTGGGGCGCCTACCGCTCGAGCGGCGGCGACGCGCGGGGCCAACCGAAGATCGTCTCCATCACGCCCGAACTGATCCGCACGATGGCAACGCGCAACCCCGCCGCGCTGCCGGCCGATGTGCGGCAGCTGTTCGGCAAGGCGCCGGCCTACACGATCGCCCCGGGCGACGTGATCGGCATCGTGGTCTATCGCCATCCCGAGCTGATGCCCAATGCGGGCGCGGTCATCTCGCAGCAGTCGGATCCGACGGGAGTGAGCGTCGCGCCCGGCTTCATCGTCGATGGCGATGGCGAGATCAGCTTTCCCTACATCGGCCGCACCAAGATCGAAGGCATGACGGAGAGGTCCGCCGCCGAAATGATCTCGGGCAAGATCAAGCCCTTCGTCAAGGATCCGCTCGTGAGCGTCAGGATCCAGTCGTTCCGCAGCCGGCGCGTCTATGTGGAAGGCGAGGTCCGCACGCCCGGCCTGCAGATCTTCACCGACGTGCCGATGACGCTGGCCGAGGCCATCAACCGCGCCGGCAGCATCACCCCGGCCGGCGACCGTTCCCGCGTGTCCCTCACGCGCGCGGAACGCACGATGGTGATCGACCTGCCGCTGCTTCGGCGCCTGGGGCTGGACCCCACCCGCATCCCGCTGCAGAACGGCGACATCGTGAACGTGGGCAGCCGCGACGACAGCCGCATCTACGTGATGGGCGAGATCCAGCGCCCCACCGCACTGCCGATGCGCGACGGCCGGCTGAGCCTGAACGAGGCGCTGGGCGATGCGGGCGGACCGGCGCTGCAGACCGCCTCGACCGACCAGATCTACGTGGTGCGCAATTCGAGCGGCGACGTGCCCGAGGTGTTCCACCTCGACGCGAAGAACCCGGTGGCGCTGGCCCTTGCCGACCGCTTCGAGCTTCAGCCGCGCGATGTGGTCTACGTCGACCCCGTGCCGCTGGCGCGCTGGAACCGGGTGATCAGCCTGATCCTTCCCGCCGCGCAGGTCGTGAACCTCGGCGGCACCACCAGCCGCCGCTGAAGCCGCGCCTCCACCCGCCCAGGCAACACACAAAGGTGATCCTCATGAATGCGCACTGGCAACCTGCACTTCCTGCTCCCTCGGCCCCGGATGCCGCGGCTTCCGACACCCCTCCTCCTTCCAGGCTCAGGGAGCATGTCGACCTGCTGCTGGACAGCCGATGGAAGATCGCGGGCATCACCGCCGTCGCGCTGCTGCTGGGCGCGGCCTACGCCATGCTCGGTCCGCGCGTGTACGAGGCCAACGTGCTGATCCAGGTCGAGGACCCGGACCGCTCGGGCGGCACGCTGGTCGGCGACTCCGCGAGCAACGCGCTCAACGCCAAGACGCCGACCGCGGGCGAGGCCGAGATCCTCAAGTCGCGCCTGGTGCTCGACCAGGCGATCGAGAACACCAAGCTCTACATCGAGGCGCAGCCGCTGTACGTGCCGATCGTCGGCGCCTGGCTGGCGCGGCGCGCCAAGACGCTCTCCGAGCCGGGCTTCGCGGGCCTGTCGGGCTACGTGAGCGGCAACGAACAGATCGTGGTCGCGCAAATGGACGTGCCGGCGGATCTCGAAGGCAAGCGCTTCCTGCTGACCGCGGGCGCCAACGGCAGCTACACGCTGACCCACCCCAAGCTGGACAAGCCGATGGCTGGCTCCGTCGGCGTGCCGCTGGATGCGCAGACCCCGCTCGGCCCGATCCATCTGCTGGTGGGCTCGATCGCGGGCCGGCCCGGCGCGGCCTTCGAGCTGGTGCGCGAGTCCAAGCAGCTCGTGCTGCTCGAGCTGCAGCGCGAGCTGCGCGTGATCGAGAAGGGCAAGCAGTCGTCGGTCGTGGAAGTGAGCTGGCGCGACGGCAACCGGACGCAGCTGTCCAACCTGCTCAATGAAGCCGCGCGGCTCTACGTGCGCGTGAACATCGACCAGAAGACGGCGCAGGCACAGCGCGCCCTCAACTTCCTGGGCTCCGAGCTGCCCAAGCTCAAGCTGCAGCTGGAGCAGTCCGAGGAAATCTACAACCAGTACCGCAACCAGAACGGAACCATCAGCCTGGACGACGAGGCGCGCAATGCGCTGTCGCAGAACCTGGAGCTGCAGACGAAGCTGTTCGATGCCACGCAAAAGCGCATCGAACTCTCCGAGCGCTTCACGTCCAGGGACCCGAGCGTGATGACCATCGACGCACAGATCGCCTCGCTCAGGAGAGCCCTCGGTGGCGTGGAGCAGCGCATCCGCCGCATGCCCATGCTGCAGCAGAACTCGCTGCGCATGCAGCGGGACATCAAGGTCAACACCGACCTGTACGTATCGCTGCTCAACAGCTCGCTGCAGATGCGGCTCGCCAAGGAGGGGCGCATCGGCAACGTGCGCGTGCTCGACCAGGCGCTGCTTCCGGAAAAGCCGATCCGGCCCAAGCCGGTGATCGTCATGGGCATTGCGCTGATCGCAGGCCTTTCGTTCGGGGCGGGCTCGGCGTTCCTGCGCAGGTCGTGGCGCAAGACCATCGCCAGCCCGGCCGAGATCGAGACCCACACGGGCATGGACGTCTACAGCACCGTGGCGCTCAGCGCGCACCAGCCGCTGCTCGACCGCGCCATTCGCCACGGCAGGCCCGGCGTGCACCTGCTGGCGGCGCAGCATCCGGACGACCCGGCGCTGGAGGGATTGCGGCGGCTGCGCACCGCGCTGAAGTTCGCCATGCCCAAGGCAGCAAACAACCGGGTCATGATCTCCAGCGCCACGCCGGGCGCGGGCAAGACCTTCGTGTCGGCCAATCTCGCGGCCGTGCTGGCCTCGACCGGCCGCCGCGTGCTGCTGATCGACGCCGATCTGCGGCGCAGCAGCGTGGCGGCCATGTTCGGGCTGAAGCGCCGCGGCGGCCTGTCGGAACTGATCCACGGCTCCATCGAATTCCAGAACGCCGTCCACACGGGCGTGCTCGGGCACCTGGACGTGATGACCACCGGGTCGCTGCCCACGGACCCGAGCGCGCTCCTGACGAGCGACGCCTTTGCCGAGGTTCTCGAAAAGGCCTCGGAACGCTACGACGTGGTGATCGTGGACACGCCGCCGATGCTGCTCGCCTCGGAGACGGCCGAGATGGCGCCCTGCATGGGCACGCTGCTGATGGTGGCACGCGCCGGCGACAACGAGCTGGGCGACCTGTCGGAAAGCGCGAACCAGCTGCGGCATGCCGGCGCGCAGTTCCAGGGCGTCGTGCTGAACGCGATGGACACCAGCCGGCGCTACTACGGCAACCTGGCCTACCGCTATGGCGGCTATCAGCCGCGGGTGCACGAATACCCGAGCGCGGTTGCCGAGCTTCCGCAACCTGCCCGTGCGGGCGCCGCATCATGAACACGCTGCCATCGAATGCCGCCGTCCATTCGCCTGGCAATTCACGGCTGCTGATGGGCACCAAGCGGGTCGTGGACGTGCTGCTGGCAGGCGGCTTCTTCCTTCTGCTCGGATGGGCGTTCGCGCTGGTCTGGCTTGGGGTGCTGATGACTTCCGGCAAGCCGGGCATCTACAAGCAGCCGCGCTACGGCCGGGACGGGCGCGTCTTCAGCTTCTACAAGTTCCGCACCATGGTGCCCGATGCCGATGCCGTGCTGGAACGCTACCTGCGCGGCAACGAGGCGGCCCGGCGGCAATGGGAGATGTACCAGAAGCTCGACCGCGATCCGCGCATCACGCGCTTCGGCGCGGTGTTGCGCAAGTACAGCCTGGACGAGCTGCCCCAGTTCTGGAACGTGCTCAAGGGCGACATGAGCGTGGTCGGCCCGAGGCCCTGCATGTTTGCCCAGAAGGAGCTGTACGGCGTCTATTGGAGCAGCTACTGCGCCGTGCGGCCCGGCATCACCGGGCTGTGGCAGGTGAGCGGGCGCAACGAGATCAGCTACCGGCGCCGCGCGGCGATGGATGCGGACTACGTCGCCACCCTTTCGATCCGCCAGGACATCGCGATCCTGCTGAAGACCTTTCTCGTGGTGGCCGGAGCACGCGGCTCGCGCTAGGCACAACGACCCTCAACCTTTAACCGAAAGAACATATGCGTATCTATGTTGCTGGTCATCGCGGCATGGTGGGGCAGTCTCTCGTGAAGCGTCTGGGCAGCCTCGGGCACGAGGTCGTCACGCGCAGCCACGAGGAACTCGATCTGCTCGACCAGGAGGCCGTTCGCCGTTTCTTCGCCACCGAGCGCGTCGACCAGGTGTACCTGGCGGCAGCGAAGGTCGGCGGCATCCACGCCAACATGACCTATCCGGCGGAGTTCATCTACCAGAACCTGCTGATTGCCGCCAATGTCACGCACCAGGCCTTCCTTGCGAACGTCAAGCGCCTGCTGTTCCTCGGCTCCAGCTGCATCTATCCGCGGCTGACCGAGCAGCCTATCCGCGAGGACGCGCTGCTGGGCGGCCAGCTCGAGCCGACCAACGAGCCCTACGCCATCGCCAAGATCGCCGGCATCAAGCTGTGCGAGAGCTACAACCGCCAGTACGGCGCCTCGCACGGCATCGACTACCGCAGCGTGATGCCGTGCAACCTGTACGGCCCCGGGGACAACTACCACGCCGAGAACAGCCACGTGGTGCCGGCGCTGATCCGCCGCTTCCATCTTGCCAAGACCACCAATGCGCCCGAGGTGCTGATCTGGGGCACGGGCCAGGCCAAGCGCGAGTTCCTCTACGTCGACGACATGGCCGAAGGCTGCACCACCGTGATGGGCCTGAGCCGCGCGGGCTACGAGCAGCACACCACGCCGATGTGCGCCCACATCAACCTGGGCATGGGCGAGGACCAGTCGATCGCCGAGTTGGCGCGACTGGTCGGCGAGGTCGTGGGCTACCGCGGCCGCATCCGCTTCGATCCCTCGCGGCCGGACGGCGCGCCCCGCAAGCTGCTCGACGTGTCGTGCGCGGCCGCCATCGGGTGGCATCCCACGGTCTCGCTGGCCGAGGGCCTGCGCCGCACCTATGCGGACTACCAGATGTCGCTGCAGCCCGCCGCCCAGGAACTGGCGCACGCCTGAGCCCGCGCCGGCTCCCCGCACGCAACAACAAGCACAAGGCCTCCCATGAGAGCGCTTTCCTTCTGGTCGGGCATCGCCATCGCCTTCCTGTGCGGCTCGCTCGAGCCGGCCTGGGGCTATGCGGTGGTGTGCGCGCTGTCGCTGGTCCAGCTGTCGATGCTCCGCGCGCCGGGGGCCAGCGTCTTCCTGCTGATCCACTACGCCACGATCCTGACCTACTTCTCGCTGGCGCCGGCGATGCAGATCGCCGCCGACGTTTCGTTCTGGGACACGGGGGTGATCGGCCCGGTCGCGCACATGCAGGCGCTCACGCTGCTGCTGCTGTACATGGCGGGTGTCGAGGCGGCCCGCTTCGGCCTGCCCCATGCGCCGGCGCCGGTGCGCACCGACGCGGGCCCCCAGGTTCCGTCGGCCGGCGTGGCCCACCCGGCGCTGATGCTCCTGAGCGGCGCGATCTCGGCGTTCGCCTCGCTGTTCATCCGCCCCGACCTGAACTTCATCGCGCGCGGCATTCCGGGGGTCGAGGACAACGTTCCGGTCGATTTCATCGTCTATTCGACGCTGCCCAAGCTGATCGTGCTGATCTGCTTCGTGGCCCTCACGATCCATGCCATGCGCCGCGGCACGTTCTGGTCGTGGTGCGCCGCGGGCCTTGCGCTGGCAATGGCCGCCTTCGCCGCGAACCCGGTCAACACTGCGCGGCAGGTCCTGCTGATCGGCCTGCTGCCTCTTTTCATCCATCTCTTCGGCCGGGGCTGGCGCTGGACGCTGGCCTTGCTGATCTTCGGCGCCATCGCGGGCCTTGGCCCGGTGCTCAACCTGGTGTCGCGCGGCAGCATCTGGGGCGAGACGCTCACCACCTTTCCCTACAGCCCGGACTTCGACGCGATGTACGTGGTGGCCGGAATCCTGGAGCGCGCATCCGAGCCGGAGCTCGGATGGGGGCGCTACCTGCTGTCGGCTTTCTCGTTCTTCCTGCCGCGCGACCTGAAGCTGTTTCCGGAATTCGATCCGCTGGGGTGGCCCGCCATCCTGGGCAACTTCTCGCAGGCCAACCTGTCGCTGCCGCCCTTCACCACCGCGTACTTCGACTTCGGGCTGGCCGGGCCCGTGATGTTCGGGCTCGCGATCTCGGCCGGCTTCCGGGTGCTGGACCGGATGGTCGATCCGCGCGCCGCGCTTTCCGGCAGCTATCTGTGCGCGCTGGTGCTGCTGGCCGCCTACGTGCCTTTCATGCGCGGGCCGATCCTCGGCTGGGGACCGTTCGCGGCATCGGGACTGATTGCGGCGCTGCTCGCCGGCCTGCTGAGCACGCGCTTCCGCCCGGCACGCCGCCGCGCGGCACCGTACGCCCCGCGCGCGGCCTGAGGTCCATGAGGTCCGGCATGTACAAGTACCTGTTCTACGACACGATCCGCCTCAACCGCGGCGCGGGCGGCGTGCTGAACGTGTCCGACCTGCTGCTGCGCAGGATGCGCCTGTGCAAGGGCGACCACATCCAGCCGGTCAGCGAGCTGCATCCGCGCCTCTTCGCCGCGGCGCGGTTCCTGCGCATCAGCCGGTTCCTGGTCGAGATACTGCTCTACAACTACCACCGGCTGCGGGCGCTGGTATCGGGCGAGCAGGTGTTCTCGCTGTTCCCGAACTACTTCCTGCCGTTCACGCTTTTCGGACGCCACCGGGATTCGATCGTGATCGTCCACGACCTGCAGTACCGGTACTACCCCGCGTACTTCAGCCGCACCAAGCGCCTGTGGCTCGACTGGAGCCTCAGGCGCCTGGCCCGCAGCGCGGCCGACGTGGTGTTCATCAGCAGGAGCAGCCAGCAGGATTTCGAGCGGCACTTCGGGTGCTGCGAGCACGCGAGCGTCATCTTCAATCCGGTGGAGGCCACGCGCGCAGCCTGCTCGGCCGGTGCGGCCGGACCGTCCCGCGAGCCGCCGGCCGGCGAGCGCTACCTGATCGCGTCCTACCACTACTACCCGCACAAGAATTTCGGTGCCGCGCTGAAGCTTTTCGAGCGCATGAAGCGCGAAGGGCTGGTCGACTGGCTCGACATCACGGGCAACGGCGCGGCCGACGTGAAACGGATGGTCGCCAGCATGGCCCCCGACCTCGGCAGCTGCGTGCGGCACCGCGGGCTGGTCTCGCGCCAGGAACTGACGCGGCTTTATTGCGGCGCGACAGCCTTCATCTCGCTGTCCGCCTTCGAAGGCTTCAACCTCTCGGCCGCCGAAGCCGCCACGCTGGGCGTGCCGCTGCTGCTCTCGGACATTCCGGTGCACCGCGAGCTGTTCGGCGGCTACGCCTTCCTCATCGGCAGCGAGCCATGCGACATGGGCCAGCTGTCGCGGTACCTGGACGAGCACCGGGACACGCAGCCGGCCTGGCTGCATGCCGAGGCCTGCGCGCCCGGCGCGGTGGCCAGGCGCTATCTCATGCTCAAGCGCGAGGCCGTCTCGCTTGCCGGAGCCATGCAATGACACGCATTGCAGGCGTTCTTCGACAGCTGCTCGCGGCAGCGCTGTTCGGTGCGGCCTGCGCGGCTTCGGCAACGGCAGCCACCGGCTTCGGCGTGATGGTGCACTACCTGCCCGACAGGCAGTCGATCGCCGATGCCGCCCGCTTCGACGTCGAAGCGTTTGCGGCATCGCTCGCGCAGATGCGCGCGTCCCACCTCATCCTGACGCTCGGGCAGAACAACGGCCAGTACATCGCGCCGAATGCGGCGCTCGAGGCGCTGTGCCCGCACAGTGCCGCGAACCGGCCGCCGCGCGACCTGCCGCTGGAGATCGGCCGCGCGCTGCGCAGCCGCGGCATTGCCCTGGTGCTCTACCTGCCGTTTCGCGCGCCGCAGGCAGACCCCGAGCTGATGCACTGCCTGGGCGACATCTCCGAGCAGAAGCCGCCGCCCGCGGATTTCATCGCCGCATGGACCGCGGTGATCCGCGACTGGTCGCAGCACTACGGCGCGCTTGCCAGGGGCTGGTGGTTCGACGGCGTCTACAACACCCGGGGCATCTCGCCGGCCGGCTGGGATGCGCTCTGCGCCGCGGCACGCAGCGGCGCCCCCGACCGGTGGCTGGCCTTCAATGCCGGCGAAGGCCCGGCGCGCTTCAGCGCCAAGGCAGCGCCCTGCCAGAACCTGATGGCCGGCGAATTCATGCAGCCTCCCGCGCAGTTGAGCGCGCCGCGCTCGGAGCTGAAGTTCCATCTGCTGACGCCGCTGGGCGCCTCCTGGGGCCAGCCGACGCCGCCGCGCTTCACGGCCGCCCAGGTGCGCGGCTGGATCGATCAGGCGAACGCGCGCGGCGGCCTCTTCACGCTCGACCTGCCGCTGGACGACGATTTCCGGTTTCTTCCCGCGCACGTGGCGCTGGTCCGCAATGCGACAGCGCCCCGGCCCTGACACATGACCATGACCCATTCCCTTCCCTTCATCGTGGTGGAAGACCGCCAGAACAAGTCCCTGCTGCTGTGCCGCGAATCCGCGGCGCGTGCCGGGGAGCCGCTGATCGTGCTGTCGGGCACCGACGCCGGGCCCGGCTACGAGCGCCTGTGCCGCACCTATGTGCACCTGTCGAGCAATCCGCCGGAGTTCGAGAAGATCTGCTTCCGGCGCTACTTCCTGCTGTCGGAATACCTGCGTGCCCATCCCGAGCACCGAGAGTTCGTGCTGATCGACAGCGACGTGCTGCTGTTCCGCGGCGTCGGCGCGCACATCCGGCGCGTGGCCGGCAAGGCGGAGTTCTCGGGCTCCTACATGCGTCCCGACGATGGCTGGGATCCCTGCCAGATATCGCCGCACGTCAGCTACTGGACCGCGGCGGGCCTGCAGCAGTTCACCGCCTTCCTGCTCAGCACCTACGCAACGTCCAGCGGCCGCAGGAAGCTGCGCGCGATCGCGGCCCGGTTTGCCGCCAGGGGCGTGCGCGGCGGCGTGTCCGACATGACCCTGCTGCACCTCTGGGCCCATGCGAGCGGCAATGCCGCGCCCATCAACCGGGTGTTCGGGGGGCGCGTGATCGACCACAACATCAACGGCGGGCGCAATCTGCTTGCGAACGAATTCCAGGGCCGGGGAGGCGCCAAGCGCCTCGTGTTCGTCGACGGCCAGCCCTGCGTGGTCACGCCCGCGGGCGAAATGGTGAACGTGATGGCGTTGCACTTCCAGGGCAGCGCAAAGATCGCGATGCCGCACGTGCTGCATGGCCGGGTGCACACGGTCGCCGCTCTCACCTATGCGCTGCTGCTGGCGCGCCGGGCCAGGAACTGGGCCTTCGGCGTGCGCCTGCTGGGGCAGCGCGCCGTGAACGGTGGTCGCTTCGCCGGCGCCGCCGGGCCGAAATGAGCCCGCAGGCAACACACATCCAGGCACGCCATGAACATCCTCCACCGCACCGCCCAACTCACCGGCATGCGCGCGGTGCAGCTCCACGGCCTGGGGGCCCTGGCTTCGCGGCTCTATGTGTACCTCTCGGGCTTCCTGGCCCTGTTCCTGATGGCCGCGTATGTCTCGCCGTCGGACTTCGGCGAGTACTCGATCTACCAGTCGGTGCTGGAGGTGGCGCTGGTGGTTGCCACGCTGGGCAGTTCGCTGCTCTTCGCGCGCAATGCCGCCACCGTGCCGCCGGGCGTGCGGCGCGGCGACGTGCTCCGCACGCTGGCCATCGGGCTTCCGCTGGCCGCGCTGCTGAGCGCCGCCGTCCTGCGCATCCAGCACCTGCCGATCTTGGGCGCACCCTTCGTGCTGCTGATGGCGGCGCTCACGGTCTTCTCGCTCATGAGCCTGCGCCTGTCGTACAGCCGCGGACTGGGCCTTGCCGGGCTGCTCAACCTGGAGGGCGGCATCCGCTCGACCATCCTGGTCATCGGCGTGGCGGCCTTCGCCGCGTGGGGCGCCGAGCTGCGCGCGACGCAGCTGCTGCTGATCAACCTGCTGGCCTTCCTCCTGGTGGGCGCGGCCTGCATGCACAGCCGCTGGGCCGCAGGCCCGCCGGCCGGACGCCCCGCGCTCGGCCTGGCCTCGCAGGGCAGCGCCACCGTCTATTCGCTGCTGATGTTCCTGCTTCGCAAGTCGGACCTGCTGGTGGTGGCCTTCTTCATGCCGCTCGGCTACGTGGGCGCCTTCAAGATCGCCTTCCTGCTGGCGGAGGCCCCGTCGCAATTCGTGCAGGCCTTTCTCTACACCAAGACACGGCCCATGCTGGGCACCGATGCCGCCCACGCCGACGGCTCGGAGCTGCGGCTGGCGAAGCACTCGTTCCTGCTGGGCTGCGCGCTCTTCGCCGCGCTCGCGGTGGTGATCGCGGCCGCCGCGCCGCTGCTGAAGGTGGGGCGCGAGGCGCTCGAGATCTTCCTGTGCATGGCGCCCTACTTCCTGCTGCGCACCTACACGGTCCACCACGAGATGCTGCTCGCGCTCAAGGCCTCGATGGCCTCGCTGGGATGGTGGGCGCTGGCCGAGGTGCTGCTGCGGCTCTTGTCGTACGGCGCCGTGGTCGCGGTCTTTCCGGGCAAGCCGCACTACGTGTTCTTCATTGCCGCCGTGTCCGACCTGCTCCTCTACGAGGTGCGGATGCGTGCGCTGCTCGGCTTCTTTCCGCTCGCACGGCTGGTTCGCGGTTCCTTCCAGAGACCTTCATGAAAATCCTGCTCTATTCGATGAACTTCACGCCGGAGCTCGTCGGCATCGGCAAGTACTCGGGCGAGATGGCCCAGTGGCTGCATGCCAAGGGCCACGCGGTCCGGGTGATTGCGTCGCCGCCGTTCTTTCCGCACTGGGCGCCGTTCGAAGGGCACTCGGCGTGGGCCTACCGCAAGACGGACTGGAACGGCATCACGGTCTGGCGGGCCCCCACCTGGGTGCCCGCCCGGCCGCGCGCGCTGGCGCGCATGGTGCACCTGTTCTCCTTCATGCTGTCGAGCATGCCGCTGCTCTTCGGGCAGGTCCGCTGGAAGCCGGACCTGGTCTTCGTCGTGGAGCCGCCCCTTTTCTGCGCGCCGGCCGTGCTCTTCTTCTCGCGGATGCTCGGCATCAAGTCGTGGCTGCACATCCAGGACTACGAGGTGGACGCAGCCTTCGACCTGGGCCTGGTGCGCGGCGCGCGGGTGCGGCGCTTCGCGCTCTCGGCAGAGCGCTGGCTCCTGAGTCGCTTCAGCCGGGTGTCGACCATCTCCGCCGCAATGCTCGACAAGGCCAGGAACAAGGGCATCGACGCGGCGCGACTGGTGCTTCTTCCCAACTGGGTGGACGTGCGCTCGATCTACCCGCACGCGGCCGCCGCCCCGGGCACGGGCGACGGCGCCAAGGGCTACCGGGACATGCTCGGCATTCCGGACGATGCGGTCGTGGTGCTCTACGCGGGCAGCCTGGGCAACAAGCAGGGCATCGAGGTGCTGGCCGAGGCGGCGGGCCGGCTGGCGGCCGCCAGGCACATCCACTTCGTGCTCTGCGGCAACGGGCCGAGCCGCGAGCCGCTGAAGGCCGCATGCGCAGGCCTGGACCACGTGCACTTTCTCGACCTGCAACCGGCCGAGCGGCTCAACGAACTGCTGGGCATGGCCGACATCCACGTGCTGCCGCAGCGCGCCGACGCCGCCGACCTGGTGATGCCCTCGAAGCTGGGCGGCATGCTCGCGAGCGGCAAGGCCGTGATCGTCACGGCGCATGCGGGCACCGAGCTGAGCAACGTGGTGTCGGGCCGCGGCCTGGTGGTTGCGCCCGGCGACGCCGATGCGCTGGCCGAGGCCATCGCGCAGCTCGCCACCTCGCGCCCGCAGCGCGAAGCCATGGGGGCGGCCGGCCGCTCCTTCGCCGAAACGGAACTGGACCAGAACGCCATCCTGCAACGCCTGGAGCGCGAGCTGCTGCGCTGCCTGGCCGACTGACACCGCCACACACCACCCACGACATCCACTTCCTCCAACTCCAACCTGGGGATCCACATGTCCGACACCACTCCTCCTTCCGACACGCCGGATCCCGGCCGCCTGCCGGAGCGCCGGAAAACCAGCCCGCCGGGCCTGTGTCCACCGCCCGAACCGCTGTGGCCGCACTTCCTCACCGGGCAGGAAGATGCGCCGGTGCGCGTGCTGCTGATCGACGACGACGAATTCATGCGGCGCGTGATCGCCCAGGAACTGCTGTCGGACATGCGCATCCAGCTCGAGGGGCAAGGCGGCAGCGTGCGCGACGGCCGCCGCCTGCTGGCGACCCATGAGTTCGACGTGCTGATGGTCGACCTGCGGCTTGGCGACGGCTCGGGCTTCGACCTGATCCGCGAGGCGCGCAAGCTGCACCGCTACTGCGAAATCATCGTGATCTCCGCGCTGGAGGACGACGCCCACGTGATGCACGCCTTCGAGCTCGGCGCCACCGGCTACCTGCTCAAGCACGCCTGGCTGCAGAGCTTTGCCGAGGCCGTGCTGCAGGTGGTCAACGGCGGCGCGGCCATCACGCCCAAGCTGACGCGCCGGCTGCTCACGCGCATGAACCTGCAGGGCAGCGGCGAGCGGCCGGCCACGGAAACGCCGCTGCGCGAAGCGACCTTGACGGCGCGCGAACGCGAGGTGCTGCGCTTCGTGGCGCGCGGCTGCGTCTCCAAGGAGATCAGCATCCGGCTCGGCATCTCGGGGCAGACCGTCAACGCCCACATCAAGAACATCTACAAGAAGCTGCATGTGCATTCGCGCGCGCAGGCGGTGAGCCTGGCCACCCACACCGGCCAGCTCTGACCGAGGAAGCGCCCACCACCTTTCACGAGGATGACGCCATGACCACCCCCACCATCCACCCCGTCGTGCTGTGCGGCGGCAGCGGCACGCGCCTGTGGCCTCTTTCGCGCAAGACCCTTCCCAAGCAGTTCGCGCCGCTGATCGGCGACAAGAGCCTGCTGCAGCTGACGCTGGAGCGCTTGTGCAGCCTGAACCGCAACATCACCTGCGTGGCATCGGAAGAGCATCGCTTCCTGGTGCGCGAGGCGGTCGACAAGGCCGGCGCCACCGGCCGCCAGATCCTGGAGCCGGTGGCGCGCAACACGGCGGCCGCCATGGCCGCGGCGGCGCTGCGCGCGGGGCCGGACGACCTGCTGCTGTTCGCGCCGGCCGACCATCACATTCCCGACACCGCGCTTTTCGCGCAGACGGTGCGCAGCGGCGTCGACGCGGCGCTGGCCGGGCGGATCGTGACCTTCGGCGTGGCGCCCAGCTTCGCGAGCACGGCCTATGGCTACATCGAAGCCGGCGCGGCCTCGGCCGACGGCCACAGCCACGCCGTGGTGCGCTTCGTGGAAAAGCCCACGGCCGCCGTGGCCGAGTCGCTCATCCTGCATGGCGGCTACTGCTGGAACGCCGGCATCTTCCTGGCGCGCGCCGACATCCTCGTTGCGGCGCTGAGCACGCATGCGCCCGACATCCTCGAGGCCTGCGAACGCGCCGCTGCCGCCATCACGGCCGACGGCAGCTTCGACCGGCTGGACCGCGAGGCCTTCGAGGCCTGCCGCAGCGACAGCATCGACTATGCGGTGCTCGAAAAGCACCAGGCCATCTCGGTCGTCAAGTTCAACGGCAACTGGAGCGACGTCGGCAGCTGGAACGCGGTGGCCACGCTGCATCCGCAGGACGGCAGCGGCAACCGCCTGAGCGGCAACGCCAGCGCCCTGCGTTCGAGCGACACCTTCATCCACGCGCCGCACCGCCGCGTGGTGGCGCTGGGCACCCGCGGCCTGATCATCGTGGACACGCCCGACGCCGTGCTGGTGGCGGGCGCGGACTGCGCCGAGCAGGTCGGCGAGGTGGTGCGGATGCTCACGGCCGAAGGCCAGGCCGAGGCCACGGAACACCGGCGCGTGGTGCGGCCCTGGGGCGCCTACGACAAGCTCGACTTCGGCGAGCGCTTCCAGGTGAAGCGGCTCACCGTCAAGCCCGGCGCCAAGCTCTCGCTGCAGATGCACCACCACCGCGCCGAGCACTGGATCGTGGTCCAGGGCACGGCCAGGGCCACCTGCGACGGGCAGGTCACGCTGGTGCGCGAGAACGAATCCATCTACCTGCCGCTGGGCGCCATCCACCGGCTGGAGAACCCGGGCAAGACGATGCTGGAAGTGATCGAGGTGCAGACCGGCGGCTACCTGGGCGAGGACGACATCGTGCGCTTCGACGACACCTACGGCCGCTGCCCTTCGATCAAGGCGCGCGGCGGCGATGTGCAGGCGCTGCCGCTGCCGGATGCCGCCGCGGCCGTGGCGGTGGCCGCGCCGCAGTTGGCCCCTGCCCCGTAGCTGCCGCAACCCTTGCGCAGCATCCGCCATGACGAAGCTCTGGCCTGCGCTGCTGGCCGCCGCCCTGCTCTCGGGCTGCGCGGCGCCCACCGCCACGCCGCCAGCCACTCCCGTGGCGGCGGCGCCCGCGGCCGGTACGGTGGCATGGCAGTACGTGCGCTCGACCTGGCACGAGGCACGGCAGCCGGGCCTGGGCATCAGCCACCGCTACCAGAGCCGCGTGGGCTGGATCGACGTCTACCTGTACGACATGAAGCAGGGCCACTGGCAGGCCGGAGTCGACGATCCACGCTTCGAGGCGCAATTCCAGTCCTCCGTGGAAGAGATCCGGCTCGCGGGTGCAAGGGGCCTCTACGCCGAAGTGGAGGTCGGCCCCATCAGCGACGTGCGGATCGAGGGGCAGGACTTTCGCCGCGTGAGCCTTCGCATCGTGCATGCCGTCACGCGCAAGGCCTACGAGTCGTTCACCTTTCTCACGGCGCGCAACGGCCGGCTGCTGAAGTACCGCATGTCCTTCGACACGCCGGCACCGGCCGACGTGGATGCCATTGCGCGCGAATTCATCGAGCACAACCTGCGCAGCGGGCCGGACATGCCGAGGGCCGCGCAGCCACTCTTCGACACCTGAGCCCGGTGCGCCGCAGCCTCGCGAAAATACTGTTCTTTCATACAGTGTTTCCTCTAGAATTACTCGTCTCCAAGAGCAAACATTCAAGGCGACACCATGACCACCGCCAGCCCGCCGGCGTCCTCTGCGCGAATCCTGTTTTTCTCGCCGCTGCGGCGCTCGCAGCCGCGCCAGCCCGTGGGCCGGATCTCGACCTGGCCCTTTCGCGTGGCCACGGAAAAAGACCGCGACGGCGGCAACCTCCCTTGCGACGGCAATGACGTGCGCCTGCATGCGGCGCGCGTGCTGCGCACCACGGCCGAGCACTGGTGGCCGCCGGCCGGCTGAGCGCGAGTGGCGGATGGGAGCCTACGCGCCCTCGTGCGCGCCGGGTTCGCCGAGCAGGTCCTGCGCGTCGTCGTCGAAGCCCGCGATGGGCTGGGCCTTGGCAAGCGCGAGCCACACGCCGAACGGAATGCGATCGAAGGCGCGGTGCACGGCGGCGCGCGCCACCACCAGCCGTTCGCCTTCGAGCACGAGCACGCCACACTCCGGCGGAATTTCGTCGGGCGATGCGATGCAGCGGCCGCGCGCATCGTTGCCCAGCACGTACCAGCATTCGCCGCCCAGATCGAGGTAGGCCGCGCGCTTGTCGGGCTTGCGCAGGTCGCCCAGCAGATCGGCGCGGCTCACCTTCACCTCGTGCACGACGGGATGCGCATAGGCCTCGACGCTGGTATTGCGGATCGAGAACACGTCGGGCCTGGCGATGCACCAGCGCGGCTTGCCGCCCTCCTCGAGCGGCGGCAGGCGCGCCCGCAGGCCGAGGCCGCGCCAGGCAATGCGGCCGCCGCGCGTCATCTCGCGCGCCACGCGCTCGACCAATGCCTCGTGCGGCGAGAGCGCCGCGCGGTTGAGGGTGAGCGTGGTGGCAATGCGCGCAATGCCGGCATCGGTCACGCGCAGGGTCTCGTGGCCATGCGGCGTGCGCACGCGCTCGAGGAACCCGCCCGCGAGCAACTCGACCTCGATGGCGTCGCAGCAGGGCCAGCCCGCCGAACGGTAGATCTCGCGCAGCCGCCGCGCATGCAGCTTGCCGAACGGCACTTCGCCGGCCCTCTGCATGGGTGGCTCCACCACGGGCGGCGGAAAACCCGGATCGGTGAACGGTGGCTCCACGGGTGGTGGATCGCCCTCGGGCGGAGGCCCGGGCGGCGGTGGCGGCGGCATGGGAATCGGCACGTCCGGTGCGGGCGGCGGCGGCCCGATATGCGCGACAACGACGGGAACAAGGGCGAGTGCGGACATGGAGGAAACAGGTTAGCGAAAAGTCGTGGTGTGCGCGAGACATGGAACGATCGGTTGCATTCGATGCCATCAATGGAAGTCGCGGCTGGTGTTGCTCAGCGCCAGCCGGCCCATGAGCGGCGTCAGGTCCTTGAAGCCGGTGGCGATCAGGTGCTGCACCTTGCCGCCGCTGTCGTCGTCGCGCTGCCAGGTGCCCTGCACCGCGAGCAGGTGCGACTTCAGCAGCGGCTCGCGCCAGGCCTCGATGACATGGCTCCAGACGATCACGTTGACGTTGCCGGTCTCGTCCTCGAGCGTGACGAAGATGGTGCCGTTGGCGGTGCCCGGGCGCTGGCGGCCCTTGACGATGCCGCAGGCGCGCACGGTCTGGCCGCTGGGCTGCGCGCGCAGCTGCTCCGCGCTCATGAGCTTCATGCGCGCAAGGCGCGGGCGCAGCAGCGCGAGCGGATGGCGGCGCAGCGTGAGGCCGAGCGCGGCGTAGTCGCCGACGATCTCCTCGCCCTCGGGCGCCGCGGGCAGCTGCAGCACCGGCTCGTTGATCGGAACGCCCTTGAGCATGGCCGGCGAGCGGTGCTGCGCGGTGGCATCCCACACCTGCTGGCGCCGATGGCCCGAGAGCGACATCAGCGCATCGGCCGCGGCCAGCGCCGCCATGTCCTTGCCGTCGAGCTCGGCGCGCAGCGCGAGGTCTTCTGTGCTGGTGAAGGGGGCCTGGGCACGGGCTTTCAACAGGCGTTCGGCGCCTTCCTTGGAGAGACTGGAAATGCGGTTCAGGCCGAGCCGCACCGCAGGCTGGTTCTCGCGGCCGAGGCGATCGGCGTAGCGCGCATCGGTGCCTGGCGGCATGCGCGGCGCATCGGGCGCGCGGGCTTCGAGCGTGGTGTCGATGTCGCTGCAGGTCACGTCGGCCGGCCGCACCTCGACGCCATGCCGCCGCGCATCCTGCACCAGCTGCGAGGGGCTGTAGAAGCCCATGGGCTGCGAGTCGAGCAGCGCCGCAAGAAAGCAGGCAGGCTCGTAGTTCTTGAGCCAGCTGCTCACGGTGACCAGCAGCGCAAAGCTCGCGGCGTGGCTTTCGGGAAAGCCGTAGTCGCCGAAGCCGAGGATCTGCTTGAAGATGGCCTCGGCGAACTCGGCCTTGTATTTGTTGTCGACCATGCCCTTCACGAGCTTGTGGTGGAACTTCTCGAGGCCGCCCTTGCGCTTCCAGGCCGCCATGGCGCGGCGCAGCTGGTCGGCCTCGTCGGCAGTGAACCTGGCCGCGATCATCGCGATCTGCATCACCTGCTCCTGGAAGATCGGAATGCCCAGCGTGCGCTCCAGCGCGGGCTTCAGTTCTTCCTTCTCGTATTGGATCGCCAGGCCCTTGGCCACCCGCTCGCGCTGCTTGAGGTAAGGATGCACCATGCCGCCCTGGATGGGCCCGGGCCGCACGATCGCGACCTCGATCACCAGGTCTTCGTAGGTGCGCGGCTTCAGCCGCGGCAGCATCGACATCTGCGCCCGGCTCTCGATCTGGAACACGCCGATGGTGTCGGCGTCGCAGATCATGTCGAACACCTTCTGGTCGTCGTTGGGGATGTGGTGCATCTGCACCATCGAGCCGCGCCAGCGGTTCATGTGGTCGAGCCCGCGCCGTATCGCGCTGAGCATGCCGAGCGCGAGCACGTCGACCTTGAGCATGCCCATGGCTTCGAGGTCGTCCTTCTCCCACTGGATGACGGAGCGGTCCTTCATGGACGCCTTCTCGACCGGCACCAGCCGCGTGAGCCGGGTGTGCGTGAGCACGAAGCCGCCCACGTGCTGGCTCAGATGGCGCGGAAAGCCCTTGAGCCGCCGCGTCATCTCGATCCACTGCACCAGCTTGAGTTCGTCTTCCTCCACGCCGACGCGTGCGGCCGCCTTGAACAACTGCTCGCCCAGCACGGTGTCGTCGAACCAGTAGTGGTCCTTGGCGAATTCGTCGATCAGCCGCTCGTCGATGCCCATGGCCTTGCCCACGTCGCGCAGGGCGCTGCGCGCGCGGTAGCAGATGACGACGGCCGCGATGGCCGCGCGATCGCGGCCGTACTTCTGGTAGATGTACTGGATGACTTTCTCGCGCTGCTGGTGCTCGAAGTCGACGTCGATGTCGGGCGGCTCGTGGCGGTGGCGGCTCAGGAAGCGCTCGAACAGCAGGTGGCCTTTTTCAGGATTGATCGCGGTGATGCCCAGGCAATAGCAGACCGCCGAATTGGCCGAGGAGCCGCGGCCCTGGCAGAGGATGTTCTGCGAGCGCGCAAAGCGCACGATGTCTTCCACCGTGAGAAAGAACATCTCGTACTTCATCTCGACGATCAGCGCGAGTTCCTTCTCGAGCTGCGCGCGCACCTTGTCCGGAATGCCATCCGGAAAACGCACCTGTGCGCCTTCCCACGTCTTGCGCACCAGCGTCTCGGCCGGCGTCTCGCTGCTGCCCACGGTTTCGAGCGGGTACTTGTAGTTCTCGCGGATCACCTCCGGATCGAACCGGCAGCGCTCGGCCACCACCAGCGTGTTCGAGAGCATCCCGGGCAGATAGAGCTCGGCCAGCCGCACCCGCTGCCGCAGATGCCGCTCGGCGTTCGACTGCAGCGCAAAGCCGCACTCGGCCACCGTCCTGCCTTCGCGCACGGCCGTCAGCACGTCGTGCAGCGGCTTGCTCGAACGCGCATGCATGTGCACGTCGCCGGCCGCCACCAGCGGCACGCCGGCCTGTTCGCCCGCCTGCATCAGCGCGGCGAACCAGAGGTCGTCGTCGAGCTCGTTGAGCATTTCCACCGCCAGCCACAGGTTGCCTGCGTAGAGCGCCTTGGCGGCCATCAGGTCTTCATGCAGCGTGGCCGCATCCACGGCGGCGCCCGGCTCGCGGTGCGGCACGAAGAGAACCTGGCAGTCCTGCAGAGAGGCCACGTCGCTGTACTCCCAGCTCACGCGGTACTCGCCCTTGGGCAGCTCGGTGTTGCGCGCGGCGGTGATGAACTCGCAGAGGTTGCCCCAGCCTTCGGTGCCGTTCGCGATCACCACCAGCCTGAAGCGCTCGAAGCGGAACTCGCTGCCGAACAGCAGCCGGAAGCCGGGGTTGCGCGGGAGCGGAGCCTCGTCTGGATGCTCGCGCTCGTATTCCTTGAGCTTGGCCGGCAGGTCGCGCAGGCAGACATGCGCGCGCACGATGCCCGCCACCGAGCATTCGTCGGTGATGGCCAGCGCCGTGTAGCCGAGCTGGTAGGCGCGCTCGACCAGTTCCTCGGGCGTCGAGGCGCCGCGCTGGAAGCTGAAGTTGCTGAGGCAGTGCAGCTCGGCGTAGTCGGGCAGCGTGGGTGCAGGCTTCTTGCGCAAAGGCAATGGCAGCGCATGCACCTTGGCCGAGTTGCGCCCGCGCAGCTGCTTTTCGCTCAGGTCAGGCATAGAACCCCTGCAGGTACCAGCGCACCTCACCCGGAGAAAAGCGCGCCGAGGGCCGCTCGCGAAAGATCCACACCAGGCCGGCCTCGGGGCTTTCCGCCACGTAGTAGTCGCGCATCGCGGGCTGGCCGCCGTCTTCCTTGCCGCCCCACCAGCCCGCCTCGATGCGCTGCGGCCCGACCAGCTTGCGCAGCGGGCCGCGGTAGCACGGGCTTTCGCCGTCCATCTCGAGCAGCAGCGGCTCGGGCAGCAGCCAGGGCGGGTAGATGGCATCGGCCTGCAAAGCCGCGGCCTTCGCTTGCTTGCCGGCCTTGTCCGTCGGCGCCTTGTCCTGCTGCAGCGCGGGACTCCAGGCCTGCTTGCGCTCGGGCCGGTGGTCGGCCTGCGCCGCGGGCACCACCACCTGGTGCGGCCCGAGCCGCACGCTGAGCCGCTCGACCATCTCGTGCAGCTTGTCGCCCTTGCGGTTGTCCTCGGGCAGGAAGCTGGTGCTGGCGCCGGCCCACGGATCGGTTTCGAGCGTGCGCAGCGCGAGCCAGCTCGCGGGCGCCGCGAGCGTGGTGAGAGCCAGCTTTTCGGACAGCAGGCGGCGCAGGTGCGCCATGTCCTGCGTGGGCTCGGCCGTGCGCACGGTGACCTGCTGGTGCGGTGGCAGGTTCACGCCGTTGAAGCGCTTGAGGTCGAGCGTCCACTGCAACTCGAGCGCACGCGCGCCGCGCTGGCGCGCGCGCAGCCAGATCTGCAGCGCCGCGAGCAGGCGGTTGGCCGACCACATCAATTCAGGCGCGGTCTCGGCGAGCGCGGGCAGCTCCAGCTTCTGCTCGAACACGTCGGGCAGCGTGAGCCAGTCGTGGCTTTCAGGGCACAGGCCCCAGGCGATGTCGAGCGCTTTGCGCAATTGCGCGCCGAAGCGCCGCGTGAGGCCTCCGCGCGGCAGGGCCGCCACCTCGCCCCAGGTGCGGCAGCCCAGGCGCGCGAGCAGGTCGAGGTGGGGGTGCGCGGCCGTCAGCGTGTCCAGCGGCAGGCCGGCCGGAATGTCCTTGGGCCGGTTCTCGTTGCGCTCGAACAGGCGCAGCCGCGCCAGCGCGATCAGGCTCGTGGCGCCCTGCGCGCCGCGCAGCACGGCGCCGGGCGCGGGGTTCTCGTGGGCCAGCTGGCGCATCAGCGACGTGCGCCCGCCCCACAGGCGCTCGCAGGCCGAGACTTCGAGCATCAGCGCCTCGTCCTGCCAGGCGGCGTGCGGCGTGTAGCGCAGAGCCCACCAGCCCAGCGCCTCGGGCGTGGGAAGCACCGGTGCATCGGGCGCGTCGGCATCAAGCGACCACCGCAACGCGATCCAGTGCATTTCCGTTTCCTTTCCACGCGTCGATGCGCACCACGGTGGCCGACCCGGCTGCCTCGGCGGCCGGCACCGTGCCCTGCTGCCGCAGCCGCAGCTTGCGGCGCAGCCGGGCGGCGGCCAGCAGCGCGCTCATGCGCTCGTTGCGCGCCGGCAGCATCACGGGCGCGGCCAGCGGCGGGCCGCGCCGCTTGAGGATGCGCAGCTCGATCTGCGACGCATCGGCCTCGCAGCTTTCCACCCGAAGACGCAGCCGCGCCGGCGATGCGCCCTGCGCGGCCGATGCGGGCCGGCACACGAAGAGCAGCACGTCGTGCTGGGCGGCCGCCAGCTGCAGCCGGCGCAGCTCGCCCACCCGGGCCTGCGGCAGCCAGGCCAGCACGGCGGCCACATCGGCGCAGCGCAGCGCCTGTTCGCAGGCCCACAGCCGCGCGGCCGGCGCATCGCTGCGGACCCACATCAGCGCCTCCACCGGCAGCCCCTGCGCCGCGAGCGCCGCTGCGCAGGGCTCGTAGGGCGCGCCAATCAGCACCACCGGCCCGCCGTGCGCTTGCACCGCCTGGGCCAGCGCGGGCAGCAGCAGGCGCCAGACATGCGCCTCGGGCGCGGTCTGCAGCAGTTCCGTCATGGCGCCGACCGGCCAGCCGCCACCCGGCAACTCCGCGTCGAGCGCGGCGTGGCCGGTGGCGACGACCTGCGCGTCGGCCAGGCCGAGTTCATCGGCATGCCAGACGCCGCGGCCCGCGGCAGCGGAAAAGGAGTCGAGGAAAGGGAGGCCCATGATTCAACTGTTAACTGTATTTTTATACAGTATTCCATGCATCGCAACCGGAAAGCCGGCTGGAGGGGCTTTCCTTGCGCGGTGGCCCTGTGCGCCGTCCCGGCCGATACTGGAATCCGGAACGGCAAGCACCCCCGAAGGACTTTTTCTCCCGTGACCCTGCCGGCAAACGGTCTTTTTCTCACGCGCGCCCGGCTGCTGCGGCTGGGCATGGCGCTGTGCGCCGGCGCGGCGCTTCCCCCCGCATCCGCGCAGCAAGGCAGTCTGAAGATGAACACCCGCCCCATCCCCTCCACGCAAGAAGCCCTGCCGGTGGTCGGCTGCGGCACCTGGATCGGCTTCGACCAGCGCCCCGGCACCGACGAATACCAGCGCCTGCCCGGCGTGCTCGACGCGCTGTTCGCGGCCGGCGGCACGGTGATCGACAGCTCGCCGATGTACGGCCGCTCCGAGGAAACCACCGGCGAGCTGCTGGCCGCCGCATCGAGGCCACGCGAGAACAAGGCCTTTCTCGCCACCAAGGTCTGGACCTCGGGTCGCGAGGCCGGCATCGCGCAGATGGAGCAGTCGTTCGCGCGGCTGCGCACCCAGCGCATGGACCTGATGCAGGTGCACAACCTGATGGACTGGAAGACCCATCTCTCCACCCTGCGCAATTGGAAAGAGAAAGGCCGCGTGCGCTACATCGGCATCACGCACTACACGGCCTCGGCCTACCGCGAAGTCGAGGCCGTGCTGCGCGCCGAGAAGCTCGACTTCCTGCAGATCAACTATTCGCTCGACGCGCGCGAGGCCGAGGAGCGCCTGCTGCCGCTCGCGGCCGAGCGCGGCGTGGCGGTGATCGTCAACATGCCCTTCGGCGGCGGCGGCCTGCTGCGCCGGCTGCGCGGCAAGCCGCTGCCCGCCTGGGCCGGCGAGATCGGCTGCACGAGCTGGGCGCAGGTGCTGCTGAAGTTCGTGCTGAGCCACCCGGCCGTGACCTGCACCATTCCCGGCACCAGCCGCGCCGAGCACATGGCCGACAACGCCGCGGCCGGCGCCGGCGCGTTCCCCGATGCGGCGTTCTGGCGCCGCAACGCGGAATCGATCGGGCTCTGAGCCGCCACCGCGGCTATTCGAACTTCACGTTGTGCTGCCGCACGGTGGCGCCGAAGGCCTCGTACTGCGCGCGGAAGAATTCGGCGAACTTCGCGGGGCTCATGCCGTAGCCCTCGAAGCCCTGCTGCACCAGCTGCGCATGCACGTCGGGCCGCTTCAGCGTGTTCTGCAGTTCCTGCGACAGCTTGTCGGTGATCGCCTGCGGCAGCCCCGGCGGCCCGAAGAAGCCCGCCCAGGGCGTGATGGTGAGCTTGCCCAGCCCGAGCTCGCCGCCCGTGGGCACGTCGGGCAGCAAGGCGCTGCGCTGCGGCAGCAGCGTGGCCAGCGCGCGGATGCGCCCTTCCTTCACGAATCCCGGCGCCAGCGTGCCGGTGGTGAACATCATGTGGATCTGCCCGCCCAGCAGGTCGGTCATGGCCTGCATGTCGCCCTTGTAGCGCGCGTTGACCACCTTGCGCTCGCCCAGGAGCTGCAGCATGGCCAGTTCCGACGCGCTGTTGCTCGATGCCGAGTTGTAGGCGCCGGGCCTGGCCGCCACCATGGCGAGCAGCTCGTTCACGCTCTTCACCGGCAGGCTCGATGGCACCACCAGGAACATCGAGAACTGGCCGGCCGAGCTGATCGGCGTGAAGGCCTTGAACGGGTCGTAGGGTGGCGTGGGCCGCAGCGTGGGCGCCGCCACCATCGCGGTGTTGGTGCCCATCAGCAAGGTGTAGCCGTCGGGCTTGGCCGACGAGGTGGCCTGCGCCGCGAGCACGCCGTCGGCGCCCGGCCGGTTCTCCACGATCACCTGCTGGCCGAGCTGTTTCGACAGCCCCTCCGCAATGATGCGCGTGAGCGCGTCGGCGCCGCCGCCGGGCGCAAAGCCGACGATCAGGCGCAGCGGCTTGTCCGGATAGCTGCCCTCGGCACTCCATGCCGCCGCGCCCGGCAGCATGGCCAGCGTGCCGCCGGCCGCAAGGGCCGCCAGCGTCAGGTTTCTGCGTCGCATGTCGTTGCTCCTTCTTCAGTCAAAAGAGATGCCGCACGCCGAACTCCCAGCCCGACGAGCGGCGCCCGCCCGCCGGCGCCACGCCGCCGCTCACCACGTAGCGCGCCTGGCCGCCGTTCATGAGCCGCGCATAGGTGCCGTAAAGCGCGGTGCGCTTGGAGAGGTTGTGCACGTAGCCGATGCCGAACTGGCGCGCGTCGTCGCGGTTGCGCGGCATGCCGTTGACGTTGCGCAGGCTCTCGTCGCTGCGGTCGTCCAGGTAGGCGTAGCTCAGGCGGATGCGGCCGACCTCGAAGGCCGGAATGTGCGCGCCGATCTCGGCCGTGTTCTTGCGCACCGTGCCGGCCGCGAGTCTCACCGTCACCTTGTTGTAGAGCGCGAAGAATTTCGCAAAGCCCGCGTCCCAGGTGCCGCCGATGTTGGCATGCGTGTAGTTGCCGATGGCGGCGGTGGCGTTGAAGTGCGAGCGCGTGACGGCCGCCGCAATGTCGAACGCGCCCGCGGCAAAGCCGAAGCGCGCACCGGCAAAGTTGCCGTCGTCGCGGTTGGGTGCGGTGGAGTCGTTCTCGCCGGTGCCGATCATCGCCATGCCGTAGAAGCCGCCGAGCCCGGCCGGCAGCCAGTAGCTCACGGTGTTGCTGCCCGTGATGCCGGTGGGCAGCGGCCCGGTGCCCGCGCCCGCGAACGTGAGGTTGCCTGCGCGCGCCACGCCGTTGGCGTTGAAGGGATCGAAGTAGATGCTGTTGTAGTGCGTGGGAATGAAGTCGCGGCCCAGGCGCAGTTCGCCGAACTTCTGGTGCGACAGGCTCACGAAGGACATGCGGTCGAAGGCGATCGGCCCCGCCGTGCCCGCGCCGCTCGCCTGGTTGTTGCTGTTGCTCGGCCGGCCGGTGCCGGTGTCGGGGTTCAGGCTGCCTTCGAGCCAGAAGCCCGCGCGCAGCCCGCCGCCCAGGTCTTCGGTGCCGCGGAATCCGAGCCGGCTGGTCGAAAGGCCGCCGTTCGACAGCGCCTTGACCGAGCCGCCGCCCTCGCCTTTCGTGTACTGCACGCCGAGGTCCATCACGCCGAACACGGTGACGCTGGATTGCGCGTGCGCCGCGCCGCTGCCGGCCAGCGCCAGTGCCGATCCCATCAGAAATCTCTTCATGGTTTTTTGTCTCCTGCTTCTTCTCTTGGTTGAAAAACTCGGGAACGCGCGCAGGGCTGCGCCACCGGGTGCGCGCGGGGGTGCGCGCCGGTTGGCGAAGCCGGGTGAAAAAGGCCTAGGGCTCGGGGCGTTCGGTGCGCACGAGCACGGCGCCCTTCGAGAGCGGGCTCACGTTGCGCCGGTACTGCTGCAGCCAGCCGGTGTCGAAGGCCGGCGGGGGCGCCTGCCAGTCGGCGCGGCGTGCGGCGAGTTCCGCATCGGTCAATGCGATGTCGAGGCGGCGCGCATCGAGATCGATGGTGATCACGTCGCCATCGCGCACCAGCCCGAGCGGCCCGCCGAGCGCGGCTTCGGGCGACACCTCGGCCACCACCAGCCCCTTGCAGACCAGGCCCGAGAGATGCCCGTCGGTCAGGATCGCGACCTGGTCGCCCAGGCCCGCGCCATCGATCGCGAAGACCACGCGCGAGGCGCCGCCGCCCATCGCCGGGCCGCCGCAGGCGCCGGCGCCGCGCATCACCACCACCTGGCCCGGTGCGATCTCGCCCTTCTTGAGCGCCGCGATGGCGGCATCGGATGTCCAGAAGCACACGGCCGGCCCGGTGAAGCTGCGCACCTTGCGCTCCACGATGCCGGTCTTGATCAGGCCCGACTCGGGCGCGAGGTTGCCGCGCAGCAGCACGATCGCGGGATGCGGCGCGACCGGGCGGTCGATGGGGCGGATCACCTCGGCGCTGGCGACTTCGGCACCGCGCAGGTTGTCGGCGACCGTGCCGCCCGTGACGGTCAGCGCGCCGGTGTCGAGCAAGGGCGCGAGTTGCTTCATCAGCGCGCGGCAACCGCCCGCTGCCTCGAAGGCCTCGATGCTGTGCTCGCCGATCGGCCGCACGCCGGCCAGCACCGGCGTCTTCGGGCCGAGGCTTTCGAACAGGCCGTACACGTCGACGCCGCACTCCCCTTCGGTCGACACGGCCTGCAGGTGCTTGGCCGTGTTGAGCGAAGCGCCGATGGCCAGCACCGCGCGCACCGCGTTGGCAAAGGCGCCGGGCGTGAGGATGTCGCGCGGCTTGAGGTCGTCCCACACCATCTGCACGATGCGCGTGCCGGCGGCGCGCACGTCGGCCATCATCTTTTGGCTCAGCGCGGCCACCGGCGCACTGCCCGGCAAGGCCATGCCGAGCGCCTCGCACACGATGTGCATCGAGTTGGCCGTGCCCAGGCCCGAGCACACGCCCGGACCGCGGATCGCCTCGCGGCTCATGCCCACGAGTTCTTCCACCGGCAAGTGGCCCGTGACCGCATGCATCGCGCCGATGAACACTTCCTCGATGTCCATGTGCTTGCCACGATATTCACCGCTGGGCTGGTAGCCGCAGGGCACGAGCAGGGTCGGAATGTTGAGCCGCGCGGCCGCCATGAGCTGGCCCGGCACGGTCTTGTCGCACGAGGTGAGGCAGACCATGCCGTCGAGCTGCGCACCCTCGACGGCCACCTCGATGTCGTTGGTCACGAGGTCGCGCGCGCCGAGCATGTAGGCGCCGCGCGCGCCCGCGCCGGTGATGAAGTCGCTGGGCGCGGCCGTGCGGATCTCGAAGGGCACGCCGCCGGCGGCGCGGATCGCGGTCTTGATTTCCGCCGCCACCTTGTCGAGGTGGCTGAAGCACGCCGCCAGTTCCGACGAGCTGTTGACGATGGCGATCTTCGGCTTCTCGCAATCCTCTTCCGGAATTCCGAGCGCGCGCCAGTGGGCGTTGCGCACCGACCAGAGGTACGAACCGCGCGGGAAATTGCTGCGCAGGGGACGGGTGGTCATGGACGGTCTCCAGGTTTGTTCTTTTTGGTGATCTCGATCACGCCGCGGTCGGCGTCGACGCGCACCCAGTCGCCGGTCGCGATGCACTCGAGCGGGTCGCGCTCGAAATCGGTCATCGAGGGCGAATGCGTGACCACGGCGCCCAGCGCCATCTTGGTGGTCATCTCGTTGAACAGGAACGCCGCGGGCGCCGAGTTCATGAGCCGCGTCATGTGGAACATCGCGGACCAGCCCGACGAGCCCTTCGCCCCTGGAAACACCAGCACCTTGCCCGCGAAGCTCTGGCCGCGCAGTTCGTGCCGCGTCTCGATGACGGTGCCGGTGCGCGGATCGATGCCGCCCCAGCCCGAGATGCGGTCGCGCGTGACGAGTGCCTCGCCTTCGGCCACGCCGCCGACCACCTTGCGGCCGCGGATCACGAGCGTGGATGTGTTGTCTGCGATCACGCTCATGGTTTTGCTCCTTCCCCCTCTGGGGGAAGGTTGGGATGGGGGCTGGCAGAGCGCTCGACGGATGCGCCGCATGCCCCCACCCCTGCCCTCCCCCGGAAGGGGAGGGAGAAAGTCCGGAAAGCGAGCCTCATTGCATACCTCCATTCCACCGCCCCGTACACGCCGCATCGATGCACTCCGCCGTGCTGCCGAACCACGCCTGCACGCCGAGGATCGCGGGCAGGTAGTGCGCCTGCTTGGCCGAATCGAGCGCCACGGTCTTCGTGCCCTTGGGCACGGCGCGGCTCATGGCGGAGCAGCTGTCGGTCATGAGGATGCCGCCCGCGTCCTCGATGATCTTCGTGTAGCCGTTGCGGTCGGCCAGCGACTTGATGGCGCGCGGCGTGAAGATCCACAGCTCGCAATCGGGGTGCACGCGGCGGCCCTCGATGAGCTGCGCGGCCTCCCAGATCTGCTCGATGGTGTAGTGCGGGCAGCCGAGCATCACGTACTGCACCTCGGCGTCCTTGCCGGTCGCGTTGATCTTCTCGTAGGTGGCGCGGCGCTCGGTTTCGCCAAAGCGCAGCACCTCCACCGGCGCGCGGCCGCCCAGCGCCTGCTCGAGCGTCAGCGCCTCGGGCGTGATGCCGGCGATGTGGTACATCTCCACGCCGCCCGAAGACGAAGCCGCCGCACCGAAATGCTTGAGCCGCGGCAGGTTGGGCACGCGGCCGATGCCGCGCCGGCTGTGCACCACCGGCACGCGCTCCTGCACATGCTCGCCGATGTAGTAGCCCAGCAGGCCCCAGTCCTGCACCGACTCGACTTCGACGTCGAGCTCGACCACGTGCGTGGCATGGCGGTTCTCGTCGAGGTGGTAGCCCCAGTAGGGAATGCGGCCCGTGAGCATGGCGGCGCCCGTGCTCTCGCGCCCTTCGGTGTTCGTGCGCGCGCCGAGCACCGAGTTGCAATACACCACGGCCGACGACTCCATCCACGCGCAGTGCTCGCCGCGCGTCGGAATGTTGCCGACCTGGTAGGGCGTGCAGGTGTTCATGATCTGCGCGCCCAGGCCCGCCGCATGGCGCTCGCTCTTGTTGTAGAACTGCACGATCTCCTCGCTCACGCCCATGCGCTCGGGCTGGCCGGGGTCGAAGCCCAACTGCAGGTGGCTGGTGAAGACCTTGAACTTCGGAATCTCCACGGTCTCCTGGCTGTCGAGGCTGAACTCGGAGAACACCGCATCCATGCCGCCGCCCTTGGCCAGGGCAAAATCGCGCTGGAACGGCGTGGTCGAGGTGATGGTGGCGCAGACGTTGCGCGTTTCCACCAGCCGCTCGGCGCCCAGCGCTTCACCGTAGCGCATCAGCAGGTCCATCGCCTTCTGCACGGCCGGTCCGTCCCGGCCGTCCATCATGGCTTTTTCTTCATCGCTCAGGTGCATGGCCCTGTGTCTCCGTTTTTATGTGTCGTGGGGTCGTGAGGATTGGCCGGGCTAACCCGGCAAGGGCGTGGGCACGTGGCCGCCGATGTCGCGCGCGATGGTGAGCGCGATGTCGTGCAGGCGCGGTGCGAGCTCGTTGCGCAGGCGCTCCTCGGTGAACACGAAGGCCGCGCCGCCGCCGTTGAGCGCCATCACCTCGCCGTCGGGCCCGATGAGCGGCACCGACACCGAGTTGATCTCGCGGTGGAACTCGCCAAGCGAAAGGCAGTAGCCCAGCCGCCTGGCTTCGCCGATGGCGCGCGTCATGCCGGGCGCAATGCTGTCCCACTCGGGGCCGCGCAGGAGGCGCATCGAATCGACCAGCTGGTTGCGCTGCGCCTCGGGCAGCGCCGAAAGGTAGGCGCGGCCCAGGGCCGAGTTGGCCAGCGGCGCGCGCGAGCCCACATCGAGCCGCGCCGAGAGCATCGACGAACGCGGCCGGCAGGCCTCGATCAGCACCATCTCCATGCCGTCGCGTATCGCGAGGTAGACCGAGGCGCCCACCTCTTCGGCCATCGCCTGCATGCTGGGCCGCGCGGCGGCGCGCACGTCGAGGCTGCCGAGGAACACGCGCGACAGCGACACCACGCCCGGCCCGAGCATGAAGCGGTCGGCCACCTGCGCGGCCTTGAGCATGCCCAGCGAGAGCAGCGTGGCGACGAGCCGGTTGACGGTCGGCCGCGGGATGCCGGTCATGCGCGCGATGTCGGCATGGCCCAGCACGGGACGCGCCTCGCTGAAGCAGCGCAGCACCGAGATGCCGCGTTCCAGCGCGCTCACGGTGTCGGCGCGGTCGCCGCGCGCGTCGGCGGCATCGGCCGCGGAAAAAGAGGTGTCGTTTTTGTCAGTGGACATGGAGGAACCCTTTGCAAGACTCTGCAATGTAGAGGCTGGCGAAAGCGCGTCGGCCGGGTTCATGCGTTTCAGGTACCGGCTTCGGCCGCGGCCCACGCCTGCGCGCCCTGCCCGGCGCCGGCGCGCAGGTACACGCCCTGCGCGAGCAGCGCCGACTGCAGCGCGCCCACGTCGACGAAGCGCGGTTCGATGCCGCCCCGCGAGGCCAGCGCCGCCGCCACGCCCGCGGCCTGGCCGGTGATCCAGCATTGCGGAATCTCGCGCATGAAGCCGTGCGAGTTGCGGTCGCACGAAATGTGGCGCCCGCAGGCCAGCAGGCCATCGAGCTGCTGCGGCACCAGCGCGCCGTAGGGAATGGAGATGTTCGGAAACTTCGGCGACACCGCGGGCGTCACGCCCACCTCGTCGGCCAGCGCCACGCCGTCGGGCCACTGGCTGCGCAGCACCGCGCCCACGCCGCAGAGGCGCCGCGCATGGCGCACGCCGATCTGCGGCGCGCTCAGCATGAGGTACGCATCCTCGAAGCCCGGCGCATGCGCCTTGAAGTAGTCCAGGTGCGCGGCCATGGCGCGGTGCGAGCGCACTTCGACGGCCGTGAGGTCGTCCACGTCGAGCGCAGAGTAGCCCGACTGCCGCGGCCCCATGAACAGCGCCACGTCGTTGCGCCACGAGACGAAGGGCCGCTCGAACAGGCCGCACGCTTCGCGCCCGCGCGCCATGAAGGCGCTGAACGCCTCGGGCTGGCCGGCCTTGAACTCGATCCAGCGGTTCATGTCCACGCCGCCGAACAGCCACGAGGTGTTCATGCAGTGGTGCACGTCGGCCTCCTCAATGTCGTTCACGAAAGCCGCGCCGGCGCGCGCGAACAGGTCGCCGTCGCCGGTGGCGTCGACCACCACGTCGGCCATGATCGCCATGCGGCCTTCCTTGCTCTCGAACACCACGCCCTTTACCGCGCCGTCCTGCACGATCGGAATCGCGGCCCACGAGTGGTAGATGAGCTTGACCTTGCGCTCCAGCACGATCTCCTGCGACAGCAGCTTGAGGCGCTCCGGGTCGATGGTGGGCGACCATGTGACCACGCCGTGGTAGGCGGCCGTGCGCTGCGACCAGTGCGCGGCCTTGGCCGCGTCCTGCGAGCCCCAGTCCTCGCGCGCGGGTCCGGCGATGGCATCGGCCGGCAGGCGGTCGAACAGCTCTTCGGCAAAGCCGCGGATCACGAGCTGGCCTTCCCAGTCGGTCATGCGGTCGATCCAGATCACGAGGCCGCCGGTGGAAAGGCCGCCCAGGTGGTTGTAGCGCTCGAGCAGCGCCACGTCGGCCCCAGCGCGCGCGGCGGCTGCGGCGGCCGCGGTGCCCGACGGCCCGCCGCCCACCACCAGCACGCCGCAGCGGTGGTAGACCGGAATGTCCTTGCCGGGCTCGGCCCAGGTGCCGTGGTCAGGACGCTTGACGCGGCTGTCGCGGTCGAAGATGTCGGAGGACAGGATGCGCTCGTCGGTGCGGACGACAGTTTTCATGGATGAGTGTCTTGGATGGGCTGTTTCGTCGTATTTTGATTTCAATGTTCATTTTGTCAAACATAAAAGTCTGAAAAAGGCATTTCTTCGGGGTATTCCCTAGTCAATGTGGATTTTTATGGTTTTCTAAATCAATATAAGAAGAACATTCCAACGGAGACACCAATGAAGAAACCCTGCGGCACCCGCCGCGCATTCGGCGCTGCGCTCGGCGTGGCGGCCCTCCTGGGCGTGGCGCCCCTGGCGCTGGCGCAAGACTTTCCCGTGCGCGGCGGCAAGCCGATCCGCATCGTGGTGGGCTTCACGGCCGGCGGCGGCACCGATGCGCAGGCGCGCATCGTGGCGCAGAAGCTCGGCGAGGTGCTGGGCACCGGCGTGATCGTCGACAACAAGCCCGGCGCCAGCACCATGCTGGCAGCGAGCGAGGTGGCGCGCGCGCTGCCGGACGGCTACACCCTGCTCTATGCGCCCTCCTCGACCATGGCGCAGAACCCGCACACCTTCTCGCAGGTGCCCTACGACCCGTTCAAGGACTTCACCGCCATCTCGATGGGCGGCCGCGGTCCGCTGGTGCTGTCGGTGAGCACCACCGTGCCGGCCCACAACGTGAAGGAGCTCATCGCCTACGTGAAGGCCAACCCCGGCAAGGTGAGCTATGCCTCGTTCGGCGCGGGCACCTCGTCGCACATCTACGGCGAGGCCTTCGTGAAGAAGGCCGGCATCGACGCGGTGCACATTCCCTACAAGGGCGGCTCGGACGCGGCCAAGGACCTGATCGGCGGCCGCGTGCAGTACATGTTCGATTCGGCCTCCTCGGCCATCATCACCTCGGGCACCGGCAAGGTGAAGATCCTGGCGATTGCCGCGAACGCGCGCATCGCCGCGCTGCCCGAGGTGCCGACCTTCGCGGAGCAAGGCCTGGCGGGCCTCGACCTGCCGAGCTGGCTCGGCTTCTACGGGCCGGCCCACATGCCCGCGCCGGTGGTCGCGAAGCTCAACGCCGCGCTCACGCAGGTGCTGGCGATGCCGCAGGTGCGCGAGTTCTACCGCAGCGGCGGCTACGAAGCCGGGGCAAGCACGCCCGAGGAGTTCGCCGGCGTCACGCGCTCGACCTACGAGCGCTGGGGCGCGATGGTGCAGCAGGTCGGGCTGGCGAAGCAATGAACGCCTCGCCGCATTCCTCCATCGGCCGCCGGCGCGTTGCCGCGTGGCTCGGGTTCGCACTCGGCGCGGCCGCGCTGCCGTGCGCCGCGCTCGCTGCCGGGCCCGCGGCCTTCCCCGAGAAGGGCCGCAGCATCCGCATCGTGCTCGGCCTTGCGGCAGGCGGCGCCTCGGATGCGCAGGCGCGCTTCGTCGCCAACAAGCTCGGCGAGGTGCTGCAGACGCCGGTCATCGTGGAGAACCGGCCGGGCGCGAGCTTCATCCTGGCCACCGAGGAAGTGATTCGCGCCGCGCCCGACGGCTACACGATGATGTACGCGCCCTCTTCGGTGGTGGCGCAGAACCCGCAGACCCTCGCGCAGGTGCGCTACGATCCGTTCAAGGATCTGACGCCCATCTCGCTCGGCGCGCGCGGTCCGCTGGTGCTCACGGTGCACGCCAGCGTGCCCGCGCGCACGGTGCAGGAGCTGGTGGCCCATATCAAGGCCAACCCGGGCAAGATGAGCTATGCCTCCTTCGGCACCGGCACCTCGTCGCACATCTACGGCGAGGCCTTTGCGAAGCAGGCGGGGCTGGACGTGGTGCACGTGCCCTACAAGGGCGGCGCCGATGCCGCGAAGGACTTTCTCGCGGGCCGCGTGCAGTACTACTTCGACGCGGCGCCCAACGCGATCCAGAACACCGCCACCGGCAAGGTCCGCATGCTCGCGGTGGCAGCGCCCAGGCGCAGCGCGATGCTGCCCGACGTGCCCACGATGACCGAGCAGGGCGTGAGCGGGGTCGACATGCCGAGCTGGCTCGGCTTCTACGGCCCCGCGCGCATGCCGGCGCCCGTGGTCGCCCGGCTCAACGCCGCGCTCGCGCAGGTGCTCGCGATGCCCGCCACGCGCGACTTCTTCCGCCAGGGCGCCTACGAGGCCGAGTCGTCGAGCCCCGCGCAACTGGCCGAGCTCACGCGCGCGACCTACGAGCAGTGGGGCGACATCATCCGCAAGCTGGGGCTGGCGAAGCAATAGCGAAGCTCGAACTTAAAAAGATATTAAAAACTCTGGGGCATCATCCGCACTGCTTCCCGCCGCCACACCCACATCACCCCATGCACCTGCTCCTGGTCGAAGACGATGCCATGCTGGGAGAGGCGGTGTGCGACGGCGCGCGCCAGGGTGGCTGGACCATTGACCATGTCTGCGATGCGCCCGCGGCCCGGCTCGCGCTGATCGACCATGCCTATGCCGCTGTGCTGCTCGACATCGGGCTGCCCGGCGAGTCGGGGCTTTCGGTATTGCGCGCGATGCGCGGCCGCTACGACCCGACGCCCGTGCTGATGCTGACCGCGCGCGGCCAGCTCAGCGAGCGCATCCACGGGCTCGACGCGGGCGCCGACGACTACATCGTCAAGCCCTTCCAGTTCGACGAGCTCTGGGCGCGCGTGCGCTCGGTGATCCGGCGCAGCCAGGGCCGCGTGATCCCGGTGTTCTCGCACGGCGACATCGAGGTCGACCGCAGCCGCCGCGTGGTGTCGAAGGCCGGCGTCGAGGTGACGCTGAGCGCGCACGAATACCGCACGCTGCTGGCACTGCTCGAGCGGCCCGGCCACGTGGTCACGCGCGACCATCTGCAGGACGCCGTCTACGGCAGCGCGAGCGCGGTCGAGAGCAACACCATCGCGGTGTTTATTCACCAGCTGCGCCGCAAGCTCGGCGACGACCTGATCCGGACCGTGCACGGGCACGGCTACGTGGTGGGCCAGCCGCGTCCATGAGGCTGAACTCGCTGCAGGCGCGGATGATCATGGTGATCGCCGCGACCATCGCGCTGTGCTGGGCGGTGGCGCTCGCGGTGCTGTTCGTCTATCTCACGCACAACAGGAACAGCATCTGGGACGACAAGCTCCAGACCATCGCCACGCGCATCCTGCTGACCATTCCCGGCGAAGACAAGCTCAAGGGGCTGCGGCCGCGCCCCAACGGCCTTCAGCTGCGCGATGAGGCGCTGCCCGAGAGCGACGCGCTCGCGTTCCAGATCTGGCTCGATGACGACCGCCTGCTCGTGCGCTCGCCCGGCGCGCCCGATACCCCACTGCGGCCCGGCTTCGCGGGCGGCGCGGCCACCAGCGTGATCGCCGGCGCGCGATGGCGCGTCTACTCCGTCTCGGACAAGACCGGCCGCGTGCACGTGCAGGTGGGCAACCTGCACAGCGTGGTGGACGCCGAACTGCGCGGGGACGCGATGACCGCACTGGTCATCAACACGCTGTTGCTGCTGCTCGTGGGCGCGCTGATGTGGTTCGTGGTGCGGCGTTCGCTCAAGCCGGTGCTGGCGCTGGGCGAGCAGATGCGCCAGCGGCGCAGCTTCGACCTCACGCCGCTCTCTCCGGCGCCGCTGCCGCGCGAACTGCATCCGCTGGTCGCGTCGTTCAACCATGCGTTGCGGCAGCTCGACGAGGCGGTCGAGGGCGAGCGCCGCTTCATCGGCGACGCGGCCCACGAGCTGCGCACGCCGCTCTCGGCGCTGCAGGCGCAGGCCCAGATCGCACTGCGCGCCCCCACCGCGGCCGAGAAGGACGTGGCGCTCGCCAAGCTGCTCGCCGTGGCCGAGCGCAGCACGCGCCTGTCGGAGCAGCTGCTCGACCTGGCGCGCCTCAATGCGGGCGCCAACGCGCCGCAGCATGCGCCGGCCGACCTGGGTGCGCTCGTGATGCACGTGGCGAACGAGTTCGACGTGCATGCGCTCCAGCACGCGCGCACCATCCTGCTCGACGCGCGGCCCTGCACCATCCGCTGCGACATCGACGAGATCGGCATCCTGTTGCGCAACCTGGTGGACAACGCGCTGCGCTACACGCCCAAGGGCGGCCGCGTGCGCGTGAGCTGCGGCCACGCGGCGGGCACCGAAGCCGACGAGGCCCGGCGCGTCTACCTCGAGGTGGCCGACGACGGCCCGGGCGTGCCGGCCGCGGAGCGCGCCGCGATCTTCAAGCGCTTTCACCGCGTGGCGGGCACGCCGTCGCGCGGCAGCGGCATCGGGCTGTCGCTGGTGGCGGGCATCGCCGAGGTGCATCGCGCAGCGATCGAGACCGGCGCCGGGCTCGACGGCCGCGGCCTCGGCATTCGCGTGGTGTTTCCGGCGCTGGGCTCCGCCGGGGCTCTTCCGCTTCAGAACCTGTAGAGGTAGCCGACGCGCACGCCGGTCTGGCTCGATCGGCCGACCAGCGGGCTGTTCTTGATGCCGCTGCCGAGGCTGGTGCCGCTGAGATCCAGGAAGAGGGTCTGCTTCGGCGCCACGGCGTAGTCCACGCGCAGTCCCAGTTCGACGTTCGCGGCGGCGTCGCCTTCGTAGCGGGCGCGGTCCGGGCGGGACTCCGCTGCGCGCACGCCATAGTAGTAGTCGACGTACTTGCGATCGGCCCAATGCACCGCGAGCCGCGGCGTGAAGCTGAAGGCACCCGAGGTGAAGCGGCGGTCGACCTGCAGCTTGAACCGGGTGCCCTTGCTGTGCCCGGAGGCATCGGCCAGCAGCTCGGCCGACAAGTTGGCGAACTCGTTGCGCCAGATCGCAGCGCCCCCAAGCCAGATGCTGGCCTTGCGCTCGTCCATGCCGGCCAGGTAGGGGGAGTCTTCGGCCTCGTAGCCGTCGGACGCGTAGCGCGCACGCAGCCGGAACGACACCGGGCCGGCGGAAGGGAGCTTCAGGTCGAGGCTCGGGCCCGCAACGCTGACCCAGCGGTTCTCGTAGGTGACCATGGGGATGACGACCGCCTTGTCGTCGAATTCACGGTAGGGCTTGCGGTCCATGCCCGCCGCGATACCGAGGCCCCATTGCGAGCCCCCGGCCTGGAATTTCTCGTCGCCCGACTGTGCCCAGGCGAGGGGCATGCAGGTGGCGGAGATGGCGCCTACGGCGATTGCCGCGAAGGCCGAGCGGCCATGGAAACGGGGGCCTCGGGCGGCAAGGCGGGTTTGCTTCTTCATCAGGATCCTCAGGGTGAAAGGTCGAAGGTTCGAAGCGGCATCGCCGCCTCGCCGCCGGATGCTGACCCTGAGGCTTTAATAACTCTTTAGGCTTTTTAAGATTCGATGAATGGCCCCGGAGCTCAGCCCAGGAAGCGCAGCAGCAGCCGGTTGAATTCATCGGCGCGCTCGTACTGCGCCCAATGCCCTGCCCCTGCGATCACCACGCCTTCGCGCTGCGGATGGCCGGCCGTGAGCTGCGCCACCAGCGGCCGCGGATCGGCGGTGACGTCGTACTCGCCCCAGAGCAGCAATTGCGGCCCGCCCAGCGTGTCGAGCGCGGCCTGCAGGCCGCCCGCCTGCGACACCTCCTTGCTGCGAAAGCGCGTGCCGTGGCAGGAGATGTCGTGGATCTCGAAGGCCACCGGGTCGATCGCGGCCTTGTCGTGCAGCATGAGCGCGGCCAGGTTGTGCAGCAGCGCGGCGCGTTCCTGCCCGCGGTCGGGCGCGGCGCGCCAGTTGATCATCTCCACCGCCATGCGCCGCATCGTGCCGTGGCCGCCGCTGCCCACGAGCGCAAGGCGCCGGATGGCGCCGCGCCGCACCGCGAAGCGCGCGGCAGTGAGCCCGCCGAAGGAGAAGCCGCCCAGGTCGATGGGCGTGCCCGCGCCGATCAGCTGGTCCAGCGATCCGCCCAGCGCATCGAGCAGCGGGCCGAGCGGATCTTCGCCGGGCGCTGCGCGCGGCGGCGCATCGGAATCGTTGAAGCCGGGCATGTCGGGCAGCCACAGCGTGCGCCCGGCCGAGAGCGCCTCGACGTTGCGCAGCCAGTGCATCCAGCTGCCGTGGCCGCCATGCAGCAGCACCAGCGGCGCATGGGCGCTTGCACCGCCGAAGCGGCGCCAAGAGACGCGGACGCCGCCGTGCACCACGTCATGGCGCGTGCCGCTCGCGGCGATGCGTTCGATCAGGAGGCGGGCTTCTGTATTGAGATCTGGATCGGGAATGGAAGGCATCGCCCGATTCTGCCAAGGCGCGGCCTTTTCAGCTGGCGCCAGCGCCGAAGCGGTAGCTCGACACCACCAGTCCGCCCATGAAGGCCTCTTCGTGATAGACGCATTCGCCCGGCTCCTGCTCGGCCGCGCCGACCGCCACCATCAGCGGGATCAGGTGCTCCTCGCGCGGATGCGCCATGCGGGCCGATGGGGCCGCCGCCCAATCCTGCAGCCGCTGCACGCGCTCCTGCGGCGCAGACTGCACGGCGTGGTCGAGCCAGTCGCCGAAGGCCTTGGACGCGCCGTGCGCCTGCGGGCCGAAGTTGCGCAGGTTGTGATAGCTCAGGCCGCTGCCCACGATGAGCACGTTCTCGTCGCGCAGCGGCGCGAGCGCGCGGCCGAGCGCCAGGTGCTCCGCCGGATCGAGTCCGCGGCGCAGCGACAGCTGCACCACCGGCACGCCGGCATCGGGGTACATCGCCTTCATGGGCGAGAACATGCCGTGGTCGAAGCCGCGCTCGGGGTCGATGGCCGCGGGCAGCCCCGCCGCCTCGAGCAGCGATTGCACGCGCCGCGCCAGTTCGGGCGAGCCCGGTGCGTCGTAGCGCACTTCGTAGGTGTGGGCGGGAAAGCCGCCGTAGTCGTAGATCATCGGCGGCCGAGGGTTGCCCTGCACCGTGAAGACCGGCGCCTCCCAATGGGCCGACACCATGAGGATGGCGTCCGGCGTGCGGCCGATCTGGCGCGGCATGTCGGCCAGCGCCGCGGCCAGCTGGTCGTAGGTGGGACCCATTTCCTTCTTCATCCAGGGCCAGGGGCCGCCGCCGTGCGAGATGAAGTACGTGGGCATGCGCGAGGGGGTGGTGTCGTGGGTCAAGCCGATGCTCCTTGAAGGCGTTGCATCGACTGTAGCTGCAGACATTTCCCCTCAGGGAATCGAAAGACAGGAAACCCTCACAGTGCGGGGGGAAGGCATCGCAGGCGGGCTTCGTACGCTTCCCATTCACGCATGCGGTTCTCGAGGTCTTCAGGATTGACCGATTGCGCGAGGTAGCGTTCTCGCGGGTCGGCTGTTTCGGCACCGCAGCGCCGCACAAGAGCGCAGGCAGCACGCGTGAAAGTGCCGCGCATGGACGGGCTGGGCACCTTGGCTGGGTCGGTCGACAGCGGGAGCGGGAAGATTCGGCTCATGTTCATGGTCAACTCCTGGGTTGGAATCGCGTGTGACGTCTTCCCACGCGGAACGGCGAGGTCCCGAGCCTAGGGAGATCGCACGCTCAAGGAGTCATCGGAAACAATGACGCGGGAGATCGCCGCACTATCGATCGATGTTCGATCAGCGGGCTTCGGGCAGGCGCCCGAGCCAGAGCGAGGTCAGCGCCGCCCGGTTGTGGACGCCGAACTTGGCATAGATCGACTTCACGTGGATGTGCGTCGTATTCGGGCTTTGGCCCAGGATGCCTGCAATCACTTTCTCCGCCTTTCCCTCGAGCAATCCCAGCAAGACCCTTCGCTCCATTGCGGTGAGCGGCGCATTCGCGATGAGGAGTCCGTGGCTGAGCAATTGCTGGCGATAGAACCAGCGCAGCCCGCGAAGCGCCAGGCCGAAAGGATTCTTGTCCGCTGATGAGAACCGGGGAGCTTCCGTGCTTCGGAAAATGAAAAGGTGCACCCGCACATCGTCGTTGATGGCGCAACGCATCGACATGCTGTCCGCGTGTCCGATGGCAAGGTAGTGGCGCTGGTAGTGCGGACCGCTGAACCACTCGGGAGGCAGCGCTTCGAACAGGCGCTGGATGCGGAACGGTTCCTCGCCGGCTACGGCAAGGATCTGCGAGAGGTCGACGGACGGCGACCACAAGGTGTCGAACTGCTCCTGGACCGAAGCGGCAATCGGCGGCAAAGGCCGCAGGAGCCGGACGAAGAGAGGACGCCAGCCGTTCAATGCGTCGCCCAACGCGGGGCTTGGCAGCCGCACGACCACCGACCAGAGTGCGTTGTGCGCGCCGAAGATCGAACAGAGGCTGCACAGCAGATGCTCGAGCGCTTCATCGCCATCGCCGATGGGGTAGTTCGCGAGCTTGTCCCACAGGGCGTAGATTTGCTCGGTGCCATCGTTCATTGAAGGCTGGGCGGGGGACGCAACTCCTGCATTCAATGGGTCACCTGTTTAGGTTATTACGCGACGCAGCCCGCCTGCCTACGATCCGTCGATGAATCAGCCCCGCATCGTATGGCATTCGGCGGACCTTGTGCCCCCGGTCCGGGCATCGCTTCGGGACCGTGTGCGATGACGGCCCCGGAACAGATTCCCGCCGCCGAGCTGTCGGAGCTGATCGGTGCGATCTACGACTGCTCCCTCGACCCGCAGCGGTGGGCCGCAACATGCGCAAAGATTGCGCAGCGTTGCGACAGCGCCGCGGGCGGCATCTGCGTGCACGACCTGAAGCAGATCCGGAACGACCAGCTGTACGTCTTCGGCTATGAGCCGGAGTTTCTGCAGAAACTCGGCGCCCGGTACGCCGAGAGCCCGATGGCCGCGGCCGATGTCCTCTCGAACATCGGAGACGTGAGCGCGCTGTCGATGGAGCGTTTCCATCTGCATGACAGCCTTTTCTACCGCGAAGTCCTGCAGCCATACGGCGTGCTCGACATCATCTGGTTTCCGGCCTTGCGCACCGGCGGGCGCATGGCGTCCCTGCACGCGTCGCGCAGCGGCAAGTCGCCGCACTACCAGCAAAGCGACCTTGGCCTGTTCAAGCTCCTTGCGCCGCATGTCTGCCGCGCCCTGGCGATTTCCGATGCGCTCGACATCCAGGTGCTGAATTCCGAGGTGCTGAAGAGGACCCTCGATGGACTGGCGGCCGGCGTGTTCCTGGCGGCGCGCGACGGCCACGTCGTGTATATGAACACTGCGGCCGAGCGGCAGGTCAAGTCGGGCACGGCGATGCGCCTGGTCAACAACCGGTTGTTCCCGGCCTATCCGGCCGCTCGTGCCGCGTTGGCGCAGGCGATCCAGGATTCAGGCCGTGAGGGTGCCGACATGCGCGCCAAGGATCATGCGATCGGAATCCCCGATGGAACCGGCGGAGGCTACGTCGCCACCGTGCTGCCGATTGCCGATGGCCGGCGCGCCGGAATCCTCGCACCATTCGCGGCGAGTGTTGCCGTGTTCATCCAGGACCCTGTTCAGCCGCCGCTGATGCCTGGGGAGGCATTTGGACGGCTGCATGGGCTCACCGGCGGTGAACTGCGCGTGCTGATGGCGCTGTCGCAAGGCCTCGGCGGCATCGAGGCCGCCGGCATGCTGGGCGTGGGCGAGCCGACCATTCGCACCCACCTGCAGAGGATCTACTCCAAGACCGGCACCTCCAGGCAGGGGGATCTGCTGCGCCTGCTGCACCACTCGACACCTCCGACGCGGCACCAGACGCGCCTGGCGGATTGAGCGGTCGCATGCCCCCGTCATCGCTTCCGATGACGCGGCGGCTGCGGTGACCGCCTACGCTCGCGCACCAATATTGAAAAGAAGAGGGTTTGCCATGTTCGATCGTACCGTTCGATGCCTGTCCGCAGCAGGAGCCGCCATCATGCGTCGCCTCTCCAAGCGGACGCAGCTCATCGCGTCCTTCGCTACAGGGGCGGTTGTCTCCGGCGTTCTCTTGACCTTCGCGATGAACAGTCCGGCCGTCAGCGTCACGCCACCGGGCAAGCCTGCACGGGCAGCCGCGGCAGAGCCGTTCATTGCCGTGGCGCAGTCCAGGCTCGATCTGCTGCGCAACCAGGCGGCGAGCGGCGACGAATTTTCAAACTGGGCACTCTCCAATGCCTTGCTGGACAAGTTCGACCTGACTGGCGACTCGGATGACCTCTACGAGGCCATGGTCTGGGTCGACAGGCGTTCGGACATGTACGGCAACCAGGAACTGGCTGCACGCGTCATCGACCGCTACTGCGGGCACCGCGTGGTGCGCTGGCACTGGTTCTGCATTCTGGGCGAATGACGCCGGAACGCACCCTTTCGGGGCAAGGACATGCCACCCCGGGCTAAAGTCGCGGCTTCCCCTGGAGACCGCACGCCTTGTTCCGTTTCTTCGAAAAACTCCTCCATCCCTATCCCGCGGCCGAACCGGCGCCTCCGCCGACGGGCTTCTTCGCCTTCCTGTGGGCCTGCACCCAGGGCCTGCGCCTCAAGATGGCCGTCATGGCGGCGCTCACCGCGGTCATCTCGGGCTTCGAGGCGCTGCTGTTCGCGATCCTCGGGCGCATCGTCGACTGGCTCGGCGGCCAGGTGCCGTCGCGGCTGTGGGCCGAGCGCGGCGACACGCTGGCGTGGCTGGCCGCGCTGCTGGTGATCAGCATCGGCGTGGTCGCGCTGCAGACCATCGTCAAGCACCAGACGCTGGCGGTGAACCTGCCGATGCGCCTGCGCTGGAACTTCCACCGGGTGATGCTGGGCCAGAGCATGGCCTTCTACCAGGACGAGTTCGCGGGCCGCATCACGGCCAAGGTCATGCAGACCGCGCTGGCGGTGCGCGACACCCTGTTCGTGCTGGCCGACGTGGTGGTGGCGATGGGCGTGTACGTGGTGACCATCATCGTGCTCGTGACCGTGCTCGACGTGCAGCTGGTGCTGCCCTTCATCGTCTGGCTGGTGCTCTATGCGGGTGCGCTGATGTACTTCGTGCCGCGCCTGGGCAAGGTGGGCAAGGCGCAGGCCGATGCGCGGGCGCTGATGACGGGGCGCGTGACCGATGCCTACACCAATATCGCCACCGTCAAGCTGTTCTCGCACACCCAGCGCGAGGCCGGCTTCGCGCGCGAGGCGATGCGCGAATTCATGTACACGGGCTACGGCCAGATGCGGCTGGTGAGCGCCTTCGAGATCGTCAACCACACGCTCAGCATGGGCCTGACCGCGGGCATGGCCGGCACCGCGCTGTGGCTCTGGTCGAACGGCACGGTGGGCGTGGGCGCGGTGGCGGCGGCCACCGCGATGGCGCTGCGCCTGCAAGGCATGTCGCACTGGATCATGTGGGAGATGACCAGCCTGTTCGAGAACATCGGCACCGTGCAGGACGGCATGAAGACGCTGTCGCGCCCGCGCACCGTGCTCGACGCGCCCGATGCCGGCGTGCTCGAGGTGCCGCGCGGCGAGGTGCGCTTCGAGCACGCGAGCTTCCGCTATGCGGATGCGGGCCGCCGCGTCATCGACGACCTGAACCTGGTGGTGCGCCCGGGCGAGAAGATCGGCCTGGTCGGCCGATCGGGCGCGGGCAAGTCGACGCTGGTCAACCTGCTGCTGCGCTTCCATGACCTGGAGAGCGGCCGCATCCTGATCGACGGGCGCGACATCGCGCAGGTGACGCAGGATTCGCTGCGCAGCCACATCGGCATGGTCACGCAGGACACTTCGCTGATGCACCGCTCGGTGGCCGACAACATCGCCTACGGCCGGCCCGATGCCACGCCGGCCCAGATCGAAGCCGCCGCGCGGCGCGCCGAGGCGCACGACTTCATCCAGACCCTGGGCGATGCCAGCGGCCGGCGCGGCTACGAGGCGCATGTGGGCGAGCGCGGCGTGAAGCTGTCGGGCGGCCAGCGCCAGCGCGTGGCCATTGCGCGCGTGATGCTCAAGGACGCGCCGATCCTGCTGCTCGACGAGGCCACCAGCGCGCTCGACTCCGAGGTGGAGGCCGCCATCCAGCAGAGCCTCTACCGGCTGATGGAAGGCAAGACCGTGATCGCGATCGCGCACCGGCTGTCGACCATCGCGGCCATGGACCGGCTCATCGTGCTCGACGAAGGCCGCGTGGTGGAAGAAGGCGACCACCGCACGCTGATGGCCCGAGGCGGGCTCTATGCGCGGCTGTGGGCGCACCAGAGCGGCGGCTTCCTGGGCGACTCGCTCGAAGAAGAGGACGACCAAGCCCTGCGCGCCTGATCAGCGCAGGGCCGCCTCAGGCCGGAAGCGCGCCGGCCTCGTAGAGCCTGGCGAACTCCGCGCTCGGCGGGATCGGCTTGACGATGTCGATCAGCACGCCGTTCGGATCGCTGGTGATGAAGTGGCGCTGGCCGAAATCTTCGTCGCGCAGCGGCAGCAGGATCGGCAGGCCCGCGGCCGCGAGACGGTCGTGCACCGCGTCGGGGTCGTCCACCTCGAAATTGAGCAGCAGGCCGCCCGCCACCTGTCCGCGCGCAGCGGCGGGAATCGTCTCGTGCCGGCCATCCAGCACCGCCAGGTTGACCGAGGGCTCGCCTTCGAGCTGCAGATGCACATACCAGTCGCTCGCGAACAGCGGCACAAAGCCGAAGTGCGACTGGTAGAAGCGGGCCGTAGCGGCCACGTCGTTGGTCATGATCACCGGGTAGTAGCTTGTCACCTTCATGGCATCGGTCCTTTCAATTAGCATACAGACTGCATGTAAGTTTCCATATTAACCTACAGACAGCCTGTATGCAAATGCCCAAAACAAGCGCCACGCCCCCGTCCAGAACCAACCGTGAACGCACGGAAACCACCCGGCTCGCCTTGGTCGAGGCGGCGCGAGGCCTCTTTGTCAGCAAGGGCTACGGCGACACGTCGACCCCCGAGATTGCCGTGGCCGCCGGAATCACGCGCGGCGCGCTGTACCACCACTTCGTGGACAAGCGCGACCTGTTCCGGCAGGTGCTGGTGCGCGAGGCCGAGTCCGTGGCGGCCGGCATCGAGGCGGCCACACCCGGGCAGCTGACGCCGCGCGAGGCGCTGGCCGAGGGCAGCAAGGCCTACCTGGACGCCATGACCGTGCCGGGCCGCACGCGGCTGCTGCTGATCGAGGGCCCGGCCGTGCTGGGCCTGGCGGAAATCATGGCCATCGACGAGGCCACCTCGGCGAACTCGCTGCGCCAGGGGCTGGAAAGGGCCAGGGCGGGCAAGGAAGAGGTGCCGCTCGATGCGCTCGCCCGGCTGCTCTCGGCCGCGTTCGACCGGGCCGCGCTCGAGATCGATGCCGGCGCCAACGCGGACGACGTCCGCGCGGCGATGCTCTGGCTGCTCGAGCAGGCGCTGGGCCCCGAGCCCCGCCGCAAGCCGGCCGCCTGAGGCGCGCCGGCACGGCGCATGCGGTCGATCGGGCCTTGGCAAGTCCTACAGCACGGGCCGCCACTCGCCGACAGCAACCAGACACCCCGGGCGCAATGCTGAAGCTGTCGTCAACAACGAGGAGTCCTCGCGTGAATTCCATCATCTACATCGTCGGTCTGGTCGTCGTGGTCGTGGCCGTGCTTTCGTTCTTCGGCCTGCGCTGAAACCGGGCACGCGTTTTCGACTCGCCTGCTGAACAAGAACGGGGCCGTCCGCGGCCCCGTTTCTCATGGGTCCGCTGGAATGCGCCGGGCATAATTCGCGCGCCCCGGCAAGTTGCGGGGCACCACTTGCTGCGAAGGGACCCTGTTGACCAACACCGCGTTGCGCGAACCTGCCTTTCCGGACGCGGTCGTCACCGAAGCGATCCGATGGACCGAGGAGAACGGTCCGCTCGATGATGCAGAGGTCCTGCGCGCCGCCCTCCATCGCGCTTCCGATGCACCGGCACGGATCACCGCACGCGCGCTCCTGCTCGGTGAACGCATCGGGCTGCAATCCGAACTGGCACGCGCCCGCCACTGGGCGCCATGGGTGCTGCTCGGGCTGGTGGCGCTCATCGTCATGGCCGGCCTGGGTCTCGCGGGCAACGTGGTCGGCGGCGGCGAGCGGCATATCAACGTGATCGTCGCGCTCGCGAGCCTGCTCGGCCTGCACGCGCTCACGCTGCTGCTCTGGCTGGCCGGCCTGTGGCTGCCGCTCGGCGCGTTCTCCACCAGTTCGCTCGGCTGGATCTGGCTCTCGCTCACCGCGCGCGTGGCCGGCGGCAAGCGCGGCCAGGCGCCAGTGCTGGTGCGGGCGGCCACCGGCATGCTCGCGCGCGCCAGGCTGCTGCCCTGGGCGCTGGGGCTGGTGAGCCACGGCATCTGGTCGCTCTCGTTCGCGGTGGTGCTGGCCGCGCTGCTGTTCGCGCTGGCGTTCCGCAGCTACACGCTGAGCTGGGAGACGACGATCCTGGACCCAACCTTTTTCGTGCGCGCGGTGCAGATGCTGGGCTGGGCGCCGTCGCAGATCGGCTTTCCGGTTCCCGATGCCGCGACCGTGCTCTCTGCTTCGCCCGGCGCCGCGGGCCAGCGCAGCTGGGCGCTGTGGCTGACGGGCTGCATCGTGGTGTACGGGCTGCTGCCGCGCCTGGCGCTGGTGCTGCTGAGCGCGGCGGTGTGGCGGCGGCGCCGCACCGCGCTGCAGCCCGACTGGAGCGAGCCCTACTACCGCAAGCTCGCGGCTCGCTTCGCCGCGCTCGCGCCGCCCGCCATCGTCGATGCCGATCCGGGGCGCGCGCCGGGCGCGGCGCCGGCGGGCCTGGCGCCTTCGCAGTTGCGGGACGAACTGTTCGTCATCGGCTTCGAGCTGCCCCCGGATACGCCGTGGCCGCCAGAGGGCCTGCCCGCCGCCATCACTCCGGCCCAGGTGCAGCGCATCGACGGAAGCGCCCCCGCGCGCCGCGCGCTGCTCGACCGGCTGGCACAGGCCCGTCCGCGTGCCGTGCTGCTGGTGTGCCACGCCGCATCGAGCCCCGACCGCGGCACCGAACGCTTCCTGCGCGAAGTGCTGGCCCATTGCGGCGAATGCCGGCTCTGGCTGGCACCGGCCGCCAGGGACGCAGCCGGCGCGGACGCACCGCAGCGCTGGATCGACTGGCTGCAGGGCACCGGCCTTGCGCGCGTCGCTGCCACGCCCCGGCTCGAAGACGCATTGCAAGGCCTCGGAGCCAACCCATGACGCAGCAGCATCCAGCCATCCGCATCGCCGTGGTCGGCCACACCAACGCGGGCAAGACCTCGCTGCTGCGCACGCTGACACGGCGCGCCAACTTCGGCGAGGTGTCGCAGCGGCCCGGCACCACGCGCCATGTCGAATCGGTCGATCTGGACGTGAACGGCGAGGCCGCGGTGCGCTTCTTCGACACGCCGGGCCTGGAGGATGCGGTGGCGCTGCGCGAGCACCTGTCCGGGCTCGATGCGCAGGCCACGCCGCCCGAGCGCATCCGCCTGTTCCTGCAAGGCCCCGAGGCGCACGGCGTGTTCGAGCAGGAGGCCAAGGTGCTGCGCATCATGCAGGGCATCGATGCGGCCTTTCTCGTGATCGATGTGCGCGAGCCGGTGCTGCCCAAGTTCCGCGACGAGATCGAACTGCTCAACTCCTGCGCCCGGCCCGTGCTGCCGGTGCTCAACTTCGTGCGCGATGCGGCCAGCCGCGAGCCCGACTGGAAGGAACTGCTCTCGGCCTACGGCCTGCACGTGCAGGTGCGCTTCGATGCCGCCGCGCCCTTCGTGGGGGCCGAGCGCGAGCTCTACAGCGACCTCTCGACATTGCTGCGCGACCGGCGCGAACAGCTGCGCGCCGTGGTGGATTCGCTCGCCGCCGAAGCCGCGGAGCGACGTCGCGCGGCCTGCGCACGCATCGCCGAACTGCTGGTCGATGCCGCGGCGCTGCGCCGCACGGTGCCGGCCGAGGAATTCGCCGACACGGCGCGCCGCAAGGCCTTCGTCGCGGCCTTGCGGAAGGACGTGTTCGACAAGGCGCAGCGCTGCACCGACGACCTGCTCGCGCTCCATGGCTTTCGCCAGGACGATGCGGGCGAGGCGCCGCTGCCGCTCATCGAGGGCCGCTGGACGCTGGACTTCTTCAGCCCCGAAGCCATGAAGGACGCAGGCCTGCGGCTCGGCAAGGGCGCAGCCATCGGCGCGGCCGTGGGCGTGGTCGCGGACCTGGCCGTGGCCGGCATTTCGCTGGGCACGGGCGCGGCAGTGGGCGGCGCCATCGGCGGCGCGGTGTCGCAGGGCTGGGGCCCGTTCGGGCGCAAGCTGGCGAACCGGCTGCGCAACATGCACGAACTCACGGTCGAAGACGGCGTGCTGTTTGCAGTGGTGGCATGGCAGCTGAAGCTCACGCGCGCACTGGAGCAGCGCGGGCATGCGGCCACCGGGCGCATCGCGGCCGAAACGAGCGCGACGCAGGACGCGCCGACGCGCGCCACGGCCGCCGCCGTGCGCGCGGTGCGGCCCGCGCGCAGCCATCCCGAATGGGAATCGACGGGCGTGGCCACGCGCAGCTTCTGGCGCCCCGCGCCGCAGCGCGATGCGCTCGCGGCCGATCTCGCGCGCACGCTGCAGAGCGCCTTCGAATCCTGAGCGCCGCTCCAGCCTTCGCTTGCAGGCGGAGGCGATGGATTCCTACGCGCCGGCCCTGGCGCCCGCCCCACTCTTTTTCTGAAGACATCGACGGCACGCAGGGTGCCGTTCGTCTTTTTGTCCTCATCGAAAAAGGAGCACCCATGGCCGTCGAATGCAAACTGCTCGCCACCCCCTTGATCGGACGCGTGTGGCAAGGCCGCACGCCAATCGCGCGGGCCGACGAATACCTGCGCTACAGCTTCGAGCATGGCATCCAGGAGATCGCGAAGAAGCCCGAATGCCTGGGCGTGCAGTACTTTCGCAAGCTGAACGGCGGCACCGCCGAGTTCAGGACCGTCTCCTACTGGCAATCGATCGAGCACATGCATGCGATGCATGCGCAGCGCGGCGATCCGCTGCGCGTGGCGCCGCTGCCGCGCGATGCCGAGTTCCTGCTCGAGCTGCCGGAATTCGTGGACATCGTCGAGGTGCACGTCAACTCGTTCGGCACCGGCAGGTAGCCTCCGGCCCTAGCTTTCGAGCAGGTCCTCCAGCCGCAGCGGCAGCCGGCGCAGGCGCTTGCCGGTGGCATGGAACACCGCATTCACGATGGCGGGCGCCACGCCGACCATGGCCACTTCGCCCAGGCCTTTCACGCCCATGGCGTTGAGCCGCGTATCGGGCTTGCCGACAAAGTCGACATCGATGCGGCCGATGTCCGCCGCCACGGGCAGCACGTATTCCGCAAGGTCCGCGTTGAGAAAGCCGCCGTAGCGCGCATCCACCTCGCTCGCCTCGCGCAAGGCGGCGCCAATGCCCCACACCACGCCGCCTTCGACCTGGCTGCGCGCGGTGCGCAGGCTGGCCACCGTGCCGCAGTCGGCCACGCTGAGCACGCGCGGCACGCGGATGCGCCGCGTGGTGGGTTCGATGCGCACCTCGACGAAGTGCGCAATGAAGCTGAAGGCGACGAAGTCGGGATACACCGGCCCCGCCGCGGCGGGCAGGCCGCCGGTGAGCCGGCCGAAGACCTGCTCGGGCTGGCCCGGCGCGCGCATCCGGCTCTCGGCCTCGGCAAAGGGACGGCCGGAAGCCCGCAGCAGCGCGACGGCCGTGGCCCCGTTCGCCCCAGCTTGCGCACCGGCGTTCTGCCGCAGGTCGTCCATGAGCCGCTGCGCGGCTTCCTTCACCGGCGGCAACGCGGTGGCCGTGCCCCAGGAGCCGGCGGTCAGGTGCTGCGGCGCGGCGGTGGTGTCGCCGACCAGGATCTCCACCGCGGCCACAGGCGCGCCGAGCACGCGCGCCACCGTCAAGGCAATGGCGGTGCGGATGCCCTGCCCCATCTCGTGGCCGCCGACCGCCACCCGCACCGTGCCGTTCGCGTCGAGCCGCACCTTGGCAATGGCCGGGGCAATGGCCGCCTTGTAGGCACCGGCCGCCACGCCCCATCCGATGAGGCTGCCGTCGGGCGCGCGCATCGAGCGCGGCACCATCGTGCGGCGCGCCCAGCCGAAGGCACTGCTTCCCTTGGCAAGGCACTCGGCCAGGTGGCGCGACGAAAAGGGCTTGCCGCTGATCGGGTCGACGGCCGTGTCGTTCGCCAGGCGGAACGCGACCGGATCGCGGCCGAGCGCGTAGGCCATCTCGTCCACCGCGCTTTCGAATGCGAAGGCGGCCGGATGCTCGAACGGCGCGCGCATGTAGCCGGGCGTCTGCACGTCGGTGCGCACGAGCCGCTCTCGGCCGAGGAAATTGCCGATGCCGTAGAGCCGCGCAGTGATCTCGGTGCCGTTCGAAGGAAACAGGTCGTGGCGCGAGGTCTGCTGGTCGATCTCGTGGATGGCGGCGACCAGCTTGCCGCCGCGGTCGGCGCCCAGCCGCACACGGTGGCGGCTCGCCGGTCTGAAGCTCGCGTTGTGGAACAGCTGGCTGCGCGACAGCACGAGCTTGACCGGCCGGCCCAGCGCGCGCGCCGCAATCGCCACCAGCGCGGTGTGCGACTGCAGCGAATTCTTCTGGCCGAAACCGCCACCCACCGTGGGCGACAGCACGCGGACCCTGGCGGGTTCGATGCCGAGCTGCTTCGCCAGGCCATGGCGCACGCTTTCGGCATTCTGGGTCGGCTCATGGATGGTGAGCACGCCGTCGGCGCTCCACTCGGCCACGGTCGCGATGATCTCCATCGGGTTCTGGTGCTGCACCGGCAGCTCGTACGCCGCATCCACCGTGAAGGCCGCGCCCTGGAGCGCGGCCTCGGCATCGCCCGCGCGCCGGTCGGCGAACATGGGCTGCGGCAGCAATGCCGATTGCGCCTGCGGCTGGGCTTCGGGCGCATCGATGGTCGCCACGAAAGGAATGGCGGCGCAGGTCACAGCCACCAGCGCCGCGGCCTCGCGCGCTGCCTCGGGCGTGTCGGCGACCACCATGGCCACGGTCTGTCCGCGGTAGGCAATCTGCGGCGAGCGCAGCGGATGAAAGCTCTGGAAGCCGAAGCCGCCGCCCATCAGGAAGCCGCCGGTGTCGAAGCTGCCGATGTTCTGGTGCGTGAACACCGTGCGAACGCCGCGCACGCGCTGCGCCGCCGCGGTGTCGATGGCGGTGACGCTGCCGCGCGCAATGCGCGACGGCACCAGCGCGGCATGCAGCAGCCCCGCGCGCGCATCGTCCGCCGCATAGCGCGTGGCACCGCGCACCTTGTCGCGCGCGTCGACGCGCTCGGCACCCGCGCGAGGCGTGCGCTTCGCCATCACTGTCTTGAGGCTCGTTGCCATCTTCAGCTCCTTTCCCTGGCCAGCATCAGCGCATCGGTCACCGTTTCGATGCCGAGCGCCACCTTGAACGCGTTGTGCTCGAGCGGCTTCGCGCCCTCGAAGGCAAGCTCGGCGGCGCGCCGCGCGGCCGCGCGCGTGAACGGCTGGCCGACCAGGCTGCGCTCGGCCTCTGCCGCGCGCCACGGATGCGTTGCCACGCCGCCGAGCGCGATGCGCGCATCGGCCACGCGGTTGCTCCTGAGCTCCAGGGCCACAGCCGCCGAGGCGAGCGCAAAGGCGTAGGACTCGCGGTCGCGGATCTTGTGGTACGTGGAGCCCCGCCCGATCGACCGGCGCGGCACGCGGATGCGCACGATCAGCTCGTCGGCCGCGAGCACCGTTTCCAGGTGCGGCGTGGCGCCCGGCGCGCGGTGCAGTTCGCGCACCGGCAGCGTGCGTTCGCCGCGCGGGCTGACGGTATCGACCAGCGCATCGAAGGCCACCAGCGCAACGGCCCAGTCGCCGGGATAGACGGCCACGCAGGCGTCGCTGCCGCCAAGCACCGCATGGCCGCGGTTCTGGCCGCCCACCGCCGAGCAGCCACTGCCAGGTACGCGCTTGTTGCAGGCGAATTCGGGTCCGCCGCGAAAGTAGGCGCAGCGCGTGCGCTGCAGCAGGTTGCCGCCCACCGTTGCCATGTTGCGCAGCTGCTGCGAGGCGGCCTTCCAGAGCGACTCCGACAGGGCCGGAAATTCGCGCTGCACCACGGCGTTGTCCGCCACGTCGCTCATGGCCGCGAGCGCGCCGATGCGCAGCTCGCCGCGGCTCGCGGTGTCGACGTCGCGCAGGCCTTCGATGCGGGTGATGTCGATCACCGTAGCCGGCGCTTCCACGCCGAGCTTCATCAGGTCGAACAGCGTGGTGCCGCCCGCGAAGTAGCGCGCGCCGGGCTGGTTCCGTGCGAGCAGCTGCACGGCTTCGCCGGTGCTGCGCGGACGCAGGTAGGCGAAGTCATGCATGGCGGCTGCCCTCCATGCGGCTGTCCATGCGGCGCACATGCGGCGCGGCCTCGCGGATCGCTTCGAGGATGCCAGCGTACGCGCCGCATCGGCAGATGTTGCCGCTCATGTATTCGCGGATCTGCGCGTCGCTGGTGGCATGGCCTTCGCGCACGCAGGCAATGGCCGCCATGATCTGGCCGGGCGTGCAATAGCCGCACTGCAGCGCGTCATGGTCGACAAAGGCCTGCTGCATCGGATGCAGCAGGCCTTCGGGCGACTCGATGCCCTCGATGGTGGTCACGGCGCAGCCGTCGGTCTTCACGGCCAGCGTGAGGCACGAGGCCACGCGGCGGCCGTCCACGTGCACCGTGCAGGCACCGCACTGGCCGTGGTCGCAGCCCTTCTTGGCGCCGGTCAGGCCTATCTGTTCGCGCAGCACGTCGAGCAGCGAGGCGCGCGGCTCCAGCTTCAGTTCATGGGGCCTGCCGTTGATGGTGACGCGGGTCTCCCGGGCGCCCGTGCCGGGGCCGGGTGCCGCGCTGCCGGCTTCCGCGGCCGCACTGGCGCCGGCCGAAGCCGCGGCGCCCGCGCCGGCTGCCGTGGTCATCATGAACATGCGGCGGTTGACGGCAGGCAACGGGCCTGTTGCGTTCTGCAGGGAGGGATGGCTCATGGGGCTTTCCTTTTTCCTGCCTCTTCAGAATTCGCGGCCGAGGCGTGCATCGACCGACACAGGGCCGCTGCCGCGCGCCGCGATGCCGAGCGCGACGAAGACCAGCATCAGCGGGTATTCGTAGCCGCGGTCGATCCAGGGGAAGGTGGGTGCCAGCAGGTAGCTGATGACCAGCATCTGCACCACCACCATCGGCGCGACGATGCGTGTCAGGAAACCCAGTGCCAGCATCAGCCCGCCGACGCCTTCGAGCAGCGCGATGAACCAGCCGATCAGCGGTGCGAAGGGCAGGTGCAGCACGTTGGCGATCAGGTTGACCGAGCCGGCCATCGGATCGGCCATGCTGCCGTGGCTGCGGCCCAGCAGCTTGGGGATGCCGTGGGTCATGAGCATCAGGCCGAACGCGATGCGCAGCAGCGCATAGCTCAACGGCTCCAGCCGGTCATAGAGGCTGCGCAGCCGTGGAAAGATCAGTTGCATGGAGAGCGCTCCTGGGTCGAAGGGGTTGCGGGGAAGCGCCTCGAAGATGGCGCGGGAGAAAGTCTCTCTGTTCTTCCTGTACGAATAAATACACGAATCTCGCCAATACAATTCAATGAGACTCAACAATCAAGAAGAACCATGGACCGCTTCGACGCCATGCAGCTGTTCACCCGCATCGTCGACCTGGGCAGCTTCACCCAGGCCGCGGCCGCACTCGACATTCCGCGTGCCACGGCCACGCATGCCATCAAGGAGCTGGAGGCCAGGCTGCATGTGCGGCTGCTGGAGCGCACGACGCGCCAGGTGCGCACAACCGTCGACGGCCAGGCCTTCTACGAGCGCTGCCGCCATCTGCTGCGCGAGCTCGAGGAGGCCGAGTCTTCGCTGGCGGAGCTCGCGATCAACCCGCGCGGGCGCCTGCGCATCGACATCCACGGCGCGCCCGCGCAGGCGATCGTGCTGCCGCGCATCCAGGAGTTCCATGAGCGCTATCCGCACATCGAACTGGCCATGGGCAGCGGCGACCGGCTGGTGGACCTGGTGCGCGAAGGCGTCGATTGCGTGGTGCGCGCGGGCGAGCCCAAGGATTCGTCGCTGGTCACGCGCCGCCTGGCACTGCTGCCGCAAGTGACCTGCGCGAGCCCGGGCTACCTGGCCGCGTACGGCACGCCCACGCGGCCGTCCGACCTCACCCGGCACCTGGCGGTCAATTTCTTCTCGGCCTCGCGGCCCGAGGTGTTCCCGTACGAGTTCATGGTGGACGGCAAGCTCGAGACCTTCATGCTGAAGGACTGGATCAGCGTCAACAACGCCGATATCTACAAGAGCTGCGCCGAACAGGGCTGCGGCATCATCCAGGTGCCGCGCTTCAACGTGGAAAACCAGTTGCGCGAGGGCTCGCTGGTCGAGATCCTCCCGCACACGCCCTGCCCGCCGATGGTCTATTCGGTGCTGTACCCGCACCACCGCCAGCTCTCGCCGCGCGTGCGGGTGTTCATCGACTGGATCGCGCAGCTCTATGCGGAGCGCTTCGGCAGTGCGGCCGCATAGGCACCGACGAGGTGGTCACCGCGCAGTCACGGGGCGCACCTAGCATCCGCAGGCCCTTGCCGCCATCCACCCAGACTGCACCCCACCCCACGCGATGTACCCCGGCGAACGGCTCAACGGATACAGCCATCTGCTGGGCCTGGTGCTCGCACTCGCGGCCACAGCGCTGCTGCTTGCCAAGACCTTGCCCACCGGCGACGCCGCGCGGATTGCCGGTGCGCTGGTGTTCTCGCTCTCGGCGGTGTTGCTGTATGCGGCCTCCACCCTGTTCCACAGCACGCGCGGACGGCGCAAGCGCTTCTGGGAGCGCGTGGACCACTGCGCCATCTACTTGCTGATCGCGGGCACCTACACGCCGTTCGCGCTGGTCACGCTGCACGGGCTCTGGGGCTGGCTGCTGATGGCCGCCGTGTGGGGCTCGGCCTTCTTCGGCATCGGGCGCGAGCTGCTGCAGGCCAGCAGCGAGGCCTCGAAGCCGCCGCTGGCGCTCTACATCGCCATGGGCTGGCTCGGCGTGCTGGCGGCGGTGCCGCTGGCCGCGCGGCTCGACAGCGGCGGACTTGCGTGGCTGCTGGCCGGCGGCGTGCTCTACACCGTGGGCACGGTGTTCTATCGCAACCGGCGGGGCTTCCGGCATGCGCACGGCACCTGGCACCTGTTCGTGCTCGCGGGCACCGCGAGCCACTTCGTGGCCGTCGGCTGGTTCGTGCTCTGATGCGCAGCCGCGGGCGAGCAGCCCCTGCCGTAAGCGCCTGTTACCACCTCTCGCGGGGTTTCGCGTCGTGAGATGTGCACAATGCGCCCCATGCCAAATATCGCCTCCATCCTGAAATCCGAGATTTCCCGTGTCGCCCGCAAGGAAGTTCGCGCGGAGATCGAAACGCTCAGAAAAGCCTCCACGCTCCACCGTGCCTCGATCGCCGCATTGCGCCGGCAGGTCGAAAAGCTGGAGAAGGAATTGCGCCGCGCCACCAAGACCGTGGCGCGCGCTGCTCCCGCGGGCGATGCCGACGAAGCCGCCGAGTCGGGCCCGCACCGGCGATTCAGCGCGAGCCGGCTGGCCGCGCACCGCGGCAAGCTCGGCCTCTCGGCGGCCGCCTACGGCAAGCTGGTGGGCGTGACCGGCCAGACCATCTACAAGTGGGAGCAAGGCAAGGCCAGGCCGCGCAAGGCCCAGCTCGAAGGACTGGCCGCCGTGCGGGGCCTCGGCCGGCGCGAAGTGGCCGAGCAGCTGAACGGATAAAGCGGCCGCGCTCTTCCATGTCCAGCCTCATCGTGCACGGCGGCACGCCGCTTCGTGGCCGCATCGCGCCTTCCGCCAACAAGAATGCCGTGCTGCCCGTGCTGTGCGCCACGCTGCTCACGCGCGAGCCGCTGCGCCTGCACGGCGTGCCCGACATCACCGACGTGCGCAAGATCCTCGACATCTTCCGCAGCCTGGGCAGCGAGGCGCGCATGGACCACGCCACCGGCACGCTGGAGCTGCACCACCGCGACACGGCGTTCGATGCCGCACGCGACCGGCTGCCCGAGGAAATGCGCTCCTCGATCATGCTGGTGCCGCCGCTGCTCGCGCGCTTCGGCATTGCGCGGCTCGAAGACAACGTCAAGGGCTGCACGCTGGGCGTGCGCGAGATCGATCCGCACGTCGATGTGTTCCGGCGTTTCGGCGGCGAGGTCGAACGCGCCAGCGGCTCGCTGCTGGTGCGCTGCGCCGGGCCGCTCGTGCCCGCGCAGCATTGGCTCGACTACGCCTCCGTCACCACCACCGAAAACTTCGTGCTGTGCGCGGCGGCGGCCAACGGCAGCTCCACGCTCACCAATGCCGCCTCCGAGCCGCACGTGCAGGAGTTCTGCCGCTTCATGGCGATGCTTGGCGTGCGCATCGAGGGCATCGGCACCTCGCGGCTCACGGTGCACGGCGGCGGCGCACTGGGCGGCGGGGAATTCCGCTTCGACGAGGACTTCCACGAGATCACCACCTTCCTTGCGCTGGGCGCCATCACGGGCGGCGACGTGGTCGTGCGCAACAGCGCGCCCGAGAACTTTCCGCTGATCGACCGCACCTTCGCAAAGTTCGGCGTGACGGTCACGCACGCAGACGGCTGGTCGCGCGCCATCAGCAACGGCCCGCTCAAGGTGCAGACGCCTTTCACCAGCAACGTGCTCACCAAGGTGGAAGCGGCGCCGTGGCCGTACTTTCCGGTCGACCTGCTTCCGATCTTCATTGCGCTGGGCGTGCGTGCCCAGGGCAATGCGATGTTCTGGAACAAGGTCTACGACGGCGCGCTGGGATGGACCGGCGAACTGTCGAAGTTCGGCGCCCACGTCTTCTCGTCGGACCCGCACCGGCTCATCAGCTTCGGCGGCAGCCCGCTGACGCCGGCCGTGGTCGAGAGCCCCTACATCATCCGCGTGGCGATTGCGCTCTTCATGGTGGCGGCAAGCATCGAAGGCCGCTCCGAAATCCGCAACGCCGCGCCGATCCGCCGGGCCCACCCGCGCTTCGCCGAGAACCTGCGCAGCCTGGGCGCGCAGGTGGAGTGGACGAGCGAGGAGTGAGCCAGGCGAACGCGGGCCGGTTCAGCCCCGCAGCGCATCCGCCGCGATGCGCGCCGCCGACGCGATGACGTCGTTGCGGCCCTGCGCATCGGGCGTGGGAAAGGTCAGGTAGACCGCCATCACCAGCGGGGCGCCGGCCGGCGGCCACAGCACGGCGATGTCGTTCACCGTGCCGTAGGAGCCGGCGCCGGTCTTGTCGCCCACCTTCCAGTCGGCCGGCACGCCCGCGCGGATGCGCGTGGCGCCGGTGGTGTTGCCCAGGAGCCAGGCCTCGAGCTGGCTGCGCTGCGCCGCACCGAGCCCGTCGCCCAGCACCAGCCGCTGCAGGCTCGCGGCCATGGCCTCGGGCGACGTGGTGTCGCGCGGATCGCCCGGAATGGCGCTGTTGAGCTCGGTCTCCCAGCGGTCGAGCCTGAAGACCGGGTCGCCGATGGAGCGCGCGAATTCGGTCACGGCGGACGGGCCGCCGAGGATCTTCATCAGCAGGTTGGCCGCGGCGTTGTCGCTGTACTGGATGGTGGCGGCGCACAGCGCGGAAACCGTCATGCCCTGCCCCAGGTGCTTCTCGGTGATGGGCGAGTTGGGAAGAATGTCGCTCCTCGCGTAGCTCACGCGCCGCTCCAGCAGGCCGGGCTCGCGGCTGCTGCGCGCGAGGATGGCGGCGGACGCCATCATCTTGAAGGTGCTGCACATCGGAAAGCGCTCGGTGGCACGGTGCTGCACGCGCGCGCCGGTGGCGGTGTCGAAGGCCACCAGGCCGAGCCGCCCGCCCACGGAGCGTTCGAGGGCCGCGAGCTGCGCCTCGGCCTTCGAAAACGTGGCGGCCTGCGGCCCCTTGGCGGACCATGCGGTACAGGCGCTGGCCAACGGCAAGGCGGAGGCGGCGAGCAGGAAGGTGCGGCGATTGGCGAAGGATGTCATTGATTTTTTCTGCGAGTGGATGGAACGACGGCCATCGTAGGAGCGCCATCGCGCAGGCTCCAGCGCCGGGCGGCGCAGCCGCGTCTCGCCTGTATCGGGTGTAACCGCAAAAATCATTCAACTTATCGGTTGAATTATTTTTGAGGCATGACTATATTCAACCTCATGGTTGAACTAGATGACGAACGGCTCGACGCCGTGTTCCATGCCCTGGCCGACAGCACGCGCCGCACCATGCTGCAGCTGCTGGCCCAGGGCGAATGCAGCGTGGGCGAGCTCGGCGCGCCGTTTCGCATGTCGTTCGCGGGCGCATCCAAGCACGTCAAGGCGCTGGAGCGCGCGGGCCTGGTTTCCCGCACGGTGCAGGGCCGCGCGCACGTCTGCCGGCTGGAGCCGGCGGCGCTCGCATCGGCCAACGCATGGCTGCGCTACTACGAAGGCTTCTGGAACAACCATCTGGACGCGCTGGAGAAGGAACTGCGGCGCAAAGCATCCCGCGGCAAGTGAAGTCCCCATTCTTTTTCAAGGAGCAAGCCATGACCAAGAGCCAACTCGGAACCCTGCTCGAACCCGGTACCCTGCGCATGGAGCGCACCCTGCCCGCCTCCGTCGAGCGCGTGTGGGCCTATTTCGTCGACCCCGACAAGCGCGCCGCCTGGCTGGCCGGCGGCACCATGGCCGAGGAGCCCGGCAGCGTGTTCGAGCTGCGCTTCGACCACACCCGGCTCTCCGGCGAAGTGGCCCCCGAGCGCTTCAGCGCCTGCCGCAGCCCCATCCTCCAGAAATCGCGGGTCGTCGAATTCGAGCCGCTGAAGCGCCTGACCATCAGCTGGGGCAGCGAAAGCGCCACCGCCTCGCAGGTCAGCTTCGAATTCACGCAAGAGGGCGACGCCACCCACCTCGTGCTCACGCACCGGCGCCTGCCCGATCGCAAGGAAACCCTCAGCGTCTCCAGCGGCTGGCACGCCCACCTCGACGTGCTCGACGACCTGCTGCACGGCCGCAAGCCGCGGGGGTTCTGGACCAACCATGCGGCACTCGAAAAGGCCTACGACGAACGGCTTGCGGCCTGAGCGGGCGAAAGGCCGCGCCGCCCCATCCGGCGCGGCCGGCCCCCTCCGGAGTCGGATGGCGACTACAGGCAAGCGCCCGCGCTTGCGTTAAGGTGCGGAGCATTCGCCGACTCCGAAGCACCCCCATGGCCACCACCCCTTCCCCCGTCCCGGTCCGCAAGCATTTCTCGATGATCCGCGGCTTTCACCTGGCCGACGCATTCACGCTCGGCAACGCGGCGTGCGGGGTGGGCGCGGTGTTCCTTTCGATGGCCTTCATGGCGAGCCAGTCGCTCGCGCAATTCCTCTGGGCCGCGGCGCTCGCGCCCGCGGCCTTCGTGTTCGACGTGTTCGACGGGCGCATCGCGCGCTGGCGGCAAACGCATTCCGCGCTGGGACGCGAACTCGATTCGCTGGCCGACGTGATCTCCTTTGGCGTGGCGCCGGCCGCTCTGGCCTTTGCCGCGGGCCTGGACGGCGGCTGGGACTGCGTGCTGCTGATTTATTTCGTGTGTTGCGGCGTGAGCCGGCTCGCGCGCTACAACGTCACGGCCGAGGCGCTTTCCGCGGGCGCCGACAAGGTCAAGTATTTCGAAGGCACGCCCATTCCCACCAGCGTGGTGCTGGTCGGCGTGCTGGCCTGGGCCGCCTGGCAGGGCCGCATCGGCGATGCGGTGTGGGGCGGCGCCTGGATGCTCGGGCCCTGGCAGCTGCATCCGCTCACGCTGCTCTTCGCGCTGTCGGGCACGCTGATGATCAGCAAGACGCTGCGAATTCCCAAGTTCTGACCGTCTGTCCATCCATTCCAAGGAGCCCCTTCCAATGATGAAGCTGTATTTCGATCCGCAAAGCCGCTCGCAGGTTGCGAAATGGATGCTCGACGAAGCCGGCGTGGACTACGAGATCGTGCCGACCCTCATCAAGGAGAAGGCGCACAAGAAGCCCGAGTACCTGAAGATCAACCCCTCGGGCAAGCTGCCGGCACTGGTCGACGGCGGCACCCGCGTGTTCGAGAACGCGGCCATCTGCATGTACGTGGCCGAGAAGTTTCCCGAGGCCGGACTGGCCCCGCCGGTGGGCTCGCCCGACCGGGGCCGCTACCTGTCGCTGATGGTCTATTCGACGGCGCAGCTCGAACCCTCGATGGGCGACAGCCTGCTCGGGCTGCACAGCGACAACAGCGCGCGCGGCTGGACCAATTTCGAGGAGGCCAAGGATGCGGTGGAGCGCGAACTGGGCGATGGCCCGTATCTCTTCGGTGCGCAGTTCACCGCGGTCGACGTGATGATCGGTTCGATGTTCATCTGGCACCGCGCCTTCGGCGGGCGCTCGAACCGGCCCAAGATCGATGCCTACATCAATCGCCTGCAGGCGCGCCCCAAGGGCATGAAGTTCGGCTGAGCCACACTCCACCCATGTCAAAGGCACCTTTCCCCCACGGCGCGGCCACCGGCCTCGACCAGCTGGTCCGCATTGCCGCCGAGCAGCCGCTGGCACCGGCCTGCGACCACTTCTACTTCCTGCGCCACGGCCAGACCGGCCGCAATGCGCAGCGCATCTTCCAGGCCGTGGACGAGCCGCTGAGCGAGCTCGGCCTGCAGCAGGCCGCGCGCGCCGCCCAGCTGCTGGCGGGCGAGCCGATCCGCACCATCGTCTGCAGCGACGCCCGCCGCGCGCACGACACGGCGCATGCCGTGGCCACCGTGCTTCGCCTCGTGCCCACGCCGCAGGCGGCCCTGCGCGAGCGCAACTTCGGCGCGCTCATCGGCACCTCGTCGGCCGAGATCGACTGGGCCTGCGAGCCCGAAGGCGGCGAAACCCTGGCCCAGTTCGTGGCCCGCAAGCGGCTCGCGCTGGACGCTGCGCTGGCGCAGCCCGCGCCGGTGCTGGTGGTGGCCCACGGGGGCACGCTCTACGCACTGGCGGCGCTGATCGGCCTGCCCATCGACCTGGCCCTGCTCGGCAATGCGCAGCCATTGCGTTTTTCGCGCAGCGGCCCCACATGGGCCGTGACGCCGCTGCTGCGGCATGCCGACGGCGATTCGAGCCTGGCCTGAAGCGGCCGGCAGGCGTACCGTTCGGCATCCACACCACCGAAAAACATGGAATTCAAGGACTACTACAGCGCCCTGGGCATCGACCGCACCGCGTCCGACGACGAGGTGCGCAAGGCCTACCGCAAGCTCGCGCGCAAGTACCACCCCGACGTCAGCAAGGAGCCCGACGCCGAGAAGCGCATGCGCGACATCAACGAAGCCAACGACGTGCTGCGCGACAAGGAAAAGCGTGCCGCCTACGACGCGCTGGCCGACCGCGTGGCGCGCGGCGGCCGTCCCGAGGGCGACTTCCAGCCGCCGCCGGGCTGGGACGCCGGCTTCGAATTCCACCGCGGGCCGAACCAGGGCCCGGCCGACCACGCCGAATTCAGCGAATTCTTTTCGTCGCTCTTCGGCGAGGCCGAGCGGCGCGGCGCGGCAAGGCGCAACTACCGTGCACGCGGCGAAGACCATCATGCGGCCATCGAGATCGCGCTCGAGGATGCGCTCAACGGCGCCGAGCGCGAGATCACGCTGCGCGCGCAGGAGCTCGACGCGCAGGGCCGGCCCACCTTCAAGACGCGCACGCTCAGCGTCAAGATTCCGCCGGGCGTGCATCCGGGGCAGTTCATCCGGCTCGCTGGCCAGGGCATGCCCGGCCATGGCGGCGAACCCGCGGGCGATCTGTACCTGGAGGTGCGCATCGCACCGCACAGGCTCTATCGCATCGAGGAACGCGACCTCTACATGACCTTGCCCGTCACGCCGACCGAAGCCGCGCTCGGTGCGCAGGTCAAGGTGCCCGTGCCCACCGGCGGCGTCGTCGAGGTGACCGTGCCGCGCAACGCGCGCAGCGGCCTCAAGCTGCGGCTCAAGGGCCGCGGCCTGGCCGGCAAGCAGACCGGCGACCTGTACCTGCTGCTCGAGATCGCGCTGCCGCCGGCCGACAGCGAAGCCGCGCGCAAGGCTTACGAGCAGCTGGCGCAGGCGTCCGCTTCGTTCAACCCACGCCAGCATCTGGGAGTGTGAGCATGGCGACCGTTTCCGTGACAACAGCCATCAGTGCTTCGCAGCCGCTCGCCGCCAGCGAGCTGGCCCATGCCTGCGGCGCCGATACCGAGTGGGTGGTGCAGCTCGTCGAGGTGGGCATCGTGCAGATATCCACGGCCGAGGCGCCGCCCGAGCACTGGCGGTTCTCGAGCACCGACCTGCAATGCGCGCTCGAGGCGCGCCGCCTGGAGCGCGACTTTGGCGTGGGCCTCGATGCCGCTGCGCTGATCCTCGACCTGCAGCACGAGGTGCGGCGGCTCAAGGCCGTGATCCGGGCGCACGGGCTTCGCTAGCCGCTGCAAAGCAGGAGCGAAAGCAGGCGCAGATCAGCCCGGCTTGCCGCGCGTTGTTTTCTTCTGGCCTTCGGCGCGCGGCGCATTCGCGGCCGCCGCCGGGCCGTTGCTGGCGTTCAGCTGATCGACCCACATCAAGGTGTCGACGTACGACATGAACCGGTTGAGGTATTCGGGCGACAGCTCGTGCATCAGCATGAGGGACCGGTGCACCAGGTGGTGCGAGTTGAGCGGGCCCGCGTTCTCCGGCACCTTGGCCAGCGACTGCGTCAACCGCCGGTCGGCACTGAGCCGCGACCACGTGCTCCTGAAGTAGCGCAGCGTCTTGAGCTCGGGGGTGGCGGGTGCAGCGTCGTCGGCCGCCGCGCCATCGCCTTGCAGCGGCGCCTGCCGCGCCATGTGCTCCACGAGTTCCGCGAGCGGCCCGCGGGCAAGACGGGCCGCCTGTTTCGCGCTGCCATCTGGAACGGCCGAAGCACTGTCAACGCACTGGGCCTTTTCAAGCTTCTCGCGATACGCCGCCAGCAGCGCGGCCAGCCGCTCGTCGAGCATGCGCCGCGCATCGCCTTCATGGACAGCCGCGCGCCTCGCAAGCGCCTCGATGAAGCGAAAGCGCACGGGATCACGGCGATGCCCGCCTTGCGCGCGCCATGCATCGAGCACCGCCGCCGGGTCCATGCGACTGCCGCTACTCACGGGACTTGGTGCCGGCGCCAGCCTGCCTGGGCGTGGGCGCCATCTCTACGCGCCGGTTCTTCGCGCGCCCTTCGGCATCGGCATTGGACGCCACCGCCTGCTCGGAGCCGAAGGCCGCGGCAAACACCGATGACGAGGGAACGCCCTCCTCGATCAAGGCCCGCGTCACGGTCAATGCGCGCTGGGCCGAGAGCTCCCAGTTGTCGGCGAACGGCCGGTTGCCGTCCTTCGACTGCCGCATCTGCCGGTCGTCGGTGAAGCCGCTCACCATCAGGACCTCGTCGCGCGCCCGCAGGTAGGCGCCCACGGGCGCGGCCAGGCTCTTGAGCACTTGCCGGCCTTCGGGCTGCAGGTCGGCCGAGTTGAAGGCGAACAGCACGCTGCCGCTGATGCCGATGCGCCCGTTGTTCAGCGTGACGCGGCCCGCCGCGAGCGGCCCGGCCAGCGCCTGCTCGAGCGCCTCGCGGCGCTGCGTCTCCGCCTGGCGCTGCTGCACTTCGGCCTGCAGCCTGGCCGCCAGGTCCAGCTGCATGCCGAGCGCGCCCACGAGGATCAGCACGAAGGCACCGACCAGCCCCGACATCAGGTCGCCGAAGACCGCCCACACCGGCACGCTCGGCTCCAGGCCGGCGTCGAGATCGTCGCGCATCACGCTTCGCTGCCCACGGCGGCCTGCCGGCTCGCGATCTGCTGCAGGTCTTCGACGATCTGCTTCTGCGACATGATGCTCAGGTCGATGACTTCCCTCGCCTGCGCGACGTAGTAGGCCAGCTGCTCGTCGCTGCGCGCGATGGACTTGCCCAGCGCGCCCTCGACGCGCTGCAGGTGGGCCACCAGCTTGTCGTTCGATTCGCTGAACAGCTGCACGGCAAAGCCGAAGGCCTCGCCAAGGCTTGCCACTTCGACGGCACTGCCGGTGATCTGCGCGGCGACCGCGGCCATCTTTCCGGTTTCCTCGTCGACCTTGTCGGTGAAGCGGCTGCCCACGCGGTCCAGCACGTCCGCCGATGCACCGACCAGCGCATCGACCGCCGAGCGCTGCTCGGTGGAGGCGTGGTTCACGGCATCGAGCAGGGTTCCGAGCGTTTCCATGATGCGGCTGCGTTCTTCCAGCATCGCGTTGTCGCGCGCCATGCTGTCGGACAGCTTCTGGCGCAGCTCGGCCACCACTTCGGCCGCCACCCGCGGCGCTTCCGATGCGGCCTGCAGCAGCCGGGCGATCTCGCCGACCGTGTTCTTCGCGTGTGCCTCGGCCTGGGTGGACATGTCGCGCGCGGTCTGCGCGAGCGCGTCGAAGAGCTGCTGCTGCTGGTCCGCCGTGTGTGCGCCGGCCTGCTGCCACTCCTGCTGCAGCGATGCCGACACCGTGGCCAGCGCCTGCGTCCAGGCCGACAGACGCTGCTCGTCGCGCGCTGCGATGTCGGCCTGCAGCGTGGCATGCGCCTCTTCCACGGTGCGCAGCAGCGATGCCGAGTGCTGCTCGAAGCCGGCCGCCGCCGCGACGAGCGACTGCTGCGCCTCCTGCGACAGCTTTTCGCTGACGCGCTGGTGCTGCGCGAGCGCGCTGCCCCAGGTGTCCGACACGCCGGCCGCCGTTCTTTCCAGCCGGGCCGAGACGCCCTCCACCAGCGAGGCCGAACGCTGCTCGAAGGTTTCGGCAAAGCGGTCATGCGAAGCGCGCAGGTCGCTCGACAGCGCCTCGGAGCTGCGCTGGTGCTCGGCGAGCGCCGCCTGCCAGGTGCCCGCCACGCTGGCGGTGGTGGCCTCGAAGCGGCTCGAAAGGCCGTCGAGCTGCTGCTGCACGGTGCGCGCCACGGTGTCGTGCAGCGAGGCCGTCTCGCGCGCGATGCCCGCCATGGTGGCCTCGACCACCGGCTGGATCGTCGCGCCGGCGAGGCGCGCGCTTTCGCTCAGGCTCTGCTTGAGCGACTGGTCGACCGAGGAAGCCAGCCCGGCATACACGGCCTCGGCCTTGGTGTGGAACTGATCCTGGCCGGCGACAAGGCGCTCGTTCAGGGCCTGGCTCTGCCGCTCCATCGCCGCCATCATGGCCTGCAGCTGGTCGACCAGCCGCGGCATCTGGTGGGCCTGCTGCTCGAGCAGCTGGAACGAGGCCTCGCGCCGGTGCGCCAGCGAGTAGGCGCGCAGCGTGGTGGCGATCCTGCTGTCGAGCATCTGACCGGCCTGCAGCCGCTCGCGCCGGCACAGCGCCGAGGCCAGCCCCAGCATCGCGGAAGCGGCCACGCCAGCCACCGAGGTGCCGAACGCCAGCCCCAGTCCCTTCACGGGCGCCGACAGCGAGGCGCGGATGGCCGACAGGTCCGTCGCGCTTTCCAGCGCCATGCCGGTGCCATTCAGCGTGACCACCATGCCGAGGAAGGTGCCCAGCATGCCCAGCAGCACCAGCAGTCCGGCCAGGTACGGCGTGAGCGCCGGGCCCGGCAGGCCGACGCGCTCGCCCTCGATGCGAAGGCGCACCGCGTTGCGCAGCGTGGGATGCAGCCGGTCGAGCCAGGCGCCCAGGCTCGCGGGCGGATCGGAAAGATCCGCCACGGCACGCGACAAGGTGGCGGTGGCCTGCTGGAAGCGATGCAGCTCCAGCGCTCCCATCAGGTAGAACGCGCCGACCAGCATCGTGACGGCGAGCGCCAGCGTGTGCGAGCCGATGTATCCAGCCCCGACCCAGCAGACGGCGGCCAGGCCCGCGACAAAAACAGCGTAGTGAAGAAATCTATTCATGGCACTCTGGTTGCCTCATGCGAAGGGCTTCGAGCAGCCCTTCGACCGGTTGAAATCGGAAATCGAGTTCGGCGAGCAGCACGTTCTTCATGTCCTTGCGGAACACATGCAGCCACTCGCCGGCCCCCGCCTCGCCGTCGGGTTCGCCCATCGTCTCCGGGCTGGCCTGGCGCAGGCGCGTGAAATGCTTTTCGAGCAGCGCGGGTACGGACGCGAGCAGGCTGTGCTCGCGCGCCGCCAGCACCTGCTCCATCACCACGTCCACGGCCGCGAGCCGGGCCATGGCTGGCGACCTGGCCGCCAGCAGCGCCCGCAAACGGCCGCGCAACGGGCCGATGCCCGCTTCCATGGCCTGTTGCAGCGTGAGATGGCGGCGGCGAAACGGCGTGAAGTCGACGGCTGCCGCGACAGCGCCGTCTTCGGCCACGGCTTTTGCCAAAGCGGCTCGCGCACGGACGCATTCGCGCTCCTCGGCGCTCGCGGAAGCCCGCGCGCGCGAAGGCGCCGCCGCCGCCACGGCGCCATCGAGCGCCGCCGACAGCGAGATGGCGTCGGTCCAGCCGAACCATTGGCTCAATCGATCCGCGGTGGCCTGCCGGGGTTCGCGGACGTCGGCGTCGGTCAGCCGAGAAAGCAAGCGAACAAGCGCCGAGCCGTTGAAAACTGTGCGCTGTGAAACTTGCGCCATACCCGCCAGAACGAAAAACCTGGCAGTCTACACCGGCATCTCCCCTCGGCCTCCCCGCTCCGCTGCGCTTGCCAGAACGGAAAGTTCAAGCAAACGTTCCAGGCGGTAACCAGGCGTTCCGCCGAGTTCAGGCCCCCACCTCCGCGGGCCACCCCGAGCGCGCCGCGCGCTCGAGCGCAGAACGCACCACCCGCCGATGGAACGGCGCGATCAGCCGGATGTAGTTGCGGCCGAAGAGGTTGTGGCAGTGCACCACCGTGACGGCAGTGAGCGAATCCCCCGCCACGGAGCGCATCACCGAAACGCGGAAATCCAGGTGCCGGTCGTCCTCGCCCAGCACCACCTCGTTGGCATGCGTTTCATAGATGCGAAAAAAGCCGACGCGCGGCGCATCGCCCGGCGTGCCGGCACGCAGCGCGCTGGCCGTCTTGAGGCCGAAGCCGCCGACCAGGCGGTCGCGCAGCGCCAACAGCGCGTTGACCCAGGGGGCGGGACGCTCGAACGCAAAGCGCACAAGCGCCATCACGTCGCGGGTGGCGCCCGGCGGCAGGTCGATGGCAAAGGCGTCGGCCAGGAAGGCGCCGCGATAGAGGCCAGCCACGCGCGCGCCCGAGGGCAGTGCCTCGCGGCGGGACTTGTGCAATCGATGGTGGTTTGTCATTGGAAGATCTCGAAGACATCGCCGTTGGTCGGCGTCGCCTGCTCGTGATAGATGTCGTAGAGATACTGCGAAAGCTCGGCGCGGCTGAGGTCGGACGGAATTGCCAGCTGGATCCTGCAGCGCTTCCCATCCGCCCCCTTCAAGTAGCTGATCCAGCAGTCTTCCACCCTTTCGATGGCCACGATCCGGCCGAACACATTGAACAGGTAGCGCTCGCCGCTCATGGGTATTCACGCTGGATCGCGTGCGAGAAGACCAGCGGATCGGCCGCGAGCGAGGCCGGAAGAAAGGTCGGGCGCAGGTTGACGGCCGCCAGTTCCGTGATGGGAAACCAGCGAAATTCCAGATCCAGGTGACTCTCGATGCCCCGGTAGCTCCGCGCCTTGTCGAGATGGGGCGAATCCTCGGGCAGCGAGACGAGAAAATAGAACCCGATCTCGTGGTTGCGCCGGCCTGCGAGGTCGAAGAAGTTCTCCGCCACATGAAGAAGCCGGCCGCATTCGACTTCTTCGCCAAGCTCCTCCCGCATCTCCCGCACGATGGTGGCCGAGGCCTCTTCGCCCACTTCGACCCTGCCGCCCGGCAAGGCCCAGTAGCCGTCGCCCGGCGCCCGGTGAAGCAGCGCGCAGCCCGCATGAAGGATGACCGCGGCGGCCCGCACCTGAAAGCGCTGGCCGTGGAGATGGACTGAGATCATGAGGGCTCGAGTATCGGTGGTTAAAGTCCGAACCACCCCTCGTAGCAGATGAACCCAACCCACCACCCGATGCCCCCCGAAACCAAGCCCCGCTGCACCTGGGCCCAGAGCGATACGCTGCTGGCCTCCTACCACGACGCCGAATGGGGCGTGCCCGAGCGCGACAGCCGCGCGCTGTGGGAAAAGCTCATGCTCGACGGCTTCCAGGCGGGCCTGTCGTGGCTCACGATCCTGCGCAAGCGCGATGCGTTCCGTGCTTCATTCGAGGGCTTCGTGCCCGAAAAGGTGGCACGGTTCACCGCGGCGGACGTCGACCGACTGATGCTGGACGCGGGCATCGTGCGCTCGCGCGCCAAGATCGAGGCCACCATCGGCAACGCCCGCGCCTACTTGGCGATGCAAGCCGCGGGCGAGGATTTTTCGGAATTCGTCTGGGGCATGGCCGGCGGCAAGCCCATCATCAACAGGACCGGCGCGGTGCCGACGAAGACGCCGCTTTCGGAACAGATGTCGGCGGCCCTGAAGAAGCGCGGCTTCAAGTTCGTGGGGCCGGTGATCGTCTATGCATGGATGCAGGCCACCGGCATCGTCGACGACCATGCGCCCGAGTGCTTCTGCCACCACGCCGCGCCGCGCAAGCGCTGAAAGCGCAAAAAGCCGGACGGCACCTGGGGCGCCGTCCGGCTTTTTTCCTGCAGAGCAAAGATGCGCGGCCCGATGCCGCGGTCTCTTCTCTTTTGCCCGCCTTCTTACAGGCCGGCTTGGCGCGTGAAGCTGCGTGCTTGCGAAGGAACCACGCTGCCGGCGAAAGCTTCGCGGCGCAGGTTCTGGCCGGGCGCGTGAGCGGCGGCAACAGCTTCGCTGCGAACCGCGGCGCGGTCGGCCGAGGCAGCCAGCACGGGAGCGACGGTGGCCGAAGCGGCGTCGCTGTAGACGTTGCCTTCGCGGGCAGCGGCAGCAGCCTGGGGAGCCACGTCGGCGCGGCTGTAGCCGGAGGTCAGGGGCTGCACGCCTTCATAGGTTTCTGCATGGGCGCCGGCAGCGGCGAGCAGGGACAGAGCGGCGGCGGCGAGGATGTTCGAGGTCTTCATTTCAATTTCCTTCTTGATTGGGCTTTGGATGCCCTGAAGTTTGCACCACGATGACAAGGGAAAACCCTAGCCAATCGAATCGCAGTGTTCATGAAACTGAAACAATGACGGGGAACTTTTTGACGTGAGCGCCAAAGTGCACACTTTGCTTGAGAAATTCGGCCCCATCGGCGTATTTTTTCTCTAGCTCCGTCGGGCGGCGAGTATCGCGCAAGATAGCCCTCGCATGTTGCATGCCAGCCACTGCGGGCTCAGAAACGCGGCCAGCTGCGCACCAGCGTCCGGATCGCCACGGCGCCGCTTCCCTTGACCTCGGCGCGGTAGCTGCCCACCAGCGCTTCGCGCTCGGCCGCGGCCTGCGGGTCGTTGCGCCAGGCGAGCAAGGCGGCCACGTCCGCATCGGGCAGCGCCGCAAGCAGCGCCTGCGTGACCTGCCTCTCGAACTCGCGCGCCACCGTCAGCAGGTTGCGCGGGCGCGGCGAGGTGATGCCGCGCGACCACAGCGTGTCGACGGCCATGTCGAGCGTGCGGTCCGGCAGCGAGGTGAACTGCCCGGCGTTGCCGCGCGCCAGTTGCTTGACGACCGAGCTCAGCAGCAGCTGGCTCGAGAAATCGACCTCGCGCAGGTCGGCCACGGCCATGCGTTCGAGCAGTTCGGTGCGCGCGGGATCGGCCGGCTTCGCGCGTTCGCGGTTGAAGAACGCCTGCTTGCCTGCATCGTCCATGGCGGCGTAGTCGGCACGCAGCTTCGAGAACCGGGCCACTGCGGCCTGCACCTGCGCACCCGGCGCCGCGCCACCCTTGCCGGCCGCGGCCACTTCCTGCTGGATGGCAGCCACGGATGCGGCCACGTCGAAGGACCGCGCAGCGGCCGCGTCCAGCGCCTGGAGCGCCTTGCCGGCAACGGCCTCGTCGGCAGGCTCGAGCAGCTGGTGCGCATCGCGCGAGACCGCCCCCGGCGCATAGGCCGCGTGGTAGCGCGCCTGCACGCCCTCTAACTCCAGCAGCGCCTGGGCGCGGTCTTGCGCAGAGGCGACGGCCGGTGCGATCAGCAGCGGCAGCAGGAGAAGAAAGAGCGCGCGAAAGAAGCGCCGCGAAGCAACTGAAGAGGCAGGCATGGCGCCATTATTGGCGCCCTCCCCGATCGCCCCTCTACTTCAGGCCGCCGCGAGTTCCCTGCGCAGCAGCTTCGCGGCCGCCACCATGTTCGACAGCGCCGCCTCGGTCTCCGGCCAGCCGCGGGTCTTCAGGCCGCAGTCGGGGTTGATCCACAGGTTCTCGGGCGGCACCACGCCGGCGGCCTTGCGCATCAGGCGCACGATCTCGTCCACCGAGGGCACGCGCGGCGAATGGATGTCGTACACGCCGGGGCCGATCTCGTTCGGGTAGCGGAAGCCGCCCGCGCTGTTCTCGCCGCCGAAGCCTCGCAGGAGCTCCATGTCGGAGCGGCTGGTCTCGATGGTGATGACGTCGGCATCCATGGCCGCGATCTCGGGCAGGATGTCGTTGAACTCCGAGTAGCACATGTGGGTGTGGATCTGCGTCTGGTCGCGCACGCCCGAGGCGCTGATGCGGAAGGCGCGCGTGGCCGACTTCAGGTAGGCCGGCCAGCCGGCGCGGCGCAGCGGCAGGCCTTCGCGGATCGCGGGCTCGTCGATCTGGATGATGCCGATGCCGGCGCCCTCGAGGTCCGCCACCTCGTCGCGGATCGCCCAGGCGATCTGCTCGCAGGTGACGCTGCGCGGCTGGTCGTCGCGCACGAAGGACCATTGCAGGATGGTGACCGGGCCGGTCAGCATGCCCTTCATCGGCAGCGTCGTGAGGCTCTGCGCATAGGCGGTCCACTCGACCGTCATCGGCGCGGGGCGCGCCACGTCACCGAAGATGACCGGCGGCTTGACGCAGCGCGAGCCGTACGACTGCACCCAGCCGTTGGCGGTGAAGGCAAAGCCGTCGAGCTGTTCGCCGAAGTACTCGACCATGTCGTTGCGCTCGGCCTCGCCGTGCACCAGCACGTCGATGCCCAGTTCTTCCTGCTTGCGCACGGCCAGTGCGATTTCGGCGCGCATCTTCTCGCGGTAGCCTGCCGCATCGAGCTCGCCGCGCTTGAAGGCGGCACGCGCGGCGCGGATTTCCGTGGTCTGCGGGAACGAGCCGATGGTGGTGGTGGGCAGCGCGGGAAATGCAAAGCGCGCGCGCTGCACCTGCTGCCGCTGGCCGAACGACGATGCGCGCCGGTCGTCGCCGGCCACGCTGCGCGCGAGCCGCAGCGCCACATCGGCACGGTGCACGCGCGGGCTGCTGCGCCGTGCGGCCACCGCGGCACGGGCGGCCGCGAGCTCCTGGGCAACCGAGCCCTCGCGGCCGTCGAGCACGGCGCGCAGTACGCCCAGCTCGCCGAGCTTTTCGACGGCAAAGGCGAGCCACGACTTGAGTTCCGCATCGAGCCTGTCTTCCGCGGCCAGGCTGAACGGTACGTGCAGCAGCGAGCACGATGGCGCGATCCAGAGCTCGCCGCGCTTCTTGTCGACCACCGGGCGCAGTGTGGCGAGCGCGGCGTCCAGGTCTGTGCGCCAGATGTTGCGGCCATCGACGATGCCGACGGACAGCACCTTGTGCGCCGCGAGCCAGTCGGCCACGCCGGTCAGGTCCTGCGGCGCGCGCACGGCGTCCACGTGCAGGCCTGCGACCGGCAGCTGGCAGGCCAGCCGCAGGTTGTCGGACAGCGGCGAGAAGTACGTGGCCAGCAGCAGCTTTGGCGCGCTGCGCGCCAGCTGCCAGTAGGCGCGCTCGAAGGCGTTGCGCCAGGCATCGGGCAGGTCGAGCCCGAGGATGGGTTCGTCGATCTGCACCCATTCCACGCCCTGCTGCTTGAGGCGGTTCAGCACCTGTTCATAGGCGGGCAGCAGCGCATCGAGCAATGAGAAGCGGTCGAAGCCCTCCTGCTTCTCCTTGCCGAGGTACAGGAAGCTCAGCGGCCCCAGCAGCACGGCCTTGACCGCATGGCCGGCCTGCTGCGCCTGTGCCACCTCGTCGAAGAGCCGCGTCGAGGCCAGCTTGAACTGCGTGGCCGCGGTGAATTCGGGCACGAGGTAGTGGTAGTTGGTGTCGAACCACTTGGTCATCTCCAGCGCGAAGGTACCTTCTGCGCCGTGCTTGCAGCCGGCATCGTGCGCATGGCCGGCTTCGTCTTCCACGCCGCGCGCCATCTTGAAATAGCGCGCCAGCTCGGGCTCGTCGCCCTTGAAGCCGAAGCGCGCCGGCTCGCAGCCGAAAAGCTGGATGTGGTTGGCCACGTGGTCGTAGCAGGCGAAGTCGCCCACCGTCACGTAGTCGAGTCCCGCGTCGCGCTGGGCCTGCCAGTGGCGCGCACGCAGCTGGCCGCCAACTTCTTCCAGCGCAGCGCGGTCGATCTCGCCGCGCCAGTGCTTTTCGAGGGCGAACTTGAGTTCCCGGTGGGCGCCCATGCGCGGAAAGCCGAGGATGTGGGTACGGGTGGTCATTGCAGGAATTCCGGTCGCTGAATCTTGAGAATCCGCAATGGTCGGGCTTTGGCTCATATGATTCAAACGAAACATTTTGCCCATTCACTTGAAATTCATTCATGTTGCAGTCGATCCTCGAGATACGCCACCTTCGCACGCTCGTTGCGCTGCGCGACACCGGCAGCCTGGTGCGCGCGGCGCAGTTGCTGAACCTCACGCAGTCGGCGCTGTCGCACCAGATCAAGCTGCTCGAAGACCGCTATGGCGCGCAGCTCTTCGAGCGCAAGTCGGTGCCGCCGCAGTTCAGCACCACCGGGCTGCGGCTGTTGCAGCTGGCCGATGCCGCGCTGCCGCTGGTGGAGGAAGCCGAGCGCGACGTGGCGCGGCTGGCGCTGGGCCGCAGCGGGCAGCTGCGCATCGTGGTCGAGTGCCACACCTGCTTCGACTGGCTGATGCCGGCCATGGATGCCTTCCGCCAGCGCTGGCCCGAGATCGAGCTGGACATCGTCTCGGGCTTTCATCCCGACCCGATCGCGCTGGTGATGCAGAACCGCGCCGAGGTGGCGATCGTCTCCGAACAGGATCCCGACGAGACCGTGGACTACCACGCGCTGTTCCGCTTCGAGATCGTGGCGCTGCTCGCCAACGACCATGCGCTCGTCGCCAAGCCGCACCTCACGGCGCGCCACTTTGCCGACCAGACGCTGATCACCTACCCCGTGCCCGACGAGATGCTCGACATCGTGCGCCAGGTGCTGGCGCCGGCCGGCGTGGAACCCGCGCACCGTCGCACGACGGAGCTCACGGTGGCGATGCTGCAGCTGGTGGCCAGCGGCCGCGGCGTGGCCACTCTGCCGCTGTGGGCGGTGCAGAACTACCTGGACCGCGGCTATGTCACGGCGCGGCGCGTGGGCGCCCGGGGCCTCACGGGGCGGCTGTACATGGCCTGCACGCAGGGCACGTCCGGCCAGCCGTGGCTGGCGGACTTCGTGCGCATCACGCGCGAGAGCTGCTTCAAGAGCCTGCCCGGGATCGAGTTGCTTTGACCGGGGTCTTCCTGCGCGGCCTGGCGGCTTTTCTGCCGGACTCGGCAGCGATCCATTCGCGGAAGGCCGCGATCTTGGGCCGGTCGCGGCTGCCTTCCGGACAGACGAGGTAGTAGGCAAAGTCTTCGAGCCATCCCAGGTCCGAGAGCTGGACGAGCCGGCCCTCTGCCAGGTCGTCGGCCACCACCGCGGCGGGCAGCAGGGCGGCGCCCTGCCCTGCGAGCACCGCTTTCAACAGCAGGCCCGAATCGTCGAACGACGGGCCACGCGCCGGCTTCGCATCGTCGATGCCCTGCGCCTGGAACCACAGCTGCCAGGCCTTGCGCTCGGCATCGTTCACGCGCGGCCAGCGCATGAGATCGGACGGCGATGCAGGCATTCCGAGCTGCCTGACCAGGGCCGGCGCTGCAACGGGAATGATCTCCACCGTCAGCACGCGCTGGCTGCTCAAGCCTGGGTAGCGGCCGAGGCCATGGCGAATCGCGACATCCACGCCGTCGCGCGAAAAATCGGCGAGCGCGGTACTGCTCACCACCTGCAGGTCGATGTCCGGATGCGCGTCGTGAAAGCTTTTCAGCCGCGGCACCAGCCACGCTGACGCGAAGAATGGCGTGGCGCTCACCGTGAGGATGCCGGTTTCCGCGGGCACGGCGATGCGGCGCGTGGCGTCGCTGATTTGCCGGAAGGCATTGCGCACCGGCGGCAGGTAGGCCTGGCCCGCATCGGTCAGAAAGATGCCCCGGTTTGCGCGCCGGAACAGCGCAATGCCCAGGTGCAGCTCCAGCGACTTGATCAGCTGGCTCACGGCGCCGGCCGTGACGCAGAGCTCGTCGGCCGCGTTCTTCACCGAGAGGTGGCGCGCGGTCGCCTCGAAGGCGCGCAGCGCATTGAGCGGTGGAAGCTGGTGTTCCATGGTTTAGGTAATCTGATCCGATCGCCTCAGAAAATCTGGTTTGAGAGGCTGTGCGGGAAGAAGGATCATCCACACACTGGCATGCAAGGAAAGACCACTCTTCTGCGCCGGAGCCCATTCTCCAACCAATAGATATTCTCAGCAAACCCGGAGACCCGCCATTGACCTCCTTCTCCCATTCAACGCCCCGCACGCGCCTCTTCCGCGGCTGGTTCGTGGTGGCCGGCGCCTTCGCCGTCACGCTCGTGGGCTTCGGCAGCGCCTACACCTTCAGCACCTTCCTCGAATCGCTGCAGCGCGACTTCGGCGCATCGCGCGGCTCGGTGTCGCTGGTGTTCTCGCTCGCGGGCTTTCTCTACTTCGGACTGGGTATGGTCAGCGGCCCGCTCGCAGACCGGTGGGGTGCGCGGCGGCTGGCGGTCGCGGGCATGGTGCTGGTCGGCCTGGGCCTGGCCGCCGCGGGACAGGCGCGCAGCCTGGCCGAGGCCTGCCTGGCCTACGGCCTGGGCGTCGGGCTCGGCGTCGGCGCCTCCTATGTGCCGGTGCTGGGCGCGGTGCAGCGCTGGTTCGTCAGGCGCCGCGGATTCGCCTCGGGTCTGGCGGTGAGCGGCATCGGCGTGGGCACGCTGGCGATGCCGCCGCTGGCGTCGCTCCTCATCGAGGCGCTGGGATGGCGCCATGCCTACGGGGCGCTGGGCGTGCTGGCCGTGGTGGTGGGTGCCGGCATGGCGCTGCTGATCGAGGACGATCCGCGCCATCGCGGGCTCGGGCCGGACGGCGATCCACCGCAGCCGCAGGCACCGTCGGCCGTGCCCGCGGGCTTCACGGTGCGGGACGCGATCAGCTCGCGCCGCTTCGCCGGGCTCTATGCGGCGTGCCTGATCAGTTCGTTCGGGCTGTTCGTTCCCTTTGTCCACCTGGTGCCCTACGCGCTCGACCACGGCCTGCCGGCCGGCTCGGCCGTGCTGCTGCTCGGAGCGATCGGCATCGGCAGCACAGCGGGGCGATTTTTTCTTGGCGGACTGGCCGATCGGCTGGGCCGGCAACTGGCGCTGCCGCTGATGTCGGCCGGCATGGCGCTGTCGCTGGTGGTGTGGGCGGTGTCCAGCGGGTTCTGGGGGCTGGCCGTCTTCGCGTTTGCCTACGGCGTGTTCTACGGCGGCTTCGTCGCGCTGCTGCCCGCGCTGGTCATGGATTACTTCGGCGGCCGCAGCATCGGCGCGATCCTCGGCGTGCTGTACACCAGCGTGGCCTTCGGCACCCTGGTCGGCCCGAGCGCGGCCGGTTTCGCGTTCGACATCAGCCGCAGCTACATGTTGCCGATCCTGGCCAGCATCGGTGCCAATCTTGTTGCGGCCGGGGTCCTGGTTGCCATGTCGAAGGCACGCCCAGGGGCGCGGCCTGGCCCGCGGGGTACAGTCGGGAATGAACCCACACACGCCCAGCGCTCCTAAGCCGCCCGAAACAGCTCCCGTCGAGATCACGGAGACGCAGGCATTCACCCGCGCATGGGCCGTGTTCCTGCTGCTGTTCGTGGGTGTGCTGGGCCTTCTGTGGGCCAGCGACGCCCTGTTCGGCTAGCAATCTGAAGGCTAGGACGAAGCCTTCTGCACCAGCTTCAGCACGCTCGAGAAATCGAGCGCGCCATGGCCCGCCAGGCTGTGCGCGGCATAGAGGCTGCGCGCCAGCCCGCCCAGCGGCGTGGCGGCGCGCACGGCCGTGGCATTTTCCTGCGCGAGGCCCAGGTCCTTGAGCATCAGGTCGGTGCCGAAGCCACCCGCGTAGTTCTTCGACGCGGGCGCCGTTTCCATCACGCCGGGCATCGGGTTGTACTTTTCGAGCGCCCAGTTGCCGCCCGAGCTGCGCCGCATGATTTCGGACAGCACCTTGGGATCGAGCCCGTTGGCCACGCCCAGCGCCAGCGCCTCCGAGGTGCCGATCATCAGGATGCCGAGCAGCATGTTGTTGCAGATCTTGGCGGTCTGGCCCGCGCCGATGCCGCCCGCGTGGAAGATGTTGGCGCCCATCTTCTCGAGCACGGGGCGCGCGCGTTCGAGATCGTCGGCCTCGCCGCCGACCATGAAGGTCAGCGTGCCGGCAATCGCGCCGCCCGTGCCGCCGGAAACCGGCGCGTCGATCATCGCGATGCCCTTGGCAGCGGCCGCCTCGGCCACCTTGCGCGAGGTGGCGGCGGCGATGGTGCTGCTGTCGATCACGAGCGTGCCGGCGCGGATGCTGTCGAGCAGGCCGGGCTTGCTGCCGCCGCTGCCGAGGAACAGGCCCTCCACGTGCGCACTGGCCGGCAGCATGCTGATGACCACGTCGGCATCGGCCACCGATTCGGCGGCCGATGCGGCAATGGCCAGGCCTTCGGCCGCGTATTTCTTGCAGGCCTCGTCCGACAGGTCGAAGGCCTTGACCGCAAAGCCTGCCTTGCGCAGGTTCAGGGCCATGGGGCCGCCCATGTGGCCGAGGCCGATGAATGCGATTTTCATTTGCTTGTCTCCGTTGTATTCGTGGAAGAGGCTCAGGCCAGCGCAGCCAGCTCCGCGGGCATCTGGCCGCGCGGGCGCAGGTGGTCCTCGACGAAGGCGGGCGTGATCTCTTCGATGGTGGCAGGGTTCCAGCGCGGATTGCGGTCCTTGTCGATCAGCACCGCGCGGATGCCTTCGGCAAAGTCCTTGTGCGCGCAGAAGCCGAGCGAGGCCCAGTATTCGAGCCGGAACACCTCGGCCAGCGACATGCGGTGCACGCGCTGCCAGAGCTCGAAGCTCAGCGCGGCCGAGCTCGGGGCGCCCTTGATGAAAGTCTTGGACGCGGACTGCAGCCAGGCATCGTCGCTCTGCAGGCTGCGCAGTCGCCTGGCGATGTCGAGCAGGTCGTCGCCGGCCATCAGCGCGTTGATGGTGTCGTAGTGTTCGCGCACCTTGGAGGGCGGCATCTCGGCGCCCTCGCCGGCGCGCGCGAGGATGCGCGAGAGCTCGGCGCGGTCGGCCTTCTGCTCGCCGCGCCATGGCGCCGCGGCAATCGCTTCGAGCACCTGGCCCTTGCGTTCGTGCGGCACCAGCACGTCGGCCAGGCCGCAGAAGATGGCGTCGGCCGCATTGAGGTTGGCGGCCGTGAGCGCCAGGAACAGGCCCGTGCGGCCCGGCGTGCGGCGCAGGAACCAGCTGCCGCCCACGTCGGGATAGAGCCCGATGCTGATCTCGGGCATGGCAACACGGCTCTGCGCCGTGACCACGCGGTGCGAGCAGCCCGACATGAGCCCCACGCCGCCGCCCATCACGATGCCGTGGCCCCAGCAGAGGAAGGGCTTGGGAAAGGTGTGGATCAGGTAGTCGAGCTCGTACTCCTCGCGGAAGAAGTCTTCGGCGTAGGTGTTGCGCGCGGGGCCGCATTCGAGCAGCGTCTGGTACAGCTGGCGCAGGTCGCCGCCGGCGCAGAAGGCCTTTTCGCCGGCGGCCTGCAGCAGCACGCCGACGATGCCGTCGTCGGCCGCCCATTCGCGCAGCTTGGGCGTGAGCAGGCGCACCATGTCCACCGACAGCGCGTTGAGCGAAGCGGGTGCATTGAGCGTGGCGGTGGCAAAGCGCTTGCCGCCGGCGGTCTTGATTTCGTCGAAGAGAACTACGGAGTCGGTCATTGTCTTGAGAGGTTCTGGGTGCGGGGCTTCAGCGGATGTCGCTGTCCCCTTCCAGCAATTTTCGCGCAACGATCACGCGCATGATCTCGTTGGTGCCCTCGAGGATCTGGTGCACGCGGGTATCGCGCACCAGCCGCTCGAGCGGGAATTCGCTCAGGTAGCCGTAGCCGCCGTGCAGCTGCAGCGCGTCGTTGCAGACATTGAAGCCCGCATCGGTCGCAAAGCGCTTGGCCATCGCGCAATAGGTGCTGGCATCGGCATGGCCCGCGTCGAGCTTGCTTGCCGCGAGCCGCACCATCTGCCGCGCCGCGACCAGTTCCGTTGCCATGTCGGCCAGCTTGAACTGCAGCGCCTGGAAGCTCGCGATCGGCTTGCCGAACTGCTGGCGCTCGTGCAGGTAGCGGCGCGCCGCATCGAGCGCGCCCTGCGCCGCGCCCACCGAGCAGGTCGCGATGTTGATGCGCCCGCCATCGAGCCCCTTCATCGCGATGCGGAAGCCCTCGCCTTCCTTGCCCAGCAGGTTCTCGGCCGGCACGCGCACGTTGTCGAAGTTGATGGTGCGCGTGGGCTGGCTGTTCCAGCCCATCTTGTGCTCCTTCTTGCCGTAGCTCACGCCCGGCGCGTCGGCCGGCACCGCAAAGGCCGAGATGCCGCCCGCGCCGCCGCCGCCCGTGCGCGCCATGAGCACCAGCACGTCGGTCGACCCGGCGCCCGAGATGAAGGCCTTGCCGCCGTTGATCACGTACTCGGCACCCTGCAGTTCGGCGCGCGTCTTGAGCGAGCCCGCGTCCGACCCGGCGCCCGGCTCGGTGAGGCAGTAGGAAGCCAGCTTGCGCCCGCTCGTGAGATCTTCGCCCCATTGCTGCGCCACCGCATCGGTCGCCCAGGTGCCGAGCATCCAGGTTGCCATGTTGTGGATCGTGATGAAGGCCGTGGTCGAGGGGTCGACCGCTGCCATCTCCTCGAACACCAGCGCCGAGTCGAGCCGCGGCAGGCCGAGGCCGCCGATGCGCTCGGGCGCATAGAGCCCGCAGAAGCCCAGCTCGCCGGCCTTGGCGATGGCCTCCTTCGGGAAGATGGCCTCGGCATCCCACCGCGCCGCATGCGGCGCGAACTCGGCCTGCGCAAAATCGCGTGCGGTCTGCGCAAAAGCGTTCTGCTCTTCGGACAATTCGAAGTTCATTGTTCGCGACCCTTCCAGCGATCCAGTTCGGCCGTCCGTTGCCGGGTCGATTTCTCCAGACATGAATTGAACACCAGCGGCCAGATGGAGCCGCCTTCGTTCGCTTTCGAGGCCCTCTTGCAAGAGGGGTCGCGGCCCTTGAGCCAGGCGCGCTGCTCGGTGCGCAGCGCGACGCGCATCTGCGGCGAGAGCGTCTTCATCACCTCGCCATAGCGGATGTTGAGCGCGGCATCGGCGGCGCGAAAGTCGCGCACCGCGCAGGCGTTCATCTGCTGCTGGTTGCCGTCGGGCCTGCAGTCCAGCGGGTTGGCATCATCGGCCGCGTGCGCGCCGGCGGCGAGCAGGAGAATCGCGGCCGATGCCGCGACAGCGCGGAACGCCCGGCTCACTTGAGGCTGATCGTGGTGTTGACGCCGTGCGAGACGGTGCTGTCGTCGAACCAGCGCGCCGTCACGGTCTTGGTCTGCGTGTAGAACATGATGACCTGCTTGCCGTACGGCCCCAGGTCGCCGAGCTTGGACGCGCGCGAACCGGTGAACGAGAACATCGGCACCGGCACGGGGATCGGCACGTTGATGCCGACCTGGCCCACGTCGATGTCTTCCTGGAAGCGGCGCGCCGCGGCGCCCGACTGCGTGAAGATGGCCGTGCCGTTGCCGTTCGGGTTGCTGTTGATCAGCTCGATGGCCTCGTCGATGTTCTCGGCATCGGCCACGCACAGCACCGGGCCGAACACTTCCTGGTCATAGATCGTCATGCCGGGCTTCACGCCCGAGAAGATCGTCGGGCCCACGAAGTTGCCCTTCTCGTAGCCCGGCACCGTGGGCTTGCGGCCGTCGAGTTCGAGCTTGGCACCGTCGGCCACGCCGCGCTCGATGAGGCCGTTGACGCGCTCGTAGGCGGCGCACGAGACCAGCGGACCCACGTCCACGCCCTTCTCGGTGCCGGCGCCGATCTTGAGCGTCCTGGCCTTCTCGATCAGTTCGGGCACCCAGTTGCGCGCCTCGCCCACCAGCACCGCCACCGACACCGCCATGCAGCGCTGGCCGGCCGCGCCGAAGCTGGCGCCGGCGAGCGCATTGAGCGTCTGCTCCTTGTTGGCGTCGGGCATCACGATGGCGTGGTTCTTCGCGCCCATCATGCATTGCACGCGCTTGCCGGCCAGCGTGGCGCGGTTGTAGACGTGCGTGCCGACCTTGGTCGAACCGACGAAGCTGATGGCCTTGATGTCCTTGTGGTCGCAGATGCCGTTGACCACGGCTTCGCCGCCATGCACCACGTTCAGCACGCCGGGCGGAATGCCGGCTTCGAGCGCGAGTTCGGCGAGACGCATCGTGACCATCGGGTCTTGCTCCGAGGGCTTGAGCACGAAGGTGTTGCCGGTAACGATGGCCATCGGGAACATCCACAGCGGGATCATGGCCGGGAAGTTGAACGGCGTGATGCCGGCGCACACGCCCAGCGGCTGCAGCAGCGTGTAGGTGTCGACGCCGTTGGCCACGTTGTTGGCCAGTTCGCCGAGCTGCAGGTTGCCGATGTTCGAGGCGTGCTCGACCACCTCGAGGCCGCGGAACACGTCGCCTTCGGCGTCGGGCAGCGTCTTGCCCTGCTCGGCCGTGAGGATGGCGGCCAGCTCGCCCATGTTCTCGCGGATGAGCTGCTGGTACTTCAGGAAGATGCGGGCGCGGGCGCCGATGGGCGTCTTGCGCCAGGTCTTGAAGGCGTCCTTGGCGGAGGCGACGGCGGCGTCGAGTTCGGCCTGCGTCGCAAACGGCACGCGGGCCAGCACTTCCTGCGTGGCCGGGTTGACGATGTCGCGCCATTCGGTGGTCTTGGATTCGACGAACTTGCCGCCGATCAAGAGCTTGACGGTGGCGACCTGGGTCTTGGGGGTGGTGGTGGCGTCCATGGGGTTTTGTCTCCTGTGAATAGGGGCCTGGATGGCAGGTTCAGCACGCATCCTAGCTTTGCAGATTTGCCATGACAATAGACAAATATGCGCTATCGCTTTGCAAAAATGCAGAGCCAACCCAAGGGAACGCGAGCACATGGACTGGGACAACCTTCGCTACTTTCTGGAGCTGGCCCGCTCGGGCACGCTGATGAGCGCCGCGCGCCGGCTCGAGGTGGACCACACCACGGTGGCGCGGCGCATCCAGGCGCTCGAAAAGGAAGTGGGCGCGCCGCTTTTCTCGCGCGAGTCGGGCGGCCACCGGCTCACCGAGGCGGGCCGCAAGCTGCAGCCGCAGGTCGAGGCCATGGAAAGCGCGTTCCAGGCGGTGGAAAGCACCGCGCCGGCCTCGCAGGAAGGCCTGTCGGGGCTGATCCGCATCGGCGCGACCGAGGGTTTCGGCACCGTGGTGCTGGCGCCGCAGCTTGCCCTGTTCGCGCAGCAGCATCCCAAGCTCACCATCGACCTGCTCGCGATGCCGCGGCTGGTGCACCTGTCGCGGCGCGAGGCCGACATCGTGATCTCGCTCGAACGCCCGGCGCGCGGGCCGGTGGTCGTGACCAAGCTCACCGACTACACGCTCAGGCTCTACGCGTCGAAGAAGTACCTGGCCGCGCACAAGCCGATCAAGACGCGCGAAGACCTGCGCGGCCACACCTTCATCAGCTATGTGGACGACCTGCTCTTCAGCAAGGAGCTGCAGTACCTCGACGAACTGCACCGCCCCGATGCCTTTGCGCTGCGCAGCACCAGCGTGCTCGCGCAGCACCGCGCGGTGGCGGCGGGCGCGGGCATTGCCGTGCTGCCGGCCTTCATCGCGGAGAACGACGGCGCGCTCAAGCCCGTGCTGCCGGGGCAGGCGAATTTCACGCGCACGTTCTGGATGTCGATGCCCGCGGAGACGAAGCACCTGGTGCGCATGCAGGCGGTGTGGGAGTTCCTGCGCGAGACGGTGCAGGCACAGCGACAACTGCTGCTGCCGGTGCGCGAGTGACGCCCAAGGATCAGCGCTGCGGCGGAGCCAGGTCCGGAAAGTTCAGCGCCACGAACTCGATCACGAACTCCTGCGGATCCGCGCGCTGCTGCTGCTCCTCTGCACGGTCGAGGTAGCTGCGCCAGAACTGCCGGATCTGGTCCTGCACGTCATCGGCAAAGCCCATCTGGGTACCGACCATCTCCTGCCAGGTGCCGCTCGCATTGAAGGTCTGGGCGAGCGTGGGTTCCAGCGCCTCGAGCTTGGCGCGCTTGGCGTCGTCGAGCTGGTCGATGGCATCCAGCACCAGGCAATCCACCAGCCGCAGCAACGGCCTTCCTTCGTATCTGTTCGTCGTCTGCATGTGCCAAGTTTCTCACTGCCCGGGGCCGCCGGGCCAGGCCGGCGCGTGGCTGCCCGGCGGCATCGACGGGCGCGGCCATGCGGCCGGCGTGCGCGACAGCTGCGCGCCGTGGCGCAGCGCGGCCAGTTCGCCGAAGCCCGAGGCCGAAGTCTCCAGATAGGGCTTCAGGTCGGGCCTGGCGATCGACAGCCCGCCGGGCACGCGGCCGAGCCCGCGCAGCCATTGGCCGGTCTGCGCCAGCGACACCTGCACATGCCAGCTGCCGCCCTCCTGCTGCTGCCGCCAGAGCGCCGCGGCGGCGCCGAAGGCGATCAGGTAGCCCGTGGCCTCGTCGAGGATCTGCATCGGCAGCGGCCTGGGCTTGCCGTCGCCGGCCCCTTCGCCTTCGGCATGGTTGAAACCCATGGCGGTCTGCACCAGCGAATCGAAGCCGCGGCGCTGCGCCCAGGGGCCCTGCGTGCCATAGGCCGTGAGCGACGCGCAAACGATGCCGGGCGCGAGCCGCGCGAGTTCCGCCGGCCCGAAGCCCAGCGCCGCGATGCCGCCGGGCCGGTAGCCCTGCACGAAGACATGGGCCTCGGCGGCGAGCTGCCGCAGCGTGGCGCGGCCCGCCTCGGTGCGCAGGTCCACATGCGCCGACAGCTTGCCGCGGCTGGTTTCGGCGATGGATTCGATGTTCGGCAGGTGCGGTGAATTGACGAGCATCACGTCGGCGCCATAGGCCGCCAGCGCGCGGCCTCCCACGGGGCCCGCGAGGATGCGCGTCAGGTCGAGCACGCGCACGCCCTCGAGCGGCCGCTGGTCTTCTCGCAGCGTTGGCAGCGCGAGCGGCGGCGCGTCGCCGATGCGCTCGATGGTGAAGAGCGGCTGTGTCGCGATGGCCCGGCCTTGCGGCGAGGCGTCCCATTCGTCGAAGCGGCGCAGCGCGGTCGCCACCAGGCCTTGCGCGGCGGCTGCGTCTTCGAAGTCGAGCGCGCGCCATGTCGCCATGGCCGCCTCGGCATCGGCACGCGTGGCGGCGGCCGGGTCCAGCTTCATCAGCCGCAGCGCGCCCTCCCTGTGATGCGCGAAGTTCGCGTGGATGCGCACCCAGCCGTCGGCGCAGCGGTACAGCCCCGAAAAGCTGTCCCACAGGTCGGGCACGCGGCCGTCGAGGCTGAACCAGCCGGTGCAGTCGAGCGCCGCGTGCCGCATGTCGACCGCCACCTGCTGGCGCCCGGCGCCGCGCCGATGCCCCAGTTCGCAGGCCGCGAGCGCCGCCGCCGCGATGGTGCTCTGCGCGGCCGCGCCCACCGCGAAGGACGACGGCAGCACCGGGTCTTCGCCCGTGAGCCGCGCATGTTGCAAGGCCTCGGGCGGCAGGCCCGCCCGCAGCCAGATGCTGCCCAGGGCTTCGCTCGCATTCATTTCATCTCTCCAGCACGTCCAAAGCAAAAAGGCAGGGTCCGCTCTCGCGGCCCTGCCCTTCGTCGCCGTTGCGCCGCCGCCTTACTGGATCAGCTTGGCGCCGGTCTTGGCCTGCAGCGCATCGAAGCTCACGCCCGGCGCGAGCTCGACCACCTTGAGGCCTTCGGGCACCACGTCCATCACGGCCAGGTCGGTGATGATGCGGTCGACCACGCCCACGCCGGTCAGCGGCAGCGTGCACTTCTCGAGGATCTTGAGGTCCTCGGTGCCGTCCTTCTTCTTCGCGACGTGCTCCATCAGCACGATGACGCGCTTCACGCCGGCCACCAGGTCCATCGCGCCGCCCATGCCCTTGACCATCTTGCCGGGGATCATCCAGTTGGCGAGGTCGCCCTCCACGCTGACCTGCATGGCGCCGAGGATCGACAGGTTGATCTTGCCGCCGCGGATCATCGCGAAGCTCTCGTGGCTGCCGAAGATGGCCGAACCGGGAATGGTGGTCACGGTCTGCTTGCCGGCGTTGATCAGGTCGGCGTCGACCTGGTCCTCGGTCGGGAACGGGCCGATGCCGAGCATGCCGTTCTCGCTTTGCAGCCACACTTCCTTGTCGCCGACGAAGTTGGCCACCAGCGTGGGAATGCCGATGCCCAGGTTCACGTAGAAGCCGTCTTCGAGTTCTTGCGCCGCACGCGCGGCCATTTGGTCTTGGGTCCAGGGCATCTCAGGCTCCTTTGTTGTTCTTGACGGGGGCGGGCACTTCGCTGCCGGCGGCGGCCTGTGCAATGGCAGCCTGGGCTTCGACCTTGGCGGCGGCCGCATCGGCCGGCGCGGCTGCGCTCACGGTGCGCTTCTCGATGCGCTTCTCCGGATTGGCATTGAGCACGATGCGGTGCACGTAGATGCCCGGCAGGTGGATGTCGTCGGGCGCCAGCTCGCCCACCTCGACGATCTTCTCGACCTCGACGATGCAGATCTTGCCGGCCATGGCGGCGGCCGGGTTGAAGTTGCGCGCCGTGAGACGGAAGCGCAGATTGCCCGACTTGTCGGCCACGTCGGCCTTGACCAGCGCCACGTCGGGCACCAGCGAGCGTTCCATCACGTAGGTCTCGCCGTCGAACTCGCGCAGTTCCTTGCCTTCGGCCACCTGCGTTCCGACGCCGGTCTTGGTGAAGAAGGCCGGAATGCCCGCGCCGCCCGCGCGCAGCTTCTCGGCCAGCGTGCCCTGGGGCGTGAATTCGAGCTGCAGTTCGCCCGCGAGGTACTGGCGCTCGAATTCCTTGTTCTCGCCCACGTAGGACGCGATCATCTTCTTGATCTGGCGCGTCTCGAGCAGCTTGCCGAGGCCGAAGCCGTCGACGCCCGCGTTGTTGGAGATGCAGGTGAGATCCTTGACGCCGGAGTCGTGCAGCGCGTCGATCAGCGCCTCGGGAATGCCGCACAGGCCGAAGCCGCCGACCGCGAGCATCTGCCCGTCGGCCACGACCCCCTTGAGTGCCGCGTCTGCGGAGGGATAAATCTTGTTCACTCGGGCTCCTTGATGGATGGTGGAGAGTTGGCGAAAGCCTTTGGAAGGCTTGAACGATACTACGTAGTCGCATACGTAGTATTTCGTAATGGTGACCCCCGATGCCCGAGATCGATTACCGGCTGGCTTTTGAACATGCGCCCGTCGGCATGGTGGTGTCGAGCAACCGCACCATCGTGGCCTGCAACGAGCGGGTGTGCGAGATCTTCGGTGCAACGCCCTCCGCCCTGGTCGGGCATTCGTTCAGCATCCTGTACCCGAGCGTGGCCGAATTCGAGCGCATCGGCAAGCGCATGGAGCCCTTCCTGAACGCCAGTGGCCACTATGCCGACAACCGCATGATGAAGCGCCTGGGCGGTCTGCACGGCGCCATCGCCGGCGAGACCTTCTGGTGCCACGTCACAGGCCATGCCATGAACCGCGCCGCGCCGCACGAGGCCGGCATCTGGACCTTCGAGGACCTGGGATCGCGCCGCGCCGTGAAGGCCGAGCTCACGCCGCGCGAGCGCGAGGTGGCGGCGCAGGTGATGCGCGGGCTCACGTCCAAGGAGATCGGCAAGGCGCTCGGCATCAGCCATCGCACGGTGGAGCTGCACCGGGCACGGCTGATGCGCAAGTATGCGGCGGCGACCACGGCGGAGCTGGTGCAGAAGCTCATCGCGGGCTGATCGTTGCAAAAACGGAAACGCGGTGTCTTCGGAAGCCCCGTGCCGCTGCCCCTGCAGAGGTCTATCTTGGAGGCCATGCGAACAGATCGTTCGCGTTCATCCAGGAGCAAATGCCATGTCCACAGCCCTTCATTCCGAAAAGAACCTCCTTCAGCAAACCAGGCTGTCGGTGGCGCAGGCCCACGCCATCGCCACGCACCGGCTGCCGGTGACGCTGACCCTCGCGGCAATCATCCTGTCGATGCTCGGCGTCAAGCCCTGAGCACCGAGGGAGGCATCGGCCGGGCTCAGTCCGGCTTGATGTCCGCCGCCTTGATCACCTTCGCCCAGGCCGCGAGTTCCTGGTCGACGAACTTGCCCAGGGCCGCCGGGTCCATGTAGGTGGCAAAGGCGCCCTGCTCGTCCACCTTCTTGCGGAACGACTCGCTCTCGACGATCTTCCTGATCTCGGCGCTGAGCTTGTTGACGATCTCGGGCGGCGTCTTGGCCGGTGCGAACACCGCGAACCACGACTCCACCTCGTAGCCCGGCAGCCCCGCCTCGGCCGAGGTCGGCACGTCGGGCATCGACGGATGGCGCTTGCTGCCCGTGTAGGCGAGCGGCTTGATGCGCCCGCCCGCGAAATGGCCGATGACCGAGGGCGGTGTGGTGATGAACATGTCGACGTTGCCCGCGATCAGGTCGTTGATGGCCGGGCCCGAGCCCTTGTAGGGCACGTGCGTCATCGGCTGCTTGGCCTGCCGCGACAGCAGCTCGCCCGCGATGTGCTGGATCGAGCCGTTGCCCGACGAGGCGTAGAACAGGCCGCCCTCTTTCTTCTTCTTGCCGTACTCGATCAGCTCCTTCATCGAGTTCACGGGCAGCTTGCCGCTCACCGCGACCACGTGCGGCGCGCGCATCACCAGCGCCACCGGCACGAAGTCCTTGGTCGGGCTCCACTTGATCTGCGGAAAGAGCGCGGGGTTGCCGACGTGGTAGCCCGAGTACTGCATCAGCAGCGTGTAGCCGTCGGGCGCGGCGCGCGCCACGGCCTCGGTGCCGATGTTGCCGCTGGCGCCGGGCCTGTTGTCGACCACGATGGGCTGGCCCAGCGCGCGCTGCAGCGGGTCGGCCACCATGCGCGCCATGATGTCGGTGGACCCGGCAGGCGCGGTGGGCACGATGAAGGTGATCGGTTTCGAGGGCCAGGTATCGGCGCTGGCCGCAGCGGCCGCCAGCGCGAGGCCTGTGGCCATCAGAAGGCGGTGAATGGGTTTCATGGTTTTGTCTCCGGTGTTTTTAAGCTTGCATTCGAAGCCGGCGTGTCAGGGCGCCAGCTCGGATATCTCGATGAGATTCAGGTCGGGGTCGCGCACATAGACCGATCGGATGCGCGCGGTGGCGCCGGTTCGCATCACCGGGCCTTCGAGGATCGGCACGCCCTTGTCTTTCAGCCGCGCGATCACGTCCTCCAGCGGCACGCTCGCGATGAAGCACAGGTCCAGCGAGCCCGGCGTCGGCACCTGCGCCTTGGGCTCGAACTCGTGGCCTTTCACATGCAGGTTGATCTTCTGGTTGCCGAAACGAAAGGCCTTGCGGTTGGCGCCGAAGGTCTCCAGCGCCATGCCCATCGCGTCGACGTAGAAACGGATGCAGGCCTGCTCATGGGCAGTGGTGAGCACCAGGTGGTCCAGATGGTCGATCATGGGTGCAGCTCCTTGGCGCGGCGCGCATGCGCACGCGCCGCGATGTCGTTGAAATCCGCCGGCGGCGCATGCCGCGTGAGCCGGTGGCCGGCGCGCGACACCTGGCTCGGCAAGTCGTGCTGCACCAGCGCTTCGAGTTCCGAGGCGGCATCGATCAGTCCGTTCAGATCCATGCCGGTGTCGTAGCCCATGCATTGCAGCATGTGCACCACGTCCTCGGTGGCCACGTTGCCGGTGGCGCCGGGGGCATACGGGCAGCCGCCGATGCCGCCCAGCGACATGTCGAGACGCTCGACGCCCGCCTCGACCGCCGCCAACGTGTTCGCGAGCCCCATGCCGCGCGTGTTGTGGAAGTGCGCCGTCCATTGCAGGCCGGGGTGCCTTGCCATCACGGCTTCGCAGAGGGCCTGCACCTGTGTGGGAAAAGCCATGCCCGTGGTGTCGCACAGCGTCACGCCCTGCACCCGCAGCGCCGCGAAGCGGCCGATCCATTCCAGCACCGCGGCTTGCGGCACCTCGCCTTCCATCGGGCAGCCGAACACGCAGGAAAGCGACACGTTCACGGGCACGCCGGCCTGCCTGGCCAGCGCGATGACCTCGGCCAGCTGCGCGAAGGACTGCTCGCGCGTCATGCGCAGGTTGCCGAGGTTGTGGGTCTCGCTCACCGACATGACGATGTTGAATTCGCCGATGCGGCTCTCCAGCGCGCGCTCGGCCCCGCGCAGGTTCGGCACCAGCGCGGTATAGACCACGCCCGGCTGGCGCACGATGCGCTGCATCACTTCCTCGCCGTCGCGCAGCGCCGGAATCGCCTTGGCGGAAGTGAACGAGGTCACCTCGATCTTGGCGTAGCCCAGCGTGCCCAGGCGGTCGATGAGCGCGATCTTGTCGTCGGTGGGAATGAAGCGGTCCTCCATCTGGAAGCCGTCGCGCGTGGCCACTTCATTGATGAAGAGCCGCTTGCCATTGCCTTCTTTCATACGGCCTCGCTTTCTTCGGTGCGGCGCGCCGGCCAGCCTGCGCCTTGCAGCTGATCGGTGTGTTCACCGAGCCGCGGCGCGGGGTGCGCAATGCGCCCCGGTGTGGCGCTGAGCTTGGGCACGACGCCCGGCACCTTGAGCATCTCGCCGTCGGCGGTGGTCGCCTCGACGATCATCTGGCGCGCCAGGTACTGCGGGTCGGTGGCGATGTCGGCCACCGTGTAGATGCGCCCGACCGGCACGCCGGCCGCATCGAGCACCGCCAGCACCTCGTCGCGGTTGCGCTGCAGCGTCCAGGCCTCGATGGCGGCGTCGATCTCCTCCACCCGCTGCACGCGGCCATCGTTGTGCACGAGTTGCGGATCGCTCTCCAGGTCCGCGCGGCCGATGGCGCGCATCAGCCGGCGGAAGATGCTGTCGCCGTTGCCCGCCACCAGCACGTAGTGGCCGTCGCTGCACTTGTAGGCATTGGTCGGCGCAATACCCGGCAAGGCGCTGCCGGCGCGCTCGCGCACCGCGCCGAACGCGTCGTATTCGGGCAGCAGGCTTTCCATCACGTTGAAAACCGACTCGTAGAGCGCCACGTCGATGAACTGCCCCTCGCCGCCATGGGCCGTGCGGTGGTGCAGCGCGGTGAGCACGCCGATCACGCCATGCAGCGCCGCCAGCGTGTCGCCCAGCGACACGCCCACGCGCACCGGCACCCGGCCCGGCTCGCCGCTCAGGTAGCGCAGCCCGCCCATCGATTCGCCGAGCACGCCGAAGCCCGGCTTGTCGCGGTAGGGGCCGGTCTGCCCGTAGCCCGAGATGCGCAGCATGATGAGCCGCGGGTTGAGCGCGTGCAGTTGCTCCCAGCCCAGGCCCCAGCCTTCGAGCGTGCCGGGCTTGAAGTTCTCGATCAGCACGTCGGCCTCCAGCGCCAGCGCGCGCACGGCCTGCTGGCCTTCGGCGCTGCGCAGGTCCAGGCACACCGATCGCTTGTTGCGCGACTGCACCTCCCACCACACCGAAGTGCCCTCGCGCAGCAGCCGCCACTTGCGCAGCGGGTCGCCGACGCCGGCAGGCTCGACCTTGATCACGTCGGCGCCGAACTCCGCCAGCGTCTTGCCGGCGAACGGGCCGGCGATGAGCTGGCCGAGCTCCAGCACCTTGAGGCCTTCGAGTGCGTTCATCTGCGTCTGTCTCCTGTGGGAATGCCCCCACTCTAAGAACAGATCGCGTCCGCCGGAATTGCTCTGGCAGCAGCACTCCTTCGCAAAACGCGAAGGCCGGCGTCTTGCCGCTTTACTTCTTCCTGGCCGGCGCAGGCTTGGCAGCGGGCAGCGGCGCCTCCGGCGCCTTGACCCAGCCGCGCAGCAAGATGCCCAGGAAGAGACCGCTCGCGAAAATCGCCCAGTACATCCAGACCGGCATGTTCTCCATGCCGCTGTGCAGGTTCATGCCGAAGGCGGCGCCCACGGCCATGAGCGGAAAGGTCAGCGCCGCGATGGTGTTGAGCTTGTGCTGCGCACGGCTGACCTCCCGGGTCGAGCGCGCCTGCGCCTCGGCCGCGTGCGCGAGGCGGTAGTCGAGTGACATGCGGGTGTCGGCCAGCAGCAGCTCCATGCCGCGCGTGATCTCGACCGCGAGATCGCGCAGGTCGATCAGCATCAGATCGTCCTTGACGGCCTCGCGGGCCGCCTGCAGGGTGGCCTGCATGTTCATGGCGGCGCGGGTCAGCGGAATCAGCGGGCCGAGGATCTGGAACAGCTCCTCCGCCGTCTCGGCCGATTGGTGCCGGATCTCGAAGGTGCCCAGCGCCGCGCGATAGCTTTCGAGCAGCTTGGCGAAGGCGCGCTCGCCGGGGTTGTTGCCCTTGTGGAGCCACGCACCGTCGGGCTTGCGCAGGAACACGGCGGGCTTGCGCTCCGCACCGGCGCCGGTGGGCGCCTCGTGCAGGATGACCATCAGGTGGCCCTGCTCGTGAATGATGCGCTGCGCACCATAGCTGGCACCGCCCAGCCGTTGCTGTATCTCGGGCGGCAGCTCCCAGTCGTAGTCGATTCGTCTCGGCATCAGGCGGCCTGCAGTTCTTTCCACAAGGTGTCGAATTCGTCCGCGAAGCGGCGAACGAGCGATGGGTCGTTGCTCAGCACCACGTTCTCCTCGTTGTGCTCGCAGGCGCTGCGGGTCCAGTTGTAGCTACCGTTGAGCAGCCGCGCGCCGTCGAAGATGGCGAACTTGTGGTGCATGTGGGCTTCGGTGCGGTCCACCGCGACCGGGATGCCGGCCGCGCGCAGCTGCCCGACGTCGCTGCCGCGGTCGAATTCCTTGTCGTTGTCGGTAATGAAGCGCACCGCCACGCCGCGCCGGTGTACGGCCAGCACTTCGGCGGTGATGCGGTCGTCCGATAGCGTGAAGACGCACAGGTCGACCGAACGCTTCGCGGCCTTCAGCTGCTGGTTGATCGCCTGCAGGCAACCCGTTCCCGGGCTGAAGAAGGCCTGCGAGCGCACCGCGACGGCATCGGGCGAACGGCCGGTGTCGATGGCGCGGACCACGCCTTCGAGCCATTTGAGCAGGGCCAGCTGTTCCGGATCGGCGGTGCGCGAGCGCACCAGGTCGAACGCACGGTTGCGCAGCTGGCGCAGGCCGTCCTCGGGCGGAGAGGCCTCGCGCAGGGTGTGCACCAGCACGCGGCGCTCGTCGTCGCTCAGGCGCTGGTCGGCCATGGTGGCATCGAGCTGGGCGAGCAGCTCGGGCAGCGCTGCCTGCGGCTCGATAACTGGAGAGGAAGGTGCCTGCATGTGTCAGTGGTCCTGGTCGGGTTTGGTCGCGCGCCTGGGGACGGTCCGCGAGGCCTGCACTTCGGCGGCGAGCCGCTCCATGTCCTGCCGGATCGAACGGTCGAGTTCGAGCCGCCGTTCGGTGGCGGTCACCAGCGGCAGGATCAGCTCGCGGTAGGTCACGGCAATCTGCAGCATGGCATCGGCCAGCCGCTGGCCTTCGTTCGGCCCTTCGGCGGGCGGCTTGAGCGCATCGACCGCGCGCGCCACGTCGAGCATGCTGCTCGCGATGCGCTGGCTGCCATCGACGTCGTCGCCGCCGAGCTTGCGCTTGCGCACGAACTCTTCGCAGATGGCCGTCCAGCGCGCGCTTTCCTCGGGCGTCGGACTGCCCAGCAGCTGTGCGAGCCGCAAGAGGTTTTCCTCGGCGCCGGTGGTCAGCGTCTGGGCCTCGCCGCGGTAGTGGTCGCGCAGCAGCGCATCGAGTTCGTCGTCGCGCATCAGCGCGGTGATCTTGCCCGCGAGCTTGGTCATGTTGCGGTAGCTGCCCTGCAGCTTGAAGGGCGGCGCGGTGCGGTACGCCTCCTGCTGCGCGGCCGATTCGATGTACGCGAGGTTGACCTTCAGCAGCAGGTCGCGCGCGCGGAACAGGCGCTGCAGCAGCGCCTTGATTTCCTCCAGCTCGACCGCGCTGTAGGCATGCGACAGCGCGCTGCTCGGCGCCTCGTGTCCCTGCGCCATCTTCACCAGCAGCTGCACGTCCTTGGGGTCGCGCGAAGCCAGCGGCATCAGCGTGGGGTTGGAGGTCAGGCTGTTCTCGATGTACGAGAGCGCGAACGCCGCCTCGCGGCCCGAGAGCACGTCGCCCAGGTTGTAGATGTCGGCCCGGTTGGCCAGCATGTCCGGGATCTTGAACACGTCGCCCGACTCGGTGTAGGGGTTGCCCGCCATCACGATCGCGAAGCGCTTGCCTCGCATGTCGTAGCTGCGCGGCTCGCCGTTCCACACGCCCTCGATGCGGCGCGTGCCGTCGGCCAGCGCGATGAACTTCTGCAGGAACTCGGGGCTGGTGTGCTGGATGTCGTCCAGGTACAGCATCACGTTGCTGCCCATCGCAAGGCCGAGGTTGAGCTTTTCGAGCTCCTGCCGCGCCGCGCTGTTGGGCGCGTTGGCCGGGTCGATGGCGGTGACGCCGTGGCCCAGCGCCGGGCAGTTGATGCGCACGAAGATCAGGCCGAGCCGGTCTGCCACGTACTCCATCAGCGTGGTCTTGCCGTAGCCGGGCGGCGAGATCAGCAGCAAGAGGCCCATGCGGTCGGTGCGGCTGCCCTCGCCCGCGGAGCCTATCTGCTTGGCCAGGTTGTCGCCGATGATGGGCAGGTAGAGCTCGTCGATCAGCTGGTTGCGCACGAAGGTCGAGAGCGGCTTGGCCTGGAACTGGCCCAGCTTGAGGCGGGCCTTCTCGCGTTCGAGCAGTTCGTGGCGCAGGCTGTGCAGCGCCTCGTAGCCCGGCACCGCGTACGTGGTGTGGAACAGGAAGCGGCGCCAGAAGTCGTTGAGGTTCAGCGTCATGCGGCCTTCGGCCACGCGCGGGTGTTCGCCGCGCAGGCCTTCGACCGTGCGGTCGAGCGCCGCGTTGACGCGGGTGCGCTGCAGCGGCATGGCCAGCACGCTGGCGGCGTCGTCGATCCAGTCGGCCGACTGCGGCGCCTGGTGCGTCGTGTAGGCACGCACCCAGTCGCGCGCGAGGCGCCAGCGCTCGGCCGGCGGCGCGGCGTCGAGGTCGTGCTGCCAGGCGTCGCGCCGGCCGCTGCGCTCCAGCTCGCGCAGCAGCGCCGCCGCAAGGTCTTCGCCCGCGCCCGACACAGCCCAGGTTTCGCCGCCGTGCTCGCCCGCGAGTTCGCGCGCGAGGTACGCGGCCGCTTGGTCGCACAGCGTGGACACGCGGCCCTGGTGGGCGTCGCGCTCTTCCTGGCTGGCGGTCTCCACCAGCGGCAGCAGGTCGGGCGCCACCTCGCGCGCAAAATGGTTCAGCGCACGGGCGGTGTCGGCTTCGAGCTGTTCCAGCGCATCGCGCCGGCCGAACAGGGCCTGCATCTGCATGGCGGCCCGCGCGCGCCGCAGCAGCGATTCGCGGTGCGCGATCAGGTGGCCGTGCTGCCAGTAGAGCAAGGCCAGCGCGCGCTCGGTCGGCCCCCAGGCCAGCAGGCCGGCCTGGTCCTGCATGGCGACGAGCGCGCCCAGCAGGCGCATCGCGTCGTCGTCATGGATGCCCTTCTGGTAGCCCTCCTGGTAGCGCGCGGCGGCAAAGCGGCGGACCATGTCGAGCAGCTGCGGGTGCAGCGGGTCTTCGGCCAGCAGCGTGAGCACGTCGAGCCAGCTGCGCTCGGACTTGCCGTCGAGCAGCGCTTCCAGCAGGCGGCCCGCAAGGTACTCGGCACGCGACAGTTCGGGCGTTTCCGACACCAGCGACTGGCTCCAGTAGCGCTGCAACGGCAGCAGCCGGGGTTCGTCCACCGGGCTTTGATAGTCCGTGCCGGTCACCTGGTAGGCCATGCCTTCGTCGCGGGCGACCAGCGTGAGGTCGACCGGCTGGCGGTGCACGGTGAAGGCGTGGCGGCCCAGGCGCAAGGTGTCGCCGCCTTCGCTTACCAGCTCGCGCTTGTCGCGAATCGAACGCAGGGCCTGGTCGCGGGCGGTCTTCAGCCGCGTGTCGAGCTCGTCGGCCGGCACGGCGGCGCCCAGCGTGCGCAGGTCGGCAATCAGCGTGTGCAGCTTGCCGATCATCGGGTCGGCCGCGAAATAGCTGTGAACCTGCTGCAGCTCGCCGAACTGCGCAATGCGGCGCGGAATGCCGTCGAGGATGCGGCCCGCCGCATCGACCACGCCCTGCGCGCGGCGCTGGCGGGCTTCCACCAGGCTCTGGCGGCGCGCCGACAGCGCCTCGTACACGGTCTCTCGCTTCTCGGCGATGTCGGCCAGGAAGTCTTCCTGCTCGGCGAATCGGCCTTCGATTTCTTCCAGCTGGGCCAGGAGGCGCGTGAGCGCGTCGTCGCACTTCTCGGGCGTGTCGGCGAACTCCAGCGCGTTTTCCACCGCCTGGCTGAAGAGCTTGAACTGCGCCCCGAACTCCGCGCGCGCCTCGGTGGCGCCCAGCGACTTTCGCCGCGCGCGCGCATCAGCGCGCATGCGGTTGATGTCGGCGTAGATCAGCGAGATGCGGTCGAGGATGGAGGTGCGGATCACCGCGTCGCCGCCCGGCAGGCTGCCGAGCTGTTCGGTGAGCAGATCGAGGCCGGCGGCCTGCTCGTCGAGCGTCGCCAGCATCTGGCCGAGCGCGGGCGAGGTGGAAAGGTTGGGCAGGTCGAGCGCCAGCTTGTCGAGCGCCTGGCGCTGGCCGTTGAAGGCCGTGTCGGCCGCCAGGAACTGCATCGCGCGCTCGCCGATGCGCTGCTGCTCGGCCTCCAGCGCCGCGTCCATGGCGGCGATGCGCGGCAGATCGGCGTAGCGCAGTTCCTTGAGCATCTGCAGCGCGCCGCGCCGTTCGCGCAGGCGGCCCAGGGCCTTCACGAAGTCGTCGGGCGCGCGCCAGAGGGTGCTGGCGATGTCGACCATCAGCGCGTGCTGTTCGTCTTCCGCGCGGGCCAGCGCGCGTGCGGTTTCGCGCCGGATGGTGTCGACCTTCTCGAACTCGGCCAGCGTGCTGCGCGCCACGTCGGCAATGCTGCGCAGCTCGCCCATCAGGCCGGCGGCCTCGGCCGCTTCGAGCCAGAAGTAGGCGTCGCTCACGCGGGTGCACTGGCGGATGAGGTCTTCGTAGGCGGCGCGCGTGGGCGCCTGCTCGCGCACCGCGCGGGCGATGCCCATCAGGTCGCTCACGCCCCGCACCAGCTCGGCGTTGCCGATCTTGCCGAAGAAGCCGGTGGCGGGCGGCTGCGCGCTCATGTGCTCCTCGCTGGCGAACGGCGTCCGCCACAGCTGCATCGGGTGCACGCGCGTCGGCTCGCCGTCGTCGCCGTTGAACACCAGGATGCGGCCGTCGGCAAAGCGGGCGTAGCCGTTGGCGATGATCGGCGTGGCGAGCTTCTTGTCGATCAGGTTGTAGTTGAAGAGCGCGTAGCGCCCCGGCTTCGGGTCGTAGAAGACATAGGCCACGTCCTCGCCGTTGGGCGAGCGCAGCATGCGCTTGAAGCGCAGGCTTTCCACCACCTCGCCCGGCAGGTCGAAGCGCTTGTATTCGCCCGACTGCAGGTAGTAGCCGCCGGGAAAGATGATGCCGTGGTCTTCGGGCAGCTGCACGCAGGAGCCGCCGATGGCGTCGATGCGCTCGACCTGCTGCGTGCGGATGTTGAAGACCAAGTAGCGCGTGGCCTGCTCGCGGTAGGGCTTCACGCGCAGCAGTATCAGCATGCCGAGCTTGGCCCACGCGATCTCGGCGTCGGTGAGCGACTGGCTCTTGTCCTCCACCGGCTCGCTGTAGATGCCGAGCCCGGTTTCGGTGTTGTTCTCGATCTTGACCGTGAGGTCGCCGCCGAGGGTTTCGACGAACACCGTGTCGAGCACGTTCACGTGGGGATGCTTGCCTCCCACATGGTCTTCGCGCGTGGCAACGGTCCACTCGAAGTCGTGGCTCGCGGGCAGCGCGATGTCGCGCTCGCCGCGGTTGTCGATGTAGTGGATGCCGCCGTCGCGCTCGATGGCCCAGCGGAACACGCGCACGTCGTGCAGCTGCTGGCCGATCTTGAAGGACGCCAGCAGCTTGTCTTGCATGACGCGCAGCTGCAGCAGCGTGGCCTGCTTGTAGTAGGCGTAGAGCTCGCGAAAGTCGGAGACGAAGCGCGTGTCTTCGAGAAAGGTGCCGGCCAGGGGCACCGCCTGCAGCTCGTCGTTCTCGGTGGCGGCTTCGCCTGGCACTGCCAGCCGGTACAGGCCGAACACGTCGCCCACCGCGGTTTCCTTGCGCAGGCCGATGAAGACGTTGTAGCCGAACAGCAGCAGGTCGCCGATGCGCACGATGTCGCGCGCCACGGCATTGTTCTCGGTGCGCGCGCGGGTGCGCAGCACCAGGGCCTGCTCGGAGCGGCCGAACTCGGCCAGGCGCTGTTCGTTGAGTGCCTGCGTCTTCTTCAGCAAGCCCTCGCCCTGGGTTTCCAGCCGTTTTTTCAGCAGGTCGTAGCTGCCGCTGCCGGACACCAGCGCCTCGGTCTGGTCAGTCTGGGCCTGGGCGCCGGGCGGCGCCCCCGTTTCTTCCGTTCGTTGCATAGATCGGCGCGGTCAGTCCGCGCGCAGCAATGCGAGCAGTTCGTCGCGGTGGGGCTGGGTGTCGAGCCAGGCGCGAATGCGGTCCAGCTCGTCGATGCAGTCGTTGCCGTAGCGGCGGCGCAGCGCGGCAAGCCGCACCTCGCGCACCTCCTCGGTCTGCAGCCGGCGCTGCCATCCGTCCGACAGCAGCTCGTCGAGCCGGCCGGCCAGGCCGCGGCTCACCAGGGCACGCCACTCGCCCTGGTCGAACCACAGGTTCTGGCAAGCAATGCAACGGTCGATGCGGAAGTCGGGCCCGGCGCTCACGCGCAGGCGCTGCATGAGCCGGTCGCACTCGGGGCAGTGCCGCACCGACGTGGCATCGAACACCTCGATGACGTCGTCGTCGATGGCGTGGGGTTCCCGCGCAGGGTCGACGGCCTTCCAGGCACGCCAGTCGTCCATGGCCATCACCATGCCGCCGCAGTCGGTGCAATGCACCGCCAGCAGCGCCTCGGCCAACGCGACGGGCTGCATCGACGCGTGCGCGGAGCAGCTGCATTTCAGGTTCGAATTCATCGCGCGCCCACTCAGTTGCGGAAGGTGGAGAGCAGGTTGTGGAGCGCGGTCTTCTGGCTTTCGCTGCCGTCGCTGCTGATGCGACTCATCAACGCGGCCACGCTGAGGTTCTGCATCTCGCCGGACGATGTGCCGAGCGCGCCGACAAGGTCGCGCAAGTCCTTCACCACGTCGCGGTCGCCGGACAGCTGGTCCTTGAAAGCCACCTTCAGGGTGTTGCTCTTGGAGATGACGCCATCGATGCCCTTGCCCACGGAGAGCGAGCGCACGAAGCTGTCGAAGTAGTCGCCCTGCCCGCCCACGATGTCGATCTTGGCATTGGCCAGCGCGGTGCCCAGCACCTCGGCCTGTTCCTTGGCGATGGCGGTCTGCGCGTCGATGCCCTTCATGGTTTCGACGTGCGACTTCTCGAGGCGCATGCGGAATTCCTCGTGGTCGCGGGTGTCGGGGCTCATCGCCTTCATGGCTTCGAACTTTTCATGCAGGCCCTTGGCCTCGGCGCTGAAGCGAGCTTCGATCACCTGCGCATCGGCCTGGCCGGACTTCAGGGTGGCTTCAGCATCGGCCGTGCGCACGTTCACTTCGGCGAGGCCGAGCTTTTCCTTGCCCGAGGCCTCGGCGTCGAACTTGGCGCGCATGCCGGCGGCTTCGGCCTGCGAGCGCGCCTCGATCACTTGCGCATCGGCCTGCCCGGCCTTGAGGATGGCGTCCGCATCGGCCTGGCGCACATGCACGTCCGCGAGGCCCAGCTTCTCCTTGCCCGAGGCTTCGGCCTCGAAGGTGGCGAGCCGGGCTTGCGCGGTGGCGATCTCGACCTTGGCGGCGGCCAGGCCCGGTGCGGCGGAGAGGGCCTCCATGCCCTCGGCCTCGCGCTTCTTCGATTCGGCATCGCGCTCGGCCACCTTCAGCTTGGCATCGGCCAGCGTGAGTTCTTCGGCCGCCTTGTGGCGCGCGCGCTTTTCCTGCGTTTCGGCCGCCTTCAGGTCGATCACCATCTTTTCGTCGGCCTGGCCTTCGGCCATGATCACGACGGACTTCTTGGTGCGCTCCGCCTCGGCCACCACGCGCAGTTCCTTGATGGCTTCTTCCTGCTCGGCCACGGTGCGCTCGACCACGATGCGCTCGCGGATCACGTCGGCAATGGCCTTCTTCTGCACTTCGACGGCCTTGTCCTTCTCGATGCGCTGCAGCGTCACTTCCTTCTCGCGGTCGACAATCTCGAGATCGCGGGCGCGCGTGACTTTTTCTTCCTCGATGGCCACCGCGCGCTTGCGGTTGTTCTCGGCCACTTCCTTCTCGCGCTGCACGTTCTCGTGCTGCACCGAGATGGATTGCTCGGCGACGAGGCGCGCGGTTTCCGACTTGGTGCGCTCTTCGGCCTGGATCTTGGCGGTCTCGGCCTCCTCGCGGGCGCGCACGCTGGCGATTTCGCGCTGCTGGCGCGCCGTGGCGTCCGCCTGCTGGCGCTCGAGTTCGAGCAGGGCTTCCTGCGTCTCGACGTTCTTCTTCTTGATCTGCATTTCCTCGTTGCGGCGCAGCTCGTTGGTGCGCACGTGCTCGACCGCCGTCAGCTCGGTGATCTTCTTGATGCCCTGCGCATCGAGGATGTTGTTGGTGTCGAGTTCCGACAGCGGCGTCTGCTCGAGGTAGTCGATGGCGGCGTCTTCGAGCACGTAGCCCGAAAGGTCGTTGCCGATCTGGCTGATGATCTGGTCGCGGAAGCCGTCGCGCGCCTGGTACAGGTCGACGAAATCCATCGACTTGCCGACGGTCTTGAGCGCCTCGGAAAACTTGGCCGAGAACAGCTCTTCGAGCGTTTCGTGGTTCGAAGCCCGCGCGCAGCCGATGCCTTGCGCCACCTTGAGCACGTCGTCCGCGGTCTTGTTGACGCGCACGAAGAACTTCACCTTGATGTCCGCGCGGATGTTGTCGCGGCAGATGAGGCCCTCGTTGCCGGAGCGGTCGATCTCGATGGTCTTGACCGAGATATCCATCAGCTCGGCCTTGTGGATGATCGGATAGACCATCCGCCCCGTGAAGGTGACGTCGGGTTCGGCGCGCAGCGTGTTCACGATGAGCGCGTGCCCCTGTTCGATCTTGCGATAGAACTTGGCGAACATCGCGAACAAGCCGAGGATGACCACGGCCAGTATGACCACGGCAAAGAGGATGGGCTCCATTTTTTCTCCAGAGATGCTTTGAGAGCGAAACAGTTGATCTTGATCGGGTGGGCCGCGCTCAGGCGGCGTCGTCGTGCGTCGCGATGAGGTAGCGGCCGGCCACTTCGTCGTATTCGAGGATCAGCGCCTGCGATCCGCGCTTGAGCGTGTTGGGCGTGGGCGCCCAGACCCGGATGTTCAGGCTGGCGCCGCGGCGGGCCACTTCGGCGCGGCCGTCTTTCTCGTTCACCACGCCGGTGACGACGCGGCAGGCCTGGCCGACCAGTGCCGCATTGCTCACGGCGGTGTGGCTCACGAACAAGCCGCGCAGGGGGCGGATGGCCACGGCCGTCACGGGTATGGCGATGGCGGCGCTCGCCACCAGCAGCACCGTGCCGGCCAGCAGCTTGAGCGGCAGCGTGGGCACCAGCGGCATCAGCCACTCCCCGCCAAGGCAGGACAGCGTCCACGACACCAGCACCAGCAGGCTCACCGCCACCGAGAACGGCACGCCGTTCAGGCCGAACGCCACGACGTAGCTCGCGAGCTGCCCCACGTCGCTGGTGTCGCCGTCGGCATGGGTCTGCACATCGACATCGATGCCGCTGTGCTCGATGTCGACCATGCCGGCCACCGCCAGCACCCAGTAGATCACCACGACGCCCAGCAGCACCGTGTAGATCGCGGTGGGGTACCCCGTCACCGCATCCATGAAATTTCCCATTGACCCTCCCGCGTACGGGTTGTGTTTTTATTTGCGGCCCGGCTTCCCTGTGCCGGTGCCTTTCTTTCCACCACTTGCAAAAGCAATCAGATCCCGCGTGGCCCTCTCCTTGATAGCCAGGCGGTCGTCCGGGGCGAGCCCATATTTCGCCGCAAGAAACTCGTAGTCTGCCGCATTCAACGACACGGTCAGCCGGGGCCGTTTGGGCTTGGACGTCGTCGCAAGCCCCAGCACCTGCCGGATCTGGTCGGAAGTGGACACGTGCTGCTCGAAGGCGGCCGTGCGCACCGCCTCCAGCACGGCCTCTTCCACGTCGAACGCCACCTGAACGGCGCGTATCGCCTCGTCCGAGCCTTGCCAGCGAACCGGCTTGACCCGCACGGTCATTGCGCGCCGGGCTCCGCTGGCTTGGCCTGGCGGGCGCGGATGCGCTCCATCACCTTGCCGGTGCGGTCGACATCGCTGCCGATGCCCGCGGCCGCCAGCTTCTTCTCGAGCGCCGTGTGGCCAAGTTCGTTCTCGAGCGCCTGGCTCGCAGCCATCCGGTCGGCCAGATCTTCGTGGCGCTGGCGGATCCGCTCGAGCGATTCACGCGCATTAGACAGGCGGGAACCGCCCGCGCCGATGTTCTCGGAAATCGACTGCGTGGCGCGGTAGACGCTCTCGGTGGTCTTGGCGATGCCGATCTCGCGCTCGTGCTCGCGAATGCGCACTTCGGCCGTCTTGATCAGGTCCTTGAGCTTGGACACCTGCAGCGCATAGGAGGCATGCGCCTTGGCCTGCTCCTCGAGCTCCTTCTCGAGCGTGCCGACCTTGGCCGCGACGTCGAGCGCCAGGCCTTCCTGCGTCTTGTTGAGCGCCTCGAGAGCCAGGCCCTCGTAGCGCGCGACCTCGTTCTTCAGGCGCTCGATCTCGCGGGCCGATTGCATCTCCTTGGCCATGACGCCGGTGAGATCGCCCTTGGCCTTCTCGATGCTGTGCTTGGCGTCGACGATTTCCTGCTCGTAGATGCGGGTGGCGTTGCTGTCGACCACGCTTTCGCCGATTTCGCGGGCACTGCCGCGCAGCAAGGTGACCAGCTTCTTGATGACTGTCATGATGATCTCCGCTTAGTTCAGGAATTCGGACAGGGCATCCAGCGCATCGATCGCGTTGTCGCTGAGCACCGCCACTTCGCGCGCGATGTCTTCCACGTTCGCATGGCGTCCGAGCGCGCCGGTGAGCACGTAGCGGCCGTCGACACGCCCGAAGGACGACAGCGGCACCGAAGGGTTGAGGTCGAGCAGCGATTCGAGCAGCTCGGTGCGGCGTTCGGCCTTCACTTCTTCCTCTGTCCAGAGATAGCAGATGCAAATGACCTGCACGTCCGAACTGGTGATGAAAATGGGCAGCTCGTCGCGCCCCTCGATGCTCACCTGGATCACGGGCGTATGGCCCGGAATGGGCTGCAACTGCACCGTCAGGCCGCCCATCGCGGCGCCGGCCAGGACGTCGAGTCCCTTCAGTTGATCGAGCAGTGATTGCATACCTCTCCTTGTGGTTGGGTGCCGACGGAAGCGAACGGTGCTTTGATGGGACCACTATAGGCGGCTCGACATAACATGTCAAAGAATCTTTTGGCCTATGCCCCATGGCTTGCGGCACTGGCGTGCTCTCTAGAATCCGGCGATGGCCAGCCCCATCAACCCCGCCCGCGTCGACTTCGTCACGCTGCGCCTGTTCTGCGCCGTGGCGCAGTCGGGCAGCATCACCAAGGGCGCCGAGGCCTGCCACCTGGCGCTCTCGGCGGCCAGCCGGCGGCTTTCGGACTTCGAGGCCGCCACCGGGTCGAAGCTGCTGGAGCGCAGCTCGCAGGGCATTGCGCTGACCCCCGCCGGCCACGTGGCCATGCAGCATGCAATGCGGTTGTTCCAGGGCTTCGAGCAGTTCAGCAACGAACTCGGCGACTATTCGAGCGGGGTGCGCGGCCATGTCCGGCTGTGGGCCAACATGTCGGCGCTCACGGAGTTCCTGCCGGCCACGCTGGCCGCCTTCCTCGGCCAGCATCCCGACATCCGCGTCGAAGTGGAGGAGCAGCTGAGCGGCGACATCGTGCGCGCGCTGGTCGACGGCCTGGCCGATGTGGGCGTGTTTGCCGAGAACACGCCGGCCTACGGGCTCGACGTCGCGCCGTTCCAGACCGACGAGCTGGTGGTGCTGTGCGCCCGGCAGCATCCGCTCGCGCGCACGCGCCGGACCGATTTCAAGACCTGCCTCGCGCACGAGTTCGTGGGCCTGAACCGCAGCAGCTCGCTGCTCGAGCTCACCTCGCGCGCGGCCGAGCAGGCCGGCATTCCGATGCGCCTGCGCGTGCAGGTGCGCAGCTTCGATGCGATGTGCCACATGATCGCGGCCAACCTCGGCATCGGCGTGGTGCCGCTCGCGGCCTGCAAGGCGCAGGTGAGCGCGCTCGGCCTCAAGGTGGTGCGGCTCAAGGATGCCTGGGCCGTGCGCCGCCTGCTGATGGCCACCAAGACCGGCGAGACCTTGTCACCGGCGGCGCAGTTGCTGGTTCGGCAGCTGATGGTGTCGTCCAACTGAATTCTCAAAGCGAGGCCGGAAGCCCGCTGGCCATCAGGCCTCGGGCAGCTGAAACCCCGCCTTCAGCGTCTCGCGCAGATGGCTCACGAACAGGTTGACCGCACGCGGAATGTGCAGCGAATAAGGCCGTATGGCGTAGATCTGGTCGGCGAAGGCGCCCGTGGGCTGCCAGTCGGGGAGCACCTCGACCAGCTTGCCCGCCTGCAAGCCGGATTGCGCGCTGAAGTCGGGCAAGAGCGCAATGCCGAGCCCCGCCTGGGCCGCGTCGCGCAGCGCCTCACTGTTGTTGGCCGCCAGCGGACCGGCGATGGGCACGGTCACGCGCTCGGCCTGGCGCGCGCGGCCGCCTCGCCGCTCGAACGACCACACGTTGGTTTCCTGCCCGCGGGGATAGTGCAGGCAGTCGTGCTCGGTCAGCATGGGCGGCGCCAGCGGCGTTCCCTTGCGGCGCAGGTAGGCGCGGCTCGCCACCAGCACCGAGCGCGTGTCGCACAGCCGCCAGGCCACGTGCGTGTCGGGCGGTGAGGCCGCGTGCCGCACCGCCAGGTCGAAGCCTTCGGTGGCCAGCGAGCTCAGCCGGTCGGAGAGTTCCATTTCGACACGGATCGACGGATGCGCCAGAAGAAAGTCGGCGAGCCTGGGCAGCAGCTGCTGGCGCCCCAGCGCCACCGGCGCGGTGATCCGCACCAGGCCGCGCGGTTCGCCCGCATGGTCCCGCGCCTGCAGGAAGCTGTGGGCGATCCGCTCGAAGGGCTCGCGCATCTGGTCGACCAGCTGCTGCCCGGCCTCGGTCAGCCGCATGCTGCGGGTGGTGCGGCGCACGAGGGTCACGCCCACGGCCCGCTCCAGCTCGGCGATGCGCTGGCTCATGGCGGCCTTGCTCACGCCCAGGCGCGCGGCGGCGGCGGTATAGCTGCCCTGCTGGCCGAGCACGATCAGCCAGTGAAGGTGCATCCAGAGCGATTCGGCTTTTTGCAGATCCATGATGGGATTGTTCACTATAGCGAACAAACAGTTCAACCCTGGCGCCTAGGCAGAGACCCTTGCCTTTCCTAGACTGGCGCAATCACTTGACCTGGGACTCTCCATGACCACACAGATCGCGCATTTCATCGGCGGCCAGCACGCCGCCGGCAGCTCCACCCGCACGCAGGACGTCACCAACCCGGCGACCGGCAAGGTCACGGGCAAGGTGGCGCTGGCCGTCCAGGCCGACGTCGATGCCGCGGTGGCCGCCGCGCAGGCCGCGTTCCCCAAGTGGGCCGACACGCCGCCGATCCGCCGCGCCCGCGTGATGTTCAAGTTCCTGGAGCTGCTCAACCTGCACAAGGACGAGCTCGCGCACATGATCACCGCCGAGCACGGCAAGGTGTTCACCGACGCGCAGGGCGAGGTCTCGCGCGGCATCGACATCGTCGAGTTCGCCTGCGGCATTCCGCAGCTGCTCAAGGGCGACTTCACCGACCAGGTCTCCACCGGCATCGACAACTGGACGCTGCGCCAGCCGCTCGGCGTGGTGGCCGGCATCACGCCCTTCAACTTTCCCGTGATGGTGCCGATGTGGATGTTCCCGGTGGCGATTGCCGCGGGCAACACCTTCATTCTCAAGCCCAGCCCGACCGACCCGACCCCGTCGCTGCGCATGGCCGAGCTGCTGAAGGAAGCGGGCCTGCCCGACGGCGTGTTCAACGTGGTGCAGGGCGACAAGGTGGCGGTCGACGCGCTGCTCGAGCACCCCGACGTCAAGGCCGTGAGCTTCGTGGGCTCCACGCCCATTGCCAACTACATCTATGAAACCGGCGCCCGCAACGGCAAGCGCGTGCAGGCCCTGGGCGGCGCGAAGAACCACATGGTGGTGATGCCCGACGCCGACATCGACCAGACGGTGGATGCGCTGATCGGCGCGGGCTACGGCTCGGCCGGCGAGCGCTGCATGGCGATCAGCGTGGCGGTGCTGGTGGGCGACGTGGCCGACAAGATCATTCCCAAGCTCGTGGAGCGCACGAAGACGCTCAAGGTGCTCGACGGCGAGAACCTCGCGGCCGAGATGGGCCCGATCGTCACGCGCGCGGCGCACGAACGCATCACCGGCTACATCGCCCAGGGCGAGAAGGAAGGCGCGAAGCTGCTGGTCGACGGCCGCCAGTTCGACGGCAGCCAGGCAGGCGCTGATTGCGGCGACGGCTTCTGGATGGGCGGCACGCTGTTCGACCACGTGACGCCCGAGATGCGCATCTACAAGGAAGAGATCTTCGGCCCGGTGCTCTCGTGCGTGCGCGTGGCCAATTTCAAGGATGCGGTCGACCTGGTCAACGACCATGAATTCGGCAATGGCGTGAGCTGCTTCACGCGCGACGGCAACGTGGCGCGCGAATTCAGCCGCCGCATCCAGGTGGGCATGGTCGGCATCAACGTGCCGATTCCGGTGCCGATGGCATGGCACGGCTTCGGCGGCTGGAAGCGCAGCCTGTTCGGCGACATGCATGCCTATGGCGAGGAAGGCGTGCGCTTCTACACCAAGCAGAAGTCGATCATGCAGCGCTGGCCCGAGAGCATTGGCAAGGGCGCCGAGTTCGTGATGCCCACCGCCAAGTAAAAGAGGCAGCGGCGGCCGGCCCGGGGGGCATGCCGGACTACCCCCGGGGCTAACGAAAGGCTGACTTGCTCCGCCGCATGGGAGCAGCCAGACTTGCGCATGACCCGGTGCCTGCGCCCATGACAACAAGCAAAAGAGCCGCGCGAAGCCTGTCGGCCGTGCCGTCGACCCTGCGGATTCCGCTCGCCGCGCGCGCTTCCGGCGACGCGATGTTTCCGCAGATGGCCGTGCGCGACGCCTACGCCGCGTCGATTCTCGAGAAGATCCGCGACGAAGGCCATCCGCTGCCCGAGGACCGGACCACCATCTACAGCATCCTGAGCCGCACCCGGCGCTTCCGCAGCCTCGCGCAGGAGTTCCTCAAGCAGCATCCGGGCGGCCGCGTGGTGAACATGGGCTGCGGCCTGAGCCACTACTTCCAGTGGCTGGACGACGGAAGGTCGCGCATGACGGATGCCGACCTGCCCGAAGTGATGGCGCTGCGCCGCGAGCTGATTCCCGAGGCCCACCCGCGCCACGACGCGCGCGACCTCGACCTCACATCGCCGCGCTGGTGGAACGAGCTCGAGCTGCCGCGCAGGCGCCAGGCGCAGCCGGTCTTCCTCTTCACCGAGGGCGTCCTGATGTACCTGCAGCCGCAGCAGGCGCAGGCCGTGCTCGCGACCTTCGGCGAGCGCGCGCCCGCGGGCTCGGTGCTGGCCTTCGATGCCGTCTGCTGGCTCGCCGTGGGCCGCGCCGCGCAGCATCCATCGCTGCGCGCCACCGGGGCGGAGTTTCATTGGGGGCTGCGCAAGACCGCCGAGCTGACCCAGCCCCATCCGCGCCTGCGCCTCGAGGCCACCTTCCGGGTGCTCGAAGGCATCGGCCTCGCCTACACCCTGTTCGCGCCGCTGGCGCTGATGCTGCTCGGCGTGCCGCTCTATGCCGTCTACGCCATGGGCGTGGCCGACGGTGCCGATGACAGCGCCGATACATAAACGCACAAATTTCTCAAATCCCGGCCTTGTCCGGCTCACGCTGCGCAGCTTGGCCGACGCGGCAAACCCCGCGGCCGCGGCATGCTCGCCGCTCTTGTGCGCGGAAAATTCCCGGCGCCGGCTGCATTAGGATGGTTTCCCCGGCCGCCTCGCCTTCCGCTCATCCTTTTTCGTACTCCACGACGTACTCCCAAGACCGCAACCCTCAAGAAACACATGCTTGATCGCCGATCCTTCCTTGCCGCTGGTGGTGCCGCCGCCGCACTCGCCGCCCTTGGACTGCCCGAAGAGGCACTGGCCGCCAACGGCCTGAAGCTGAGCCAGCCTTCGCCCTTCTCGTTCGACCGCCTCGTGGCGCAGGCCAGGCGCCTGGCCGGGCAGCCCTATGCCGCCGCCGCGCCGCTCGCGCCCGAGGTGCTCGAGAAAATCGACTACGACGCGCACGGCAAGATCAAGTTCGACCCGGCCAATGCCCTCTTCCGCGACGGCCCCGGCGCCTTTCCCGTCACCTTCTTCCACCTCGGCCGCTTCTTCCAGACACCGGTGCGCATGCACGTGCTCGAGAATTCCGATGGCGATGCCTTCGCGCGCGAGGTGCTCTACAGCCCTTCGTACTTCTCGATGCCGCCCGACAGCCCGGCGCGCGCGCTGCCGGCCGGCGCGGGCTTCGCGGGCTTTCGGCTGCAGGAAAGCCGCCTGGGCGACCAGAGCAAGCTCGACTGGCAGAAGAACGACTGGGTGGCTTTCCTGGGCGCCTCCTACTTCCGCGCGATCGGCGAGCTCTACCAGTACGGCCTGTCGGCCCGCGGCCTCGCACTCGACGTGGCGGTACCCGACAAGCCCGAAGAATTCCCCACCTTCACGCGCTTCTATTTCGAGACGCCGGCCGCGAACAACACCACCTCGATGACCGTCTACGCGCTGCTCGAAGGGCCGAGCGTTACGGGCGTGTTCAAGTTCGTGATGCAGCGCGGCAAGGCCGTGATCATGGACATCGACTCGCGCCTGTTCCTGCGCCGCGATGTGTCGCGCCTGGGCCTGGTGCCGCTCACCTCGATGTACTGGTACTCGGAAACCATCAAGCCCACCGCCATCGACTGGCGCCCCGAGGTGCACGACTCCGACGGCCTGGCCATCTGGAACGGCGCGGGCGAACGCATCTGGCGCCCGCTCAACAACCCGACGCAGACGCGCGCCTCGGCCTTTGCCGACACCCGCCCGCGCGGCTTCGGGCTGCTGCAGCGCGACCGCGCGTTCGACAACTACCAGGACGGCGTCAACTACGAGAAGCGCCCGAGCCTCTGGATCGAGCCGCTGGGCGACTGGGGCGAAGGCTCGGTGCAGCTGATCGAGATCCCGACCGACGACGAGATCCACGACAACATCGTCGCCTTCTGGGTGCCCAAGGCCGATGCCAAGGCGGGCGCGAGCTACAGCCTGCAGTACCGGCTGCACTGGACCGACCAGGAGCCCTTTCCCTCGCCGCTCGCACGCTGCGTGGCCACGCGCATCGGGCGCGGTGGACAGCCCGGCCAGCCGCGCCCGCCGGGCGTGCGCAAGTTCATGGTGGAATTTGTAGGGCAGCCGCTCACCACCGTGCCCTTCGGCGTGAAGCCCGAGCTGGTGCTGACGGCGCCGCGCGGCAAGTTCTCCTACGTCTTTGCCGAGGCCGTTCCCAACGGCGTGCCGGGCCACTGGCGCGCGCAGTTCGACTTCACGCCCGAAGGCAACGAGCCGATCGACATGCGGCTCTACCTGAAGACCGGCGACAAGACGCTGACCGAAACCTGGCTGTTCCAGTTCCAGCCAGGTTGAGTTCTTTTCAAAGGCCGGCGGTCAGCGCTTCTTGACGGAGACCAGCTCGACTTCGAAGTTGAGCGTGGCGTTCGGCGGAATCACGCCGCCCGCGCCGCGCGAGCCGTAGGCAATGGCCGGCGGGCAGGTCAGCTTGGCCTTGCCGCCGGGCTTCATCTTCTGCACGCCCTCGGTCCAGCAGGGGATCACGCCGTTGAGCGGAAACTCGGTCGGCTCGCCGCGGCTGTAGGAGCTGTCGAATTCCTTGCCGCTGTCCGGAAAGGTGCCGCGGTAGTGCACCTTGACCACGTCGGTTGCGGCGGGCGATGCGCCGGTGCCTTCCTTCAGCGACTGGTAGACCAGGCCGCTTGGCGTGGTGACGGGCGCGCTCTGCGCCTGCGCCGATGCCAGCGTGGACAGCGAGGCGGCCAGGGCCGCGGTGATGCAAACAAGGGAACGCATGAGGCGGTGTCTTTCGGGATGGGACAGCCGCCCATTATGGCGGGCCGTCGTGACGCGCTCAATGCGCGGCGCGCGCCAGACGCAGCGTCTGCGACGGCAGCTCGTCGAACATCGCCTTGTATTCGTGCGAGAAGCGGCCCATGTGGAAGAAGCCCCATTGCGCAGCCACGTCCTGCACAGTGGTTCCGCGCGCGGAGGCGCGCAGCCGGCGGCGGCAGGCGTTGAGCCGCACCGCGCGCAAGAACTCCGCCGGCGACTCGCCGACGACACTGCGGAAGTGGTTCTGCAGGGTGCGCGGCGTCAGGTGCAACTGCATGCACAGGTCTTCGACCGACAGCGTGTGATTGAGCGGATGCGCCACCAGCGAGCGCGCCGTCAGTACCGATGCAAGGCGGCGCTGACTGCTCTGCCGCTGCGCGCTGAAACCGGCGTCCGGCGCGGTTCCGGCCAGCAGCCTGAGCAGCTGGTCGGTCAGGTAGCCCAGCGTGCGGCGGCCCCAGCCCTGCATGGCCTCGCCGCTGGCGCCGAGCGACAGCATCGACTCGATGGTCTGGCATAGCGCCACGTGCAGGTGCGGCGACAGCGATGCCGCGCGCAACGAAGCGCCCGACCCGCCGGCCGGCGGCAGAAACGGCCGCAGCCCCAGCCGATCCAGTTCGGTGCACAACCAGGCCTCGTCGACCACCACCCCGTAGATGCCGAAGTTCTGAGGCGTGCACAGCGCAAAGCCATCGTCGGCGCGCGCGGCCATGACGATGCGCTCGCGGTCGACGGGCTGCAGCCGCCCGGAGAAATGCAGCGGCTCGCCGTTCTGTCCGTCGGGTATACCGAACCACACCGCACCACGCCAGGGCAGGCAATGCTGGCTGGTCCGCTGGCCGGTGTGCTCGTGGAACACCTGCAGCCGCGGCGCATCGATCCACAACTCGCGCACCATGCCGGTGAAGCAGCCGCGCGAAAGCTGGTCGTATTCCTGGTGCCAGGCCGAGATGTGGGTGGCATGCTCGTCCACGTCGCAACTGGCGCGGGCGGCGTAGTGGAGGCTGGTGGTCACGTCGAACGCAGGGATGTGAAAGCCTGGGCGCATGCAAGACGAATGCCATGGCAGGCGCCATGTGTGCAGCCCCCAGCCTGCTTCTTTTTCCGAATCCGGATAGAGGGAAAGCCCTGCCTTTGGTCGAATCCGGTTGTCACACTTTGACCCATCTGGAGCAACGCCCATGAGTTCAGCTGTCCCCCCGTCGCCGTCGTCAGGCCATCTCAAGAAGGTGCTCGGCCCGTTCCAGTTGTGGGGCATCGCGGTGGGCCTGGTGATCTCGGGCGAGTACTTCGGATGGAGCTACGGCTGGAACACTGCGGGCACGCTGGGCTTCCTGGTGGCCACGGTACTGGTCGCGACGATGTACACCACCTTCATCTTCAGCTTCACCGAGCTGTCGACCGCGATCCCGCACGCGGGCGGCCCCTTCGCCTACGCGCGGCGCGCCTTCGGGCCGACCGGCGGCTTCGTTGCCGGCTTCGCCACGCTGGTCGAGTTCGTCTTTGCACCGCCGGCCATTGCGCTGGCCATCGGCGCCTACCTCAACGTGCAGTTTCCCGCGATCAACCCGAAGTGGCTGGCGCTGGGCGCCTACGTGATCTTTATCGCGCTCAACTGGGTGGGCGTCGGCATCGCGGCGGCCTTCGAGCTGTTCGTCACCCTGCTTGCCATCTTCGAGTTGCTGATGTTCATGGGGGTGGTCGCGCCGGGCTGGTCGTGGGCCAACTTCACGGCCAACGGCTGGGCCGGCGGCACGGTGCTGAACGGCGCGGCGCTGTCCGGCATCTTCGCGTCGATCCCGTTCGCCATCTGGTTCTTCCTCGCCATCGAGGGCGCGGCCATGGCAGCCGAAGAGGCACGCGATCCGCACAAGACCATTCCGGTCGCCTACACGACCGGCATCGTCACGCTGGTGGTGCTCGCTTTCGGCGTGATGATCATGGCAGGCGGCGTGGGCGACTGGCGCAAGATTGCCAACATCAACGACCCGCTGCCCCAAGCCATGAAGGCCGTGGTCGGCGACAACAGCGGCTGGCTGCACATGCTGGTGTGGATCGGGTTGTTCGGCCTGATCGCCTCGTTCCACGGGATCATCATGGGCTACTCGCGCCAAATCTTCGCGCTGGCGCGCGCCGGCTACCTGCCGGCCTGGTTCGCCGGCCTGAGCCCGCGCTTCGGCACACCGCACCGCGCACTGCTGGCCGGCGGCGTGATCGGCGTGGTGGCGATCTTCAGCGATGAATGGGTCAGCTTCGGCGGCCAGACGCTCACCGCCAACATCGTGACCATGGCGGTGCTGGGCGCGATCGTGATGTACCTGATCTCGATGGCGGCCCTCTTCAAGCTGCGCCGCAGCGAGCCGGGGCTGGAGCGCACGTACCGCGCGCCGTTCTACCCGGTGTTCCCCGCGATCGCCCTGGTGCTGGGCGTGGTTTGCCTCGGTGCGATGATCTGGTTCAACGGCATGCTGACCGTGCTGTTCGGGGTGCTGATGGCAGCGGCCTATGGCTATTTCCTGCTGACCTCGGCCCAGCGCAAGGCGGCCGCGCCGGATGACATGCTGTCTGCGACCACCACCGCCTGAACACACGATGCGCTACCGCACCACCATTGCCGGCCAGGTCTTCGCCTTCGACGACCTGAAACAGGTCATGGCCGTTGCCAGCCCGGCGCGTTCGGGCGACTACCTCGCGGGCGTCGGCGCAGCCACCGCGCAGCAGCGCATGGCCGCGCGCCATGTGCTGGCCGAGACGCCGCTCAAGCAGTTCCTGACGGAAGCGCTGATTCCGTACGAGAGCGACAACATCACACGCCTCATCATCGATGGCCATGACGCGGCCGCCTTCGCGCCGGTCGCGCACCTCACGGTCGGCGACTTCCGCAACTGGCTGCTGTCCGACAACGCCACCACCGCCACGCTCAGCGCGCTGGCGCCCGGCCTCACGCCGGAAATGGTCGCGGCTGTGTCCAAGCTCATGCGCAACCAGGATCTGGTGGCGGTCGCGAAGAAGTGCAGCGTGGTCACGCGCTTCCGCGACACCATCGGCCTGCCCGGCCACCTGGCGGTGCGGCTGCAGCCCAACCACCCGACCGACGACCTGCGCGGCGTGGCCGCCTCGACGCTCGACGGCCTGCTCTATGGCGCCGGTGATGCGGTGATCGGCCTGAACCCCGCCTCCGACAGCATGCCGGTGCTGGGCAAGCTGCTGCACATGCTCGACGAGGTGATCCAGCGCTTCGAGATTCCGACGCAGAGCTGTGTGCTCACGCATGTGACCAACACGCTCAAGCTCGCCGAAGCCGGTGCGCCGGTCGACCTGGTGTTCCAGTCGATCGCCGGCACCGAGAAGGCGAACCTGTCGTTCGGCGTCACGCCCGAGCTGCTGGCCGAGGCCCATGACGCGGCGCTGTCATTGAAGCGCGGCACCATCGGCGACAACGTGATGTACTTCGAAACCGGCCAGGGCAGCGCGCTCTCGGCCAACGCCAGCTTCGGCGTCGACCAGCAGACCTGCGAGGTGCGCGCCTATGCGCTGGCACGGCGTTACCAGCCTTTCCTCGTCAACACGGTGGTCGGCTTCATCGGGCCGGAGTACCTGTACGACGGCAAGCAGATCATCCGCGCCGGGCTCGAAGACCACTTCTGCGGCAAGCTGCTGGGCCTGCCGATCGGCTGCGACATCTGCTACACCAACCATGCCGAGGCCGACCAGGACGACATGGACACGCTGCTGGTGCTGCTCGGCACGGCCGGCATCAACTTCATCATGGGCATTCCGGGCGCCGACGACGTGATGCTCAACTACCAGAGCACCTCGTTCCACGACGCGCTGTTCCTGCGCGAAACACTGGGCCTGAAGCGCGCGCCCGAGTTCGAGGCCTGGCTGCAGCGCATGCAGATCACCGACGCCGCCGGCCGGCTCGCGCCGCCCGCTGCCAATCGGCTGCTGGCGGGCATGGGCGAACTGACTGCGCTGGGGCGCTGAAAGCCATGGGCAAGCCCCCTTCGGAACCTTCCCCGTCGCCGGTCACGGAGAACCCCTGGCGCGATTGGCGTGCCGCCACGCCGGCACGCGTGGCGCTGGGCCGCGCCGGCGCCGGCATGCCGACCGACGAAACACTGCGCTTCGGCTGGGCCCATGCGATGGCGCGCGACGCGATCCATGCGGCGCTCGACGTCGCGAAGCTCGAGGACGCACTGCGCACGCAAGGCTGGACCGTCGAGTGCGTGCACAGCCGCGCCGCGGACCGCACCACCTACCTGCGCCGCCCCGACCTCGGACGCCAGCTCGATGCCGGCGACGATGCACGGCTGCGCGCCGCCGCGGCCGCCGCGCCGGGCGGTGCGCACTGCGATGTCTGCATCGTCATCGGCGACGGGCTCTCGTCGCTGGCGGTCGAGCGCCACGCCGCGCCGCTGCTCGCCGCCCTGCGCCCGCACCTGCCGCCGGGCACCCGCTTCGCGCCGGTGGTCATCGCGTCGCAGGCGCGCGTCGCGCTGGCCGACGAGGTGGCCGAGGCCTTCGGCGCCACGCTGGCGGTGATGCTGATCGGCGAGCGGCCCGGGCTCAGCTCGCCCGACAGCCTCGGCATCTATCTCACCCATTCGCCGAAGCGTGGCCGGCACGACGCCGAGCGCAACTGCATCTCGAACGTGCGGCCCGAAGGCCTCTCCTACGACACGGCCGCCTTCAAGCTGGCCTGGCTCATGCGCGAGGCGCTGCGGCGCGGCGCTACCGGCATCGCGCTCAAGGACGAGAGCGACCTGGCCGTGCTCGAGTCCCCAACCTCCGTTGTCCCTTCAATCCAAGGAAATCCATGAAACGCCGCCTCGTCCTCCTGACCCCGATGGCCGCCGCGCTGGTCGCTGCCGGTTGCGCCAACCTCTCGCCGCAAGGCATTGCCGCCGGCAACTGGGAGGCGTTCAACCGGGCGCAGGTCGACGGCCTGATCGCCAGCACGGGCAAGGGCAGCGCGGGCTACAACGCGGCCAAGCCGCCGTACGTGGTGTTCGACTGGGACAACACCAGCATCTTTCTGGACATCGAGGAAGCCGCGCTGATCTACCAGCTCGAGAACCTGGTGTTCGGCGCCACGCCGGCGCAGCTCGAAGTGGCGCTGCGCAGGAACATCCCGAAGAAGGACTTCCTGCCGGCGCACAACAATGCGGCCGGCCAGCCGGTCAACATCGACCGCGTGGTGCCCGACATCGTGGCCAGCTACACCTGGCTCTACCAGAACTACAGCGGCCTCAAGGGCAGCCAGCCGCTCGCCGCGGTCAAGCTGAGCCCGCACTACATCGCGTTCACCACCAAGGTGCGCTACCTTTACGAAGCCATCGGCGACACCTTCGACCACGACACCGCCTACCCCTGGGTGACCTACCTCTTCGCCGGCATGACCGAAGCCCAGGTGCGCAAACTCACGGCCGCCACCGTGGCCTGGCAGCTGAAGGAGCCCGTGGCCAAGGTGAAATGGACCTCGCCGGCCGCGCTGCCGGGACAGGCCGGCGTGGTCTCGGTCAGCTGGAAGAACGGCCTGCGGCTGCAGCCCGAGATGCAGGCGCTCTACGCCCGGTTCCGCAACGCGGGCTTCGATGTGTGGGTGTGCTCGGCGTCCTTCGTCGACGTGATCAAGGAGATTTCCTCGAACCCCGCCTTCGGCTACAACAACCCGCCCGAACGGGTGCTGGCGATGGAGCTGGAGCGCGACGCCAACGGTGTGATCCAGCCCGAGTTCCGCCGCGGCTACGACCAGACGCAGGGTCCCGGCAAGACGAAGAACATCCAGCGCTTCCTGGTCAGCAAGTATGGCTACGGGCCCTGCTTCATTGCCGGCGACAGCGAGGGCGACCAGAACATGATGGCCGACTTCGCCGACACGAAGAAGGTGCTGATCGTGAACCGCCTGCGCGACCCGAAGACCGACATCGGCAAGTTCTCGGCCATGGCGGTGCAGAACCACGGCAAGCCCGACACGCGCTACCTGCTGCAGGGCCGCGACGACAACAGCGGCCAGTGGGTGGCTTCGCAGCTGCACACGCCTCTAGGCGCAACCCAGGGCAAGGCACTCAAGTAGTCAGCAGGCCCGGCGGCGGGCAGTTGCCTATGATCCTGGCATTGCCACCCAGGAGACAGAACATGGCCGACCGCTACCCCCTCGCCGAGCTCAAGGACCTGCCGGAAGACATCCGCACCGCCATCCTCGCGGTCCAGGAAAAGGCCGGCTTCGTGCCCAACGTGTTCCTCGCGCTGGCGCGCCGTCCGGCCGAGTGGCGCGCCTTCTTCGCCTACCACGACGCGCTGATGCTGAAGGAGGAAGGCTCGCTCACCAAGGGTGACCGCGAGATGATCGTCACCACCACCAGCGCGGCCAACCGGTGCCTCTACTGCGTGGTGGCGCACGGCGCGCTGCTGCGCATCTACGAGAAGAAGCCGCTGGTGGCCGATCAGGTGGCGGTGAACTACCGCAAGGCCGACATCACGCCGCGCCAGCGCGCCATGCTCGACTTCGCGATGAAGGTCTGCGAACGCTCGCACGAAGTCGAGGACGCGGATTTCACCGCGCTGCATGCCCACGGCTTCGACGACGAGGACATCTGGGACATCGCCTCCATCACCGCCTTCTTCGGCCTGAGCAACCGCCTCGCCAGCTTCAGCGGCATGCAGCCGAACACCGAGTTCTTCCTAATGGGGCGGCTGCCGCGCGAGAAGAAGTAGCGCGCCCGCTCAGGCCCTGCTTCTGCAGGACGCGAGCGCGTCCAGCGCAGGCTTGTAGGTGGGGTTGCTCACGTCCATCAGCCCCAGCACCGTGTGATAGAGGTTGTCGTGCGTGAGCGGCGCATCGAGCTCCGCTTCCATGCACGGGCGCGACAGCCCGCGGCGCTCGCTCATGCCGGGGCTGAACCAAGTGACCATCGGCACGTGCTTCTGCGCCTCGGGTGCGAAGCTGTAGGGTACGCCATGCAGGAACAGGCCGTATTCGCCGAGCGATTCGCCATGGTCGCTCATGTAGAGCAGGGCCGGGTCGTACCGGCTGGACTGCGCGTTGAGCCAGTCGATGGTCTGGCCCAGGAAATGATCGGTCTGCGCAATCGAGTTGTCGTAGACGTTCTGCAGCTCCGCATGGCCGCATTCGGCCAGCGAGTTGGTCCTGCACTCGGGCAGGAAGCGCTTCATCTCCGGCGCCGAGCGCTTGTAGTAGGCCGGCCCGTGGCTCCCCATCTGGTGCATGACCAGCACCACGCCCTTCGCTCGGCGCTCGGCGGGCAGCGCGGCAATGCGCGCGTCCAGCCCCTTGAGCATGACGTCGTCCAGGCATTCCTCGCCGTCGCACAGCGCGCTCTTCTGCGCGGGCGTGAGGCTGTCGAAGGCGGAGGCGTTGGGAATGCGCGTGCACACGTCCTTGCAGCCGGCCTGATTGTCGAGCCACAGCACCGCCAGGCCGGCGGCCTGCAGCACGTCGACCAGGTTCTCGTAGTCGTCGCTGCGCGACTCGTAGCCCTGCTTGCCCAGCGGCGAGAACATGCACGGCACCGAAGCGAGCGTGTTGGTGCCGCACGAATGCACGTCGTGCCAGCTCAGCACGCCGCGCGCCGCCAGCTCGGGCGTGGTGTTGCGCGCATAGCCGTTGAGGCCGAAGTGGTCGGCCCGCGCCGTCTCGCCCACCACCAGCACGAACATCGGCGGCCGCGCCTGGCCCGCATAGCTCGCGCCCAGCGCCGTTCCGGCGGTGATCGGTATCAGCTTGCGGCTGCGCTTGAACATCGGCCTGAGGACCACCGAGCCGGCCGAATAGAGGCTCGCGACCGGGTTCATCATGTAGCGCAGGTGAACGTTGTTGCGCATCAGCGGCGCAAGCTGCCGGTTCATCGACACCGCAGCCACCAGGGCCACAGCCACCGCCAGCAGCAGCAGCGCCGCGTTGCGCCAGAGCTTGGAGACGAAGCGCATCGGCACGATGCGCGCGCGCCAGAGCGCCAGCGCCGGCAGCAGCACCACCAGCAGCACGTGGAACGCCATGCGCCAGCTCATGAGGTCGCGCGCCTCGTTCGGGTCGGTCTGCAGCACGTTGGCGATCATGGTCGGGTCCATCACCACGCGGTACTCGAGCATGTAGTGCTGCACGAAGGCTGCAAGCAGCACCACCGCGAACCACAAGGGCTTCATCCAGCGCGACCAGGCCGTGAAGGACAGCAGCGCCACCGTGGCGCACACCATGAGCACCGCCATGGCAGCACTCGTGGGCAAGTAGGTGCTGGGTGCGCCTCCGATGCGCGCGAGCTCGTTCCAGAGCGGCCAGTTGGCGGCCACGGCAAGGTAGATGGCGAGCCACACGACCACGCGCTGCGCCGAGCGAGGCCGCGCGAGCCACAGGTCGATGCGCGCCCAGAGCGCTCGCGCGGACGCCAGCTGCGGCGCGCCGGCTGCCGGCAGCCCGATGCCCCGCACGGGTGCGGGCTCGATTCTTGAAAATGACATGCACCGACTGTAGGAAGCGCAACTGAAGGCAGCCTGAATTGCGCGTTCAGCCGGTGTTCAGATTCGCGCCCTTCTCGCCCTCAGCCGGGGCCGCATGAAGGCCCTGAGCGCCAGGTTCAGCGGCCGGCTCACGCCGCGCTCCACCACGATCGACACCAGGGCGGCGAGCATCGCCCCCACGACCACGTCGAGCGGAAAGTGCAGTCCGAGGAACACGCGGCTCCATCCGACCACCGCGGCCACCGCCAGCGCGGCAAGCATGGGCGTGCGCCACGGCAGGCACCACAGCGAAAACGCGGCCGCGAAGGTGCAGGCGGCATGCAGGCTCGGAAAACCCGGACGAAGCCCCTGTGGCGCCCACTGGATGCCAAGGCCGTAGAAGGCCGGCCGCTGGAACGGCATGGCCGAGCGGAACACGTTCACGAAGACCCAGACCGTCAGCACGCTGACCAGCGCGGTGAAGCAGGCATAGCGCAGGCGGCGGTCCAGCGCCGCCGCGCCGATGATCGCGGTGGCCAGCAAGGCGGGCAGCACGTCGGAGGCAAAGCGCGCGAAATAGATGCTCCACGCCGGTGCCGCGGCACTGGCGTTGATCAGCGCGAACAGGGCGGTATCAAGGGCCTGCATGCAACACGGTGGTTTCGGCTGCGGGCAGCCGGGAGGCGCGGGGTGCGGCGGCCAGGTCGATGGCAAAGCCCACCACCCAGCAGATCCAGCCGGTCCAGAGCGTGTGGCTCATGTAGTGCGCGCCGCGCAATTGCTGCGACAGGCCGAGCAGCAGCCCCGCGGCCAGTGACGCGCAGAGCCAGAGGATGGCGGCGCGCGGCGACACCCGGCGCAGCACGAAATAGCCGCCTGCGTAGGCAAAGGCCGCGGACGCATGGCCCGCCGGAAAACATCCGCCCGAGCCGCCGTCGTAGACCTTCCACGCCCAATGCGATACATGGCTTGCGACGCCGCCGAACTCTTTCAGGTCCCAGGGGCAGCTCGTGTGGCTCGCATGCTTGAGCAGGCTGATGGCAATGACCGAGAGCAGCACCGTGAATGCCAATTGCGCCCGGGCGCGCGCGGGCAGCCGCCGCAGGATGCCGAGCGGCCAGCGGATGCCGGCGAACAGCGCAATCACGAACAGCCAACTCAGGTTCTTCGCGCCCTCGTGCATCACGTGCACCAGGAAGGCGTTGTCGCGCCACGGAAAACCCATCGGCGTGCCCGCCAGGCGCGCCAGGGCGAGATCGCCTCCGGTGGCGTCCCACGCCAGCAGCAAGGCCAGGGCGAGGAGGGTCAGCCCTCCCAGGCGAAGATTCGAGGGATTCGGAAGATTCGGGACACGCGTCATGAGCAGAAGAGAAACCAGCAAGCCTGAAAACCCCCTGAGCCTACGTTCGTGGCCTGAACCGAGCCTGAAGCGGCCCTGAACGGGAGCTGACGCCGCCCGGCCCCGCGACAGTCGGCGCTAGACTGCGTTTTTTGGAAAGTCCACATCGCGTGCGCATATTGCTTGTCGAAGATGACAGAGCGTTGGCAGACGCCGTCTGCAGCTACCTTGTTGCAAAGGCTTTCGTGGTCGACGTGGCGCCCAGCCTCGCCGAGGCGCGCGCCGCCCTGCTTTCGGTGCAGTACGCCGCCGTGCTGCTCGACCTGCACCTGAGCGACGGCGACGGCCTTTCGCTGCTTCCCCAGGTGCGCGCGCTGCGCGAGCCGCCCATCGTCATCGTGCTGACGGCGCGCGACCAGGTCACCGACCGCATCCGCGGGCTCGACGCCGGCGCCGACGACTACCTCATCAAGCCCTACGACCCGGCCGAACTGCTGGCGCGGCTGCGCGCGGTGGAGCGGCGGCGCAGCGCGGGCAGCTCGCCGGTGCTGCATCTGGGCACGCTGGAGATCGACCTGGCGCAGGACCGGGTCCGCAAGGACGGCAACCCGGTCGTCCTCACCCAGAAGGAATGGGCCCTGCTGCGCGTGATGGCCACGCGGCCCGAGCGCATCCACACCCGCGAGAACCTGGCCGACGCGCTCTATGGCTTCGGCGACGAGGCCGACAGCAACACGCTCGAGGTGTTCATCAGCCGCCTGCGGCGCAAGCTGGGCAGGAGCCACATCCAGACGTTGCGCGGCCTGGGCTATCGGCTGTCGACCTCGGCGGACGACGACGAATGACCGCGGCACGCCCGAAGGACAGCCGCGACACGCTGGCCGGCCGCCTGACTCGCACCCTGATCCTCTGGGTCGGCGGCGTGTGGCTGCTGTGCGTGCTGGCCGTGGTCTGGTATGTGGACCGCGAGATCAACCACAACTTCGACAGTGAGCTGGTCGAGGTGTCGCACCGCATGTTCGACATGGCGCTGCAGGAGCTCGGCAAGCTGCAGCATCCGGGCGCGGCACCGGACACGCCATTGATCGCGCCCAAGCAATTGTTCTCGGAAGACGCGGTGATGTACCAGGTGGTGGACATCCACGAGCAGGTGCTGCTGCGCTCGGCCGAGGCGCCCACCGATGCCTTCGACGTGCCGCTGGCCGCGGGCTTCGCCAACAACCAGACCTGGCGCATCTATACCGTGCGGCATCCCACGCTGGGCCTGTATTTCCAGGTGGCCGATCCGCTCGACGAGCGGCGCTCGGCGCTCAACCGCACGCTGTTCGGGCTGATCATTCCGCTGGGCGCCGTGCTGCCGCTGCTGGCGCTGGTGCTGCGCAAGGTGGCGCGCAACGAGCTGCGCGTGCTGCAGCAGCTCGCGGGCGAGATCGAGAAGCGCAGCGGCTCCGACCTGCGCCCCATCAGGCTGCCCGGCCTGCCGCGCGAGCTGCGCTCGGTCGGCGACCACGTCAACAGCCTGCTGGAGCGCCTGTCGCACTCGCTCGACGTCGAACGCGCGCTGGCCGCCAATGCGGCGCACGAGCTGCGAACACCGCTGGCCGCGGCGCGGCTGCGGCTGCAGACCGCGCTCGAGCACGACCTGCAGCGCAACGACGTGCAGGCGGCGCTCGACGCGCTGCAGATGCTCAGCCACCGCACCGAGAAGCTGCTGCAGCTCTCGCGCGCGGAATCGGCAGCATCGCTCGCGCGCGCGCGAGTCGACCTGGTGCAGCTGGCAGGCACCGTGGCGCAAGACTTCTGGAACGACCCGCAGATCAGCGAGCGGCTCGCGCTCAAGGTGCCCGACGACGCCGCGCCCGTTGCCTCGGGCGATGTCGACGCACTGGCGATCGCGCTGCGCAACCTGGTGGAGAACGCGCTGCGCTATGGCGGCGGCCGGGTGGTGATCGAGGTGATGGCGCCCTGCACGCTCGCGGTGCGCGACTTCGGCGCGGGCGTCAGCGCCGAACAGCTCGCCACGCTGCAGCAGCGCCATGTGCGCCACAGCTCCGATCGCGCGGGCTATGGCCTGGGGCTGTCGATCGTGGGCACCATCGTCGAGAAGCACAACGCCAGACTCGAACTGGCATCGCCGCCGCCAGGCGCCGCCAGCGGCTTCGAGGCGCGCATCGTGCTGCGGCCGGCCTAGCGGCCCGCCCTATTCGCTCACCACAGCGCGCAGCCAGTCGGGCAAGGGCAGCGCCTTCTGCTTCGGAAAATCGACCCAGATCGTGGTCGCCCCGCCGGCCGCGCAGATCACGTCGGGCGCTTCGGCGCGCGCCATGGTGGCCCAGCTCTCGAAAGTGGTGCGTGCCGGGTCGCTCACGTACATCCTGAGCAGCACGTCGCCGGGGTATTCGATCTGGCGGTAGAAATTGCAGAAGGCGTTGACGATCACCATGCCTTCGCCGCCCGGTTCGGGCGCAATGCCGAGCGAATGGATCCAGTCGATGCGCGCGGTTTCCAGATAGCGGAAGTAGGTGCCGTTGTTGAGGTGGCCCATGGCGTCCATGTCGCCCCAGCGGATGGGGATGGACATCTCGAACACGAACTTCTTCTTCTCGGGGATTTCGATTCTCATCGGAGGGCTTTGATGGGGAGGATCAGAGCGCGAACCCGTCGTCGGCCGCAATGACCGCGCCGTTCACGAAATGGCTCTGGCCGCTGGCCAGCAGCACGATCAGGCCGTCGAGGTCTTCGGGCTTGCCCACGCGCTTGCGCGGCAGCATGTTCACGAGCTTGGCGCCGGCTTCGGAAGCCCAGTGATCCTCGTTGAGCTCGGTCGTGATGTAGCCCGGGCACAGCGCGTTCACGTTGATGCCGAAGCGGCCCCATTCGAGCGCCATGGCCTTGGTCATCTGCACCACCGCGGCCTTGCTCATGCAGTAGGTGCCGATCTGCGGCAGCACCTTGAGCGCCGCCACCGAGGCGATGTTGATGATGCGCCCGCCGATGTAGGTGCCCGGCGCCGAACCGTCGGCGCGTGCCAGCATGCGCTTGCCCACTTCCTGCGCGACGAAGAAGGAGCCCCTCACGTTGGTGTCGAAGATGTAGTCGTAGTCGTCGGGCGTGACGTCCGAAAGGCGCTGAGTCGTGCTCACGCCCGAGTTGTTGACCAGGATGTCGATGGGTCCGACCTCGGTTTCGGCGCGCGCCACGGCGGCCTTGATGCTGCCGATGTCGGTGACGTCGAGCTCGACCGCGTGCGCGTCGCCGCCCTCGCCCTCGATGCGGGCGCGCAGCTCCTTCAATTTCTCGAGCCGGCGGCTCGCGAGCACCACCGCGGCACCGGCGCGCGCCAGCGTCTTGGCAAACTGCGCGCCCAGCCCGCTGGAGGCGCCGGTGATGAAGGCCACGCGGCCCGAAAGATCGATGCTGTAAGCCATGGGAAGGGGGTCCTGTTGAGCCGTTGCCGAGTCGCCGAGGCGACGCCCGGCACTCCACATAAAATGTTTCGCGCCCTCGAAGCGTCCGAGCCTCAAATCATTATCGACGAGACCCACATGACCCACGACGAAATCCTCGCCCAGTTCGGCCCCCGCGAATCCATGGAATATGACGTGGTGGTCGTCGGCGGCGGCCCGGCCGGCCTCTCGACCGCCATCCGGCTCAAGCAGCTGGCAGCCCAGCACGACAAGGAAATCTCGGTGGTGGTGCTCGAAAAGGGCTCCGAGCCCGGCGCGCACATTCTCTCGGGCGCCATCATGGACCCGCGCGCGCTCAACGAGCTGCTGCCCGACTGGAAGGAACAGGGCGCCCCGCTCAACCAGCCCGTCACCGACGACGCCATGGTGTTCCTCGGCGAGAAGTCGGGCCTGCGCACGCCCAATGTGTTCCTTCCGGCCTGCTTCCAGAACCACGGCAACTACATCATCAGCCTGGGCGCCTTCACCAAGTGGCTGGCGCAGCAGGCCGAGAACCTGGGCGTGGAGATCTTCCCGGGCTTTCCGGCGGCCGAGGTGCTCTACAACGAGAACGGCTCTGTGCGCGGCGTAGCCACCGGCAACATGGGCGTGGGCAAGGACGGTGAACCCACCGAGAACTTCCAGCTCGGCATGGAGCTGCTGGGCAAGTACACGGTGTTTGCCGAAGGCGCGCGCGGCCACCTGGGCCGCCAGCTCATCAGCAGGTTCAAGCTCGACGAAGGCAAGGACCCGCAGACCTACGGCCTGGGCGTGAAGGAAGTGTGGGAAATCGACCCCAAGCGCCACCAGCCCGGCTTCGTGCTGCACACCGCCGGCTGGCCGATGAAGAGCGACACCTATGGCGGCGCCTTCCTCTATCACATGGAGGACAACAAGGTCACGATGGGCTTCATCACCGGCCTGGACTACAGCAACCCCTACCTGAGCCCGTTCGAGGAAATGCAGCGCTGGAAGCTGCACCCCAACATCCGCTGGTACCTCGAAGGCGACGAGGCCCAGGGCATCAAGCCGGCCAAGCGCATCGGCTACGGCGCGCGCGCCATCACGGCCGGCGGCCTGATGTCGCTGCCCAAGACGGTGTTCCCGGGCGGCGCGCTGGTCGGCTGCGAGGCCGGCTACCTCAATGTGAGCCGCATCAAGGGCAGCCACGCCGCCATCAAGACCGGCATGCTGGCCGCCGAAGCGGCCTTCGACGCGGTTCAGGCCGGCCGCCAGCACGACGAGCTCACGGCCTACCCGGCCGCGTTCGAGAAGAGCTGGCTCTACACGGAGCTGAACAAGGCACGCAACTTCAAGGCCTGGTTCAAGAAGGGGCTGGGCATTGCCACCTTCATGAACGGCATCGAGCAGTGGCTGCTCAAGGGCCACATTCCATGGACCCTGCACCGCCACAAGCCCGACCACCTGTACCTCAAGCCCGCGGCGGAGTGCAAGCCCATCGCCTATCCGAAGCCGGACGGCAAGCTGACTTTCGACCGCCTCTCGAGCGTGTTCATCAGCAACACCAACCACGAGGAGCAGCAGCCGGCGCACCTGACGCTCAAGGATGCGTCGGTGCCGGTGAACATCAACCTGTCGAAGTTCGCGGGCCCCGAAAGCCGCTACTGCCCGGCCGGCGTGTACGAGTTCGTGCCCGACGAGGCCAATGCCGGCAAGGAGCGCCTGCAGATCAACGCGCAGAACTGCGTGCACTGCAAGACCTGCGACATCAAGGACCCGACGCAGAACATCGTGTGGGTCACGCCTGAAGGGGGCGGCGGGCCGAACTACGTGGGGATGTAGTTCTCTCGGGGCCTCTTTGGAGGCCCTTTTCATTTCTGGCCTTCTTTCAGACATGGTGCCGGGGACATCTGTGCGCTTGTTCAGGGCGCGTGCCCAGGCCACCGGGTACTCCCCTCCGCGAATGTCCCCCGCCTTCGGCTCCTCCTTTATTTCGCTGCGGGGAGCACCCGATGCCCTGTGCACGATGGGCGCAGCGCTTGTGCCGGCCGATCAACGACCGCTCTGAATAACGCTCCCGCCGATGGGGTGCCTTGCGCAGCGAAATCAAGGGGGAGGCCGCAGGCCGGAGGACATTCGCGGAGCAAGGTACCCCGTCGGCGGGAGCGCACCCCCGCCGACAAAACACAGCTCAAGAGCCGGCCTCGCCCCACCCTCCCCCACCGGGTGTCTCGATCACGAACACGTCCCCCGGCGCCATCTGAATCTGCCCGATGTGGTCCAGTTCCAGGGCGCTGCCGTCGGCCCGTTCGACACGGTTGATACCCACCGCACCGGCCTCGCCGCCCGCACCACCGAACGCGCCGTGGCGGCGGCCGTTGCTGAGGATCGAGGCCGTCATCGGGGCCAGGAAGCGCACGCGCCGCACGCCACCGTCGCCGCCGCGCCAACGCCCCGCTCCGCCCGAGCCGGTGCGCAGGCGGTAGCTTTCAAGGCGCACCGGGTAGCGGAACTCCAGCACCTCGGGGTCCGTCAGGCGCGAGTTGGTCATGTGGGTCTGCACCACGCTCGTGCCGTCGAAGCCCGGACCCGCGCCCGAGCCGCCCGAGATGGTTTCGTAGTACTGGTGCTCGCCATCGCCAAAGGTGAAGTTGTTCATCGTGCACTGGCTCGCGGCCATCACGCCCAGCGCGCCATAGAGCGCGTTGGTCACGCAGCTCGAGGTTTCGACGTTGCCCGCCACCACCGCGGCCGGCGGCAGCGGGTTGAGCATGCAGCCTTCCGGCACGATCACCTCGATGGGCTTCAGGCAGCCCGCGTTGAGCGGAATGTCATCGTCCACCAGCGTACGGAACACATACAGCACGGCCGCCATGGTGATGGCGCGCGGCGCGTTGAAATTGTTGGACAACTGCGCGCTGGTGCCGGTGAAGTCGACCGTGGCCGAGCGCGCGACGGCGTCGACCGTGACCCGCACGCGGATCTGCGCGCCGTTGTCCAGCGGCAGCGTGAACTCGCCGTTCTTCAGCGCCGTGATGACGCGGCGAACCGACTCCTCGGCGTTGTCCTGCACGTGGCCCATGTAGGCCGCCACGGTCTCGCGGCCGAACTGCGCGACCATGGCCTGCAGTTCCTGCACGCCCTTTTCGTTGGCGGCGATCTGCGCGCGCAGGTCGGCCAGGTTCTGCTCGATGTTGCGCGACGGATGCGCGCCGCTTCCGAGCAGCGCGCGCAGTTCGGCCTCGCGCAGGCGACCGCCCTCCACCAGCTTGAAGTTGTCGATCAGCACGCCCTCGTCGCCGATGGTGCCCGAGAACGGCGGCATCGAGCCCGGCGTGATGCCGCCCACGTCGGCGTGGTGGCCGCGCGAAGCCACGTAGAACGACGGCCGCGCATCGCCCGCCGCCAGGTACACCGGCGTGACCACCGTGATGTCGGGCAGGTGCGTGCCGCCGTGGTAGGGGTCGTTCAGCACGAAGACGTCGCCGCGCTTCATGCCGGGATTGCCGTCGATCACGGTCTTGATCGACTCGCTCATCGAGCCCAGGTGCACCGGCATGTGCGGCGCATTGGCGATCAGGTTGCCCTGCACATCGAACAGCGCGCAGGAGAAGTCGAGCCGTTCCTTGATGTTCACCGAATAGGCCGTGTTCTGCAGCCGCAGGCCCATCTGCTCGGCGATGTTCATGAAGAGGTTGTTGAACACCTCGAGCATCACCGGGTCGGCGCTGGTGCCCAGGGCCTGCGTGGCGACGCGCGGGCGCACGCGGTGCAGCTCGATGCCGGCCGCAGTGGCGCGCGCCTGCCAGCCGGGCTCGATCACCGTGGTGGCGTTGCGGCCCGCGAGGATGGCGGGACCGTCGACGGAGGCGCCGGGCTTCAGGGCCGCTTCGTCGAACAGCGCGGCGTTGCGCCAGCCTGCAGCTTCTTCGTCGGCCTCGCAGTACATGCGGACCGCGGCCAGCGGCTCGGGTGCATGAGGAGCGGTGTCGGCCTGCGCGGCCGGCGGTGCCGCGCGCTCGCCGGCCCCCACGGCTTCGACCGTCACGGCCTCGATCACGAGCGCCCGCTCGGCCATCAGGAAGGCGAAGCGGCGGCGATACCCGGCTTCGAACTCACCCCGCATCGCGGCGATCGCCTCGTCGGCCGAACCCGCCATGGGCAGCGCGCAGCCCAGCGCGGTGTCGGTGCCCTCGTAGCGCAGCTGCGCGCGGTGCACCGCGGCAATGGCCGCATCGGCCACGCCCTGCTCGCGCAGTTCTCCTCTCGCCTGCGCCGCAAGCGAGCCTGCGGCATCGCGCGCCGCCGCCAGCCCCTGCCCATCGAGCCGGCGCTCCAGCGCCAGCTCGCGCATCGCGAGCTGGTCGGCCAGCCCCATGCCGAAGGCCGAGAGCACGCCTGCCAGCGGATGCAAATAGACGCTGCGCATGCCGAGCGCATCGGCCACCAGGCAGGCGTGCTGGCCGCCCGCGCCGCCGAAGCACTGCAGCGTGTACTGCGTGACGTCGTAGCCGCGCGCCACCGAGATGCGCTTGATGGCATTGGCCATGCTGGCCACCGCGATGCGCAGGGCACCGCTCGCCACTTCCTCGGCGTCCACGCTGCGGCCCGTGGCTTCCGACATGCGGTGCGCCATGGCTTCGAAGCCGCGCCGCGCCGCCGCCAGGTCGAGCGGTTCATCGGCGTTCGGCCCGAACACATGCGGAAAGTGCGAGGGCTGGATCTTGCCGAGCAGCACGTTCGCATCGGTGGTGGTCAGCGGCCCGCCGCGCCGATAGCTGGCCGGTCCGGGGTTGGCGCCGGCCGACTCCGGCCCCACGCGCAGCCGCGCGCCGTCGAAGGCGATGACCGAGCCGCCGCCCGCGGCCACCGTGTGGATGCTCATCATCGGCGCGCGCATGCGCACGCCCGCCACCTGGGTTTCGAAGGAGCGTTCGAATTCGCCGGCGTAGTGCGACACGTCGGTGGAGGTGCCGCCCATGTCGAAGCCGATCACGCGCGGATGGCCCGCGTCGAGTGCAGTGCGCACCATGCCGACGATGCCGCCGGCCGGGCCCGAAAGAATCGCGTCCTTGCCCTGGAAGCGGTCGGCCTGCGTGAGCCCGCCCGAGCTCTGCATGAAGAACAGCGGCACGCCCGGCATCTGGCACGACACCTGCTCCACGTAGCGCCGCAGGATCGGGCTCAGGTAAGCATCCACCACCGTGGTGTCGCCGCGCGGCACCAGCTTCATGAGCGGGCTGGTCTTGTGCGACACCGACACCTGCGTGAAGCCGATGGCGCGCGCGATGCGCTCGGCCGCCAGCTCGTGCGCGGCGTAGCGCCAGCCGTGCATGAAAGCGATGGCGCAGGCGCGCAGGCCGGCATCGAAGGCTTCCTGCAGCGCGGCGCGCAGCGCAGGCTCGTCCAGAGGCTGCACGACGCCGCCCTGCGCATCCATGCGCTCGCCGGCCTCGATCACGCGCTGGTAGAGCAACTCGGGCGGCACGATGCGGCGGTCGAACAGCCGCGGCCGCGCCTGCGTGGCGATGCGCAGCGCATCGCGAAAGCCCGCGGTGGTGACCAGCACCGTCGGCTCGCCCTTGCGCTCCAACAGCGCGTTGGTGGCCACGGTGGTGCCCATCTTCACGCACTCGACGCGCTCGGGAGTCACGGCCTCGCCGGGCGCGAGCTTCAGCAGGCGGCGGATGCCTTCGACGGCGGCGTCCTTGTACTGCTCGGGGTTCTCCGACAGCAGCTTGAGCGTGTGCAGGCCGCCCTCGGGGTCGCGGCCGACCAGGTCGGTGAAGGTGCCGCCGCGGTCGATCCAGAACTGCCAGCGGGACGGGAGAAGGGAATGCGTGGTCATGAGAAAGGAAGAGTCTTCACGAGAAAGGGAAAGAGGTCCGGATCAGTTCTGGCGCAGGTCGCGTCCGCGCGTCTCGGGCAGGCAGAGCGCCACGATCACCACCATGGCATAGGCCACCGCGGCGCACACGCCGATGGCGGTGCCCAGCGGAAGGTGCATGCGGTCGCTCAGCACCCCGACCAGTGCCGGAAAGGTGGCGCCGATGCCGCGCCCGAAGTTGTAGCAAAAGCCCTGCCCGGAGCCGCGCAGCTCATTGGGGAAAAGCTCGGCCAGGAAAGCGCCCGCGCCGCTGAAGATGCCCGACATGAAGAAGCCGAGCGGAAAGCCCAGCAGCAGCATCAGGCCGTCGGTGATGGGCAGCAGCGTGTAGGCATAGACCAGCGATCCGGCGCCCACCGCGAACAGGATGAAGGCGCGGCGGCGTCCGAGCCGGTCCGACAGGTAGGCCCCGCACAGGTAGCCGATGAAGGCCCCGACGATGAACATGAACTGGTAGCCGCCCGAGCCCAGCACCGTGAGATGGCGTTCGTTCTTCAGGAAGGTGGGCAGCCAGACGCCGATCGCGTAGTAGCCGCCCTGCATGCCGGTGAACAGCAGGCTCGCGAGCACCGTGGTGCTCAGCATGCCGGGCTTGAAGATCGCGAGGAAATTGCCGCTGCGCTCGCCGCGCGCCACGGCGGCGCGGCTCTGCACATAGATCTCCGGATCGCGGATCGAGCGGCGGATGAACACGATCAGGAGCGCCGGCAGCAGGCCCAGCATGAACATCACGCGCCATGAATACTCCGGCGGCAGGAACGAGAACAGCGCCATCGACACCAGCACTGCCGCGCCCCATCCGACGGCCCAGCTGCTCTGCACCAGCCCCACCGCCTTGCCCCGGTAGCCGGGCCGGATCATCTCGGCGATGAGCACCGAGCCCACCGCCCATTCGCCGCCGAAGCCCAGGCCCTGCAGCGTGCGTGCGACCAGCAGCTGCTCGGGCGTTTGCGCCAGGCCGCAGGCAAAGGTGAAGATCGCGAACACCAGGATGGTGAGCTGCAGGATGCGCACGCGGCCGTACCTGTCGGCCAGGATGCCGGCCGCCCAGCCGCCGATGGCCGAGGCCACCAGCGTGGCGGTGCCGATCAGCCCCACCTCGGTCTTGCTCATGCCCCACAGCGACAGCAGGATGGGCGTGACCAGCGGCAGCGTGTAGTAGTCGAAGGCATCGACCGCGTAGCCGCTGAAGGATGCGGTGAGCGTGCGCTTCTCGTTCGGGTTGAGCGTGCGCAGCCAGCTGCCTCCGGCTGGCGTGTCGTCGCCCGCCTGGGCGGCGTCGAGGGTGGTCTTCATGTGGTTGTCTCCTTGCGTTTTGAATGGGTGGACAGCGCCGCGTCTAGAACGCGGCCAACTGGTGATGCAGCAGGTCGGTCACGAGCATCGAGCCCGGCGCGTGCGTGATCGCGAACGGCAGCCTGGCGGCGGCCAGCGCGGCCTGGGGCGTGACGCCGCAGGCCCAGAACACGGGCAGCTCGCCGGGCATCACCTCGACCGCGTCGCCGTAGTCGGGATCGGCGATCGAGCGGATGCCGATCAGCGCCGGGTCGCCGATGTGCACCGGCGCGCCGTGCACGGCCGGAAAGCGCGAGGTGATCTGCACGGCGCGAATGGCAGCGGCCGCGCGCAGCGGACGCATCGACACCACCATCGGCCCATGGAAGGCGCCGGCCGGCACGGTGGCCATCGAGGTTCGGTACATCGCCACGTTGCGGCCCTGCGCCACATGGCGCAGCGCGATGCCCTCGGCCATCAGCGCATGCTCGAAGGTGAAGGAGCAGCCGATGACGAAGCTCACCAGGTCATCGCTCCAGAGTGCGCGCACGTCGGTGGGTTCGTCCACCAGCACGCCGTCCTGCCACACGCGGTAGCGCGGGAGGTCGGTGCGGATGTCGATGTCCTCGCCGAGCGCCGGCAGCGCCGGGTCACCGGCTTCCGAAACGCCGAGCAATGGGCACGGCTTGGGGTTGGCCTGGCAGAAGCGCAGGAAGTCGGCCGCGTGCGCCCGCGGCAGGATCACGAGGTTGCCCTGCACATGGGCGCTCGCGAGCCCGCTGGTGTGGGAGCTCAGCGCGCCGCTGCGGCAGGCTTGGCGCACGGCCAGCGCGCTGCTGCCTGCGCCGGGCTGTTCTGCGAAGGATGGACGGTTCGACATTTGGCGTTTCCGATGCCCGAGGCATCGCTGTGGTGTGATGCGCCGGATTGTGGGAATCCGCGCTCACGAACGCCAACGCAAATTTTCTCGCTCAACTCATCGATTTTTTCGATGACCCCATGCGGTGCGAAGCGTGCACCACGGCGGAGCCGAGCGCGGCCTCGGGCAGCGGCGACGACGGATCGTCGCGATAGCTCGCGTAGATGGGCAGCGGCTCCAGCGCCACGTCGCAAGGCAGCACGCGCAGCGGCAGGCGCCGCGCCAGCGGCTCGACCACCGCGCGCGGCAGCGCGGCCACGCCGAAGCCCGCCTCCACCAATTGCGCCATCGCCGAGATCGACGAGATCGCGTGCACGCGCGGTGGCGGGCTGCCGGCCTCGCGGAACAGCTCGAGCAGCGCCACGTGCGGCTGCGATCCGCGCTGGAAGGTCAGCAGGTCGAGCGAGAGCAGGTCCGGCAGGCGGTAGCGCCGCTTCAGGTGCAGCTCGCGGTGGCCGACGAAGCACATGGGCATCGGCGGCACGGCGCGGGTGCGCACCCCGTCGCCGGTGGCCGGCAGCGCGGCAAACACCAGGTCCTGCTTGCCGCGCTGCAGCTGGTCGACCAGCACGGGCGTGGTTTCGACGGTGAGCTCCAGCTCGAAATCCGGATGCGTGGCCTGCATGTGCTTGAGCCAGCCGGTGAGCCAGCTGTGCACCACCGATTCGATGGCGCCCACGCGCAGCACGGCCTCGCGCACCGTGCCCGAACCCATCTCGGCCTTGATGTGCATCTGCATCTCGAGCAGCTTCTGCGCGAAGGCATGGAAGCGCTGCCCCGCCACCGTGAGGCGGAACTGCTTGTCGCGCCGGTCGAGCAGCAGCACGCCCAGCTCGCGCTCGAGCGCGGCGATGCGGCTGGACAGCGCCGACTGCGTGATGTGCAGCTTCTCGGCCGCACGGGTGACGCTCTTGAGCGCCACGGCCCAATGGAAGGCTTCGACGAATCGCAGGTTCATCGTGCAAGTGTCGCCTGAGCCGCGCATTCCGCTGCGCTATGCTCGTTGGCAAAGGAGACAAGACCATCATGCAGATCGTCATCACGGGCGGCGCCGGCTTCCTGGGCGCACGCCTTGCCCGCACCCTGCTCAAGCAGGGCGAGCTTTCGCTGGCGGGTGCGCCGGCACGCACCATTTCCCGCATCACGCTGGTCGACCGCGCCGCGCCGCCGGCCGACCTGGCAGCCGACCCGCGCATCGGCACCGCGCTCGGCGACCTGAACGAACAGCTGGCCTCGCCCGACGCCTCGCTCTGGACCGGGGCCGACGCCATCTTTCACCTGGCCGCCGCGGTCAGCGGCGAATGCGAGGCCGATTTCGACCTGGGCATGCGCAGCAACTTCGCCGCCACGCATGCGCTGCTCGAAAAGGCACGCGCCGTGGCCACCCGGCCGCTGCTGGTGTTTGCCAGCTCGCTCGCGGTGTTCGGCGATTCGCCCGGGCAGCCGCTGCCGCCGGTGATCGAGGACCACACGCTGCCGACGCCGCAGACCAGCTACGGCATCCAGAAATTCATCGGCGAGCAGCTGGTGGCCGACTACACGCGCAAGGGCTTCGTGCGCGGGCGCAGCGTGCGGCTGATGACGGTGAGCGTGCGCCCCGGCCGGCCCAACGGCGCGGCATCGGGCTTTTTCAGCGGCATGATCCGCGAGCCGCTCGCGGGCATCCGCGCCGCCTGCCCGGTGCCCGACGAGACGCCGGTGGCCATCGCGTCGCCGGCGCGCACGGTCGAAGGCATCATTCGCGCCGCCCAGGCCGGCGACGCCGAATGGGGTCCGCGCACCGCGCTCAACCTGCCCTCGCTTTCCACCACCGTGGGCGAAATGGCCGCGGCACTCGAACGCGTGGCCGGCAAGGCCGCCACCGCCCTGCTCGACCGCACGCCCGATCCAGCCATCCAGCGCATCGTGAAAACCTGGCCCGGGCGCATCGAAACCGTACGCGCCAAGGGGCTGGGCCTCTCGGCCGATGCCAGCTTCGAGGAAGTCATTCGCGATTACGTCCGTGAAAATCCCGACGCAGTCAAACTGGTTATTGCGGCATAGTCATCGGTTGCACGCAAAGCCGACGCTTTGCGACACCCCCTTTCCATCTCAGGAGACAGAAGAATGAAATTGACCCGACTGGCCGCTGGCCTGGTTCTGGGCATGGGCATGGCCTGCGCGGCCTTTGCGCAGACGACCATGAAAATCAGCATCTCGACCGCGCAGAACTCGCACCAGGGCGTGGCCATCGACACCTTCGCCAAGGAAGTCGAAAAGCGCACAGGCGGCCGCTACAAGGTGCAGACCTTCTACAACGGCTCGCTCGGCGGCGAACGCGAATCGATCGAGGCAGTGCAGCTGGGCACGCAGGAGCTCGCTTTCTCCTCGACCGGTCCGGTGCCCAACTTCGTGCCCGAGACCAAGATCCTCGACGTGCCTTTCCTGTTCCGCGACAAGGCCCATGCGCGCGCCGTGCTCGACGGCCCGATCGGCCAGGAGCTCCTGACCAAGTTCGACGCCAAGGGTTTCAAGGCGCTGGCCTGGGCCGAGAACGGCTTCCGGCACATGACCAACAGCAAGCGCGACGTGAAGGCACCCGAAGACCTCAAGGGCCTGAAGATGCGCACCATGGAAAACCCGGTGCACATCGCCGCATACAAGGGCTTCGGCATCATCACCACGCCCATGGCCTTCCCCGAGGTGTTCACCGCGCTCCAGCAGGGCACGGTCGACGGCCAGGAGAACCCGCTGCCGGTGATCATTTCCGCCAAGTTCGACCAGGTGCAAAAGCACCTTTCGCTCACGGGCCACGTCTACTCGCCCTGCATCTTCCTGATGAACAAGGCGTCGTTCGACAAGCTCAGCGCGGCCGACAAGCAGGCCTTCCTGGAAGCAGCCAAGGAAGGCACCAAGGCCAACCGCGCCCGCGTGGACGAAGACGATGCCAAGGGCGTGGCCGACCTGCGCGCCAAGGGCATGACCGTGATCGACAACGTCGACAAGGCCAAGTTCGTTGCCGCCCTGTCGCCGGTGAACGCGCAGTTCGAAAAAGATTTCGGCAAGGCCAACCTCGACAAGATCCGCAACTTCAAGTGAACCCTCGATGCTATCTTTTAGGTAGCATCATCCGCCCGTTCAGTTGCATCTGACGGGCTTTTTTGTTTTCAAGATCACAACTGCAGATGAAAGAAAAATTTCTCGGCATCGAGCGCTGGACCACCGGCTTCTCGATGATCGCCGCCTGCGTGATGCTGGTCATCGCCTCGGGCCTGGGCGTGTTCCAGATCGTCACGCGTTTCGTGCTCGAGCAACCCGCCGAATGGAGCGAGATCCTGATCCGCGTGAGCCTGATCTGGATGGTGTTCCTCGGCATCCCGATGGCCTTTCGCCAGGGCGCGATGGTCAGCGTCGATGTGCTCTACCGCTGGAGCCCGCCGCGCATCAAGCGCGTGCTCGACGCCGTGGTCAGCATTGCGGCGCTGGCGCTGATGCTGGTCATTCTCTGGTGGGGCTGGGACTACGCGATGCGCGGCCGGGTGCAGTCGATGGCCGGGCTCGAAAGCCTTTCGATGATGTGGTCGTACCTGGCACTGCCGGTCGGCTCCGTTTTCTGCCTTTTTGGCATTGTTGGCAATTTTCTCGATCCCAAGCGGCTTGAGCTGGAGACCGCGCAATGACACCAGTCATGGTTGCAACGATGGTGCTGTGCTTTGCACTGTCGGTTTCGGTGGCGGTGTCCATCGGGCTCGCGTCGATCCTGGGCATCCAGGTGGCCAACGTCAACATGCTGATCTCCGTGAAGGAGATGTTCAATTCCATCAACAAGTTTCCGCTGGCCGCGATCCCGTTCTTCATCCTGGCCGGCAACCTGATGGAAACCGGCGGCATCTCGCGGCGGCTGGTCGAGTTTGCCAAGAGCATCGTGGGCGGCGTGCAGGGCGGCCTGCCGATGACCTGCGTGCTCACCTGCATGATCTTTGCGGCGGTGTCAGGCTCGTCGGTGGCCACCACCTTCGCCATTGGCGCGATCCTGATTCCGGCGCTCATCAAGCACGGCTATCCCACCGCGTACGCGGCCGCGCTGCAGGCCACGAGCGCCGAGCTTGGCGTGATCATCCCGCCCTCCATTCCCCTGATCCTCTACGGCGTGAGCGCCGAGGTGTCGATCGGCGAGCTGTTCATCGCGGGCTTCGGGCCGGGCATCCTGATCAGCCTGGCGCTGATGCTGTTTGTTTGGGCCTTCTGCAAGTGGAACGGCTGGGGCAAGAACGACGGCGACGGCCGCATGCCTTTCTTCAAGGCGACGTGGCAGGCCGGCTGGGCGCTGCTGATGCCCGTCATCATCCTGGGCGGCATCTACGGCGGCATCTTCACGCCCACCGAAGCCTCGGCCGTGGCGGTGCTCTATGCGCTGGTGGTGGGCGTGGTGATCTACCGCGAGATCAAGCCCACGGACCTGTACGTCATCTTGCGCAAGTCGGTGCTGTCCTCGGCGGTGATCATGTTCATCATCGCCAACGCGGGCCTGTTCGCGTTCCTGATCACGCGCGCAGGGGTACCCGACGCCATCGGGCACTGGCTGCAGGAAGTGCTGAAGTCGCCCACGATGTTCCTTTTGGGCGTGAACGCGGCGCTGTTCGTCATCGGCATGTTCATCGAGACCAGCGCGGCCATCATCGTGCTTGCCCCCATCCTCGCGCCGGTCGCGATGCACTTCGGCGTCGACCCGGTGCACTTCGGGCTGATCATGGTGGTGAACCTGGCGCTCGGCATGATCACCCCGCCTTTCGGCGTGAACCTGTTCGCGGCCTGCACGGTGGCGCGCATCTCGCTCGACCGGATCGTGAAGTACCTGGTGCCCTTCGTGCTCGTGATCCTGGCCTGCCTGCTGGTGATCACCTACCTGCCGTGGATATCGCTCGCGCTGCGCGACCTGGTGTACGCCAAGTAGCGGAAACAGCGCGAAAAAGAAGAAACGGCAGCCTGTTCGCAGGCTGCTTTTTTTTTGCGCGGCCGGGCCGCTGTAATGCAAACGTTTCATGAAGATGTCACCGCTTGCAACGATGCTTCAGCCCTCGATCCTCCCAAAGCTGTGGCGCCATGTTTCCCACCAAGACCGACAAGGCACGCGACGAACTCCAAGGCCGCGAGCGCACGCTGAGCCAGCGCGAACGCGCCTTGCTGCTGATGGCCGACGGCCGGCGTTCGCTGACCGATTTCAGCCCGCTGTTCGCAAGCCGGACCGAAGCCGAGCAGGCGATCCAGGCGCTGATGCGCCAGGGCTACCTGCAGGACGCGCAGGCGGCGGCTGCCGCTGCGGCGCAGGCTGCGGCCCAGCCGCCCGCCCCGGTCCCCGCGGCAGATCCGATACGGCTCGCCACCTCGGCCGACAACTTCGACGGCAAGCGCTCGCTGGCCACCACGCGCATGTTCCTGTTCGACATCTGCGAGCGAATGTTCGTGCGGCGCGACCCCAAGTTCGCGCTGCAGATGCGCGACGCCCTGCGCGAGGCGCGCGACCGCGGCGCCATGCTGACCATTGCCGCGCTGATGCTCACCGAAGTCGAGAAAACCGCCGGCGCCGAGCGGGCCGAATCGCTGCGCGAGCGCATCGGCCGGCTGCTGCCGCCGGCCGAGACCGTGCACTGAGCCTGCGGACCCCGGGCCCGCGATCCACTACACTCCCCATGGTCAGGAGAGAGCCCCGCCAGCCGGGGCCGCCGAAGGCGCAGGGGTTTCCCGAACGCTCAGGCAAAAGGACTGACACAGCGCTGGCGCATGCCGGCGCTTCCTTGCTGGAGAGAGGCCGCTGCATCCGCAACCATGCACCGGCCCACCGAAGGAGCAAACCCCGATCGTGGGGCGAATCTCTCAGGTAAAGCGGACAGCAGGGGTGGCCCATGGCTCGCGCCATGGAATTCGTCTGCCCCTTTGGAGTGCCCCGTGGCTGCTTCCTCCGACTCCTCTTCCGCCGAACAACTCCTGAAGACCCCGCTGTACGACCTGCATGTGGAGCTCGGCGCCCGCATGGTGCCGTTTGCGGGCTATTCGATGCCGGTGCAGTACCCCGCGGGCCTCATGGCCGAGCACAGGCACACGCGCAATGCCGCCGGCCTGTTCGACATCTCGCACATGGGCCAGTTGCGCCTGGTCGGCCCGGACGCCGCGGCCGCCTTCGAAACCCTGATGCCGGTCGACGTGATCGACCTGGCCGCCGGCAAGCAGCGCTACGGCCTGCTGCTGAACGACCAGGGCGGCATCCTCGACGACCTGATGTTCTTCAACGAAGGCCACGGCTCGATCTTCGTGATCGTGAACGGCGCCTGCAAGGTGGCGGACATCGCCCACATCCGGCAGAAGATCGGCGCACGCTGCGATGTGCAGCCCATGCCCGACCACGCGCTGCTCGCGCTGCAGGGGCCGCAGGCGGCCGCGGTGCTGGCGCGGCTGTCGCCCGGCATCGAGCGCTTCGTGTTCATGACCGGCGGCGCGGTGCAGATCGGCGGCGTTCCGGCCTTCGCCACGCGCAGCGGCTACACCGGCGAAGACGGCTTCGAGATCTCGGTGGCCGCCCAGAACGCCGACGCGCTCGCCCGCCTGCTGCTGGCGCAGCCCGACGTCAAGCCCATCGGCCTGGGCGCGCGCAATTCGCTGCGGCTGGAAGCGGGGCTGTGCCTCTACGGCAACGACATCGACACCACCACCACGCCGGTCGAGGCCTCGCTCAACTGGGCGATCCAGAAGGTGCGCCGCACAGGTGGCGCGCGCGAAGGCGGCTTTCCGGGCGCAGCCAGGGTGCTGGCCCAGCTCGCCGCCGCCACGGCCGGCGCCGCGGGCCACACCGACCACGACACGCTGAAGCGCAAGCGCGTCGGCCTCGTGGCACTGGAACGCATTCCGGTGCGCGATGGCACCGTGCTGCAATCCTTCGAAGGCAAGGACATCGGCTTTGTCACGAGCGGCCTGCTCGGCCCGACGGCCGACCGCCCGATTGCCATGGGCTACGTCGCCACCGCGTTTTCCGAGCCCGGCACGCGCGTGCAGGCCATCGTGCGCGGCAAGCCGGTGCCGATGGAAGTCTCGACCCTGCCTTTCGTGCCCACCCGCTACTACCGCGGCTAGGCGCTTCGCCCTCATCATCATTTTTTCCACGAGGAGTTTTCACCATGAGCATCAAGTACACCAAGGACCACGAATGGGTCTCGGCCGAAGGCAGCGCAGCCACCGTCGGCATCACCGTGCATGCGCAGGACGCGCTCGGCGACGTGGTCTTTGTCGACCTGCCCGAAGTCGGCAAGAGCTTTGCCCAGGGGGAGGTGGCCGGTGTCGTCGAATCGGTCAAGGCCGCGGCCGATGTGTTCATGCCCGTGTCGGGCGAAATCACCGAAGTGAACGAAGCCCTGCGCGCCGATCCCTCGCTCGCCAACACCGATCCGCTGGCCGCCGGCTGGTTCTTCAAGGTCAAGCTCAGCGAGCCCGCGCAGCTCGACGCGCTGCTCGACGCCGCCAGCTACGACAAGTTCGCTGCCGAGTCCTGATCCGCCGAGTTCGCAAGCCGCCTTTTCCTCATCTCCGAGCCTTCACCGCCATGCCGATTCCCGCCCTTCCCTCTTTGCAACAACTGGAGAACGCCGAAGAGTTTCTCGCCCGCCACATCGGCATCGATGCGGCGGACGAGGCGCGCATGCTGCCGGTGATCGGCTCGGAAACGCGCGCCGAGCTCATCGACGGCATCGTGCCCGCGGCCATCCGCCGCGCCAAGCCGATGCGGCTGCCGGCGCCGGCCACGGAGGCCGATGCGCTGGCCGAGCTGAAGGCGATCGCGGCGAAGAACAAGGTCTTCAAAAGCTTCATCGGCCAGGGCTACTACGGCACGCACACGCCGGGCGTCATCCTGCGCAACGTGCTCGAGAACCCCGCCTGGTACACGGCCTACACGCCCTACCAGGCCGAGATTTCGCAGGGCCGCATGGAGGCGCTGCTCAATTTCCAGACCATGGTGTGCGACCTCACGGGCATGGCCATCGCCAACGCCTCGATGCTCGACGAAGCCACGGCCGCGGCCGAGGCCATGACGCTCGCCAAGCGCAGCGTCAAGAGCAAGAGCAACGTGTTCCTGGTGTCGGGCGACTGCCATCCGCAGACCATCGAGGTCATCAAGACGCGCGCCGCGCCGCTGGGCATCGAGATCAAGGTGAGCACCGTGTCCGAGACGCTGCCGCACCTGATGGTGAGCGGCGAATTCTTCGGCGTGCTTGCGCAGTACCCAGCGACCACCGGCCATGTGCACGACCTGCGCCCGCTCGCAGGCCATGCGCACCAGTGCGACGCCGCCTTCTGCGTGGCCGCCGACCTGCTGGCGCTGACACTGCTCGCGCCTCCGGGCGAATGGGACGCCGACATCGTCTGCGGCACCACGCAGCGCTTCGGCATGCCGCTCTGCAACGGCGGACCGCACGCGGCCTACCTGGCCTGCCGCGACGAGTTCAAGCGCTCGCTGCCGGGCCGCCTGGTGGGCGTGAGCGTCGACACCCACGGCCAGCCCGCCTACCGCCTTGCGCTGCAGACGCGCGAGCAGCACATCCGCCGCGAGAAGGCCACCTCCAACATCTGCACCGCGCAAGTGCTGCCGGCCGTGGTGGCCAGCATGTACGCCGTGTACCACGGCCCCGACGGCCTCACGCGCATCGCGCAGCGCGTGGCCGCGCTCACGGCCATCCTCGCGCAGGGCCTCGCGCAAATGGGCCGCGAGCCGGTCAACGCCACCGCCTTCGATTCGCTGACCATCCGCACCGGCGACGACACGCCGAAGATCATCGAGCGCGCCCAGGCCGCGGGCGTCAACCTGCGCCAGCGGCTGCAGCAGCACCTGGGCATTTCGCTCGACGAGACCACCACGCGCGCCGACGTCGAGACGCTCTGGGCGCTGTTCGTGCCGGCCGGCACGCCGATGCCGCGCTTCGACGACGTGGCCGGCACCGCGCCGCGCCTGCCCGAGGATCTGCGCCGCACCAGCGCCTTTCTCACGCACCCGGTGTTCAACACCCACAAGAGCGAAACCGCGATGCTGCGCTACATCCGCAGCCTGTCGGACAAGGACCTGGCACTCGACCGCAGCATGATCCCGCTCGGCAGCTGCACCATGAAGCTCAACGCGACCAGCGAGATGATCCCGATCACCTGGCCCGAGTTCGCCAACATCCATCCCTTTGCGCCGGCCGAGCAGCTGGTGGGCTACGCCCAGCTCGACGCGCAGCTGCGCGCCTGGCTCTGCGAAGCCACCGGCTACGCGGGCATCAGCCTGCAGCCCAACGCGGGCTCGCAGGGCGAATACGCGGGCCTGCTGGCCATCCGCTCCTTCCATGAGGCCAACGGCCAGGGGCACCGCAACATCTGCCTCATTCCTTCGTCGGCGCACGGCACCAATCCCGCGAGCGCGCAGATGGTGGGCCTGCAGGTGGTGGTGACGGCCTGCGACGCGCAGGGCAACGTCGACATGGACGACCTGAAGCGCGCCTGCGAGAAGCACAGCGACAAGCTCGCGGCCGTGATGATCACCTACCCGAGCACGCACGGCGTGTTCGAAACCCGCGTGAAGGAACTCTGCGAGCTCGTGCACGAGCACGGCGGCCGCGTGTACGTCGATGGCGCCAACATGAATGCGCTGGTCGGCGTGGCCGCGCCGGGCGAGTTCGGCGGCGACGTGAGCCACCTGAACCTGCACAAGACCTTCTGCATTCCGCACGGCGGCGGCGGGCCGGGCGTGGGCCCGGTGTGCGTGGTCGAAGACCTCGTGCCCTACCTGCCGGGCCATGCGACGGCCGGCGTGGCATCGAACGGCGTCGGCGCTGTCTCGGCGGCGCCGCTGGGCAATGCGGCGGTGCTGCCGATCAGCTGGATGTACTGCCGCATGATGGGCGCCAAGGGCCTGCAGGCAGCGACCGAAATCGCGATCCTGAGCGCCAACTACATCAGCGCGCGCCTCAAGGACCATTACCCCACGCTCTACGCGAGCCCCAACGGCCACGTCGCGCACGAGTGCATCCTCGACCTGCGTCCGCTCAAGGACACCAGCGGCGTCACCGCCGAGGACGTGGCCAAGCGGCTGATCGACTACGGCTTTCATGCGCCCACGCTGAGTTTTCCGGTGCCGGGCACGCTGATGGTGGAACCCACCGAAAGCGAGCCGCTGGCCGAGCTGGACCGCTTCATCGACGCGATGATCGCGATCCGCGGCGAGATCCGCCGCGTCGAGGAAGGCGTCTGGCCGAAGGACAACAACCCGCTCAAGCATGCGCCGCACACTGCGGCCAGCCTGCTCGGAACGGAGTGGCCGCATCCCTATTCGCGCGAACTCGGCGCGTTTCCGCTGGCCCAACTCAAGCAAGCCAAGTACTGGCCGCCGATCGGCCGCGTCGACAACGTCTACGGCGACCGCAACCTGTTCTGCAGCTGCGTGCCGGTGGGCGACTACAAGGAAACCGAAGAGGCCTGAAAAAAGCCGCTCAGGCTTCGCGGTGGTAGATCGCCCACTTCACGGTGAGGATGTCCGCGGCGATCTTCGCGGCGTTGACGCCCGCGTAGCTTTCGGACGGATCGAATTCGAAGCCTTCCTTGTAGAGCCTGACATGCGCGAAATCGCGGTCGAAGGTCATCGGGCCCATGAGCTCGGCGGGGTCGGTGCCCGCGGGAAGCGCCAGGAATTTCTCGGGATCGGTGGCACTCTGGTAGAGGTCGACGCTCATCAGGTTCATACGGGTGTCCTCGAAATCTTGGGATCCCGCGAATCATCCCCGGCATCCGCGCCGCGTGCAATCGGCCCGCGCCTACACGGCGCACCCGGTCAGCGCGGCTGCTGCGCGTTCTTTTTCATCAGCTCGCCCGTGGCGATCTGCTCGCGGAAGCCGCGCAGGCTGGCCTTGAGCTTGCGCTCGTTCTCCAGCCCCACGCGCACCATGATCTTCTGGCCCGACGAGAGCGATTCGAGCTGCGGATCGGCGTACTCGTAGCGCACCCAGGGCCGCTGCGATGGCACGTTGCCTTTCACCTCGACGAGGCGCACCTGCACCGGCCCGGCGGGCTCGGGCGCCTGCAGCAGATGGTCGATCACGGCAACGAGCCGGTCGTTGAAATAGCGCCCCGGATAGCCGAGCTCTTCATAGGCCTGCTGGAACAGCGGATAGAGCCGCGCATACACCTTGGCCGCCTTGGCCGGATCGATCGACTCGGCCAGCATCACGATGGGGCTGTAGCGCGCGGCATTGTTGGGCGAAATGGTCTCCTTCTCGCCCTTGCCCTGGGTGGTGAAGCGCTGCTTCGTCGGCTGCACCGGCCAGGTGCTCGCGGGCGACTGCTCGCGCGCGAGGTTGTCGACGGTGGCCACGAAGCGGCGCACGATGCCTTCGAACTGCAGGAAGTCCGCCACGTTCTTGCTGCCCATCAGGTCGACGAGCGCCTTCATCACGCGCGAATCGGAATCGGCGACCTTGGGCAGACCCGACTCGGGCAGTGCGATTGCGTCAATGGGGTTCTGCGGCTCCGGGGATTCGGGCAGGGACGGGGGCGGTGCGGGCGCAAGCCCGTCGTTCGGGGCCGCGGCCACCGGCGGTTCAACCGGCAGCGGCTGTTGCTGCTGGTACCAGCGCCAGCCCAGGAATGCGGCTGCGATCGCCAGCAGCACGATCACGACGATGGTTCCGGTCGACGTCTCGCGCCGCGGCCTGTACGCGGGCGCATCGCGCGGATCGCGCACGTCGGGGATTTCGGGGATGTCTCGGTCGGGCATGTCTGCGGTTTCCTTTTTCGAGGATGGCAATGGGAGACGAGCGGCTATGGTGCACCAGATCGGCGCCCGGCCGCGGCTTCGTCCCGTAACGCCCTGTGACGCGCTCCCGGCGCGAAAGTTCGCCCGCTAGGACGCGCCCGCCGCCGAACCGAGCGACTGCAGCCACGCCAGCGCGCCCTGCAGCTCGGCCGGGCGGATCTCGTGGCCGCCCGGAAAATCGGCGCCCGACAGGGCCAGCGGCAGGCTGCGCGCCAGTGCGCGCGTGGCCTGCGCAGCGCTTGGCGGGATCACGTTGTCGGCGCTGCCGTGACTCACCCACAGCGCTTTGCCGACGAAAGCCTCGGGCGCTGCGATGTGCGCCGCCACCTGTTGCAGCAGCCGGCCGTGCCACACCATGGCAGCGCGCACTTTCGCGGGCTGCGTCAGCAGCAGCGACAGCGCCATGATGCCGCCCTGGCTGAAGCCGCCGACCACCACGCGCTCGGGCGGCACGCCGAGTTGCTGCGCCGCGGAGGCCACCATCTCGCCCAGCAGGAAGCGGCTTTCGCGCTCCTGCTCCTCGTTGATGCGCCGCTCGCCATCGGCCAGCACCTGGAACTCGAACCACGCATAGGCATCGGGCGACAGCACATACGGCGCGCGCAGGCTCAACACATGAAACTGCGGCGGCATGAGCCGCGCCAGGCCGAACAGGTCCTGCTCGTTGCTGCCGACGCCGTGCATCAGCACCAGCAGCCAGGGCTCGCGCACGTTCGGCCCCGCGGCCTGCTCGAGAAACTTGAAAGGCAGGTGGAGTTGCGTCATGGCGTCAGGCCGCAAGAGACTGAAAACCCTGCGCCAGGGCGCGCGTGATCTCGGCCGCCGGCAGCTCGCGGCAGCCGGTTGCGTTCTGGCCCGACCACAGCGGAGAAAAATCTCCGCTGCCCTGCGCCTCGGCCTTGGCGCGCAGCGGCGCAATGCCCGAGGTGGCCAGCGGAAACTCGGGCGCCGCCGGGCCGATCGGGCCCAGTTCGCGCATCACGCGGTTGACGATGCCGCGCGCGGGCCGGCCCGTGAAGAGATTGGTCAACGCCGTGTGGCGCGCGGCCTCGCTCTTCAGCGCCGCGCGGTGCACGGCGCTGGTGGTGGCTTCGGGCGCCAGCAGGTAGGCGGTGCCCACCTGTACGCCCGCGGCGCCCAGCGCCATGGCGGCGGCCACGCCGTTCGCATCGGCAATGCCGCCGGCCGCGATCACCGGCACCTTCACGGCGTGCACCAGTTGCGGCAGCAGCGCAAAGGTGCCGAGCTGCATCGTCAGGTCGTGCGACAGGAAATGGCCGCGATGCCCGCCGGCCTCCAGCCCCTGCGCAATGACCGCATCGACGCCATGCGCTTCGAGCCACCGCGCCTCGTCGACCGTGGTGGCCGAGGCCAGCACCTTCGCGCCCCATCCGCGCACCTGCGCCATCAGTGCCTCTGAAGGCAGCCCGAAATGAAAGCTCACCACCGTAGGACGGAACTCGGCCAGCAGATCGGCCACTTCGGCACTGAACGGGTTGCGCCCCGGGCCGGTGGGGATGCTCGCGGCATCGATACCGAACTCGGCGTAGTACGGCGCCAGCGCGCTGCGCCATGCCGCCTCGCGCTCGGCGCTCGGCTCCGGCGGCGTGTGGCAGAAGAAGTTGACGTTGAAGGGCTTGCCGGTGCCGGCGCGGATCGCGGCGAGCTCGCTGCGCATGGCATCGGGGCTCAGCATGGCACAGGGCAGCGAGCCGAGCCCGCCGGCGTTGCTGACCGCGATGGCCATGGCGCTACCCTGCACGCCCGCCATGGGCGCCTGGATCAACGGCAGCTCGATGCCGAGGAGTTGCTGCAAGGGAGTGGTCATTTCGGATATTCCTTCTGGATGCGCCGTGCGCGTCAGCGGCTATTTTGCGGCGAAGCCCAAAGCCCCTGCGCTCAGCCGGCAGGCGCTGCGGGAAGCTGCTTCTCGAGCAGGCGCAGGCCGATAGCCATCACGATGAAGACGGCGGCAACGAAAGCCGAATTGAGCGCTGCGCGTGCCAGTCCCAATGTGCCCACGTCCATGAACGGATACGGATACCAGCCGGTGAACGCGCCGCGCACGAAGGTGTAGACGATCCACGCGAGCGGCAGCAGCACCGCCCACGCGATGGTGCCGCGGCCGGTGCGCGGCCGTGGCCCGACCAGGAACCAGCCGAGCACCGCGAACACCGGCGCCGCCGTGTGAAGCAGGAAGTTCGCGAGCTGTCCCGAGGGCGTGAGCTCTCGCAGCCCCGTGAGCACCGTGTGGAACACGATGCCCGTGACCGCGATGCAAAGCACCGCCGTGAGCCGCAGCACCCGGAACAGCCGCCCGTCGTGCGCCGGACGAAAGGCAAGCAGCGCGCAGACACCGCCGACGAGCAGGTTCGAATCGATAGTGAAGTAGCTGAACAGCCGCACGAAGCGCTCGAGATGCGTGGGCGCGATACCGGGGCCGCCGCTGATCGCCGCGCTCAGCTCGAGGCCGATTCCCCCGGCCGCGGCCAGCGCCACCACGCCGTGCAGAAGGCGCGCGAGCGCAATAGGGCCCCATGCGGCTTGCGGTGCGGTCTTGGCGATATACGGTTGTGGCGGCATATGAACCTCCGAAGCTTGGCGCACCGAGAGTATGCCGAACGCCGGACCGCCATGCCGCAAGCCGCGGCCCAAGGACGATCGCGGGCAAGTTCGACGACATCAGGCCGGCAGCCGGGCGGACACCTCGCGCAGCCGCCGATGCGCCGCATCGTCCCAGGCAATGGGCTGCTGGTTCTTCGCACGCAGATAGTGCTGCGTGAACACCGCCAGGTACGCCTCCAGCGTCTGTTCGGCAACAGGCTCGCCCGCCAGGCTCATGCACATCGCGGCCACCTCGCTGGTGCAGAAGTGGTCGTCGCGACCGGAGTTGCGCAGCCTGTATTGCGTGATCCGCTCCGGCTGCAGGCTCAACACCGGCAGCCGGTCGAGGTAAGGGCTTCTGCGGAACATCTTGCGCGCCTCGGCCCATGTCGCGTCGAACAGGATGAAGAGCGGGCGTTTCGCGCTGCCATTGCCGTCCGGTCCAGGCGCCGGAACGGCCAGGACCACGCGCTCGGGCGCCGCATATTGCCCCGGGAACACCACGTAGGGCTGCCATTGCGGATCGTTCAGCAGTGCCAGCAGCGCGGGATCGGTCTCGGTGCGGGCCCAGCCGAAGGCGAAGGTATCGGCCACCACGTCGGCGACCAGCCACCCGGTGTTGGTGGGCTTGAGCGGCTCGATGTCGGCCATGAGCAGGCACACCCCCGCGCGCGTTGCCACCGAAGGGCGCACGGCGCACATGCAATGGCTGGGCACCAGGCGGCAGCCCGCGCAGCGCTCGCGCTTGAAGCCGCCGCGGGCGAGAAAGGGTTTGGCGCTTCGCGCCAGGCGCGCGGCGCGAAGGAAGGAGACGGCGTGAGGCATGCACCGATTCTCGGCGGCTCCTGGGCGCCCGGTGCGCAGGAATGCGCCGGGCGGCTAAACCAACTCCAGATCCTTCGGCGCCACTCCCTCGAACACCCGCCCAAGCTGTGCCGGCGAGAGGCCGTACATCCGCCTGAACAGCCCGCCGAACACCGCGCGGTATTCGTTGAGCACCGGGTAGTCGCGGTTCTGGAACAGCGTGGCCTGCGCCACTTCCTGCTGCTCGCCCACGATGCGCCCGCCGGCCTGCGCCGAGAGGCCGCCGCCGAGCACCCAGTACACGCTGCCGTGTCCATGGTCGGTGCCGCGGTTGCCGTTCTCGCGGAAGGTGCGGCCGAATTCGCTGATAACCACGACCACGGTCTGGCGCCAGGCGTCGTCGCCCATCTCCTCTGCGAAACCGGCCACGCCGCGGCCCAGTTCCTCGAAACGGTTGGCGAGGTAGCCGATGGCACCGCCCTGCCCTACATGCGTGTCCCAGCCGCCGACATCGACGAAGCCGATATCGAAGCGCTCGCGCATGAGCCGCGCCATGCGGCGCGCGACGAGTTCGAAGCCCTTGGCCGTCATTGCGTTGCGGCTGGCCGCGTCCATCTCGGCCTGCATGGCGCGCACCACCTCGTCGCGCACCTGAAAGCCCTCGGCCACCGGTTGTGCCAGCGCCGTGTTGCGGTACATCGCCGAAATCACCTCGCTCTGGCGCGCATCGATCGAGGGGCGCGCACTGCCCGCGAGCGCCATGTTGGCGGCCTTGGCGCTGCCGCGCATCGCGATCGGCAGTTGGTTGGTGAACGCCATGGGCGACACGCCGGCCAGCGGCCCGGCGCCGAGCACGGAGGCCAGGCGGTTGAGAAAGCCCGAGCCATAGTCGCGGCGCTTGTCGAGCGCCTGGCCCAGTTCGATCGAGTCCTGCGTTTCGAAGTGGCTGCGCGAGAGATCGTCGGTGCCGGCGAAGGCGATGAAGGCGGCCTGTTTTTGCTGAAACATCGGCATCACAGTTTGTGCCAGCACGGGGTGCAGGCCCCAGTTGCCGTCCAGCGGCAGCGCGCCGCCGGGCATGCCGGGCCTGGCGATGGCGATGTTGGGGCGCGAGGCGTAGTAGAAGTCGCTGCCCGTGGGCACGAGCAGGCTGGCGCAGTCGTACGCGCCGCGCAGGAACACGACCAGCAGCTTGGTGCCTTCGGCTGCGGGCGCGGCCATCAGCCGGCCGGCGGCGCCCGCAAACGGAACGGCGGCCATGAGCTTGAGCAGTTCTCGACGTTGCATGGCGGTGTGTCCTCTTCTCATCATCAGCGGCGCATCAGCTCCGGCGACGCCAGCAGGAAGGTGTTCCACTCCTGCGGGTTCCTCGCCTGCGCCAGCGCCTCGCGCGTGTCCGCGCCCAGGCCCGCCTGCATGGCGCGCACCGCGTGCGAGTCGGCCAGTGGCGGGAATGCGGGTTTCTCCAGCGGCGCCTTGTCGTCCGTGCGGAACAGCACGGCGCCGTTCGCGCCGATGGCGCGCGCGATCTCGAAGCGCGTGTTCATCTGCCCCGCGCTGGCCCAGGCGGCTTCGTTGAGCGGATAGCCATCGGGCGTCTCGTGGCCGTACAGCTGCTGGCCCATGCGGTTGATCCAGCCGAGCATCGGACCCACGTTCGAGACCACGCGCTCGTCGTACGCGAGCCGCACGCCGGCGATCACGTAGTGCACCGGATCGCGGAACTTGCGCCCGAGCGAGGCGGCGAACTCGGGCGACTCGAACATCGCCTTGAGCGTGACGGCGATGTCGCCGTCGCTGCGCGTGAAGGCCGCGGCCATGCGCTCGACCAGTGCCTGCGGCGGTTCGTCGGAGACGAAGTACACGGCGAGCTTGCGCGAGACGAAGCGCGCGGTGGCCGGCGCGCGCGCCAGGCGGTCGAGCGCCTCGTCGGCCTCGGCCAACCCGCGGCTCTGGATGGGCTGGCCCAGCAGCGTTTTCGGCCCGTAGTCATGCCGGTTGGGGTTGAACTCGAACAGGCCCCGGCGCACATAGTCGGCGCGCAGGGCCGGCCGCACGTTCGGCGGCGGCGCATCGAGCGGCTGGTAGCTCACGCCCACGCCGGTGAGCACGCGCGCCAGCTCCTGCACGTCCGCTTGCGAATAGCCGCCGCCCACGCCCATGGTGTGCAGCTCCATTAGCTCGCGCGCATGGTTCTCGTTGATGCGGTTGGCGGCGTTCTGCGCGTTGTCCAGGTAGCGCAGCATCGCGGGGTGGTGCAGCGTGGCGCCGAGCAGGTCGCGGAACCTGCCGAGCGCATGCGGGCGGATCGCGTTCTCTTCGTAGTCGCCCAACATCGCGCGGATGTTGTCCTTGCGCAGGTTGACGTTGAAGTGGTTCATCCAGAACCAGGTCATCTGCTCCTGCAGCTGGTTGGGCGAATAGAGCGCGCGCAGCACGAAGCGCTGCTGCGCCTCGCGCGCCAGCTCGTTGAGCCGCCGCTGGTAGGCCTGGCGCGCGGCCTTCTTCTGGTCTTCGTCGGGCAGCGCGTCGAGTCCGGTGACGAGCTGGTCGAGCGGCGTGCGCGAAATGGCCATGGCATCGATCTGCGCCTGCGCAGCGGGTGGCAGCGGCGCGGACCGCGGATTGAGCTGGTCGCGCATCCACAGCGACAGGCCGCGCCGCGCCAGTTGCGCCTCGCTGCTCGCATTGGCACCCCAGCCCACGCGGTCGAGCCAGCGCAGCCGCGCGGCTTCGTTCATGGGTGCAGAAGGCAAGGACACCGACACCAGCGGCCGACGGTCCCCCGGCGCGCCCGCGCAGGCCGCGAGCAGCGCCAGCACGCATGCAGCGAGCGCCATCGGCACGCGGCGCGGGAAGAACAACCACGGCGATGCGGCGGCCGCCACCCCATTCACTCCGTGCGCAGGTCGTGGCGGCGCACGTCGCCGATGGCGGCATGGATCTCGTCGACCACCACCTGCTCGTCGCGCGAGACCTGCCCGTCTTCGGGGCGGCGGTGCTCCACTTTCCAGGCGGCCGTGCGCAGGTCGGACAGGGCGTGCAGGTAGAACGGGTGCCTGCCGTATTCGTCGGCCAACGCGGGCAGCGAGGCCGCGGCCATGAGAACGAATGCGGCGATGAGGCGTTTCTTCTTCATCTTCGGAGTTCCTGTGAGTGACGACGGTTCGAGGACGCTTCCTCAACCGCCGTGCCCCGCTCCGCGTTGACGCACTTTACCTTCGCAGCGCCGCGCAAGGCAGTGCGTAAGCCCCGGCTAAGTCAGGCAACCGCCACGCTGGCGGGTGCGGCGCCGGCAATCTGGCGCAAGGCGCGCTCGAACACCTCGACCGGCTGGCCGCCCGAGATCAGGTGCTGGTCGTTGATGATGATCGCGGGCACCGAATGGATGCCGGCGTCGGTGTACATGCGTTCACGCTCGCGGGTTTCGCGGGCGAACTCGTCGCTCGCAAGAATCTCGCGGGCCCGCGCCGCATCGAGCCCGGCCTCGGCGGCCAGGCGCACCAGCACCTCGTGGTCGGAGGGATTCTGGCGATCGGTGAAGTAGGCCTTCAAGAGCAGCTTCTTGAGCGCCGCCTGCCGGGCCGGGCTTTCGAGCTCGGCCCAGTGCAGCAGGCGGTGGGCGTCGAAGGTGTTGTAGATGCGCGGCCGGCCCTCGGGGCTGAACTCGAAGCCCACCTCGGCCCCGCGCTGGCGGATCATCTCGCGCGATTGCGCCTGCTGTTCACGCGTGGAGCCGTATTTCTGGCTCAGGTGCTCGAAGGTGTCCTGGCCTTCGGGCGGCATCTGCGGGTTCAGCTCGAAGGGCTGGAAATGCAGCTCCGCCGTGACATCGGGCGCGACGCGCCGCAGCGCCGCCTCGAGCGAGCCCAGGCCGACGGCGCACCAGGGGCAGGAGACATCGGAAACGAAATCGATCTTGAGATGGGAGGTCATGCCCGCCATTCTTCATCGCCCCGACGCCCTTGGTGCGCGCAAGGTCTTCAGGCCGCGGCCTTGGCTGCCATGCGTGCGGTGGCGAGCGTCTCTTCGCGCAGCCGGTCGTATTCGAGCTTGTCGACCGGCACCGCATCGGGATTGCCCAGGTCGTTCATGTGCACGCGGTAGGTTTCGCGCGCGCTCAGGGCCGAGATCGCGGCAATGGCGCAGATCGCCAGCGTGATGGCTCCGACGGTCAGCGGGATGTTGGCGGCGCCGGGGGGCGCGACCGCCACGAACAGCGCCGGCAGCAGCGCGGTGATCGCGGTGCCGATGTTCTGCGAGATCGCCATGCCCGAGACGCGGGTGCGGGTGGGGAACATCTCCGGATAGAAGCTCGGGAACACGGCGTTGTAGCCCTGGTAGACCACGCCCCACATCAGCAGCGACATCACGATGGCCAGCGGCACGTTGTGGATGCTGATGGCGTACAGGTAGCCGAACGACAGCAGGCCCGAACCGATGGCGCCGACGGCGATCGGCAGGCGACGGCCGACCTTGTCCGACAGGTTGCCCACGAACGGGATCACGATCACGGCCACGATGTTGCCCATCACCGGAATCCAGAGGTAGATGTCCTTCTCGAAGTTGATGCCGTAGCCCGGCTGCACTGCATAGGCGGCGCCGAAGATGGTCGCGACCACCGGGATCACGTTCATCAGCGAGCACAGCAGCACGCGCAGCATGTCGCCCCAGCTCTCGGTCACGGCCTGGATCACCGGCGCCTTCGGCTTCGTGCTCTTCTCGACTTCGGCAAAGGCGGGGGTCTCGTTCACTTCCTTGCGGATGATGTAGCCGGCCACGATGACGATGAAGCTCAGCAGGAACGGAATGCGCCAGCCCCAGGAATTGAAGGCGTCCTTGTCCATGTAGTGCGCGAGCGGCAGGAACACGGCGGCCGCCATGATCTGGCCGGCCTGCACGCCCTGCAGCGTGAAGCTCGCGAAGAAGCCGCGGCGCCCGAACGGCGCGTGCTCCAGGATCATCGAGCTTGCGCCCGAAATCTCGCCGGCCACCGCGAAGCCCTGGATCAGGCGCAGCACCACCAACAGCGCGGGTGCCCACAGGCCGACCTGGTCATAGGTCGGCAGCAGGCCGACGGCGATGGTGGAAAAGCCCATCAGGAACATGCACAGGATCAGCACCGTCTTGCGGCCGTGCGTGTCGCCCCAGTGGCCCAGCAGCAGTGCGCCGATCGGCCGTGCGACGTAGCCCACGCCATAGGTTGCGAGCGACGCGATGATCGCGATCTGCGGGTCACCCTTGGGAAAGAAGATCTGCGGGAAGATCAGCGCCGCCGCGGTGGCGTAGATGAAGAAGTCGTAGTACTCCAGCGCCGAGCCGATCCAGCCGCTCGCGGTGGCTTTCTTCGACTGGTGCTTGCCTTTCGGCTCGTGGGCCGTGATGGTTGCCATGGTTTGTCTCCGGGTTGACGAAAAGAATCTTTATTGCTGCGCCTGCGATGCCATGCGCGCGGGTGCGTTGAGCGCGCCGTAGGCGTCGTAGCCCGCGGTGCGCTGTGCCAGTTCGAAGAAGAGTCCGCCTTCGATGTTCTCGGTGTAGATGTGCAGGTAGTCGCCCGCGGGCGAACGGTCGAACAGCACGCCCGCCGCGCGCAGCCGTGCGAGCAGCGCCGGGTCCAGGTCGATGCGCGTGGCCAGGTCGTCGTAGTAGTTGTCCGAAATGGGCACGAAGCGCGTGCCGCCGGCGCGCAGCCGCTCCACGCTCTCGAAGATGTCGTCGCAGCGCAGCGCGATGTGGTGCACCGCGCCGCCGCCGGTCAGGCTCAGCGTGCGCGCGGTACGGGTGCGCTGGCTCAGCGACACGTTGAGCACCAGCCGCACGCTGCGATCGGCGTTGGCCACGCCGCGGCTGCGGATCAGGCCGAAGGGGTCGGCCAGCTCCAGGCTTTCGCCCGGCTCCAGCCCCAGCACGGCGCGCGTGAACAGCACCCAGGTGTCGAGCTGGTCGAGCGCGAGGCCGAGCGCCACGTGGTCGACCTGCGCGAGGCCGGCGCCGCGGACATCGGCCGCGGCGTCTTCCTCGAGGATGAAGTCGGCCTCGTACAGGCCGTTGGTGCCCAGGGCCTCGGGCACGAAGTGGATCAGGTTGCCGCCCGGCGCCACGATGGCCGGCACGCGCAATTCGTTCGGGCCGAGCGGGCTGTCGTGCCGCTGCGAGCGCATGGCCGTGGCACGCTCGACGGCGGCCAGCGGATCGGCGCAGCGCACGCCCAGCGCGCACACCGAGGTGCCGTGCGCCTCGAAGCGGCTGCGCGCGAACGAATCCGGTTGCGCATTGACGATCAGGTTGACCCCGCCCTGGCGGTACAGCGCCACGGCCTTGGAGCGGTGCCGGCCGACGCGGCGGAAGCCGAGTTGCTCCAGCAGCGCGCCGAGCGTGCCGGCCGAGGCCTCATCGGCCGCGAACTCGATGAAGGACAGGCCCGAGAGCGCCGGCACGGGCGGCGGGCTGAACAGTTCGATCTGCGGTTTCAGCGCTGGCGCATCGGCCGAGGAAGCCAGCCGCCGCTTCGCCTCGCTTTCGAGATACAGCAGCGAGCGCATGGCGTCCACCGCGGTGCGGCGGTTGGGCGTTTCGCGGAACAGGTCGTTGAAGATTTCCAGCGACAGCGGGCCGGTGTAGCCCGCGCGCAGCACCTGTTCGAAGAAGCCGATCACGTCGAAATCACCCTGCCCCGGGAACGAGCGGTGGTGGCGCGCCCACTGCAGCACGTCCATCGACAGCAGCGGCGCATCGGCCATCTGCAGGAAGAAGATCTTGTCGCCGGGGATGGCGGCAATGCCCGTGGCATCGTCCTTCAGCGACAGCGTGTGGAAGCTGTCGAGGATCAGGCCGAGCTGCGGGTGGTCGGCCTGCTTCACGATGTTCCAGGCCTGGCCGTACAGCGAAGTGTGGCGGCCCCAGGCCAGCGCCTCGAAGCCCACGCGAAGGTTGCGGCGCGCGGCGCGTTCCGCGAGCTCATGCAGCTGGGCGGCGGCCAGCGCCGGGTCGTTCACCGAGAGCGGCGAGGTGTTGGAGCAGCACAGCATCAGCGGCGCACCCATGGCCTCCATCAGGTCGAACTTGCGCTCGGCACGCTCCAGGCTGCGGCGGAACTGCGCCTCGGGCATGCCCTCGAAATCGCGGAACGGCTGGTACAGGTCGATCGAGAGGCCGAGGTCCGAGGCAATGCGGCGCAGCTCGGGGGCGCTGCCCTTGAAGTTGACGAAGTCGGCCTCGAACAGCTCGATGCCGTCGAAGCCTGCGGCCGAAACGGCTTCGAGCTTCTGGCGAAGCGTGCCGCTGAGGGAGACGGTGGCGATGGAGCGATGCATGGGAGGTGACTGTAGGAACAGCCGCTGCTGCCCACAACGCTCCACACAGGCTCAGTGTTCGATCATCGAACGCATGCGTGCATTATTCGCACGAAATAGGGGTTAGACCTAGGCCCGACCCCGTGGTCCGAAGGCCGCATTCCTCAAAGACTGCGCCAGTAATCGATCAGCAGCTGGGTGAACTCGACCGGCCGCTCCACCGCGCTCAGGTGCGCCGCATCGATGGTGGCCAGGCGCGCGCCGGGAATGGCAGCCGCGATGGCTTCGGACATCACCAGCGGCGTGGCCTCGTCCTGCAGCCCCGCGATCACCAGCGTGGGCACGGCGATGCGGCGATTGCTCTCGCGAAAATCGATGGCTGCCACCGCGTTGCAGCTTTCGATGTAGCCCTGTGCATCGGTGCGCACCAGCACGTCGTGCAGCACCTCGGCCGCAGCCTTGCCCTCCTGCGTGGTGACATAGCCGTGCGTGAGCCAGCGCGCCACCGCGCCCGGTGCAATGGCGGCCACGCCCTTGGCGGCCACCGTCTCGGCGCGCGCGCGCCACGGCGACTGGTCCGGGTAGTGGGCCGATGAATTCGCGATGACCACGCTGCGCAGCAGCTCGGGATGGCGCACCGCCAGCGCCTGCGCGGTCATGCCGCCCATCGACAGGCCGACGAAGTGCACCGGCTCCCCGCCCGCCTCGCGCTGGATGAGCTCGGCCGCGTCCTGCGCCAGCGTCTCCACGCGCAGCGCGCCCGGCACCACCTGCGAGCCGCCATGGTTGCGGTGGTCGTAGCGGATCACGGTGTGGGCGCGCGCAAGCTGCTCGGCCACGCCGTCCCACATGTGCAGGTCGCAGCCCAGCGCATGGCTCAGCACGACAAAAGGACCGCTGCCTTCGCGGACGACATTCAAACGGGTCATGGTGATTCCTTTTCTTTGATCGGATGTTGAAGACGCGGCAGCCAGAGGAACGCGATGGCCAGCAACCCGCAGCCCGCGAGCAGCATCGGAACGACCATCGGCCAGGCGCCGTTCGAAAAATCGGTGTCGACGAACTGCGCGGCCACCTGCCCGACGCTGAACGCCACCATCATCATGCCGAAACCCGACCACGACACGGCCCGCCCCGCGAGGTGCGGCAGGTCGCCCACGGCGCCGGCCTGGCCGCAGGGCTGGTGGATGCCGTGGCCCAGGCAGTAGACCGCGTGGCCCGCGAGCAGCGGCAGCGCGCTGTACGGCGCCAGCCAGCAGCCCAGCGCCTGGATCGCCGCGCCGGCCATGCTCAGCGTGGCGCCCAGCTGCACTGTGCCCACCGGCCCGTGCCTGCGCAGCAGGCGCCGGCACAGGGTGGTGCTGAAGATGTAGACGAGCGAACCGCCGGCCGGGATCCAGCCGTACATTGCGGGCGACCAGCCCAGGTAGCCGATGTAGACCATCGGCGACAGCAGCAGAAAGCAGAAAAGGCCGCCGTAGGTGGTTGCGGCCACCGAGGCCCAGGCCCGGAAGCTGCGGCTCGCGAACACGGCGCGGGCGCTGCCGCGCGGCGCCGAAAGCTCCCCGGCCAGCGGCCGCCGCGTCTCCGCGAACGAGCGCCAGCAGAGGGCAAGCAGCACCAGCGCGTAGAACGCCATCGAGGCCATCACCCAGCGCCAGCCGGCGCCCTGCACCAGCCATGCGCCCAGGAGCGGCGCCAGCAGCCCCACCACGCCCAGGCCCGTGAGCCCGCGCGCCATGACGTGCGGACCTTCGTGCGCGGGATAGAGGTCGCGCACCGCGGCGCGCGCGCACACCAGGATGGCCGCCATCGAAAAGCCCTGCAGCGTGCGCCAGCCCGCGAGCACCGCCACGCTGCCGGCGAAGGCACCGCCCAGCGCCGCGATCGCGTAGCAGCCGAGCCCCGCCAGCAGCACCGGCCGGCGGCCGAAGCGGTCGGCCAGCGGGCCGCACAGCAATTGCGCAAAGCCGAAGGCCAGCACGAACAGCGTGAGGCTGGTGCTGGCCGATCCAAGCTCCTTCGCGATGGCGGGCAGCGCGGGCAGGTAGCTGTCGGTGGCCACCGGCTGCGCCGCCAGCAGCAGCGGCAGCAGCAGGCCGAAGCCGGGTTCGAACCGGGCCTTGCGCAGGCTCGGCCCGGTCACTGGGAAGCCGCGGCCAGCAGGCCCTTCTCGCGCAGGATGCCGGTTGCGATGCCAAAGGCGTGGTTCGCCACCGGTACGCCGCAGTAGATGGCCGCCATCATGATGACTTCCTTGATGTCCTCCGGCGTGAGGCGCGACTCGAGCGGGCCGTCGAGCGCCGCGCGCACATGCATCGCGAATTCTTCATAGGCATGGATGCCCAGCATCATCGACAGCACCATGTAGCGGCGCGTCTTGTCGCCGAGCGCGGACCGGCCCCAGATGTCGTTCCAGGCATGGCGGGTGATGAGCTCCTGGAACTCGGCGTTGAACGCATTGCGGTTGGCGAGCGACTTGTCGACCCAGGCGTCGCCGAGCACGCGGCGGCGGTTGACGAGGCCGGCTTCGTAGTCGTTGGAAGGTGGGGTGCTTGCTTCGTCGGTCATCAGGGGGTGTCTTTCGCAGTCAGTTGGGCGCGCAGTGCCGCGACTTGCCGCAGCGCGGTTTCGCCTGCGGGGCCGGCCAGCGCGGGGTCGAACCATTCGTCCGCCGCCTCGCGCGGCAGTTCCGAGCGCAGGGTGTCGATGTTGGCACGCATGCGCGCCGCGTCGATCTGCAGGCCCGGCAGCGCACTGGCCAGCGCACGCGCGCTGCCGTGCGCCGACATCAGCAGCTGCGGCCATTCGGCCAGCTCGGCCTGCCAGCCGCCGAGCGCGCGCTCGTGTTCCTGCGGCATCGCGGCCAACAGCGCGGCCACGCGCTGCGGCGCGCGCTGGGCCGCGGCCAGCGCAACCATCGCCGCCACCGGGTTGCGCTTGTGCGGCATCGCGGAGGAGCCGCCGCGGCCCGGCTCGGTGGGCTCGGCCACCTCGCCGACCTCGTACTGGCCCATGAGCGCGATGTCGCGCGCGATCTTGCCGAGGCTGCCCGTGAGCAGCCCCAGTTCGCAGCCGAGCGCGACCCATTCGTCGCGCTGCGTGTGCCAGGTGGCGCCGGCATTGCCGAGGCCGAGCTCGTCCGCCACGCGCTGCACGACGGCCGGGCCCTGTCCCTTCATCTGCGCGAGCGTGCCGACGGCGCCGCCGAGCTGCACGCTCAGCGCATGGCGTGCGGCCTCGCGCAGGCGTGCGCGGCTGCGCACCAGCGGCGCGGCCCAGCCGGCGCACTTGAGGCCGAAGCTCGTGACCGAGGCGGGCTGCATCAGCGTGCGCGCAAGGATCGGCGTGGCGGCATGCTGCGCGGCGTGCTGCAGCAGCGCCTCGATGGCGCGGTCGACATCGGCTTCGATCAGCGCAATGCCTTCGCGCGTGACCAGCGCCATCGCGGTGTCGATCACGTCCTGGCTGGTGCTGCCGAAATGCACGAAGGGCACGGCGGCGGGATTGAACAGGCCCACGGCCTCCTTCAAGGCCTTGACCAGGGGAATCGCGACGCTGCCCGCACGGCCGCTGTCGCGCACGATCTTGGCCACGTCGAACAGCTCGACCTTGCAGCTGCCGACGATCGAATGCGCGGCCGTCTCCGGCACCAGCCCGAGCGCGGCCTGCGCGCGGGTCAATGCGGCCTCGAAACGCAGCATCGCGCCGACGAAATTGTGGTCGCTGAAGGCGGAAAGCGTCTCGGACGTGGAAAGGAAGCCTTCGAAAATGCTCATGGTGAATGTCTTCTTGCGTCAAAAAAATCGAGTGAGCGCAACAGCATTACACCGCGTCTTCCCTCGCGCCGCACGGCGCAGGGCCGGCGTTGCACACTGCTCAGTAGCTGATCTTCGCCTCGGCACGCAGCGCGTCGGCCGTGGCGGTGCCGAAGCCGAAGAACTCGAGGTATGCGGGAATCATCTCGAACAGCATGTCGGTGCCCACCTGCACGGCGCAGCCCTTGTCGCGGGCGGCACGCAGCAGCGGCGTGTATTCGGACTTCATGACCACTTCGCCGACGAAGGTCGAGGCCGCGATGCGGTCCACGTCGAAAGGCAGCGGATCGCCTTCCTTCATGCCCAGCGGCGTGGCATTGACGATGAGGTCGAAGCCGGCCGGATCGCTGGAGCCGGTGGATACGGCCAGCGCCGGATAGTGCGTGCGCAGGCGCCCGGCCAACGCTTCGGCCGAAGCCGCGTAGGCATCGAAGAGCGCAATTTCCGCAACGCCGGCCGCAGCCAGCGAGGCCGCAATTGCCGAGCCCACGCCGCCGCTTCCGGAGACCAGCACGCGCGCGCCCTCGAGCGCGCAGCCCTTGCGCAGCACGCCGCGCACGAAGCCGGCGCCGTCGAACTGGTCGCCCACCAGCGTGCCGTCGGCGCGCTTGAGCACGGCGTTGCAGGCGCCGGCAATCTTTGCGGTGGGCGTGACCTCGTCGACCAGGCCCATGGTCGTGATCTTGTGCGGCATGGTCACCAGCGCGCCCCGGATGTTGGTGAGCCGGAACAGCGCGGCGAAGGCCGCCGGATAGTCCTCGGGCTTCACGCCCATCGGCACCACGACGGCGTCGATGCCCTGCTTCTCGAACCAGGGGTTGTAGATCATCGGCGCCTTGAAGCTTTCGGTGGGAAAGCCCAGGTGCGCGACGAGGGTGGTCTTGCCGGTGATCATGGTGTTCTTCACTCGCCCCTTCCTGGATTACTTGCGAACCTTGGCGATCTCGGCGTACAGCTCCTTGACCACGGCCTCGCCCACCAGTGCGCTGTGCTTGTCCACCACCGGCTTGACCTTGTCGCGAAGGCGCTGCATTTCGGCGGGGCTGAATTCGGTCACCTGCATGCCGGCCTTCTTGAGATCCTCCAGCGCGGCCTGCGCCTGGCCACGCGACACTTCGCGCTCGAACCTGGTGGCTTCTGCGGCCGCTTCGGTCATGATTTTCTTTTCGGCATCGCTGAGCGAATCCCAGAGCTTCTTGCCGACGATCAGCGCCTGCGGGTTGTAGACGTGCTGCGTGAGCGCCAGGTGCTTTTGCACTTCGGCGAACTTCGACGTGCGGATGACCGTGTTCGGATTCTCCTGGCCGTCGACCGCCTTCTGTTCGAGCGCCGGATAGAGTTCCGGAAAAGGCATGGGCGTGGCATTGGCGCCGAGCGTATTGAAAAGATCGATGTAGATCGGCGACTGGATCACGCGGATCTTCAGGCCGGCCAGGTCTTCCACCTTGTTGATCGGGCGCTTGCTGTTGGTCACGTTGCGAAAGCCCAGGTCCCAGTAGCCAAGCCCGATGAGGTTCTTGGCCGCGAGTTCCGAGAACAGCTTCTTGCCGAAAGGCCCGTCGGTCACCGCATCGGCTTCCTGCGGATTGGCGAACAGGAACGGGAAATCGAAGACCGCGAAGGCCTTGACCTGGTTGGAAAGGATACCGGCGTTGAGCACCGTCATCTCGACGGTGCCGCCCTGGATCGCCGACACGGTCTGCACGTCGCCGCCGAGCGTGCCGCCCGGGAACAGCTTGACCTGCATCTTGTTGCCCGACTTCTGCGCGACGAGTTCGCCGAACTTCTTCGCGCCCAGGGCCTGCGGATGATCGCCCTGATTCTGGAACGCGAACTTGATCGAACGCTCCTTGATGTCCTGCGCAACGGCAGCAGCCACGGGCAGCAGCATCGCGATGCCGAGGCAAAGCGCCCGGGTGATGGTCTTCTTCATGGATTGTCTCCTTGGGGGTTGAGTCAAAAACAGGGAACGTGAAACGCAGGGTCAGCCGGCGAACCAGCGCATGGGCACCAGCACCAGCGAGGGGAAAAATACGAGCAGGAACATCACGATGAACTGCGCCGTCATGAACGGCAGCACGCCGCGCGTCACCTCGTCCATCTTCATCCTGCCGACGCCTGCCACGACGTTGAGCACGGTGCCCACCGGCGGCGTGATCAGCCCGATGGCATTGTTGATGATGAACAGCACGCCGAAGTAGACCGGGTCGATGCCCGCGGCCTTGACCACCGGCATCAGGACCGGCGTGAGGATCAGGATGGTGGGCGTCATGTCCATGGCCGTGCCGACCGCCATCACGAGCACCATGATCGCGATCAGCAGCAGGGTCTGGTTGCCCATGAAGGGCTCCAGCAGGCTGATGAGCTTGCTCGGCAGGTCGGCCACCGTGATGAGCCAGGCGGAAACCATGGCCGCCGCCACCAGGAACATGATCACGGCCGTGGTCTTGGCCGCGCTCACGAAGACCCGATAGAGCTGCGCGAAGCTCATCTCGCGGTAGACCACCATCGCAACGAACAGCGCGTAGACTGCCGCGACCACGGCCGCCTCGGTGGGGGTGAACACGCCCATCTTGAGACCCACCAGCACGATCACCGGCAGGAACAGGGCCCAGAGCGACTCCTTCAACGCCTTCGCGCGCTCGGCGCCGGTGGCCTTGGGCGCCGGCTGGATGTTCTCGCGCTTGGCAACCCACCACCACGCAAGGGCGATGCCTGCTCCCAGCATGATGCCGGGCACGATGCCCGCGAGGAACAGCTTGCTGATCGACACATTGGCGGCCACGCCGAAGATCACGAAGCCGATCGAGGGCGGAATGACCGGAGCGATGATGCCGGCCGAGGCGATGAGGCCCGCCGCGCGCGCCTTGTCGTGGCCCGCACGCACCATCATCGGCAGCAGCAGTGCCGCGAGCGCGGCCGTGTCCGCCACTGCCGAGCCCGAGAGCGCGGCCAGCAGGCAGGCCGCCAGGATGGCGACGAAGCCGAGCCCGCCGCGGCGATGGCCGACGAGCGTCAAGGCGAGGTTGACGATGCGCTTGGAGAGGCCGCCGACGTTCATGATCTCGCCGGCCAGCATGAAGAACGGCACGGCAAGCAGCGGGAAGCTGTCGGCGCCATTCACCACGTTCTGCGCCAGGATCTGCGCGTCGAACAGGTCGAGGTGCACCATCAGCGCCATGCCCGAAAGCAGCAGCGAATACGCGATCGGAATGCCCAGCGCCATTGCGCCGAGCAGGGAGCCGAGGAAGATGAATACGGTCATGGTGGTCTCCGGCGCTCAGCGTTTGTCGTGCGCGGCCCGCTCGGCCGCTTCGTCGCGCTGGAGCTGCGCAAGGTCTTCCGACTCCTGCACCATCACGAGCTCCTCTTCGCTCAGCCGGCCGGTGAGCGCACGCACCAGGTCGCTCAGCAGGAACACCGCCGCCGAGGCCGCGAACACGATGCCCGAGGCGTAGAAGATCGCGGTCGATGCGCCGGTCACCGGCGCCTCCACGTCCCAGTTGATCCTCGCCTGCGCCAGGCTGCCGCTGAACAGCAGCCAGGTCGCATACAGCATGAGCAGATGGCTCACGACAAGGCAGATCTTCTTGCCCAGCACCGGCAGGCGGGCCACCAGGAAGTCAGTGCCCAGGTGCGCGCGCTCCTTGACCGCGACCACCGCCCCCAGGAACGTGACCCACACGAAGAGCCATCGCGACACTTCCTCCGACACGGTAATGCCCGAATTGAAGGCGTAGCGAAGCACCACGTTGCCGAACACCAGCACGACCATGATGGCAAGCGCCAGCGCGATCAGCGCATCGAGCAACTTGCAGTAGCCGTCGAAAATCCTTGTCATTGCGTCTCCTCCTTGAAAATTGGTTCCCATGCCGATCGCTTCGAGCCCGGCAGCCCACCGGGCCGCGGTCCCTCTGTCAAGCCACGCTCGGGGACTGGTAGCGCAGGGGCTGGGTGATCTCGGCGTGCATGGCCGGCGGATAGATCAGTTCGCGCAGGAAATCCGCATCCTTGCGCAGCGCTTCGGCCGCATCCTTGTGGCCGAAGTACCCGAAGTAGTGCGGCATCTGCTGGATCAGCATCTCGAAGCCGGCCTGCGCATTGAGGCCGCGCGCGCGTGCGGCACGCACCAGCGGCGTCGGCTGGTTGCGCAGCAGGATGTCGAACAGCGCGGCATGGGAGTCCATGCGCGCGACATCGACGGGCAGCGCGTCGGCCTCGTCCAGGCCCAGCGGCGTGGCGTTGATCACCAGGTCGTAGCCTTCGGGCGCATTGCTGTCGACCGCCACCACGTTGGCATCGAAGAAGGCGTCGAGCTTGGCCGCCACGCCGGCCGCCCTGCCGGCCGAGGTGTCGTAGAACGCGATGTGTTCGGCGCCGTCGACCGTGCCGCCTTCGGCCAGCGCCACGCCGATGGCCGCGGCGCTCACGCCGGCGCCCAGGATCAGCACCCGCTTGCCGCGGAACGGAATATTGAAGTGATCGAGCGCGCCCAGCAGGCCTTCGCCGTCGAACAGGTCGCCCTCCAGCTCGCTGTTCTCGATGCGGCGCACCACGTTGACCGAGCCCGCCACGCGGCCGAACAGGCCGCAGCCGTCGAGCAGGTCGACCGCCAGCGGCTTGTGCGGCGGCGCAATCACCATGCCGCGCACGTTGCGCGCGAGGAACGCCGACTTGAAGAACACCGCGAAATCGCGCAGCGGCACCTGCACGGGCACCAGCACCGCGTCGATGCCGAAGCGCTCGAAGGCGGCGTTGAACATCCGGGGCAGGCGCACGTTGCGCACAGGGTCGCCGGGAATCAGGTACGCCAGGGTGCTGCCGCTGATGGAGGTGGTCATGTCTTGCCTCTTTTTGTACGGCAATCGCTCCAGGGCCATTGCCAAGGCGAACTTTAGCCACCTCGCTGCGGATTTCGCTCAGGAATCAAGTCCAGATCGATCGACAATCGTCCTTATTCGTTCGATGATCGTACATAAACAGGGTTTGTCCTGATCTGGCCGGGCCGCCGCACCGCCCGCCGCACGGCACACTCCGGGCCATGAGCACCGATGCCACCGATCTTTCTCCCGCGCCCGCCGGCCTCGACAAGCGCGACTGGATCGCCGGCCTGGAACGCGGCGTGAGCATCATCGAGGCCTTCGACGACGCCCATCCGCGCCTTACCGCCAGCCAGGCCGGCGAACGCACCGGCATGACGCGCACGGCCGCGCGGCGCTACCTGCTGACACTGCAGCACATGGGCTACGTGGCCAGCGACGGCAAGCTGTTCTGGCTCACGCCGCGCGTGCTGCGGCTCGGCCAGTCGTACCTCGACTCGGCGCGGCTGCCGCGCATCGTCCAGCCCTTTCTGCAGCGCGTGGCCGCGGGCACCAGCGAGATCGCCTACCTCAGCGTGATGGACGGCGACGAGGTGGTCTACATCGCGCGCAACGGCCCCAACCGCAGCATGAGCACCGGCTACGTGCTGGGCGCGCGGGTGCCGGCACAGGTCACGGCCGCGGGCATGCTGATGCTCGCGCTGCGCGGCGACGCCGAGCTGGCCGACTGGCTCGCCACGCGGCAGCTGCAGGTGTTCACCTCGCACACCATCGCAAGCATGGAGCGCATGAAGCTGGAGCTCGCGCGCATCCGTGCACAGGGCTGGGCGCTGTCGGAACAGCAGCTGGACCTCAACTCGCGCGGCATTGCGGTGCCGCTGCGCGACCGGCACGGCACGCTGGTGGGGGCGCTCAACATCACGATGCCGATGGGCCATGAAAGCTCCGAGGATGCGGTGGCGCGCGTGCTGCCGGTGCTGCGCGAAACGGCGCAGGCCATGCGCAACCTGATCTGACTGACAGCTTTCCGACAGCATCCGTCGGGCAGGATGCGGGCTTTCCCAAACAAGCGATGGAGACAAGCACCATGTTCGACGACTTCCTGAACGACCCGCAGCCCACGCGCCGCCAATGGCTGCAGGGCGGCTCCGCGCTCGCCCTCGGTGGCCTGCTCCCCTCGCTGGCCGCGGCCCAATCCGGCTGGCCCAGCAAGTCGATCCGCTTCGTCGTGCCCTTCGCACCGGGCGGCAGTTCGGAGATCGTCGCGCGCTCCACCGCCGCCGAGCTTTCGCGCACGCTGGGCCAGAGCGTCTTCGTCGACAACAAGCCGGGTGCGGCCGGCAACATCGCGATGAGCGAGGTGGCGCGCAGCACCGACCAGCACACGCTGATCCTCGGGCACATCGGCACGCTGGCGGTCAACCCGTACATCTTCGCCAAGCTGCCCTACGACGCGAACAAGGACTTCAAGCCGGTGAGCCTGCTGGCCAAGGTGCCGAGCCTCTACGTGGTGCACCCGGACGTGCCGGCGAAGAACCTCAAGGAGTTCATCGCCTATGCCAAGTCGAAGCCGGGGAAGCTGAGCTACGGCTCCGCGGGCAACGGCAGCGCGGGCCACCTGGCCTTCGAGTACCTGAAGATGACGGCGGAGGTGTTCATGCTGCACGTGCCCTACCGCGGCACGGGTCCGATGGTGACCGACCTGCTCTCCGGCCGCCTCGACGCGTCGGCCATCGGCGCCGCGGCGATCATTCCCTTCATCAAGGCCGGCAAGGTGCGCTGCATCGCCACCGGCTCGGCCAAGCGGCTGCCGCAGCTGCCCGACGTGGCCACCGTGGCCGAGCAAGGCTTCCCGGGCTTCGAGATGACGCAGTGGTACGGCATGCTCGCGCCGGCCAACATCGAGCCGGCGAACCTGGCCAAGCTCTCGGCCGAGACGATGAAGGCCGTGAAGTCGCCCGAATCGATGCAGCGGCTGACCGGCGACGCGGCCGAAGCCATCGGCGGCACGCCCGAGCAGTTCACGCAGTTCATCGCCGCGGAACAAGCGCGCTGGCAGAAGGTGATCGCAAGGGCAAACATCAAGCCGGATTGAGCGTTCCAGGCCCTAGCATCGCGCCATGCGCATCCTGCTGGCCGAAGACGAACACACCCTGGGCACCTGGCTCTGCAAGGCGCTGGAGTATGCGGGCATCCAGGTCGAATGGGTGGACGACGGCCGGCTCGCAGACCGGGCGCTGCAGCAGCGCGACCACGATGCGCTGGTGCTCGACCTGGGCCTGCCGGGCATGGACGGCCACACGGTGTTGCAGCGGCTGCGCGAACGCGACCAGCGGCTGCCGGCGCTGATCCTCACGGCGCGCGATTCGCTGAACGAGCGCGTCGCCTCGCTCAACGCGGGCGCCGACGATTTTCTGGCCAAGCCCTTCGCGCTGGCCGAGCTCGAGGCGCGGCTGCATGCGCTGGTGCGGCGTGCGCGGGGCGTGGAGCATCCGCGCCTGGCCTGCGGCCCGCTGGTGTACGACGGCGCGCGCCGGCAGTTCGTGCTGAACGGCGAAACGCTGGCGCTGTCGCCGCGCGAACTGGCGGTGCTGCGCGTGCTGGTGCAGCGCAGCGGCGAGCCGCTCTCGAAGCAGCAGATTCTCGAGCGGGTGTTTTCCGATGACGAAGAGGTGCACCCCGAGGCGGTCGAAGTGTTCGTCTACCGGCTGCGCAAGCGGCTCGACGGCAGCGGGGTCCGCATCGTTACGCTGCGCGGGCTCGGCTATGTGCTGGAAGCGGACTGAGTACGCGTGATGCAGGGCATCGCCGACCGGCTCAGGCGCGCGAGTCTCTGGCAGCGGCTCGCGCTGCTGCTGTTCCCCGCCCTGCTGGTGGTGACCGGCCTCGAGCTGTGGATGACGCGGCACGACGCGCTGGCCGCGGCCAATGCGGCCTACGACCGCTCACTGCTGGGCGCGCTCAAATCCATCGACGCCAATATCTCGACCGCCTCGGGCGGCCTCTCCGTCGAGCTGCCGTACACGATGTTCGAGTTCTTCGAGCTCACGGCGAGCGGTCAGGTGTTCTTTCGGGTGGCGACTTCCGACGGGCTGGTCGAGCTCGGCAGCGCCGACCTGCCCGCGCCGCCCGCCGAACTGAAGATGGGCGTGCCGGCCTTCTACGACGCGACCTATTTCGGCGAGGCCGTGCGGCTTGCGGCCTACCGGCGCGACCTGGACCGCGCGCCCGCCGGCAGCAGCGGGCGCAGTGTGCTGATCCAGGTGGGCGAGAGCACGCGCTCGCGGCAGGAGTTCAGCGCGCGCTTCGTGCGCAGCGCCGCGTTGCGCGACGGGTTGGTGCTCGCGTTGCTGCTGTGCGGCACCGCGATCGCGCTCGCCGCGGCGCTGCGCCCGCTGTCGCGGCTCGCGCGCGAGGTGCAGGCCCGCACGCCCGACGACCTGACGCGCATCGCGGAGACCGACCTGCCGGCCGAAGTGCGCCCGCTCGTCGCTGCGGTCAACCAGCAGATGTCGCGCACGCAAGACCTGGTGACGCAGCAGCGCCAGTTTCTCGACGACGCCTCGCACCAACTGCGCACCCACCTGACCACGCTGCAGATGCAGGCCGACTACGCGAAGCGCGAACAGGACCCGGTGCAGGTACAGGCCGCGCTCGACGCCCTCGGCACCGAGATCGGCCGCGCGACGCGCAGCGCGCAGCAGCTGCTCGCGCTGGGCCGCAGCGACACCGTGGCGGTCGAGCCCGCCGAGTTCGACCTCGCGGCGCTGCTGCGCGAAGTGGCCGTCGACCTGCTGCCGCTGGCGCGCGCCAAGCGCATCGACCTGGGCATTCATGCGCCGGCGCCAGAGTTCTTCGCGGTCGCGGACCGGGGGCTCATGCGCGAGGCGCTGGGCAACCTGGTGGCGAACGCCATCGCCTACACCCCTGCCGAGGGAACGATCACGCTCTTTGCCGCGGGCGACGCAGCCGGATGGAGCCTCAACGTCGAGGACGACGGCCCCGGCCTGAGCGAAGAAGAACGCACCGCGCTGGGCCAGCGCTTTCGCCGCGGCGCGCGCGCCGGCAAGGGCGGCTTCGGCCTGGGGCTGGCCATTGCGCGCTCCATCGCGCAGCGGCACCGGGGCGAGTTGCGGCTCGAAGCACGCGAGGCGGGCACGGGCCTGCATGCGATCATCTGGTGGCCCCGGCCGGCCGCCGGCTAGCCACTGCCCGCGTTGCGCACACAGCCCATGCCGATCCCCACTGCCACCCGCCGCCATGCGCTTCGCGCATTGTCGGCATTGCTGCTGCTCGCAAGCCTTCGCGCCGCCGAGGCATCCGCCGGCGATCCGTCCGAAGCAGCGGCGGACTGCATCATTCCCGCCAAGGCGGGCGGAGGCTTCGACCTCACCTGCGCCCTCGCGCGCGACGCGCTGCAGGCGGTGCGCCCGGCGCGCCCGCCGCTCGGCCAGCGCTACCTGCCGGGCGGCATCGGTGCCGTGGCCTTCGACCGCATCGCCACCGGGCGGCTCGGCGGGCCGGGCACGCTGGTGGCGTTCTCGAGCGGCTCGTTGCTCAACCTGGCACAGGGCCGCTTCGGGCCCCATCCGCCGTCGGCCGTGCGCTGGATCGCCACGCTCGGCACCGACTACGGCGTGATCGCCGTACACCGCGACTCGCCCTACAGGCAGCTGCAGGACCTGATCGCCGTCCTGCGGCAAGGCCCCTCGCGCGTGGCCTTCGGCGCGGGCGGCACGGTCGGCAGCCAGGACTGGGTGAAGGCCGCGCTGCTGGTGCGCGCCGCGGGGCGCGATCACAAGGCGATGCGCTTCGTGTCCTTCGAAGGCGGCGGCGATGCACTCGGCGCGCTGCAGGGCAAGCACGTGGACGTGTTCCCCGGCGATGCGGCCGAGGCGCTGCAGGCCATCGCGGGCGGCGCGGCGGTGCGGCTGCTGGCGGTGCTGTCGGAGGCGAGGCTGGGCGGCGCGCTCGCCGGCGTGCCGACCGCGCGCGAGCAAGGCGTGGACATCGTCTGGCCCACCGTGCGCGGCCTGTACCTCAGCGCCAGCGTGCCCGAGGCGGCCGTGCGCGCATGGACCGTCGCATTCGCCGAAGCCACGGCCGCACCCGGCTACGCGGCACTGCGCGAACGGCACAGCCTTTATCCTTTCGCGCTGACCGGCGCTGCGCTCGACGACTACGTGCAGGCCCGCATCAAGACCTACCAGGCGCTCGCGGACGAGCTCGGCCTGCGCCGCTGGAAGCCCTGAGCACACGAAGCATCTCCATGACCGAAGACGACATCACCCAACACATCATCGACTCGCTCGGCGGCGGCCATTTCGAAGTGGCCGACGACAACACCTTCTTCTTTCACGGCGCGGACAACAAGTTTCCCTTCGCCACCATCGTCACGAAAGACAGCGCGTTCGACAGCGCCTCGAAGCTCGATCGCCCCGGCGTCTTCCGCCTCAACGTGGGCGTCGGCAAGGAGACCTTCCGCGCGCTGTTCGGCGAGCAGGAGACGGCCGGCGTCGACTTCACCGCGATCGACAGGCTGATGCCGCATCCGGTGTACGCAAAGATGTATTGGGTCAGCGTGATCAACCCGGGCGACAGGACCTTCGAGACCGTGAAGCCGCTGATCGCCGAAGCCCGCGGCCTTGCGGCCGCGAGAGACAAGGGCAAGTAGCCCGGCGGCCGCCTGGCCGGGGCGCGCTCACGCCGATGGGCGGGACAGAGCGGCCAGCTTCTTCTTCGCGCTTTGCAGGAGGCCGGCCCTTTCGACGGGCGGTCGGGCCTTCGTATCCCCGAGCGCAATGATCTCCAGCGCGGAGGGCGCCGCAAGCTTCGACGCGAGCGGGTCGCGCGGCGTCAGGCTGTTGAACCTGGCGTTCGAGATGACGTGCATCTTCAGGTGGCGGTGGATGCTCTTCGACAGTTTCTGACAGGCGGCCGTCATGGCGGCTTCGTCGGGCGTCAGCTGGCCGTGCACGACGAGGAGCTCCACGGTGCCGTCCTGGTCCTCTCCCAGGACGAAGGCGCGCAGGACCGAATCCTTGAACTTGGTGCGCAGCATCGAGCGCACCGGTTCGGCGGCGGCGAACGACTTCAGCGCGATGCTGCGCAGTTCGTCGTGAAAGATGAACGTGCGGTCGACAGAGACGGTATCGGCCTGGTCCGCCTTCGGCTTTTGCCGCTTCAGGATGCCGCTGCCGACCAGGTGCTCCAGGGTGCGCGCCACGTCGTCGGGGGCGAGCTTCGATCGCCGGGCCAGCTCGCTGGAAGAAAACGGTTGGTCGGGCGCCGCGTAGGCGACCCTCAAGAGCTTTTGCACCTCGGGGGCGAAAAGGAAATCTGCGGCACTCATTTTTTCCCGGTTCTCGACAAGGGGAACGCATTATCGAGACACCTGCCCCCAAGGCGCGGTTCTATCCGCGGCGTTTTCGAGGCGGATTCCGTCACGGCACATGGCGCAGGCCTACAGCGATGCCCGGCGCCTGCCACCAAGAATGGCCGGACACCAACCAGGAGTTTCGGTCATGAGCCTGGAACAGACGATCGACAAGTTCAAGCAAGTGGATGCCGCGCGCGCCGACTACCCCGGGGAGCACCTCGTCGTGCTCGGCGCCGGCGTGCTGCTTCTGCTGGCGGCGGGCCGCAGCCGCTCGTTCCTCATGCGCATCGCTGCCGGCGCGGCCGGCGGCGCGCTGATCGCGCGGGCTGCGAGCGGCACCGGTGGCATCGCGAAGCTCGCCGGGACACTGCAAGCCGGGGGCTGGTCATGGCTGCGGCGCTGAAGTCGCGGGCCGCCGCGCCCCGATCCAGTTCCGGCTCCGAACGGTACTGGGCGCCGTGTCTTGGCGTGGCGCTGCTGGCGGTGTCTCTCTTCTACGTGACATTGAATGACCTCGTGCACGAGAGCGCGGCGCGCGCGCCCGCCTTGCCCCCTGCGGTCATGCCAGCCTCCGTCGAGGCCCCGCGTGCGACGGCACGCGCGTCCGAAGAACCCGTCGCGCCGCCGGCGAACGCAACTTCCGAGGCCCCGGCGATCGCCCCCGTGGCGGCCCCGGCAGAGCCGCCCGCAAAGGCCGCGCCAGCCTTCGTCGAGGTGCAAAAGTGCGTCATGCCCGAAGGCGATGCTGTCTATTCCGATGGGCCCTGCCCCGAGGGCGCAAGCGCGAGCACGCTGCGATTGCCGCGCAACCTGCACGCAGCGGCGAGGCCGTGAGCGCCTGAAGTCGGTCGGCGCACCCGGGCGGCCCCTCAGGCTGCCTTCAGGAACACGTCGTGGTCCGGCGCGAAGTTGGCGTGCAGCGGCAGCATCGCACCACCGAGCGCGCAGGCCTGCGCACCCACCCTGCCCCCATGCAGCTGCGGCGGCCACAGGCCTTCCCAGTTGCACCGGGCCAGCGCGGCGCGGGTCTGCTCGAGCAAGGCTTGCAGCAGCGAGCGCGACATCGATCCATCCATCACCACGTCGGCGAGGTCGAGCACCGCCGTGCTGCTGACGATGGCGTGCGCCAGCGCCAGCGATGCGGAGCCGAGCCAGGCCTGCGTCGCGGCGGCGAACGGCGCCTGCAGGGCGCGGTCGTCGTAGGCGGCAGTGGGGTCGAGCCCCTCGCCTTGCAGGCGCTGCTCCAACTCCCACAGCGAGGCCTCGGCCATCACCTGCGGCGGCAGTGCCGCGCCCCGGCCGGCCTGCGCCGGCTGCATCGGCAGCGAGGCCAGCGCGCCCGCATTGCCGTGCGCGCCGGTGTGCAGGTGCGAATCGATGACCAGCCCGCCCCCCACGAAGGTGTCGACGAAGATGTAGAGAAAGCTCTTGAGGTCATGGCCGCGCCCGCCGACCAGCTCGGCCACGCAGGCCGCCACTGTGTCGCGCGCAAAGCTCACCGGCACATCGGTGCGCGCCTTGACCTCGTCCAGCAGGTTCATCTGGTTCCAGAGATCCGACTGCGCCTTCGACAAGCCCAGCGTGCGGTGCCAGCCGCCAAGCAGGAACGGCGCGGCCAGGCCGGCGCCGACATTGCGCGCGGCCAGCGGCCCCAGTCCGTCGCGCAGCCGGTGGATGTGCCGGGCGATCGCGGGCAGCAGTTCGTCCGCATCCGGAAAGTCGTAGCTGATGGCATGGCGCTCGCGCACCTGCGCCGTGAAGTCGATCAGCAGCCATTCGGCGCCGCGCCGGCCCACCTTGATGCCGATCGCAAAGGCGCCGTCCGGGTTGAGCGCCAGCGGCACCGAGGGCTGCCCGACGCGGCCGCGCACCCGGCTCTGCTTCACGATCAGCTGGTCTTCCTCGAGCCGCGCGGTGATGAGCCCGATGGTCTGCGCACTCAGCCCGGTGAGCCGCGCGAGGTCGGCCTTGGGCAGGCTGGTGTGAACGCGCAGCGCCTGCAGCACCACGCGCTCGTTGAACTGGCGCATGCCGACCTGGTTGGAGCCGCGCGGGCGCAACAGGTCGGGCGAGCGCGCAGCGGCTTCTGCATCAGGCATGCGCCTCCGCGGGCAGCTGGTCGGCGGTCATGGCGCCGGTCATCACGGCCACCGTGTCGCTCATGCTGATCTTCTTGGGGTTGAGCACCGCCGCGCGCTTGCCCAGGCGCGCCACGTGGATGCGGTCGGCCACCTCGAACACATGCGGCATGTTGTGGCTGATGAGCACCACGGGCAGGCCGCGATCGCGCACGCGGCGGATCAGCTCGAGCACCATGTTGCCCTCCTTCACGCCCAGCGCCGCGGTCGGCTCGTCCATGATGACCACGTGCCGCGCGAAGGCCGCGCTGCGCGCCACCGCCACGCACTGGCGCTGGCCGCCCGAGAGCGTTTCCACGGCCTGCGTCATCGACTGGATGCCGACTTTCAGGTCCGCCATGCGGGCCGCGCTCTCGTGCAGCATCTTCTTCTTGTCGAGCATGCGCAGCATGTTGCCCAGGAAGCCGGGGCGGCGCAGCTCGCGGCCGAGAAAGAGGTTCTCGTAGATCGTCATGGCCGGTGCCACGGCCAGGTCCTGGTAGACCGTCTCGATGCCCGCGCGCCGCGCGTCGAGCGGATTGCGGAAGTGCACCGGCTCGCCGTCGAGCAGGATCTCGCCCTCGTCCGGCACGATGGCACCCGACAGCGCCTTGATCAGCGACGACTTGCCCGCGCCGTTGTCGCCGATCACCGCGAGGATTTCCCCTTCGCGCAGTTCGAAGTCGACACCGTCGAGCGCCGTGACCTGGCCGTAGCGCTTCACCAGGCCCTTGGCCTGCATCACGATCTTTGGATTTGCGGCGGTGTTCATCAGCGGGCTCCCCGGCGCGAGAGTTGATCGGCCGCCACCGCCAGGATCACGAGCACGCCCGTCACCAGCACCTGGTAGATCGACGACACGCCCATCAGCGTGAGGCCGTTGCGGAACACGCCCACGATCAGCACGCCGATCAGCGAGCCCAGCACCACGCCGCGGCCGCCGAACAGGCTGGTGCCGCCGAGCACCACGGCCGTGATGGCGTCGAGGTTCTCGGTCTGCCCCGCGTTCGGGTCGCCCACGCCGGTGCGCGCCACCGACAGCAGCGAGGCAATGCCGTAGAGCGCGCCCGCCGCCACGTACACGCCCAGCAGCACGCGCTGCGTCGGAATGCCCACCAGGCGCGTGGCCTCGGCGTTGTTGCCCACCGCGTAGATGTGCCGCCCCGCGGCCGTCTCGCGCAGCACGAACCAGGCGAGCGCATAGAGCACCAGCATCAGCACCGCGCCCCAGGCCACCGCGGCACCGCCGACGGCAAAGGTGGTGCCCAGCCCCGTGAGGCCGGCGGGCAGGTCCGTGATGGTCTGCGAGGACGAATACAGCTGCGTGATCGCGAACGCGATGTTCAGCGTGCCCAAGGTCACGATGAAGGGCGGCAGCTTGATGCGCGTGACCAGCAGGCCGTTGACCAGCCCGAACAGCGTCGTCACGCCCACGCCGCAAAGAATGGCCACCGGCACCGGCAGCCCGAGCTCGGTCGCGAACTTGCTCATGATGATGCCGCCCAGCGCCATCACCATGCCGCACGACAGGTCGATGCCCGCCGTGAGGATGATCAGCGTCTGGCCGATGGCGATCACGCCGACCACCATCACCTGCTGCAGGATCAGCGAGAGGTTGTCCCCCGTGAGAAAACGGTCGGACTGGGTCGCAAAGAAGATGCATGCGCCAAGCAGGGCCAGCCACGGCCCCAGGGCGCCCCACGGAATGTGGTGCGTTGGAGATTTCGCCATCAGCAAGCTCCGGGCTTTCTTACTTCTTGCCCCAGCACAGCTCGGCACCGGTCTTGGTGTCCTTGCTGTCGACGCCGGCCACGCTCTTGCCCGCGATCAGGGTCACGCCCGTATCGACGTAGCCCGAAGCCTTCTTGCCCGTCTTGGCAAACTCCACGCCCGCTGCCACGCCCATGGCGGCCATCTTGAGCGGGTACTGCTGCGACGTGGCGGCAATGATGCCGGCGTTGGTGTCCTTGATGCCCTGGCAGCCGCCGTCCACCGAGACGATCAGAACGCCCTTCTCCTTGCCAGCGCGCTTCAGTGCGTTGTAGGCACCGGCCGCGGCGGGCTCGTTGATGGTGTAGACCAGGTTCACCTCGGGCGCCTTCTGCAGGCAGTTTTCCATCGCGGTCTGCGCCTTGGCCTGGTCGCCGAAGCTGTCCGCCATGCAGACGATCTCGGGCGCCTTCGACAATTCGTTCGACTTGGCGTCGTTCGCCGGCAGGCCGAAGCCCTTCATGAAGCCGTTGTGCCGCTGCGCCCCCACCGGATGGCCCGGCAGCAGGTCCAGCGCGACGATCTTGGCCGGCTTGCCGGCCATCGCGGCCTTGGCGTATTCGCCGATCAGCACGCCGGCCGTGTAGTTGTTGGTGGCAAAGAGCGCGTCGGTCGCATCCGGCGGATCGGCCGGGCTGTCGAGCGCGATCACCATCACGCCCTTGTCGCGCGCCTTCTTGATGGCCGGCACGATCGCCTTGGCGTCGCTCGGCGTGATCAGGATGGTCTTGGCACCCGCGGCAATCATGTTTTCCATGGCGGTGATCTGGCCCGCGTTGTCGCCGTCGGCCTTGCCCGAGCCGGAAAGCAGCTTGGCGCCGAGCCTCTTGGCCTCTTCCTGCGCGCCCTCCTTCATCTTGACGAAGAAGGGGTTGGTTTCGGTCTTGGTGACCAGACCGATGACGGGCTGGTCGGCGGCGAAGGCGGCGGACGATGCAGCCAGGGACATGGCCGCCATGGCCAGGATGGAGCGGGAGCTGAGCATGGGTTGTCTCCGTACGTTCGTTTGGCGGGCGGCAGGCGCCCGCAGGGCTGGATAACCGGCCGCGTGCCCCGTGTGCAAGGGAGCGGCGGCCGGACGCAGGGAGACTATCGATGAGGGGAGCGACTAAATCAAGTGGTTTTAGTTATCGAAAACCCGGGGTTGAAGGGGCTCGCATCGCGTCCCCGTCCTTGCCCCTTCACCGGCTGTTGTTGAGCACGGCGCCTTCGAATTCGAGCTGCTCGAAATAGCTGCTCGTGAAGTCGACCTGCTCGCCGCGCAGATTTTTGGCATGCACGTCCGTTCCCTTGCACTCCAGCACCTGCACGTTCCGCCAGTCGCTGCCGTCGAAATTCATGCCGTTCCAGGTGCACTGGACAAAACGGCAGCCGCGAAGCGAGCTCTGGCTGAATTGCGCCTGGTCGAAGGCGCAGCGCGTGAACACGCAATCCGCCATGGCGACGCGCTCGAAATTGCAGCGCGTGAAGCTGCAGCCGTCGAGCTGGCAGGCGGTCCAGCCGGCGCGCCGGAAGACCGTGTCCGTGAAGCTGCTGCCCGAGAAGGACGACGCGGCGAACTGCGCCGTTTCCAGGTCGAGCCCCGCGTAGGCATTGGCGTCGCTTTGGCCGGCCAGGCCCGCGGGTGCACCGCCGAGGCCTTTTCGCCATTTGTCGTGGTCGAGGATGATTTGTTGGGCGGTCATTGTTTATGGCGGGTAGAGTCTTTTTCCACTGGGCACGCGTCGCATTCGGCAACCGATCAACGCTTCGATTCCAAAATGGGATCGCCGTCTGCGCAACCGACGAAGCGCCATTGGCTGGGCCAGAAGTTCGCTTTGGGGCCGTCCGGCGCTTCCTTTCCAAACTCGGCGATCGCATCAAGAGGATCTGGAGGAACCTCGAATTTGGCCAGATTCCCCTTCTTGCATTGCACTCCCTGAATGATTTGATCGTTCGCAAGTTCGATGATGCCCGGGTATCCATCAGCCGGCCGGCCATGCTGCGGCCATCACCGCCCAGGCGCACCGCGACGCGGGTGGTGACGCGGCCGGCGGGCTGCGCGTTGGCACCGGTGTCGTCGGACGGGTGGCCGATGTTGCCCGCCGGATCGAACGCGAAGGTCTCGCGCCCCAGGCGGCTGTGGGCTTCCAGCAGGCGCCCCACGGGGTCGTAGCGGTAGCTCAGGTTGCCGCGGCGGCTGTCGCCGATGGCCGTCAACTGGCCGGCCTTGTCGTAGGCATAGCTGCGGCGGATGCCCACGGCCTCGACAGCGCCCGGCCTGGTCTGCGAGATCTGCTGC
>NZ_RXFQ01000029.1 GCF_003951285.1 Variovorax beijingensis | reverse complement strand
ACAGCAGATCTCGCAGACCAGGCCGGGCGCGATCGAGGCCGTGGGCATCCGCCGCAGCTATGCCTACGACAAGGCTGGGCAGCTTGTGGCCATCGGCGACAGCCGCCGCGGCAACCTGAGCTACCGCTACGACCCCGTGGGGCGCCTGCTGGAAGCCCACAGCCGCCTGGGCCGCGAGACCTTCGCGTTCGATCCGGCGGGCAACATCGGCAACCCTTCCGACGACACCGGTGCCAACGCGCAAGCCGCCGGCCGCGTCACCACCCGCGTCGCGGTGCGCCTGGGCGGTGATGGCCGCAGCATGGCCGGCCGGCTGATGGACAACCTGCTCAAGGACTATGCCGGCACCCACTACAAGTGGGACGAGCGGGGCAACCTGATCGAGCGCAGCCGCAACGGAGAAATCACCACCTTCACCTGGGACGGCTTCAACCGCATGCGCAGCGCCGAGACCTTCGGTGAGACCACAAGCTTCAGCTACGACGCCCTGGGCCGGCGCATCGCCAAGCAAAGCTCACACGCGACGACCTTGTTCAGCTGGGACGGCGACACGCTGGCCTTCGAGAGCACGCAAAGCACCGAGGGCCAGCAGGAGCTGCAGGCCTGGCGCGGCGACAGCGTGCACTACATCCACGAGCCCGGCTCCTTCGTGCCGCTGGTGCAGATCCGGCAGGCGCAGGCCGTCGCGCTGAGCCAGACCACCGACGTGAAGGCGCTGATCGCGGCCAACGGCGGGCGCTACGACATCGAGCAGGATCCGTTATGGAACGGGCAGCAGCTCAAGACGCCGCAGGCCTTCGCGAAGGAAGAGATCGCGTTCTACCAGTGCGACCACCTGGGCACGCCGCAGGAGCTGACGGACCATGAGGGCCGCATCGCCTGGTCTGCGCAGTACAAGGCCTGGGGTGAAGCCAGGCAGGCGATCAGTGAGGCGGGCCGGAAGGCGGGGTTCAGGAATCCAATCCGGTTCCAGGGGCAGTACTTTGACGACGAGACGGGGCTGCACTACAACCGGTACCGGTACTACGACCCGGTGAGTGGAAGGTTTGTATCGAAGGATCCTATTGGGCTGAAGGGAGGGATAAATGTACTTTCTTACGCACCCAATCCTGTGGAATTTATTGATCCACTGGGATTGCAAGGAAATCGAGCCAATCGTAGAGCAGGAAAAATTCTTGCCGACAATGATGCAGCAACAGGGGGGCACGCTTACTCCCGACATGGAGCCCATACAACCATGCCAGATCAAGAAAGGCGTGCAACGACTGGGGTGCCACCAGATAATCCATGCAAAGTACCGAAAAGCCATGGCCCTGATTCAACGAGATTCCTCAGCAATGTAGACCAACTGGATGCTATTCAAAGAGGTAAGGTTGCAATGAGTAGCTCTGGTCAAAACAGCGTCACGTTCGATATGGGACGAACAATTGGCGAAGGGTATCGTAGTGGTGGAGGATGTCCTGTCACCACGTCGCGCGTCACGGTTCGAAGAAATAGTTCTGGCGAAATTTACACAGCCTATCCTCAATTATGAATTCGTTAAATCTAAATTATCTGCGCGGCCTCTATGACTTTTTAATGGGCAAAAGCGATGAAGAGCTAGAGGAATTTGACATTAATTCCACAACCAATCAGAAAGTTCTCTTTAAGGAAATGAGGTGCAGTTTTTTGACGTTTGGCCCAATTTCAAAAGAGAATATTATTAATGGATTAAATTACATTTTGGCGAATTTTTCCGACAATTATCTATGGAGAAGCGCCATCCCCCACGATCTTCCACTTAATCGCGTAACAGATAGACGAAGTTATTTGGAGGGAATCCTCTTTGCATTAACGAATGCCCCTCCATCTCCGATAAATGTGGACGATTTTATTTTGATTGACGAAATCGGGCCGTGCGGTCTGGATTATTCGAAATAGTCTCCCTCTCTTCGGCTGGGACGGCGACACGCTGGCCTTCGAGAGCACGCAAAGCACCGAGGGCCAGCAGGAGCTGCAGGCCTGGCGCGGCGACAGCGTGCACTACACCCACGAGCCCGGCTCCTTCGTGCCGCTGGTGCAGATCCTCCAGGCCCAGCTCATATACAGAAGGTCTACTCGGGGGCATTCGATCAAAAGGCAAAAAGTAATCGCATATGAAGTATTTTTTGGAAAAATATCTCAAGGAAATAGAGACACATCTCCTAAATGCAGGCGACGTGACCAGAGCGAATTCTGGAGTGAATGACAACGGAAAGGTCTTGTATGGCTACGCGAGCTTCTATCCGCAGGAACTTGATTTGATAATTCAATCAAGCAAAAACGAGAAAGAGAGCTATCTTGTTGCCGCGGAAATAATGAATCAAGAGGGAAAAGAGGACGAGGAAATCTTCAATTTCTCAGGTGATGCATTTATTTTGAAGAAGAAATTAAATGCGCATTGAGACGAATTGATTTCCAGAATTCTTTTGCGCCTAAAACAGGCCATTTAGAGCGAAAGAGATCTCTATTGGGCTACCCTGCCTCACCAATGCCATGCCTCAGGCAGGCGCAGGCCGTCGCGCTGAGCCAGACCACCGGCGTGAAGGCGCTGATCGTGGCCAACGGCGGACGCTACGACATCGAGCAGGATCCGTTATGGAACGGGCAGCAGCTCAGGACACCAACCGCTTTCGCGAAGGAAGAGATTGCGTTCTACCAATGCGACCACCTGGGCACGCCGCAGGAGCTGACGGACCACGAAGGCTGCATCGCATGGTCTGCGCAGTACAAGGCCTGGGGTGAAGCCAGGCAGGCGATCAGCGAGGCAGGTCGAAAGGCGGGGTTCAGGAATCCGATCCGGTTCCAGGGGCAGTACTTTGACGACGAGACGGGGCTGCACTACAACCGGTACCGGTACTACGACCCGGTGAGTGGAAGGTTTGTCTCGGGGGATCCGATTGGGCTCGCGGGAGGCACGAACCTTCATCTGTTTGTGCCAAATCCTGTGCAGTGGGTCGATCCATTTGGGTTGACGTGCCATCCCACCAGGCGTGCTAGTCTGAGAGAAATCCGCAGACAGCTTGGAATTTCAATGTCTCAGCAACCCATAAGTCAAAAAATGATTCCACTGACCGATTCAACAGGCGGTTGGATTCTGGGGAAGGACAAGAAGCCGATCATGACTCGGGAGTTGACTTATCAGGTCAATGGAAAGAACGTAGTCGTTCAAGACCACTCTGCCGGCCACTATTACGGCGAAGGTGGAGTTGGAGACCAACCATCCCACCATAATGTTCGCCCAGAAGAAAATACCCGGACTGGAAAAGTTGAGGGAATGGACGATCATTACTATTTCAATTGCCGGAATAAAAAATGAATATCTCTCATAGGATTCTAAATCCTCAAACACTATTTTCAGTGTATGGCGAATTTCCATCTTTAAATGGATCCGAAATAGTAGAAATCTTACTTAAGCGCGATGAGCCTAGAGTTTCTATAAAAATCATGACCGGCAATAAGCCAAAAAATGCTCCTGCCAGATGGCCTCGAAGCTTTGACGTGATTTATTTGGGAATATCTTTTATTGGGGCCAAGAAAATTACTCAAACTGGCTGGGGGCACACCAATATTGTAGATAAATTCAACATTGAAAACTCAAGTGACTCGGCATCGGTGCTTATATCTTGTAAAAATGATTTTTCATTCTCCTTTGATTGCGATTGGATTTCAGTTGACAGCCTTGTCCCAGGAAGCATCGGAACTCCATAGCGATTCAATCTGACAGCGTGCAATAGGCCCAAGAGCTTCGACTTTTTCACGGCGTTCCCGCAGATCCGCCAAGTGCAAGCCGTAAGGCTCAAGAGATGGTCTTGATCTGTGAAGCAAATCTTCACTGACTACATCCGCGAACTGGACTACTACTTGGGGTCCATGAGCGACGACGACCTGGCCGATTTCTACATTAATGATGCTGATTGCCGCACCAAGTTGTTTGACGCGATGAAGGTCGATTTCGATCGCTTCGGCCCTTTGAGCAAGCAACGGGTTCTGGAGGCCATCGAGTTCATCCCATCTTCGGGTCAGATCGACAAGTTTTGGGGGTACATTGTGCCGCAAGCAGTGCCACTTGATGAAGTCGAAGACAAGCCGGGCTACTTGCGCGCGCTCTACGCGAAGTTGGTGGGGCATGAGCCACTACAAAGAGACTTCGGCTCGGATGTGGAATTGGTCGATGCCATCGGGCCGCACGGCATCGATGTCCGGCAATAACTCAAGGACTACGCTGGCGTTGGCACCCCTACACCTGGGACGAGCGGGGCAACCTGGTCGAGCGGACCTGGAACGGCGAGAAAACCGTATTCACCTGGGACGGCTTCAACCGCATGCGCAGCGCCGAGACCTTCGGTGAGACCACAAGCTTCAGCTACGACGCGCTGGGCCGGCGCATCGCCAAGCGAAGCTCACACGCGACGACCTTGTTCGGCTGGGACGGCGACACGCTGGCCTTCGAGAGCACGCAAAGCACCGAGGGCCGGCAGGAGCTGCAGGCCTGGCGCGGCGACAGCGTGCACTACATCCACGAGCCCGGCTCCTTCGTGCCGCTGGTACAGATCCGGCAGGCGCAGGCCGTCGCGCTGAGCCAGACCACTGACGTGAAGGCGCTGATCGCGGCCAATCACTCATGCAACTGTGGTCAGAGGTCCCAAAGGGATCATCACTGCTTACCCGGATCTCGATCCATGACGACAAAAATATTCCCTCGCTACATCCACAAGATGTACTACTACCTGCTCGCCATGAGCGATGACGAACTCGATGAGTTCCACATCAACGAAGAGCCTTGTCGCGCCAAGTTGTTCGATGCAATGAAGGTGGACTTCGATAGCTTCGGCCCAGTAAGCAAGCAAAGGATTCTGGAAGCCTTGGAGTACATCTGGGCGTCTGGTCAGATCGAGAAGCTCTGGGGTTGGGTCGTGCCGCAAGCAGTGGACCTCGATGAAGTCGAGGACAAGCCTGCCTACTTGTGCGCCCTGTACAAAAAGTTGTCTGGCCACGAGCCGCCGCACAGAGACTTCGGCCCGGATGTGGAGCTGGTCAAGAGCGCAGGCCCGCACGGCGTTGACATGCGCGAGTAGTCCGCCTGTCACCCAGCCGCTGAAGTTGGGTTGCCGGTACGGGGGGCCTCGCTCGCCGAACTCCTGCCTTCTCAGCGCGCAGGCTCGATGTGGGTCACGACAATCTTCCCGTCCATCTTCCCAGCATCAAAGCGAACCTTGTCCCCCGGCTGGAACTTGTCCAGCACGGCCTCGTCGCTCACCCCGAAGACCATGGTCATGCCGGGCATGTCCAGGCTCTTGAGCGGGCCGTGCTTGATCGTGAGTTTCTTGTTGTCCTTGTCCACCTTGCGGATCTCGCCATCGGCAAGCTCCGCGGCAGAAGCCGTGAAAGCGAATGCGGCCAGCCCCGTCATGAATGCAATGCGAATTTTCGACATGGTCGTGTCTCTCCTGAAGGTTGGGTTTTCTTACTTGGCGGCAGCGGTCTTGTTGGCCACCGTCACGGCGCCCTTCATGCCGGCGTCGTAGTGGCCCGGCTGCAGGCATGCGAAGTCGACCTTGCCGGCCTTGGTGAACTGCCACACGATCTCGCCGCTCTTGCCGGCGGCCAGGGTCACCATGTTGGGATCGGCGTGTTCCATCTCGGGGTTCTTCTTCATGGCTTCGTAGTGCTCCTTGAGTTCCTTCTCGGTGCCGAGCACGAGCTCGTGCTTCAGCTGGCCGGAGTTCTTGACGACGAAGCGCACGGTCTCGCCCTGCTTCACCTTGATGTCGGCGGGCGTGAAGCGCATGCCGTCGGTCATGTCGACGTTGATGGTTCGCGTGGCCTTGGCGGCCACGCCGGGTTGGCCGATCGCGGCTTCGGCGTGGCCATGGCCATGGCCCCCGGCGTGGTTGCCGGCGGCAGAGGCGCCTGCGGTTGCGAGGGCTGCGAGCGCGGCGAAGGCGGTGTTGCGGAGGATGTTGTGCTTCATGGTTTCCTTCTGAGGATTGGAGGTTGGAAGAAAGAGGGACGGATGAAAAATCAGTGGCCGGAGTGGCCGCTGCCGGGCTTGCGGATCTGCACTTCGATGTTCTTCGCGGGCATGTTCCGCGCGGGCATCGCGGCCGCGCCGGCATCGCGCTGGCGCGAGGTCTCGGGCGCCGGGCCGTCGAGCTCGTAGGCCACGGTGCCCTTGGGGTGCTTGAACCAGCCGGGGTTGCTGTAGTCGCCGGGCTTCTGGTTCCTGCGCACCTTCACCACGCTGAACATGCCGCCCATCTCGACCGAGCCGAAGGGCCCTTCGCCGGTCATCATTCGCGCGGTGTTGTCGGGAATGGGCATTTCCATCTCGCCCATGTCGGCCATGCCGCGCTCGCCCATCACCATGTAGTCGGGCACCAGGTTCGTGATCTGCCGGGCCACGTCCTTGTGGTCCAGGCCGATGAGGGTGGGCACGTCGTGGCCCATCGCGTTCATGGTGTGGTGGCTCTTGTGGCAGTGGAAGGCCCAGTCGCCCTCCTCGTCGGCCAGGAACTCGATCTGGCGCATCTGGCCGACGGCCACGTCGGTGGTCACCTCGTACTGGCGCGTGCTCCTGGGGGTCGGTCCGCCATCGGTGCCGGTGACGAGGAACTCGTGCCCGTGCAGGTGCATCGGGTGGTTGGTCATCGTGAGGTTGCCGATGCGGATGCGCACCTTGTCGTTCAGCCGCACGTTGAGCGAGTCGATGCCGGGAAAGATGCGGCTGTTCCACGACCAGAGGTTGAAGTCCAGCATGGTCATGATCTTGGGCGTGGCGCTGCCGGGCTCCACGTCGTAGGCGTTGAGCAGGAACACGAAGTCGCGGTCGACCTTCTCGATCAGCGGATGCTCGGCCTTGGGGTGCGTCACCCAGAAGCCCATCATGCCCATGGCCATCTGCGTCATCTCGTCCGCATGCGGGTGGTACATGAAGGTGCCGGGGCGGCGCGCGACGAACTCGTAGACGAAGGTCTTGCCCGGGCGGATCGGCGGCTGGGTCAGGCCCGAGACGCCGTCCATGCCGTTGGGCAGGCGCTGGCCGTGCCAGTGCACGCTGGTGTGCTCGGGCAGCTTGTTGGTCACGAAGATGCGCACGCGGTCGCCTTCGACCACCTCGATGGTCGGGCCGGGCGACTGGCCGTTGTAGCCCCACAGGTTGGCCTTGAAGCCGGGCGCCATCTCGCGCACCACGGGCTCGGCCACCAGGTGGAACTCCTTGACGCCGTTGTTCATGCGCCAGGGCAGCGTCCAGCCGTTGAGCGTGACCACGGGGTTGTAGGGCCGTCCGCCGGATGGCATGAGCGGCGGCATGGTGTTGGGCGTGGTCTGGGTCACGGGCTCGGGCAGCGCGGCCATCGCCACCTTGCTCACGCTCGCGGCGGCGAGGGCGCCGGTGATGGCACCCACGCCGCTCAGGAAATTGCGTCTGTTTGTCATGTCGTTCGAATCGTTGGTGGGCGCAGTTGGCGCAATCAATGAGCGGCGCCGGCGGAGGGGGCGTCGCCACCGGCGCTGGCGGTCGAAGCACCCATGGCCGTGGGCTTTCCGATCACGGAGGCCGCCAGTGCGGCGTCGGCCAGCCAGAACTGCTGCTGGGCGTTGATGGCGTTGCTCACGCTCGTGATCTGGTCGCGCGCCTCGGCCAGCAGCTCGAAGACGCCGATCAGCATGCCGTTGTAGCGAAGCACGTTCTCGTCGGCCATGGCCTGGCGCAGCGGCACGATCTCGTCGCGGTAGTGGCGCGCGATGTCGTAGGCGGTGCGGTAGGCCGAGTAGCCTTCGCGCAGTTGAGAAGAAGCGCCGCGCACGGTGGCGTCGTAGCGGTTGGCCGCGGCCAGCGATTGCGCGTTCAGTGCATCGCGCTGCGCCGAGCCCCAGTCGAACAGCGGCAGCCGGATGTCGAGCTCGAAGCCGCGCCGCGTGCCCTTCGTGCCTTCGGCGTTGTCGAACACGGTGTCGCGCCGGCCGCCGACTTCCACATCGACGAAGGTCGACAGCAGGTTGATGCCCTGGGACTTGCCCGCCACGTCGAGCTGCGCGCGCGCGAGCTGTACGTCCAGGCGCTGCTCGGTCGCAGTGGCGGCCACTTCCTTGGCCTCGCGCGGCGCCTTCGGCAGATCGGGCAGCCGATCGGGCAGGGCCAGCCGGGCGGCCTGCGCGTCGTCGAGCCCCAGTGCACGCACAAGTTCCTCGCGCGCGGCGGTGGCGGCGTGCTGCGCCGAGGCCAGCTGCGTGGTCGCGTCGGCATAGAAGACCTGCTGGCGCGCGCGCTGCAGCTTGCTGAAGTTGCCGATCTGCTGCATGCGCCGCGCGAGTTCCGCGCTGGCCTGGGCCGATCGATTGACCTGCTCGGCGTAGCGCAGCATCTGCTGCGCGGCCACCGCGCGAACCCAGGCCTGCCGCACCTGCGTGACCTGGTCGACCACGGCGCCGGTGAGCTGCACCTTGGCCTGGCTCGATTGGCTGCGCGAGATCGACAGGCGCTGCGGCAGCAGGATGAGGTCCATCAGGCCGAAGGACAGGAGCCGCCCGAGTTCGAGCTCGCTGCCCAGGCGCATGCGCTCGAAGCTGAAGACCGGGTTGGGCAGCCGGCTCGACTGGTTGGCCGCGGCGATGTCGCCCCAGCTCTGCGCGACCAGCGCCTGCACCGCGGGGCTGTTGGTGAGCGCGAGCTGCACCGCGTCGCTTTGCGACAGCGGCCTGGACAGCAGTTCCTGCGCAAGCGACGCACGGCGGTCACGCTGCGCCTGCGTGCGGCTGAGTTCGAGCTTGCCGCCGGTGAACTGCCCGGCCTGGGTGTTGGTGTCCTGCAGCGCGTCGTCGATGCCGACAGAGGCGCAGCCGGCCAGCAAGACGGCCGCAGCGGCGGCGGCCGTGAGGCGCAAGCTGCGCTTCATGGCTTCTTCTCCTTGTTGTTGGTGGAAGGCATCGGCATCGCGTGCCCCTGGTGCGCGGCGGGTGCCTCGGATGCTCCTGTACCCGCCGCCTCCTCGGCATAGGCCTTCCAGCCGCCCCGCTGGCGGACGGTCTCGTTGGCCTCTTTCCACGGGATGGGCTTGTCGTCGGTGAACGGTCGATAGCCCTCGAGCGCGGACTTGTAGCTCAGGGCGGTGGGCGCACGGGCGGCTGCTTCACCAGCCGCAGGCGCGGGGGCCGGCACCGGCTGTGCCGCAGCGGCGAGCGCCGCCAAGGCGGGAAAGACAGCCAGCCATCGGGCCGGCAATGAATGGAACATGGAATCCTCGCGTGTTCATGAACGGAATGCGTCACGGCCGCCCGAAGGGGCATGGCGCAGGCGATGCATGCGAGCTGCTGCGGCCCTTGACCGGGCGCGCGCAGGCGCACGAACGCTTCAGGCGCGAGGAGGTTTGTCGAGAAGGCGCGGCGCGACCGTGGCCACCGTGCTGGCGGGCTCGACGAGGTCGGCGCGGGGAAGGCCCTGGAACACGATCAGTTCCAGCGTGCCGGTGAGCGCGGTGGCGTGGCAGGCGCCGCAGGTGCCGCACTTGTGCATGCCATCCGGATCCGCATGGGCGGTGGTGCCGGCGCCTTGGCCGTCGGCGGATGGCCCGGCGTCCTGCGCGGCGGCTTCGTGGTGGTGATGGTCTGCATGCCCATCGCCGTGCGCCTCTTGCGCATGCCGGTGCGCTCCGGCTGGCGCGGCGGTTGCCGCCGCAGCCAAGGCAGCACCGTCATGGCCCGGCCCGCAAAAGACCATGGCTGCCGCCGCGTACGCCTGGAAGGGCACGGCAAACATCACGATCCAGAGGACGAAGAGGCGAACCCGGTGCATGCGGAGCATTGTAGATAGAGCGGCAATGCCTGTCCGTATTCGACGGGCATGCATGCCACTCTAGGGATCCAGCCCGACGGTTTCCCGTCGGCTGGATTACAGCGCCGTCATCTTCGGGCGCGCCGTGCCGTCAGAAGAACCCGAGCTTCTTCGGCGAATAGCTCACGAGCAGGTTCTTGGTCTGCTGGTAATGGTCGAGCATCATCTTGTGCGTCTCGCGGCCGATGCCCGATTCCTTGTAGCCGCCGAAGGTGGCATGCGCCGGGTAGGCGTGGTAGCAGTTGGTCCACACGCGGCCGGCCTGGATCGCACGGCCCATGCGGTAGGCGGTGCTGCCGTTGCGCGTCCACACGCCGGCGCCCAGGCCGTAGGGCGTGTCGTTGGCGATCTCCAGCGCCTCGGCCTCGGTCTTGAAGGTGGCAATGGCGAGCACGGGGCCGAAGATCTCTTCCTGGAAGATGCGCATCTTGTTGTGGCCCTTGAACAGCGTGGGCTCGATGTAGTAGCCGCCGGCCAGTTCGCCGCCGAGCTGCGCGCGGCCGCCGCCGGTCAGGCACTGCGCGCCCTCTTCCTTGCCGAGCGCGAGGTAGCTCATGATCTTGTCCATCTGCATGGCCGAGGCCTGCGCGCCCATCATGGTGTCGGTGTCCAGCGGATGGCCCTGCTTGATGGCCTTGATGCGCTCGAGCGCGCGCGCCATGAACTTGTCGTAGATCGATTCCTGGATCAGCGCGCGCGACGGGCAGGTGCAGACCTCGCCCTGGTTGAAGGCGAACAGCACCAGGCCTTCGACGGCCTTGTCGAAGAAGTCGTCGTCCGCATCGGCGATGTCCTCGAAGAAGATGTTGGGGCTCTTGCCGCCGAGTTCCAGCGTGGCCGGGATCAGGTTGCCGGCCGCGGCCTGCGCGATGACGCGGCCCGTGGCGGTGGAGCCCGTGAAGGCGATCTTCGCGATGCGCTTGCTGCCCGCCAGCGCCATGCCGGCTTCGCGGCCGTAGCCGTTGACGATGTTGAGCACGCCGGGCGGCAGCAGGTCGGCCAGCAGCTCGGCCATCACCATGACGCTGACGGGCGTGGACTCGGCCGGCTTGAGCACCACGCAGTTGCCCGCGGCAAGGGCGGGCGCGAGCTTCCACGCGGCCATCAGGATCGGAAAGTTCCACGGAATGATCAGCCCCACCACGCCCAGCGGCTCGTGGAAATGATAGGCGATGGTGTTCTCGTCGATCTCGCTCAGTGCGCCTTCCTGCGCGCGCAGGCAGCCGGCAAAGTAGCGGAAGTGGTCGATGGTCAGCGGAATGTCGGCGTTGAGCGTCTCGCGGATCGGCTTGCCGTTGTCCACGGTTTCCGCATAGGCGAGCAGCTCGAGGTTCTGCTCCAGACGGTCGGCAATCTTCAGCAGCACGTTGGCGCGCTCGGCCGGCGAGGTGCGTCCCCATTGGCCCGCGGCCGCATGGGCGGCGTCGAGCGCCAGCTCGATGTCCTCCGCACCCGAGCGGGCGGCACGGGTGTAGGGCTTGCCGCTGATCGGCGTGATCACGTCGAAGTACTGGCCCTTCACGGGCGGCACGAACTTGCCGTTGATGAAGTTGTCGTAGGCCGGCTTGAAGTCGATCTTTGCACCGGGGGTGTTGGGGCTCGCGTATTGCATGGTCTCTTGTCTCCGTCGGGTAAGGGGTGGAAGGCGACCGCGCAAGCCGGATGCCGCGCGGTCCCGGGGTGCTGCATTGCACGCGCCATGCCACCCCTTCTTGGGCGCGAATGCTCTGATCTGGCGCAAGAACCGGGTCAGTTTCCTGCGCCAGACTGCGCAGCAGAGCATGCCGCGCTGAGCACCTGTCACTAAACGGAACAGTGCACCGCCGCATTCATGCTCGAACCGTTCGATGCCGCGACACCAAGGCCCAGAGAGGCCCGACCGGAGACAACAGAGATGCAGACGAATTCCCACCACGTCGCCGCCCGCACGCCGGGCTCGCGCCTGCGCGAGGCGCGCCGCCAGTTGACGACCACCGGCGAAGTGGCCGACGGCCTCATCGATGCCGCGTTGCGCCGAAGCTGGGAGCGCAGCCGCGGCTTCGGCCTGGCACCGGCCGGCCGGGCGCCGGGCGCGCCCCACGCCTCCGCGGCGCAGCTGGCACGCGCACTCGAGCAGCAGCGCGAGCTGGCATCCAACGCGCGGCCGGTGATGGAGTTCCTGTTCGAGCAGATGCGCGACACCGACAGCCTGGTGATCCTCGCCGATGCGCAAGGCATGCTGCTGGAGGCCATGGGCGATGCGAATTTCGCGGACCGCGCGCAGCGCGTGGCGCTGCGTCCCGGCGCCAACTGGCACGAACGCTGGCGCGGCACCAATGCCATCGGCACCGCGCTGGCCGACGCGGCGCCGGTGGTGGTGCATGCCGGCGAGCACTACCTCGACCGCAACGGTTTTCTCACCTGCACGGCCGCGCCGATCACCGGCCCCGACGGCTGCATGCTGGGCGTGCTCGACATCTCGGGCGACCACCGCGGCCACCACCGCCATGCGCTGGCGCTGGTGCGGCTGGCGGTGCGCACGGTCGAGCAGAAGCTGTTCGACACGCGCCACGCCGCCGACCTGCGGCTGCGCCTGCATCTGCAGCCCGAGGGCATCGGCAGCGTGGCCGAGGGCCTGCTGGCGCTGTCGGACGACGGCCGGCTGATAGGCGCGAATGCGGCCGCGCTTGCCATGCTGGGCCTGTCCCGCGCCGATGTCGGCGCCGCATCCATCGGGCAGCTGCTGCAGCTGGATGTGACGACGCTGATGGCCTGGTGCCGCCAGCCGGCCGGCGCGCCGCGCACGGTGCGCCGGCACGACGGCAGCGCGCTCTGGCTGCGCGTGGAAGCCGGCCGCCATGTGCTGGCGGCTTCGCATGGCAGTGCTCCGGCGCCGCGTCCGGCGCAAGCACGCGCCGACGCGCTGGCCGAACTGGACACTGGCGACCCGGCCATGCATGCCGCCGTCGAGCGCGCCCGGCGCGTGCTGGACAAGCCGATCTCCTGGCTGCTGCTGGGCGCCTCCGGCGTCGGCAAGGAAGTGTTCGCGCGGGCGCTGCATGCAAGCGGAACGCGCCGGGACGGGCCCTTCGTTGCGGTCAACTGCGCCGCGCTGCCGGAGCAGTTGATCGAGGCCGAGCTCTTCGGCTACCGGCCCGGCGCCTTCACCGGCGCGAGCCGCGAAGGCGCGGCCGGCCGCATCCGCGAGGCGCACGGCGGCACGCTGCTGCTCGACGAGATCGGCGACATGCCGCTCGCGCTGCAGGCACGGCTGCTGCGCGTGCTGCAGGACCGGCAGGTGACGCCGCTGGGCGGCGGCAAGCCGGTGGCGGTGGACTTCCGCCTGGTGTGCGCGACGCACCGCAACCTGCGCCGCGAGATCGAGGCCGGGCGCTTCCGCGAAGACCTGTACTACCGGCTCAACGGACTGACGCTCCAGCTGCCGGCGCTGCACGAGCGGCAGGACATGCCGCACCTGGTCGCGCAGATGCTGCGCGGCATCGAGCCCGGCCGCGAGCTGCGGCTGGCGCCGGAGCTCGCGCTGGCCATGTCGCGCTACCGCTGGCCCGGCAATCTGCGCCAGCTGAACAGCGCGCTGCACACCGCCTGCGCGCTGCTGGGCGAGCACGAGGCGCAGATCGACTGGTGGCACCTGCCCGACGACCTGGCCGACGAACTGCGCGGCATTTCCGCGCCGGAGCCCACGGTCCCCACGGTTCCCGCAATGCCCGCCGGCGGCGCGGCGGACCTGAAGGCCGTCTCGGCACGCGCGGTGTCCCAGGCGATGCAGTCGTGCGCCGGGAATCTTTCCGAAGCCGCGCGCCGCCTGGGGATCAGCCGGAACACGCTCTACCGCAAGCTGCGCCAGCTGCCGACCGGCTGACGCGCAAGATCAAACGGCTGCCGGGTGCGCGCGGCGCGTCGCATTCGGATACATTGGGGCCGCGTTCGCCTCCGGAGAGGCACCCAACACTCCTTCCGCCGCCATGCTTCATTGCCCTGAAAGCGCGTAGTGCTTCGCGGACCGTCCATCACCGCCCGGACCATGGCTTTCGTGGCCATCGTCTGCCTCAGCCTGCTGGCGATCGACTTCTGGAACAGCTGGGAGTCGCGCGCCGACCAGCTCCAGCAGATGAACGTGGCCACGTCGAACCTCGCGCGCGCCATGGCGCAGCAGGCCGACGACGCCATCAAGAAGGCCGACACGGTGCTGGTCGGCATGGTCGAACGCGTCGAGCAGGACGGCACCGGTCCGGCCGAGGTGGCGCGGCTTCGCCGTGTGCTTTCCATGCGGGTCGCCGAACTGCCGCAGCTCGACGGCCTGCACATCTACGACAAGGACGGCAACTGGGTTGCGAACTCCCGTTCCACGCCGCCGGAAAACCTGAACAACGCGGGCCGCGAGTATTTCGTCTATCACCGCACGCACGCGGACCGCGGACCGCACATCGGCATTCCCGTGAAAAGCCGCACCAGCGGCAGGCTGTTGGTTCCGGTCTCGCGGCGCATCAATCATGCGGATGGCAGCTTTGCCGGCGTGGCGCTCGCGACGATCCACGTCGAGTTCTTCTCCAGGTTCTACGACAGCCTGGACATCGGCCAGGCCGGCGCCGTCGCGCTGGTGCTCGAAAACGGAACCATGATGACGCGCCGGCCCTACAGCCCCGAAATGGTGGGCCGGAACATGCTGGAATCCGAGCTCTTCCGCGCCTACACCGCGCAAGGGCCGGTCGGAATGGCCTTCATCAAGTCGGCGCAGGACGGCGTGACGCGGTTGAACAGCTTCCGGCGCCTGGCCGACTATCCGCTGTTCGTCTCCGCGGCCCTGTCCAAGGACGAGATCCTGGCCAACTGGTGGCGCGAGACACTCTGGCATTCGGGTGGCGTTCTTCTGCTGACCCTGATCGTCGGTTTCATCGGGTGGCGGCTGGTGCGGCAGTTCCAGCTCCAGACCCGCACCGAGGCCGAGCTGCGGCAGGCGCGCGATGCGCTGGAAACGCTCAACAAGACCCTCAACACCCTGGCCATGGAAGACGGCCTGACCGGGCTTGCAAACCGCAGGCAGTTCGACGTGGCGCTGGACAGCGAATACAGCCGCGCGGCGCGCACGGCGAGCACGCTGGCCCTGATCATGATGGATGTGGATTGCTTCAAGCAATACAACGACATCTACGGCCATGCCGCAGGCGACGAGTGCCTGCAGACCATCGGCCGCACCATCGCCCGCGTCGCGTCGCGGCGCCCGGGGGATCTTGCGGCCCGCTATGGCGGAGAGGAACTGGCGGTGCTGCTGCCGAACACCGACGTGGCGGGCGCCGTGATGCTGGCCGAACGCATCCGCAGCGCCGTGCGCGACCTGAAGATCGAGCACGCCGGCTCCGCCGACGGGTTCGTGACGCTGAGCGCGGGCGTGGACGCGCTCAGCCCCGCGGCCGGGAAGGCAGGCCAGCCCAAGGAGCTGGTCCGCGCCGCCGACAAGGCGCTGTACGCGGCCAAGACCGGCGGGCGCAACCGCGTGTGCGCACCGACGGTGCAGCCGGTACCTGCGTGACCCCGCTGGCGCACGGCTCCTGGCAAGGGTAAACCCCAGTCGATGAGGCCTTGATTCCACGCGGGTTGATTCAGTACACTGATTGTCATTCAGTGTACTGAATCAAGGAGCGCCAGCAATGTACTTGGCTGCCCTGCACAAGGAGACGAATTGACCCACGATCTACGCAAGACCTTCGATGAAGGCTGCTGCGCCAGATGAAGCGCCCGGAGCTGACCGAACTCCCGCCGCTGCCGCCGGCCGGCGAACGCTCCGCCTCCACGGTGGCGAGCCTGTTCAACGCGGGCCTGGCGCGCTCGACACTGCTGCTGTGGGCCGCGTTCTTTCTGCTGATGTTCGGCTTCTACTTCGCGCTCAGCTGGACGCCGAAGCTGCTGGTCTCGGCGGGGCTGTCTGCGCGCGAGGGCATCACCGGCGGCGTGCTGCTGAACATCGACGGCATCGTCGGCGGCAGCCTGTTCGGGCTGCTCGTCGCGCGGCTGGACCTCGGGCGCCTGACGGCCGCCAGCCTGGCCATCACGGCGCTGGCCATGGCCGCGTTCGGCGCGGCCACCGGCCACCTCGGCGCGTCGTTCGCGATCGCCTTCCTGATCGGCGGCTTCATCTTCGGCTCGATGGCCGGGCTCTATGCATTCGCACCGGTGATCTACCCGGCCGCCGTGCGCACGACCGGCATGGGATGGGCGATCGGCATCGGCCGCATCGGCGCCATCCTCGCGCCGCTCATCGCCGGGGTGCTGCTCGACCGCGGCTGGCAGCCGCCGCATCTCTACTACGCCTACGCGCTGCCGCTGGTCGCGGCGATGGCCGCCGTCCTCGCGCTGCGCCGCAGTGCCAGGGCACAGCCGGCCGGCCGCGTGACCGCCGCGCACTGAACGCCCCCTTCTCCCAACCCAGCCATCCAAAGGAAAGCCATATGTTCCCGAAAAACACCTGGTACGTGGCCTGCACAGGCAACGAGATCGACGACAAGCCCCTGGGCCGCAAGATCTGTGGCGAGAACTTGGTGCTCTACCGCGCCGCGGAAGGCAAGGCCACGGCGCTGGAAGACTTCTGCCCGCACCGCGGCGCGCCCCTGTCCCTGGGCCGGGTGGTCGAGGGCAAGCTGGTGTGCGGCTACCACGGGCTGGAGATGGGCTGCGACGGCAAGACGGTTGCCATGCCCGGACAGCGCGTGCGCGGCTTCCCGGCAATCCGCTCCTTCCCGGTGATCGAGCGCTACGGTTTCGTCTGGGTCTGGCCCGGCGACCCCGCCCTGGCCGACCCGGCCAAGCTGCATCACCTCGAATGGGCCGAAAGCCCCGACTGGGCCTACGGCGGCGGCCTGTTCCACATCCAGTGCGACTACCGCCTGATGATCGACAACCTGATGGACCTGACGCACGAGACCTACGTGCACTCGACCAGCATCGGCCAGAAGGAAATCGACGAGACGCCCACCACCACCAAGACCGAGGGCGACCAGGTCACCACCAGCCGCTTCATGGAGAACATCTCGGCGCCGCCCTTCTGGCGCATGGCGCTGCGGGGCAACCACCTGGCCGACGACGTGCCGGTCGACCGCTGGCAGATCTGCCGCTTCACGCCGCCGAGCCACGTGCTGATCGAGGTGGGCGTTGCCCACGCCGGCAAGGGCGGCTACCACGCCGATCCAGCGCACAAGGTGTCGAGCATCGTGGTGGACTTCATCACGCCCGAGACCGAGACCTCGCACTGGTACTTCTGGGGCATGGCGCGCAACTTCCAGCCGCACGACAAAGCGCTGACCGCATCGATCCGCGAAGGCCAGGGCAAGATCTTCAGCGAAGACCTCGAGATGCTCGAATCCCAGCAGCGCAACCTGCTCGCGCACCCCACCCGCTCGCTGCTGAAACTCAACATCGACTCGGGCGGCGTGCAATCGCGCCGCGTGCTGGAGCGCCTGATCGCGCAGGAAAACCAGGCCCCGGCGACTGCGGCAGGTGCGGCATGAACGCCTCCGAACTGAACGTGCGCGTCGCCCGCAAGCATGCGGAGGCGCTGGACATCTGCACCTTCGAGCTGGTGCACGCCGAGGGGCAGGCCCTGCCGGCGTTCTCGGCCGGCTCGCACATCGACGTGCATCTGCCGAACGGCCTCACGCGCCAGTACTCGCTGTGCAACGATCCGCAGGAGAGCCACCGCTACCTGATCGGCGTGCTGCGCGACCCCTCGTCGCGCGGCGGCTCGCAGGCGATGCATGAACTGGTGCAGGAGGGCAGTCTGCTGCGCATCAGCGCACCGAAGAACCACTTTCCGCTGGCCCACGCCGCCACGCGCAGCGTGCTGATCGCGGGCGGCATCGGCGTGACGCCGATCCTGTGCATGGCCGAGCGGCTGGCGCTGAGCGCAGCGCCGTTCGAGATGCACTACTGCACGCGCTCCCGCGATCGCACCGCGTTTGCCGGGCGCATCGCGCAGTCCGCGTTCGCATCGCAGGTGAAGTTCCACTTCGACGACGGGGACCCGGCACAGAAGCTGTCGCTGCCGGCGGCGATCGGCACGCCGCAGCCGGGCGTGCACCTGTATGTCTGCGGCCCCAAGGGCTTCATGGACTGGGTGCTGGAGGCCGCGCGCACCGCCGGCTGGCCGGCCGACCAGCTGCACTACGAGTTCTTCTCGGCCGAGATCGCCGCGTCGGACGCCGATGCGGAATTCCAGGTCAAGCTCGCGAGCTCGGGGCGCATCGTCACGGTGCCCAAGGATTGCACGGTGGTGCAGGCGCTTGCCGCGGCGGGCGTCGAGGTGGCGACCTCCTGCGAGCAGGGCGTGTGCGGCACCTGCCTCACGCGCGTGCTGGAAGGCGAGCCGGACCACAAGGACATGTACCTGTCGCCCGAAGAACAGGCGGCCAACGACCAGTTCACCCCCTGCTGTTCGCGCTCGCGTTCGCCGATGCTGGTGCTCGACCTGTAGGGGCCGGCGCGGCGCAGCGGCGCCATAGAATCGCAGGCTCCGTCCTAACCGCCGGGAGCCGATTCAGGTTTCGACATCCATGCCCAGCCCCACTTCCGACGCCGCCGAGATCGACATCAATGACCAGCCCGGGCACCTGATTCGCCGGGCCCATCAGATCGCGGTGTCGGTGTTCCACGAGAAGCTGGGGCGCGACATCACACCGGTTCAATACGCGATCCTGCGCACCCTGCAGAAGAAGCCGGGCATCGACCAGGTCACGCTGGCCCAGCAGGTGGCGCTCGACACCTCCACCGCCGCCGACATTGCCGCGCGGCTGGAGACCAAGGGATGGATCACGCGCCAGGTGCTGGCACGCGGCCAGCGCGAACTGCGCCTGACCGCCGAGGGCACCGAGCTGCTCGCGCAGACGGTGCCGGCGATGGCCCAGATGCAGGACGCGCTGTTCAGCACCATGAGCGAGCAGGAGCGCCGCGATTTCATGAAGCTGCTCGCCAAGTTCGTCACGGCCAACAACGACAGAAGCCGCGCGCCCATGCGCGCGTGAGGCAAGGACCGGCGCCCGCCGGATTCGTGACGCAGGCGCCTCAGTGCGCTTTCCGGCCCCCGGCCGGCCTGGGCCTCGATGTCGATTCGCGCACCACCAGCGACACATCGACTTCATGGTGCAGCGCGGCCGCCCGGCCCGACAGCGACTTGACCAGATACTCCCCCGCACGCGTCCAGACCTCGTCGGTGGGCACGTGCATGGTCGTGAGGCTCGGACGCAGATGCCGGCTCCACTCCAGATCGTCGAAGCCCATCACCGACAGGTCATTGGGCACGTCGAGCCCGTGGCGCTCGGCTTCCAGCAGCACGCCGTAGGCGATCACATCGTTGCCGCAGACCACCGCCGTGGGCCAGCCTTCGCGCGGTGACGACAGCAGCGATCGCGCGCCCTGCCGCGCATCGTCCAGGTGGTAGGGCACCTCGATGTACCACTCGGGCTTCAGCGAAAGGCCGTGCTCCGCCAGCGCGCGCCGCACGCCCGACACGCGTGCCGTGGCGCGGTCGTTGTTGGACGAGATCGCCGCCACCATGCCGATGCGCGTGTGGCCGAGTTCGATCAGGTAGCGGCAGGCGCGGTAGGCGGCCGCCTCGTTGTTGCCGCCGACCGAGGCGTACGGCTTGTCCGGGTGATACACGCCCACGTTCACGAAGGGAATGCGCTGCGACGCGAGCAGCCGGCGCAGCGCATCGGTGTGCATGTCACCGCGCAGGATGAGCCCGTCGATGCCGCGGCTCACCATGTTCTGCGCCTGCCGCGCCTCGGTTTCGGGGTCGTAGCCGCTGGTCGAGAGCAGCAGCAGGTAGCCCTGCAGCGACAGGTAGCTCTGCAGCGCCTCGATGCCGCGCGCGAACATCGCGTTGTCCACCGTTGGAATGATCGCGCCGATGGTGCGCGTGCGGCGCGACGACAGCGCGCGCGCCGCCGCATCGGGGATGTAGCCCAGCTCGGCGATGGCCGCATCGATGCGCATGCGCAGCTCGGGGCTCACCGACTCGGGGTTGTTGAGGGTGCGCGAAATCGAGGCCGTCGAGACGCCCACATGCTTCGCGACGTCGCGTATTCCCACTGATTTCGGCTTCATGATGAAACAGTTTACAGGAAACGATACGTAGCCGTTTACAGCCTACTTTCAGGGAAATCCCCTATCAAACTCGCTGGATGACCGCTCTTTATGCGTTGACATTGATGAAGTCGATTCCGATAATTTTGTAAACGGTTACATGACGAATTGCTCGCCTCGATGACCGCCTTCGACACGTCAAAGGAGACAAGGAAATGAGCCAGGCCTTCCGCCATCCGGGCACCCGCCCCAGCGCCCGCATCACCGTGCGTGCCGTCGCCCTCCTCGTTGCGGCTTCGTGCGCCAGTGCCGCCTTCGCGCAGGAATTCAACTGGAAGAAGCACCAGGGCAAGACCCTGACCTTCCTTGCCAACAACAACCCGGTGGCCAACGCGCTGCTCAAGCACAAGGCCGATTTCGAGCAGCAGACCGGCATGACGCTGAAGGTCGACTCCTACCAGGAGCAGCAGATGCGCCAGCGCCTGGTCACCGTGATGAACTCGCGCAGCGACGAAATCGACGTGTTCATGTCGCTGCCCTCGCGCGAGGGCATGCAGTTTGCCAAGGCCGGCTGGTATGCCGATCTCTCGGAGCTCGTGAAGACCGCGAGTGCCAAGGACTACGACTTTGCGGACCTGAGCGCCGGCATGCTCAAGGACGCCACCTACGACAAGCAGCTCACCGGCATACCGATGAACGTCGAGGGACCGGTGCTGTACTACCGCAAGGACCTGTTCCAGAAGTGCGGCGTGACACTGCCCAGGAGCCTGCCCGAGCTCGAAGCCGTGGCGGGCAAGCTCAAGAGCTGCGAGCCCGGCGTCACGCCCTTCGTGTCGCGCGGCCTCAAGCCCGCCCTGCCCTTCACCTACAGCGTGTTCCTGCACAACATGGGCGGCCAGTACATGAAGGACGGCAAGTCGCAGCTGTGCAGCAAGGAAGGCCAGGCCTCGCTGGCGCTGTATGCCAAGCTGCTGAAGGACTACGGCCCGCCGGGTGTCGTGAACTACAGCTTCTATCAAATCTCCTCGCTGTACCGCGAAGGCAGGGCGGCGATGGCCTTCGAGTCGTCGAACGAGCTGCGCAACGTGATGGACGGCGGCGCGCGCCTGAAAGACACCTCGGTCGCGGTGCTGCCTGCAGGCCCGGGCGGTTCGCACCCGACCGTCATCGGCTGGACCATGTCGGTCTCGGCGCACAGCAAGAACAAGGAAGCCGCCTGGTACTTCGTGCAGTGGGCCACCAGCCCCGCGGTCCAGGCCAAGCTCGCGCTCGACGGCGTGGCGCCGCCGCGCTCGGCCGTCGCCAGGTCGCCCGGCTACAAAGCCTGGACGGACGAGCAGCCGGTGCGCGCCGAATGGGTTGCGGCCGTCAACGAGCTGGCGCGCACCGGCACCTCCGAGGTGGGCTACCCGATCGTCGCCAATCCGGCCTCGCGCGACTTCATCGGCCAGGCCGCGACCGAACTCCTGCTGGGCCAGAAGACGCCCGCGCAGGCCTGCGCGGACGCCGACAAGCAGCTCGACGCGCTCATCGCCAAAGACTGACCGATGGCCGTGTTCGATTTCCCCGAAGGCCACCGCGTGCTGGTGGTCGGCGGCGCCGGCGACATCGGCGCCGCCATCTCGCGCGCCTTCCTCGAGATGGGCTGCAGCGTCGTCGCCACGGGCGTGGACGAGGCGGCGCTTGCGGCCAGTTCGCTGGCACCGCAGCCGCGCCTGGCGCTGCGCACGCTCGACGTGACCGACGACGCGCAGGTCGCGGCCTTCACGGGCGGCCTCGACGGCCTTGGCACCCTGGTCAACTGCGCGGGCATCCTTGCGCGCTTCAAGGAGTTCGAGACCGAGACCTTCCAGCGCGTGCTGGACGTCAACCTCACCGGCACCTTCCGCCTGTGCAATGCCTGCCTGCCGCTGCTCGCGAAAAGCAAGGGCAGCATCGTCAACGTGGCGTCGATGAATGCCTTCGTCGCGCTGCCCTTCATCCCGGCCTATTGCGCGAGCAAGGGCGGCGTTGTGATGCTGACCAAGTCGCTCGCGCTCGCCTGGGCCGAGAAGCGCGTGCGCGTGAACGCCATTGCACCGGGCTATGTCGAGACCGCCATCAACGCGGCCGGCCGCCAGGACAGCGCGCACTACGAGCGCATCCGCGCGCGCATTCCGCTGGGCCGGTGGGCGCAGCCGGACGACATCGCGGGCAGCGCCGTCTATCTGGCCTCACCCGCGGCGCACTACGTGACCGGGACCGTGCTCGCGGTCGACGGCGGCTTCCTCGCGGGGTAAATGCATGAGCCAGTCGATCGGCACACGCGGCCAGCTCGCGTTTCTCTCGCTGCCGGCCGTGATCTTCACGACCGCGATGATCGCCTTCCCCTTCGCCTACACCGTGTGGTTCAGCCTGCACGAGTTCAGCTTCGGCGGCAAGCCCAAGCTCAACTTCGGCATGAACTACGTCGAGATGGCGGGCGACGGCGAGTTCTGGAACGGGCTGAAGATCACGCTGGTGCTGTACCTGCTTTCGCTGGTGCTCCAGCTCGTGCTCGGCACCTGGATCGCGCTGCTGCTGCACGGTTCGAAGAAGCTCTCGGGCATCGTGCGTACGCTGATGATCTCGCCCTTCGTGCTGCCGCCGGTGGTGGTCGGCATGATGTGGCTGGTGGTGCTCGACCCTTCCATCGGCGCCGCCAACTATCTGCTGACGGCCGCGGGCCTGCCGCGCTCCGACTGGCTGGCTTCGCCCGTGTGGGTGATTCCCACCGTGGCAATGATCGACACCTGGCAGTGGACGCCGTATGTGGCACTGATCGTGCTGGGCGGCTTGCAGTCGCTGCCGCCGAACGTGTACGAGGCGGCGCAGATCGACGGCGCCTCGCGCTGGAAGACCTTCTGGCGCATCACGCTGCCGCTGCTCGCACCCACGCTGGTCACGGCCGCGATCCTGCGCAGCGTGGACCTGCTGCGCTTCTTCGACATCATCTATATCACCACGCAGGGCGGGCCGGGCAACGCCTCGAACACGCTCAACATCTACGGCTTTCGCAAGGGCTTCGAGCTGTTCGAGATCGGCTATTCCAGCGCATTGATGATCACCCTGTCGGCCATCGTGCTCGGCGCGGTGATGGTGCTGACGCAGGCGCGCAAGCGCGTGGCCTGGTGAAAGAGGCCACGCCATGAACGACAGGCTGGTGCAACGCCTCAACCTGCTGCAGATCGCCTTCGTGGCGCTCTTGATCCTGCTGCCCATCGCATGGATGGTGCTGTCGTCCTTCAAGCCCTCGGCCGAAGTGACGGCCTATCCGCCCAAGCTGCTGTTCTCGCCCACGCTGGAGAACTACCGCACGCTCTTCGGCACCACGCCGTTCCTGCACTACACCTGGAACAGCACGGTGATCACCGTGGGCTCTACCGCCATCGGGCTGCTGCTGGGCATTCCGGCCGCCTTCGCGGTCTCGTGGACGCGCATCACCTGGCCCGCCACGGTCACGCTGCTGGCGCGCATGGCGCCCGGCACGCTGTTCCTGCTGCCCTGGTACGTGATGTTCCGCGAGGCCGGAATGATCGGCAGCTACTGGGCGCTGATCCTCACCCATGCGGCCATCACGATGCCGATCGTGATCTGGGTGCTGCTGCCCTTCTTCGACAACATTCCGCGCAGCGTGCTTGAAAGCGCGCAGGTCGATGGATGCAGCGTGCCGCGCATCCTGTGGCGCATCGCGCTGCCGCTGGTGATGCCCGGCGTGGTGGTGGCGTCGATCCTGTCCTTCGTGTTCTCGTGGAACTACTTCCTGTTCGCGCTCGTGCTGTCGAACGGCGACACCAAGACGCTGATCGCGGCGTCGTTCAACTTCATCGGCGAGGGCGCGTCCAACTGGGGCGCGCTGATGGCGGCAGCCTCCCTGATCGCGCTGCCGCCGCTCGTCCTCGCATTCATCGTCCAGCGCAGGCTCGTTTCGGGCCTTGCGATGGGCGCCGTCAAAGGTTAGGAGACTCCCCATGCAAGCTGCGATTTTTCATGGCGACAGGCGCATCACCATCGGCGAGGCGCCCATGCCCGTGCCGGCGGCGGGCGAAGTGCTTCTGCGCGTTCGGCGCACCGCGCTGTGCGGCTCGGACACCAAGCTGTGGTTCAGCGGCGCCGGCTTCACGCCGGGCCACGAGATCTTCGGCGTGGTGCAGCAGCCGGGCCACGCGCTCGACGGCAGGCGCTGCCTGGTCTACATCCCCGTGCACTGCGGCCATTGCGAGTCGTGCCTGGCCGGCGACACGCAAATGTGCCTCAACGAATCGGTGCTGGTCGGCTGGAACCGGCCGGGCGGCTATGCCGAGTACCTCACGGTGCCCGAGCAGTGCCTGCTGCCCGTGCCCGACGACATCGAGGACGCGCTCGCGCCGCTGCTGCTGGACACCATCGGCACCGCCGCGCACGGCATCCGCTTCGTGAAGCCGCTGGTGCCGCCCGAGACCACCGGCGCGGTGCTGGTGACCGGTGCGGGGCCGGTGGGCATCGGCGCGCTGATCGCGCTGCAGAACATGGGCTACACCGAGGTGTACGTGTCCGACCTGAAGGAAGAGCGGCTGCAGCTGGCCGAATCCTTCGGCGCCAGGCGGCATCCGGTGGGCGACGCGAGCAAGCGCTTCAAGCTCATCGTGGAGTGCAGCGGAGCCCATGCTGCGCGCAGCTTGGGAATGGAGATCGTGCTGCCGCGCGGCGTGCTCATCCTCATCGGCGAGAGCGACAAGCCCTGGCCGGTGCAGGAGAACAAGGCCATCCGCCGCAAGGATTTCTACATGGTGCGCACCTTCTACTTTCCGAAGAGCGACTTCGCGCTCAACGTCGAACTGCTGCGCGGCGAGAAGGCGCGCTACCGCAAGCTGGTGGATGCGCAGTTCGGCCTCGACCAGCTGCCCGAGATGTTCGGCCGCTTCGTGGCGGGCGAGCTCGTCAAGCCGCTGCTGGCGTTCGCCTGAGGACGCAGCAGCATGGCAGCCATCCGCATGAACGGCCTGGTCAAGCGCTTCGGCGACGTGGCCGTGATTCCCTCGCTCGACCTGGAGATCCGCGACGAAGAGTTCGTGGTCTTCGTCGGTCCCTCGGGCTGCGGCAAGTCGACCTTGCTGCGCATCATTGCCGGGCTCGAGCCGATCGACAGCGGCGACCTCTACATCGGCGACAGGCGCGTGAACGACGTGGCGCCGGCCCAGCGCGACATCGCCATGGTCTTTCAGGACTACGCGCTCTACCCGCACATGACGGTGCGCGGCAACATGGGCTTCGGCCTGGAGATGCGCAACACGCCCAGGGACGAGATCGCGCGCCGCGTCGACCGCGCGGCCGGCATGCTGCGCATCGAACCTTACCTCGACCGCAAGCCCAAGGCGCTGTCGGGCGGCCAGCGCCAGCGCGTGGCCATGGGGCGCGCGATGGTGCGCAACCCGAAGGTGTTCCTGTTCGACGAGCCGCTGTCGAACCTCGACGCCAAGCTGCGCGGCGAGGTGCGCACCGAGATCAAGGCGCTCTCGCAGCAGCTCAAGACCACCATGATCTTCGTGACCCACGACCAGGTCGAGGCCATGACCATGGCCGACCGCATCGTGGTGCTGAAGGCCGGCGTGGTGCAGCAGTTCGGCACGCCCGAGGAAGTCTACAAGTCGCCCGCGAACCAGTTCGTGGCCGGCTTCATCGGCTCGCCGACGATGAACTTCTTCGACGTGAACGCCGAAGGCGCGAACGTGCGCATGGACGAGGGCGTGCTGTTCCCGATGCCGCCGCGCTGCGGCGGCGTGACCGGCCCGGCCGTGCTGGGCGTGCGGCCCGAGCACATGCGCGTGCTGCCGGCCGATGCGCCGGGGCTGCGCGTGCAGGTCAGCGTGGTCGAGCCGCTGGGCTCCGACACGCTGGTGTACTTCGACCGCGCCGGCAAGCGCCACGTGGCGCGCGTGGCGCCAGAGCTCCAGGTCGGCCCGCGCGACACCATCACGCTGGACTTCGACATGGACAAGTGCCACGTGTTCGACAAGAACGACGGTGCGGTGCTGAGGTGCTGAGGTGAGCCCCGTGCAACGCCCCGCCCCGCGCTTGATCTGCCTGGGCCTGTCCGCGCTCGACATCACCTGGCAGGTCGACACCCTGCCGCAGGGCAGCGGCAAGACGCGCGCGAACGATGTGCGTGAAGGCGGCGGCGGCATGGCGGCCAATGCCGCCGTGGCGGCCGCGAAGCTCGGCGCATCGGTTCGGTTCTGGGGCCGCGCCGGCGAGGACAGTGCGGGCCACGAGATGAAGGCGCAGCTCGCCGCGCTGGGCGTTGACGTGTCGCACTTCAGGCTGTTCGAGGGCGCGCGCTCCTCGCTCTCCGGCATCGTCGTCGACGCGCGCGGCGAACGCATGATCGTCAACTTCCGCGGTGCCGAGCTGCCGGCCGATCCGGCCTGGCTGCCGCTCGACGCACTGGCCGGGACCGACGCCGTGCTGGCCGATCCACGCTGGCCCGAAGGCGCGCTCGCGCTCTTCGGCGCGGCGCGCGAACGCGGCCTGCCCACTGTGCTCGACGGTGACGTGGCCGATGCCGCCATCTTCGACATGCTGCTGCCGCACACCGACCACGCCGTGTTCTCCGAGCCCGGCCTCGCGGGCTATGCCACCGGCGCGCGCACGGTCGACGAGCAGTTGGGTTTCGCGCTCTCGCGCGGCTGCCGGCTCGCCGCCGTCACGCTCGGCGAGCACGGCCTGCGCTGGGCCGACGCCCAGGGGCTGCACGCCCTGCCCGCCTTCGCGATCGAGGCCGTCGACACCACCGGGGCCGGTGACGTGTTCCATGGCGCATTCGCCTTTGCGCTCGGCGCGGGCTGGCCCGTGCGCCGCGCCTTCCAGTTTTCCGCCGCGGTGGCGGCCCTCAAGTGCACGCGAGCCGGCGGACGCGCCGGAGTGCCCGACTTCGCCACCGCGATGTCCCTCGTCGATTCCATCAAGGAGTGATCCCCCTCATGACAACGCCCCCCCTCCACCTCGGCAAGAAATGGGGCATGCGCCGCATGGCCACGCCCCAAGGCCACTTCACCATGGTCGCGCTCGACCAGCGCCCGCCGATCGCGCAGCTGATCGGCGCCAGGCGCGGCATCGCGCCCGCCGACGTGAGCTTTGCCGACATGGTGGCCGTCAAGCGCACGCTGGTCGACACGCTCGGTGCGCACGCCAGCGCCATGCTGTTCGACCCGAACTATGCCTTTCCCGCAGCACTGCAGAAGCTGCCTGCGCACACCGGACTCGTGGTCACGCTCGAGGACCACCGCTTCCGTGACACCCCGGGCGGCCGCCTCTCGCACTCGATCGACGACTGGAGCGTGGAGAAGATCAAGCGCGCCGGCGGCGACGGCGTGAAGGTGCTGGCCTGGTACCGCCCCGATGCCGAACCCGACGTGCTTGCGCACCAGCGAGACTATGTGCAGAAGATCGGCGAGGAATGCCGCCAGTGGGACATCCCGCTGGTGCTCGAACTGCTGGTCTATCCCTTCCCCAGGAGCGAACGCCACACGGTCGACTACATCGAGTCACCCGAGAAGATGCCCGAGCTGGTGATCGAGAGCGTGCGCGAGTTCGCCAAGCCGAAGTACGGCGTCGATCTCTTCAAGCTCGAGAGCCCGCTGCCTGGCGCCACGTTGCCCGCGCGCGACGGCAGTGCCGCGCAACAGGCCGCGCAGGGCTGGTTCGACCGGATGGGCGCGATCTGCAAGAGTGCGGGCATTCCCTGGGTGATGCTGTCGGCCGGCGTGACGCCGCCGCAGTTCCTGCGCGTGATGGAGTACGCCTACGCGGCCGGTGCACACGGTTTCCTGGCTGGCCGCGCCGTGTGGTGGCAGGCGCTGCAGCACTTTCCCGATCTCGAGCGTTGCGCCGAGCAGCTGCGCCGCGAAGGCAGTGCCACGCTCGCGGAGCTCGAAGCGCTCACGCTGCGCGCGGGCAGCGCCTGGCACGCCGACTACAGCGCCTTCGATGCCATGAAGGCCGAAGGCGAGCTCTGCGCGGCCTATGCCTGAGCGCAGGCGTCAGCCCTGCGCGATCGCCAGCCACGCGCTCGCGACCAGCGTCGAACCCGCCGCGGCCAGCAGCCCGCCCACCAGCCATTTGAGGGTGCGCGGCTGCAGCTTGTTCGGCAGCCGGTGGTGCAGCCGCGTCACGCCGTAGACCACCGGCATCGCGCAGGCGGCCAGCAGCGCCGCGCGCCACGAGAAGTGGCCCGTGGGCAGCACGATCACGAGCCGCACCAGCGAATTGAACGCGAACATCAGCAGCAGCGCGCGCCGCACCAGTTCGCGCTCCAGCGGCTGGCGGTACATGTGGAAGACGATGGGCGGCCCCGAGCTCGAGAACAACCCGCCCAGCACGCCCGAGAGCCCGCCGATGACGGCAAAGCTCGCGCGGCCCGACACCGCGGGCTGCGGCCTGCCCTGCAGCACCAGCAGCAGCGCGCAGCCCAGGATCGATACGCCCAGCAGGCCCCGCAGCCAGTTCACCGCGCCGCCGCTGAGCCAGGTGAGCAACATGAGCCCCACGATCACGCCCACGGTGCTGCCGTTGAGTGCCGGCTTCATCAGCCGCCACGGCACCACGCCGGGCCGCGCGCGGAAATAGGTCCATGCATTGATCAGGCTCAGCACCGTGGCGGCGTTGGCGGTGTCGCCCACGCTGGCGACGTGGAACACCGACACCAGGCCGAGCAGGATGAGGCTGAATGCGAACCCCGTGAGGTTCTGCGCGTAAGTGGCCAGCGCCACGCAGGCCATGAAGACCAGCACGGGGCCGGCTTCGGAAAGAATCGCTTGCACCGGAAATGAAAAACGTCGAGGGGCCGCGTCGGGCCCGAATGTCGCGGGCCGTATTGTCCCCGAACGGCCGGTGTGCCGATTCCGGTGCGCCGCGCGCAAGGCGCGGGGGGCTTTTTTCAGTAGATCGGCGGCTCGGGCGTGGGCGCGTTGCCGGCCAGGCTTGCGAAAGCGAGGGCCCCCCGCGGCTGGCCGGGCCAGACAACCGATTGCGACCCTCAATCGCTCGAGCCTGGCTGACAATGACGCATGACCGACGAACGAGAGAACTCAGCAGCCTGGCCCGAATTCATGAGTGCCTTGGAGCCGGAGGCATCGGAGAGCACAGTCGCTGCTGCCGCGCCGATGGACCGGGCTGTTCTGACACCATCGAACGGTCTTCCGGCTTCGGTCTCTGCTTGGTCCGGGGAATGGTCAGGATGGGCTGGCCAAGGGCGCAGCCACGACATCAAGCTCATCGTCGAGCGCCTCTCATTGCACACGGCCACGATCGTGTGCGCGCGAGCGTCCGATGCCCAGGGTGCTTTTAGCGAACGCGTGCTTGCTCGAATACGCGGGAACGAAGTTCTAGGCCGCCTGACGAATGGTGCAGACGTCCGATTTCGAATGAGAAATCCAGATGTCGTCGAGCTTCTGTGGCGCGAGCCGGACGGCCGCTGGATTGCCGGGGTCTTGTCTCGGCAGAGTGCCGACCGGCAACAGCGCATCAGCGAGCGCGTACCCATCGCATTGCTCGAGCGTGGCGAGCAAGTCACGCTCGAGATGGTGACGTTCAAACCGGCCGGACCAGGTCCTTTTCCGACGCTCGTGTTCAATCACGGTTCGACCGGTAGTGGAAACGATCCGTCGCTGTTTGCCAGCACGGTGACCAGCCCGGCACTGGCGAAGTATTTCAACGATCGGGGCTGGATGGTCGTTTTTCCACAGCGACGCGGGCGCGGGAAGTCCAGTGGCCTTTACGACGAGGGCTTCGAACCAGATCGGTCACGGTACTCCGATGCCCCTCGATATGCTCTTGCGGGTTTCGAGCACGCGCTGGCAGACGTGGCGTGCATCGTCGAGCACTTGCTTTCGAGGGCTGACGTGGACAGTGACCGCCTGCTCATCGGTGGCCATTCCCGAGGAGCTTTTCTTGCCTTGGCATGTGCTGGCGCACGGCCGGCGCTTTTTGGCGGGGTCATCAATTTTGTGGGCGGATGGGTCGATGAGCACGGGCCCGAATCCGAGATGATCAATCACGCAATCGCCAGGAGGGGAGCAACATTTCCCGGACCGACCGCATGGATGTATGCGGAAAACGACCCCTTCTACCGCATTGCCCACAGCCGCGAAAATTTTCAGGCATTCGAAGCTGCCGGTGGTCAGGGTCTGTTCCATGTGCTCGAAACGTTGCCCGGGCAGGACGGCCACCACGTCCTTTCCCTGACAGGCCTTTGGGGACCCGTCGTAGATGCCTTTCTTCAACGGCTCCATCCGGCGAATGCCGTTCCAGGAAGTCCACTCAGATGAGCGAAACCGTTGTCCTTTATCGACCGACCGGACCAGAAGAGATCGCACTCGTGAAGAAGAGTGGATTCGCGAAGTGGCCGCCGCGCCTGCCGGAGCAACCTATCTTCTATCCCGTTACCAATGAGCAGTACGCGGTGGACATCGCCAGCGATTGGAACGTCAGTGCAAGTGGATACGGGTGCGTGACACGTTTCCACGTTCGGAAGGCTTTCATGGATCGCTACGAGATCCAGAAGGTAGGCGGCGATCACCACACGGAATGGTGGATCCCGGCGGAGAATCTCGATGAGCTCAACGAGAACATCGTTGGCACGATTGAAGTGATTCGGGAGTTCAGGGCCTAGTTGGCGGGCAACTCTCGGCGGCGGATTCAACCGGGCATCTGCCCGACAGTCCTCGCGCAGGTCTGACGCTCGGCACTTGCCACAAGCCGAAACCGTTTGTATCCTCCTTGCCGAGGGAACCAAGGTCTGGATGGAGTGTTGAGGGCGCAGCGCGTTCGACACGCGCTTGCGCGGCCGCTGGCCGGGCGGGATGCGCTCTTCGTCCGCAACGCTCCGATGATGCAATCCACGCACCAGAAAATCGTCGTGGCCGAACGCTACTTCCGAACCGGAAAGCTCCAGGCTTGCGAGGCGCTGCTGCGCCAACTCATCCGGCGCGACGAGGCGCTTCCCAAGGCCTACGAACTGCTTGCCTACATCTGCGGCAACCGCGATCAGTTCGAGGAGTGCGAAGAACTCCTGCTCAGGGCGTCGAGCCTGCGCGGATGCTCGGCAGAGGCACTCTTCTATCTCGGAAGGGTCCAGTTGCAGCGCGGGCAGGCGCGTGCCGCCCTGAGGTCGTTCCAGCGCGCGCTCGCCTGCGGCGGCGATTTCTTCGAGGCGTGGCACGAAACGGGCGTTGCCCACAGCGCGCTCGGCGAACAGGAACGGGCGCTGGCAGCCTTCCGGCGCGCACTGGCCATCGATGCCGACTCTTCCGAGCTTCATGCCAACCTCGCAAGGACCCTGGTCGAATTGCACCGCTTCGACGAGGCGCTTCGGCACTGCGACCGGGCGCTCGCGTCGACCCCGGAATTGGTGCGCGCGTGGGCGGATCGCGGGTTCGCGCTGGCCGAACTCGGACGTGGACCGCAGGCGCTGCAAAGCTGCGAGCAGGCCTTGGCTCTGGCGCCGCAGGACAGCGCCGCGCGCATGACCCACGCCATGGTCCTCGCGCGACTCGGCCGGCATGCCGAGGCCCGGGCCGTACATGCGCAGATCGCGAAGCTTCCGCCCGATAGCACCTACGAGCGAGGCCACTGGCTCTACAACACGATGCTCATGTGCCGCTGGTCGGGATGGGTGCCGATGGTGGCCGACACGCTGGCGCGCGTCGGCGCCGGCGAGAAGGCGGCCGTCCCGTTCTCGCTGCTCGCGACACCCGCGTGTCCGGCCACGCTGCTGGCATGCGCGCGCACCTACGCACAAGACCAGTATCCGCAGCGCGGGGGCACGGCGGTCTTCACATCGTGTCCGTCGAAGCAGAAGCTGCGCGTCGGCTATTTCTCGTCCGACTTCCGCAACCATGCCACGTCGCAGCTGATGGTGCGATTGTTCGAATGCCACGACCGCCAGCGCTTCGAGTGGCTCGGCTTTGCCTTCGGGCCGATGACCGCCGACCCGATGGCCGCGCGGGTCGCGGCAGCGTTCGATCGCTTCATCGATGTCGCCGATCGAAGCGATGCAGAAGTCGCGTTGCTGGCACGGGCCGAGGGGATCGACATCGCGATCGATCTCAACGGCTTCACCGAAGGCGCACGGCCGAGCATCTTTGCGCGCCGCGCGGCGCCGGTGCAGGTCAACTACCTCGGCTTTCCGGCCTCGATGGGCTGTGACTTCATCGACTACATCGTTGCCGACGCGACGCTGATCCGCCCGGGCGAATACGGCCACTACGCGGAGAAGGTGGTGGTCCTTCCCGGGTCGTACCAGGCCAACGACGACACCAAGGCAATCGGCGATGCGCGGTCGACCCGCGAGAGCCTGGGCCTGCCGCCACAGGGCGTGGTCTTTGCATGCTTCAACAACAGCTACAAGATCACCCCCGATGTCTTCGAAGTCTGGATGCGGCTGCTTCACCGCGTGCCCGGCAGCGTGCTGTGGCTATTGAGAGGCGGCAATGCGGCGGTGGCCGGTATCGAGGCCGAGGCCATCGCGCATGGCGTTGAATCCGGGCGCATCATCTGGGCCGAACGCCTGCCGCTCGCCGATCACCTCGCGCGCCATGCGCACGCCGACCTGTTCCTGGACACCTTCCACTACAACGCGCACACCACCTGCAGCGATGCATTGTGGGCCGGCCTTCCGGTGTTGACGCTTGCCGGCCGCACCTTCGCATCCCGCGTTGCTGCGAGCCTCTTGAACACGATCGGCCTGCCCGAGCTCGTGACCCGCAGCGTCGACAGCTACGAAGCGCTGGCGCTGTCGCTGGCGACCTCGCCCACGAAGCTGGCCGCCCTGCGCCGCCGCCTTCACTGCAACCGCACCGAGACCCCGCTGTTCAACACGCCGCTGTTCGCGAAGCGGATCGAAGCCGCCTTCGAGGCCATGTGGGAGCGCCATCGGCTCGGCCTGCCGCCGGACCACATCCACGTTGCCGGCTCATGACGCGGTCTTTGCCGCACTGAGGTCGCGGTTCGAATTACCCGTGCATTACTGCTGCCGAAAAGAACTACGCGGAGCGCCGATGGCAACTTAACTCTACGTTGACAACTTCATCGACCCCGACATCATGTCCTGCGGATCGAGGGGCGCACTCTGATGCCAACTGGGGAAAGAAGGAATCCATGCCTCATACCTTGCTGCGACGACTTTTGATGTCATTGGGCTGCCTGTCGGGACTTGTCGCTGCTCCTCAGGGGCAGGCCGCGCCGCTCGGCGATCCCGTCATGGTGAATACCGCCACGGCCGGCAATCAGCGTCCGATCTACTTCTCCGCAGGCTCAAATGGAGAAAGACTTCTGATCTGGTTCGACGCCGCAGCAAATGCCACATACGCTCAAAGAATAAGGTCCTCAGGAACACCTTTTCTGACAAGACACCAGATCCAGGCGCCTCCCACGTATGCGAACTTTTCAGTTGATCGCGCCGGTAATTTCGTCTTTGGAAGCCACCCTGGGAGAGTCATGGCTTATGACAGAAACGGAAATCTGCTCTCCAGCTTTCAAACAACCCCGGATTCATCGAGCACAGTCGCCAGCATGGATACGGATGGCAATATCACTGCAGCCTACTCGCGCTCGGCCTCGGAAGGGGCGCCTCGGACGATTGCAATCAGGCGATTCAATACCAGCGGGATGCCCATCGGTCCTGAAGTCATCGTTGCATCAGATGCCCCGGACAAACTCTCCGGCCCCAGTTCGATTGCCACCGACGATGCAGGAAACATCGCATTGTCATTTGCGACCAGGCCCGGTCCGACGGCAAACCAATCCAACATCATGTTGCAGCGCTTCAGCCGCGCAGGTGTTGCGCTGACTCCGGCACTTGTCATCAGCGCCATCCGATCGATATACAGTTCAGGCGGCCGTATTGCCATGGAACCCGGGGGCAAATCCGTCATCACGTGGAGCGCTTCCCAGGATGACAACTACACCTGGAACATATACGCCCGGCCCTATGACGCGAATGGCAACCCCGGCGGATTGGTGCGAGTCAACCAACGCATCCACGAAGGCGAACCCGGGCCAAATCCGGGGATTGCAGAGAATGGAGATTTTGTCGTTTCATGGATTGCATCAAGTGGCGTGGTCGGTGGCCCCCAAAGCTCTACATTGGCAGCAAGACAATTTCGCAGCGATGCAACTCCGATTGCCGATGAATTTCGAGTCGACCCGCCGCAACCCCAATTTGGAGCCACCCCGCTCCTGGCAATGGATCCGGTGGGAAATTTTGCAGTGACGTGGGTCAGCACCTCTGTTGGGACCGGATGGGACGTCATGGTGCGCTCCTTCAAGATGGACACCCGGCCGCCCCTTGTGCAACTCCTGAACAACCAGGCTGCCCAAGGCCTGGCTGGCGGCACTGACAGCTGGAGCTATTACAGGATCACAGTCCCGCCCGGCATCGCGCAGCTGAACATCAACATGGCCGGCCCCGTCGGCGGTGGTGATGGCGACATGTACATCCGCCTCGGCGCACTCCCGTCGTTGACGGCCTGGGACTATCGCCCCTACGTCAACGGCAGCAACGAAGCCATTGCGATCAGCAATCCCCTGCCCGGTGACTTCTACATCGCGATCCACGGGCGCAGCGCGTACTCGTCGGTCGGCCTGACCGCCAGCTACGACTGAGGCTCGCCATCAGCGTGCCTTCTGAATATCCGGTGTGGCCGAGGCCGTGTGGAAACGGCTTTGACCGGCTTCAGCATGTCAGTTACGCCACCAGCTGAAGCTCGAAACTGGTGGTTTCGCCTTGCACGCTCTCTGACCCTGCCGTTGATGCACAACAAAGCCAGTGCCAGCACACCCGTTACCACGAGGCTGAGCCCAAAGGGCTCGCATGCTCTGCGCACGCACGTTCTCGCCATGCAAACACGGGATGGCGAACAACATTCAACCCCTCTTCACAGCAGGTCTGTCAGTTCGCCTGGCCACAACTGCGCGCTGTGAAGAATTCGCAGGACGCGCGAACGTAATCCTTTCCAGCCCGGTAGGCCGCGATGTACGGCGTGCGGCGAACGACCAGTTCGCGCGTCCCTTCGACGCGCCCGGGACGCCCGCCTGCTGGAAACTGCAGCAGCACCAGCACTTGCGTGGCGATGCGCTCGTCCACGGCAATCGCCGCGCGCGGATCGTCTTGTTCGATGAAGTCGAAAATCCGATCCCGGTCATCCATCGCCAACGGCGACCACTCCAGCCTCACGCCTTGCCTTGACCCGCTTTGAGCAGCGCAGCTGCCCGGCGCTTGGCGAAATGCGCTTCAACTTTCTCGTGCGGAACGGCGGGGCTCGGATCATCCAAGGCCTCCTGCACCTTGGCTCGAAACCAGGCGTCGTGCGCCGCAGCATCGACGGTAAAACCCGCCGGCAATGCACCCTCCTTGGCCACGCGTGTCAGAACGATCCTCATCACGTCCGAGGCAGTAAGGCCGATGTTGTCGAGCACTGCGGTGGCGCGCTCCTTCACGTCAGCGTCGATGCGGGTCTGTACCAATGCGTTTGCGACCATGGCGGGCCTCCAAATCAGAGAACAAGGAGCGTATTGCAATTCAAGTGAATGACATCGCAACGTGCAGCGGCGCAGCGCCCAGTTGGACGCAGCAGCAGGCGGGCTCAGCTTGCTGCTTGATCGACCCACAGGCCCGGACGCGGCCGCGCAGTGCAAGGGGCACTCGCGCCCCGAACGGGGGTTTCACAGCGAAAGCAAATGACAGATAGAAAAACGATGGTGTAGGTTTCCGCGTTGGCCGTGCGCCTGGGCGGGCAGATCTGCTTCCGCCGGCCCGCAACGGCGTGTGCGTGCAAAGTGACTCGGCTCGCACGGCATCCTATCGATCGGATCCGATGTCAATCGACTCACTGTCGGGTTGCCGACGCGCGTTCGCTTGGCGTGGCCGCGGACGTTGAGCGAGGTAAGTCCGCAAGCCACTATGTCGGCGGGAGCCCATGTTGCCGAAGCAAGACATGCCCAACTCTGACGATGCCTGGCCTTTCGAGGACGCGCCGAACCTCGCATGCTTCACTGTGCGGTCCATCGTGATTGGGACCGTGCCAATCCCCCACGCCTCCCACGATGAAGACGGTGTCGCTTGGCAGATGCTCACGAGTGACGCCGCCGATATGTCGCAAGCGATGCTTGTGGCGATCGCGCAGTTGATAGAGCGTGACCGGACTCTGCTTGAACTGGCTGACATGCCGCTCGAGTGGTCTGCCTCACGCGAGAACGCGAAGGTGCAGAGCCGCGAGGCTCGCGGGGCACTCTAAGGGTTTGCGTTGACAAGATGAGGGTGAAACCCAGTTCCGGAACACGGTAAGAATTACGTAAGATTCGCGCCCACGCCATAACTAAAGTACTCATGCTCGACGTCGACTTGCCAGCGCCCGCTGCGGCCGTTCGCAGCCTTCTTGCCAGCCGCGGGATCGTTCCGGCGCTGGCCTTGCTCAACGATAGGACGTCCTATCGGTTCACGGCGATCTACAAATTGAACGGCGACGTGATGCGCGCGGCGCATGCCTTCGACCGCGACTCTGAATACCGCACCTGGCTGAAGGTGGTGCCTCTGGGCAGGAGCTTCTGCCAGTACGCGCTCGAGCACGGCGAGTTCGTCACCAGCCATGCCTCCGAGGATCAGCGCCTGACGAACCGACCGTATGCCGGCATGGTCGAGTCGTACTACGGCCGGCTGCTGACGCGAGGGTGCGGCACGCCCTATGGCACCTTCATCCATTTCGACTTGGAGTCGCGCAGCATTCCCACAGAGGAAATCCGCTTCCTGCGCGAGGTGATCCCGCAGTTCATTGACTACCTGGAATGAGCAGGTGGCAACAGGGTCCCACCAAACGAAGGTCTGGTGTCGGAGCCGGATCCGGCTGTCGTCGTGCGATCAGGGCAACTCAGCAATACGGCCAAGCCGGCCAGAAGCCAGCTTCAGTCGAACTTGACCAAGTCCTTGAAGATCAGTTGACCCCAGCTATCTCCGCGCGCCTGCACAAGCAGTCCACCTTCCGAAAGCCCGCCAGGCTTGATCGGCGAGAAACCGAGGCTTTCCGCAAGCGCACCGATCTCCGCTGCGGTGCCGTCATCGTCGCTCGCCAGGAACACAACGCTCCTGCCACCATGAACGGCCGGGTCCTGGGCAAGGACCGCGCCGGCCAAATGGTTGAAGCCCTTGGCCAGTCGAGGGCGTCAGCGACAAGGTGCTGACCCCGCTCGGCCGCAGCCTGGCCGACGCGATCGTTCCGCTGTGCACCTGGGAAACCGAGCACATGGCGGATGTGGCAAGCATCTTCGCCAGGCGCGGCACTTTGCCCTAGGGATGCCGAAGAACCGCGGAGTCGAGCCTCTCGCTCAGCCTTCGTGCGCGCCGAACATGGTCTTGGCGTAGGTCACGCCCAGGCCGTAGGCGCCGCCCACCTTCTTG
>NZ_RXFQ01000028.1 GCF_003951285.1 Variovorax beijingensis | reverse complement strand
GTATTTCCACAGCTTGATGGCCCTCGCCCGTGCAATTTCAAGCGTGCCTGGTACTTCTATGTCGGAAGAGAACCCCGGGAGCCCACACAAGGGGTGTTCATGCGCCCATGGCCACATCGGGTACTGGTCGCGTGCATCGTATGCACCTAGCCACTTGAGTAAATGGATCAGCCATCTTTCTCCTGAGCTTCTGTAGTGGTGGGTATGTCCGAACGCAGCGCTCCTGTGATGGCCCATGTTGGCTTTATCAGACCAATCCTTCTTGGTCACCCTCAGGTAGGGGAGGTAGTCATGCAAATGACCTTGCCCGTAGCCCGCTTTGATCAGGGCATATAGCTTTGTCCATGTCATTCGCCCAGCCTGAGGGGGAGGGCGCCGCGAAGAAGCGACGAATCTCTCCGGTCGAAAACCGAGTACGCGCTGGTTCATGGAAGGGACCTTCCATGCGATGGCGAAAGATCGTTGGGCTCCAGCGAAGTTCGACCGCGAACGGGGCCGTCGTGGGAGCTCGTTCGATTGCCCGTCACTGCCTGCGCGTGACTGGCAATGACGCCACAAACATCTAACGGCCACCCTCGTCGGTTCGTGCTGCAGTCACTCGACTGCGGGTCGCCCGCGGACACGGCAGTGCGTCTTCGGTGAGCCTGCAGCCAGGTCCTAGAGAGGCGGTGAGATTCGATCCACTTCCGCTGAGAAAGTGGGGGTGAAACTGATGCGTCTGGGTGCCGGGGACTTTCCATGATCTCTCCTGGTTCCCGTCGATGTTCGACAGGGTGTGACGTGCCTTGACGCCACCTAGTCCCAGGGAGATACTGTCATTAGGGTCGTCCAAAAACCTTAGACATCTATCTATGAGGTGTCGGCGGGCGCCGGCTTTTCGAAAGGGGGTCGGCGTTTTGCTTTTCTGGGGGCGTAGTCCTCCTCAGGCGGTGACTTCAGTTGCGAGTCTCGCCAAGTACGCTGCCAAGTCTGACGTCGAAACAAAGGCCTTCCGGCGTCCGGGAGGCCTGATCAATTTGAGTGGAAGACGTTTGCGCTGGATGGCCCGGTTGAACGAGTCCAGCGTGGGGAAGCTCAATGCTTTCCAAGCATCGTCGGCTGAGACCAGCGGTCCATACTTTGCAAAGAGAAGCTCGAACGTACGCTGCTCGACGGTAGCGTCGTTCTGTGCGCGTTGTGCCGTCGAAGTCCCGGACTGGGACGGACTAGCAACTGCAGAGGGTGGCTGAGTGCTCACGAGCCAATTCTGATTTCGAAGCCATTTAAAGTCAAGAAATTCTTCCGTAAGTCATTGTCGCGGTTGAATATTTCCTTCGTGCCGTACTACTTTACGGAGAAACTAAATTCGCGGCAAATTTGAAAAAATCGGGCGCGATAAATTTCTTCCTGCACATGAAGATCAGCAGTCTCGTTCAGCCACGGAGTTGCGGAAGTTGCATTCAGAGCTTCTAGAACGTCCGGAATCATCGTCGGCCGGTTGCATGCTTGCTGTGTCTACAGCTAAGATGGCTTGACACAGCTCACTTTGGAAATCTGCGAATTCCCATGTCCGGCCCTTCTTTCACAACCGTCAAACGCGCCAGCATCGACGCGGGCGTGGCTGTGCACGTGGTGATTCGCTCGGAATGTTCAGGCCAGTCGGCGAACCGAATAGCGGTAGTGGCATCACCTCTGCTCGTCCCCGTTCACCAGTCTTAAGGAGCTGACGTTTGGCTCCTTTTAGGAGCTCCGAATGTTCAGCCGATATCGCTTCCTTCTCTCTCCTTGGGGCACAGCGCCCACATTGGCGTTTGTTGGCGGATCACACGCCGACTTGAAGCCGTTGATCTTTGCGATCAAACGCGTCGGAAGTTCACCTTTCGCGTCTGACGCATGCACTTCGCCTTCGAGACCGGCGGCTTTGTTCGGCCGATCTTCAGGTGGTCCATGTCGGTGGCAAAGCGTGGAATCTCCAGTTCTCGATAGCGGCGTCGTGAGTGTCCTGCAGAAGAAAGAGGGCTAGTGACGTGAAGCTGCTTATCCTTTCGGACCTGCACCTCGAGTTCGGTACCTTTCTCGTTCCGGAGGTCGACTACGACGTCGTGATCCTCGCGGGCGACATCTTCGTGCCCGGCTCCAAGGCCATGCGCTGGGCTCGCCGGCCGGAAAACCTTGGGGAAGCGGTTCCCATCGTCTTTGTGCCCGGTAATCACGAGTTCTATCAGGGCGTCATGCAGACGTCTCTCAACGAGATGGCACTGACCGCGGCCGCATGCAACGTGCATCTGCTGGCGCCAGGCGAAGTCGTGATCGCCGGCGTCCGGTTTCTGGGCTGTACCCTGTGGACCGATTTCGAACTGCCCATCCAGACCAAGGCCGGGTCTGTGGTCGACGCCGAGCGGGCCATGAAGGCGGCCAAGGTCCACCTCAATGACTACTCGTCCATCCGGTGGGCCGAGGTGCTGGCACCTTCCGATGCTCCGGCGGCAGCCAAGCCCAGGAAACGCCGATTGACGCCCGAGGACACACGGACGCTCCACTTCAGTGACCGTGCCTGGCTGGCCCAAAAGCTGGCCGAGCCCTTTGCAGGGCCGACGGTGGTCGTGACCCACCATGCCCCACACCGAAACTCGCTCGCGCCGCACTACCAGTCCGACTGGCTATCCCCAGCCTTTGTGAGCGAGCTTCCAGATTCCTTCTTCGAAGTGCCGGCACTCTGGGTGCACGGCCACCTCCACGAGAGCCACAGATACGGCGTCGGCAACTGCCGGGTGGTGTGCAACCCGCGAGGGTACGTGCGACATGGCCGAGAGCACGAAAACAAGCAGTTCAACCCAGAGCTGGTTGTCAATCTATGAGCTCCGTAGACTACCAACGTCTGGCCCAGCAGCTCTGCGAAGTGGTGGATGAGCGCCAGATCCTGTCGCCGGCGAAGTTCGTCGAGATGATGGGCCTGGATATCGCTTCGTTCGCCAGAGAAGCACATGTCCACCGAAGCACGGTCACTCACGCTCCCGGAACGCAGAGCATCCAGGCGCATATCCGCACGAGCCTGCAAGTGCTGGCTGCCGTGGCGACAGCCTCGGGAGGCGACCTCCAGGGCGCTATCTTCCGGTACAGGAACGAACCACTCGCACCGTTCAACTACAAGACGGCTGAAGCGCTGGTGGCCGAAGGGCGGGCCGCCGATGTGCTCAATCTCCTGAAGTCCATCCAGGCCGGGTTCGTTGGATGACATACCCGCGCACCACCCGCACTGACGACTCCAGCGCCCTGCTGTTCCTGGATGTCGATGGTGTTCTTCATCCTGTTGGTACAGACTACTCGTTCAGCAGCAAGTTCTTCAGCCACTTGCCGCTGCTTGAAGAGCTGCTTCGGGAGTTCAGTTCTGTCGAAGTCGTCATCTCCTCGGATTGGCGACTCGCCGACAGCGTTGAGCAACTGCAGCAGTATTTCAGCGATGACATCCGGGATCGGATCATCGGAGCCACGCCGCAGCTCGACCCCAACGCGGCCGTCCATCACCGGCGCCAGCTGGAGATCCAAGCCTGGCTCGAGGGGAACGGTCGCGGTGACGCAGAGTGGGTCGCGCTTGACGATTGGCCTTCAAGCTTTGAAGCAGGCTTCGAACGGCTCGTGCTCACCGACCCCAAGCGTGCGTTCGATCAAGACAGCTTCCAGGAGCTGCGCTCGCACTTCCTGCGGTTCGCGGTTGGCCGATGAACCGCTATCCGGCATATGAAATGAAACCACTCATTCCATCGGACCTCCATGCGCGACCCGAGCACGAGCGGTTCGCGCCAAAGCTGATGTTCTTCGGCGACCCCCACGGCGACTTCGACCCCGTGATTGCCGCGGTCGAGCGCTTTCAGCCTGAGGCGATCGTGCTGCTGGGGGACATTCAGGCGCGTCGACCTCTGCAGATCGAGCTGCAGTCGATCCTGTCCCTCACCGAGGTCTACTGGATACACGGGAATCACGATACGGACGGGGATTTGGACTACCAGAATCTATTCGAATCGGACCTCGCAGATCGAAGTCTGCATTGCCGCATCGTCTCCGTCGCTGGCTACCAGGTCGCTGGCTTGGGAGGCATCTTCCGCAGCAAGATCTGGGATCCTCGGCGGCCGATCGACGAGGCGGCGTTCCAATCGAGCGACGCCATGCGCCGAACCATGAAGAGCCATGAGCGGTGGCGCGACGGCATCTCCCGCAAGCACCGGTCCTCCATCTTCCCGGATGAGTACCAGCGGTTGCTGCGCAGCGGACCCGCTGACATCCTGGTGGCGCACGAGGCGCCGTCGGCCCATCCACACGGCTGGAAGGCGATCGACGAACTCGCCGTGAAGCTCGGCGTCCAGTTGGTGGTCCACGGTCATCATCACCGAAGCGTCGATTATGTCGGCGAGGGTCTGATGCCTGCCGCGGCGCCTTTCCGTGCCTTCGGGGTCGATACGGGATCGCACTTGACTTGGCCGCGCGATGAGCCTGGGCCGGGAGGGCCTCCACAAGACGTGCTCGATCTCGCTACTCAGGTGTTCGGCGCAGCGGCCCAAGCCTGGCTGGACAAGCCGCACGAGCTGCTCGATGGTCAAACGCCGGCGACGCTCGCTGTCGGGGGCGGCGCTGACAGAGTGCGATCGATGTTGATCGCGATTCAACACGGCGGTGTCGTATGAGGGCCGGTGGATATGGGCTAGGAGATTCAGAGTGATCCTGTTCCTCGACTTCGACGGTGTGCTGCATCCGGAAGGGGAAGATCACATTCTCAACGGTGGCGCCGACTTCTGCTTCCTGCCACGCCTGGAGGCATTGCTGCGCGAGTTCCCACACGTGAAGATCGTGATCAGCTCATCCTGGCGCGAGCAGCTTCTCTATCAGTCCTTGCTGAAACCATTCTCCAGCGACATCCGAGCTCGAATCCTTGGAGCTACGCCACACTCAGGTTTCGGGCTTCCACCGCCGTACAGGAAGCGCGAAGGAGAAATCCTTGCCTGGCTCCAGCTCCACGATGCCGTCGACGAACCTTGGGTTGCGCTCGACGATGCGTATTGGCAGTTCGACCATTGCAAGGACCATCTGGTGGTGTGCAGTTCGTTCGTCGGCTTCGACGACAAGGCGTGTGCCGAACTTCGCGCTCGCTTTGAAGGGGCATCCCGATGAAAGTGCTGATTCTTTCCGACCTTCACCTCGAGTTCGCCCCCTTCGAGCCGGTGCCTGATCTCGATTTCGATGCGGTCATTCTCGCCGGCGACATTCATTCACCGGCCAAGCGCGCCGTCCATTGGGCGGCGGATCGCTTTCGCGGCAAGCCGGTGATTTATCTGCTCGGAAACCATGAGTACTACGATGGACGAACTGACACGACATTGGCTGAAGCGCGCCGCGGGGCCGATGGAAGCAATGTCCATCTGCTCGACGGCGACGAACTGGTGATCGATGGCGTGCGCTTCCTTGGCGCTACGCTGTGGACCGACTTCGCGCTCGCCATCGAGACGCCTGAGGGTCCGGTCAGCGATGTCGGGCGTGCCATGAAGATGGCGACCAATCTGCTGAACGACTACGCGCTGATCCGCACGGTCGACGAGTCGGCGGAGCCCGATACCTGGCGCTACAAGCAAGGAAGAAAGCTCCAGGCGGCGGACACGCTTCGGATTCATCAGGCACAGCGCGCGTGGCTGCGAAACAGGCTTTCGGAGCCGTTCGCCGGACAGACAGTGGTCGTGACGCACCATGCGCCGCATCGCGGTTCACTGGCGCAGCGCTACGCTGACGATTGGTCCTCAGGCGCCTTCGTCACCGAGCTTCCGGATTCCTTCTTTGAAGTTCCCGTGCTCTGGGTGCACGGACACACACATCAGCAGTTCGACTATCGAGTGCGTTCTTGCCGAGTCGTGAGTAATCCGCGTGGCTATGTGAACTGGAGCGGCAGGATCGAGAACAAGGCGTTCGATCCTGCCCTGATCATCGACGTGAAACCTTCCGTCATTGAAGCAGCTCGTGGAGCTATCCAATCATGACTAAGGGGGCGTCCAAGATGACACGTCTGATCCCGCAGGCAACAGATCTGCTGCCTGCGAAATCGACGTCCGTCTGGACCACGAAGGTCGGATCGAAGAAACTCGCAAAAGCTGACTTCGTCAGCCTCTTCAAGATTGATCCCCTCGAGCATGTCGAACTGATCAAACACGGTGTACCCACATTCTTGATCGAGTTGGTGGCCAGTGAAATGAGCGTGTCGAAAGACAAGCTGCTCGCCATTCTTGGCCTGCCGCGCGCGACCATTCATAGAAAGGCCAGGAAGAATCAGCCTTTGTCGACCGAAGAGTCATCCAGGGTGCTGGGAATCAGTCGCCTCATTGGGCAAGCACAAGCCATGGTCGAGACCTCCGGAGATCCCGACGGCTTCGATGCGGCGACATGGGTGGCCCAGTGGCTCGATCAGCCTTTGCCCGCTCTCGGTGAGCGACGACCTGAAGAGCTGATGGACACCGCAGAGGGGCAGGCCATCGTATCGAACATGCTCTCCCGCGCCCAGAGTGGCGCTCACGCATGATGTCAGCGCTATGGCTTGTCGGAAACTGCTAGCGCTGAGTTCACCACCGATGAAATGGCAGACGTTCGCGCCGAGATCACCGGCGGCCACCGGAGCCGCATAGGCAGCGCCGTCATACGTGCAGTCGCGAACAGATCGCTCGGAGCAGTCCTCACGCATGCGGCATTGCAACCAATGCGACGCCCAGCCCGAGCAGCGCTGCCCGACACAACTCGTCTGGGTCACTGAGCACGATATGGTGGCTGCCCAACCAGAGAGAGATGAATCCGAGTTGATCCCGACTGAACTGCATGCATGCACCGCACCATGGCATTTCGACGGCAGAATGCGACCATCATTCGACCTTCATAAACAATCGGAGTCACGCCGTGAAACGAACGCTGACAGGTAGCGATGGTATGGCGATAGTCATACCAGACGGTTGGACGGCGCTGCAAGGCTCCGACGGGCGGATGGTTCCCATCCCACCAGGCGGTCGTGGTCTTCAAGGAAGTGACGGACGAATGGTCGCTATACCTTCCGGCGGTCGAGGTCTACAAGGGAGCGACGAGCGAATGATCGCCATTCGCTCAGGTGCGCAAGGGCTTCAAGGCAGCGACGGAAGAATGGTGGAAATTCCCAGCGGCGCTCAGGGAGTCCAAGGGTCTGATGGGCGAATGGTGGCAATTCGGAGCGGGTCTCGGGCCGTTCAAGGCTCCGACGGAAGAATGGTCGGAATTCCATCGGGAAAGAATGCCGTGCAAGACGCTCGAGGTCGGATGAGGGGCAAGTAAGAGCATTCCCCATGGCTGGGTAGTAGCCTTGAACGACTGTCATGGGACAGGCGAGTTTCGAGGTTGAGACTAAGGATTTCCCTGATCTAGCGCGTATTGATCCTGAATGTGGGCAAGTCTGTCTTCGAAAAAATAGGGATAGGCTATCTCGCATGAAGTGGACAGAATGCGCAACTTTCGGAGACGCCCAATGATCGAGGTCGCAGGTCTTGTTCTAGCGATAGTTGGTATCGCGTTCGCCTTTGAGACGCCTAGTCTTACTGTGTCATAAATGAAATAGTGCAATCCTCTAGGGCGTGTTAACACTACTGGCGTGACTCCAGGCTCATATCGGAAACTCCGGGTATGGAGATCACGCAAGCCCAATTCGAGCAGATTGCACATTGTTTGCCTACACAGAGAGGCAACGTCAGCCTGTCGAACCTGAGTGTGTTGAACGCGGTGCTGTATGTGGCCGAGCACGGCTGCAAGTGGCGCGGTCTGCCCAAGCGGTTCGGCAATTGGCACACGATCTATACACGCATGAATCGGTGGTCCAAGGCCGGCGTGCTCGATAGGGTGTTCGAGGAGTTGCAGCGTGCTCAGGTTGTGCGCATCAAGATCGAGGCCGTCTCGCTGGACAGCACGAGCATCAAGGTACATCCGGATGGAACTGGTGCGTTAAAAAAAACGGGCCACAAGCCATCGGCAAGTCCCGAGGCGGATGGAACACCAAGATTCATATGGTTGCCGCGGATGCTCGAACGGCCATAACGTTCTCGCTGTCGCCCGGGCAGGCACACGATGCGCCCGAAGGCCGGGCCTTGCTGCGTCGGCTGGGTGGGCCAACCCGCCCACTGCATCTGCTGATGGATCGTGCCTACGAAGGCAACGAGACACGGCAGTTGGCGCTGGACCTTGGATTCATCCCCGTAGTGCCGCCGCTGAAGACCAGGGTCGAGCCCTGGGAGTACGACCGAGAGATGTACAAGCGCCGCAACGAAGTCGAGCGACTGTTCCGGCGCCTGAAGGGCTTCCGCCGAATCTTCTCGCGATTCGAGAAGCTCGACGTAATGTTCCTTGGCTTCATCAGCTTTGCGCTGATCGCCGACGGACTTCGATTGTGTTAACAGGCCCTAGTCTTCGCACCGGAGGATTGATGAACGCAGTCGAGCGCTTCGATAGCTACCTGGAGCACCTGAGCGCAGGCTTGGGTCACACGGATCGGCACGCAGGCCTTCGTGGGTACTGCACGGGCCTGATGCTTCCCTTGTCGCGCAAGAGCGTAGAGCCCATGGCCGCGCGGGTGGATCCGACGCATGCCAGCGCGCGGCACCAAGCACTGCACCACTTCGTGGCCAAGGCCGAGTGGTCTGACACGCAGATGCTGCGGCGGGTGTGCCAGTGGGTGATGCCCAAGATGGACTTCAGTCAGGGTGGCTGGTGGATCATCGACGACACCGGGTTCCCGAAAAAGGGCCGCCATTCGGTCGGTGTCACGCGCCAGTACTGCGGGATGCTGGGCAAGCAGGACAACTGCCAGGTGGCCGTGAGCATCTCGCTGGCAAGCAAACAGGGCAGCTTGCCCGTCGCTTGGCAGCTGTACCTTCCCGAGGACTGGGCGGCAGATGCTGAACGCCGCACCAAGGCTGGCGTTCCCGATGAAGTGCGTTTCGCCACGAAGACGCAGATCGCGCTGCAGCAGTTGCGTACGCTGCTGGACGAAGGCGCACCGCGCCATTGCGTGCTGGCCGATGCCGGCTACGGCGTGGACAACGCCTTCCGCCAGGCGCTCAGCGACATGGGCTTGCTCTACGCGGTGGGCGTCACATCTGCCGTCGTGGTCTGGCCGCCTGGCGTGCAGCCGCTGCCACCCGAGCCTTACAGCGGCATGGGCCGCCCGCCAGTAATGCCCAGGCGCACGGCGACGCTACAGCCCATGAGCGTCAAGGCATTGGCGCAGTCGCTTCCAAGTCGGGCATTCCAGAACATCAGCTGGCGCGAGGGAACCAGCGACACACTGAACGGCCGCTTCGCGGCCGTGCGGGTGCGCCACGCCGGCGGCAATACGGGCAAGGCACGTCTGCGTCCCGAGCAGTGGTTGCTCATCGAGTGGCCGGCAAGCGACGCTGAGCCGAGCAAGTACTTCTTGTCCACCCTGCCAGAGGACACACCGATCAACGAGTTGGTCGACATCGCCCATCAGCGTTGGCGCATCGAGCGTGACTACCAGGATCTGAAGCAGGATTTCGGCCTCGGCCACTACGAGGGCCGAGGGTGGCGGGGGTTTCATCATCACGCCGCGTTGAGCATCGCGGCCTACGGGTTCCTCATGGCCGAACGCCTCGTCGCCGACAAGTCTGTCGGCGGTAAAAAAAACTTCATCGAACGCCAGGTGCCTACCCTTCCCGAGGATTACATCCCCCGCGGAAGTCCTGCGCGCGCAGCGCCACGTGCCGACGTCGATCACAACACTGCGCCATCGACTGAGCTACCAACTGATCGCTCGTCTCGGTCAGTGCCCCTGCTGCGGAAGGGCAAGCGCAAAGCTACTCTTGTGACACAGTAAGACTAGGACCAAGTTCCTCACCATGCTTGGCTGGAGAGCTTCAGCGCCTTCATCCGCGACATCTCAAGGGACGACCGTCAGCGCACTCTCTGGTCATGATCGCGAGCTTGCGAAGACCTTTCGTTCGCTCTTCGCTGACTCGGGTCTATTCCGGGAGTATCAACAGCATGACTTCTTGCTTCCATTCAGGGCGAAAGCCACTACCCCGCTATACACAGTTGTTGAAACTTGGACCAACGAAGCCCACTACTTCACGCACCAAGAACTTCGCCTTAAACAAGCCGCTTTCATCAAGGCAGCCAACGAATTGGCCGCGGAGCTGGTTCGCTACACCGTTCCAGACGGCAGAGGCTACGTTAGCGTGATTACACGGGATATGGATCCGGAGAACCTTCCAGCATATGTTCGAGATGAAGCCAAAGCTATTGACGCGAAGCTACCTGCATTTCTTCAATCGCATGAGCAGTTGCTCGCCACGTGCAATAGGCTCGCTTGACGCTCCTTTTGTCGCATGTGCAGGCAAAACCATCGAGCACTCCAACCATGGTTTTTTTCGCAAGGCGGCGGAGTTCCGCATACGTCGGTGAAACACTCCTGCCCTATCAGAGCGGCTCGAGATCCCAGCGCCTTAGCTGACTGACCGAGGTCAGCCGCAGCTACGCTCTCATTGTTCTTTTCTCTGTCTCGCCAGGAGTGTGGCCTCAACTAGGTGTCAAGCATGTCCCAATCGCTGCCCAGCGCCCAGCGCCCAGCGCCCAGCGCCCAGCGCCCAGCGCCCAGCGCCCAGCGCCCAACGCAGCGCGGACAACTTCCCGGTAATCATGCCCCACTCGAAGTCGGTCCACGGCCCGACATTGCCGTGTCCGAGTTGCCGTTCAATGCGAATGGCGGCAGCGGCAGCGGCAGCGGCAGCGCTACGCCACACCGTGTCTACGGTCGTCCCCTGCGAATCCTGGAATTCCTCCCACTCCTGGCGCAAATTCAACTTCGGGCTCGCAGGCAACGCCGGCGGAGCGTCGGGGCTGTAGTGGCACGGCACAATGCGTCCATGCCCAACATCGCCTCAATCCTCAAAGCTGAAATCTCCCGCGTTGCTCGCAAGGAAGTGCGCGCCGAGATCGAAACACTCAAGAAAGCGTCCGTCGCACATCGCGCGTCGATTGCTGAACTCCGTCGCCAAGTGAATGCGCTCGAAAAGGAACTGCGTCGTGTTGCGAAGGGAGCAGCGCGCTCCGCTACGACGCCCGCTTCGGGCCATGAAGCTGCAGCGGGCCCGAAGCGCCGCTTTAGCGCAACCAGGTTGGCGGCACATCGCGCAAAGCTCGAACTGTCCGCAGCGAGTTATGGACAGCTAGTTGGTGTGTCTGGGCAGACGATCTATCACTGGGAGCAAGGGAAGGCTCGTCCGCGGGCCGCACAACTCGAACGCCTCGCGACAGTACGGGAATTCGGTGCACGCGAAGTCGCCGAGCGCCTGGCCACGTAATAGCACATAGGGCATGAAGCGTCTTGCCCCACGACTTCTAGAGCGAGGCAGGCTCGCGACGAATCAATGAATTGCCAGCAACCAATCTACGGATATGCGCAGCAAGCGACCCTGCGTGTAATGGGCCAGACAGGTCGGGCCGGGACGAGAACACTCCGATAGGGAGTGAGAGCACCAAGCTCGATGTTCAGATGGGAACTTCGTCAGCGAAAACTATCAGGGCCAGCGGGCATATCAGCCTGCATAACAAGCCGCACTGCAACCCTGCCTCCTGCTTCTTCACATTACTTGTGATCCGGGAGGCGCCCATATCGGACGTTCCTTAGGTGGGCCGCTGGCTCCGAGCCTGACGGCTTGTTTCGGCTGGCAAATGATTTCCCTTCAACTCGAGGTTGCCGAAGAGCTCGATCGTCCAGTCGATGAACGCCCGCATCGCCGGAGAAAGAAAGCTGTGATGCGGGTAGAGAAGTGATACGGGCACCGGCGCGGGCCGGCTGTCGGCCAGCACCTCGACCAATTCTCCGGACTGCAAATGGTCCGTCACCAGAATCTCAGGCAACTGCATCAATCCGAGGCCATCGAGGCCCAGCTTCATGTACAGCCCCGTCTCGTTGACCGCTACCGTGCCAGGGACTGGCACTGCGATGCCGACTCCGTCCTTGACGAAATGCAACTGGTTTTCCCGGCGCGTCGTGTTGGAAAAGTAGTGGACCGCTCTGTGTCGTTTGAGATCCTCCAGAACCTCGGGGACACCCCTTTCGTCCAGATAGGACGGCGCTGCACAGGTGATCCACCGCAGTTCGACCAAGCGGCGCGCGACCAACGTTGAGTCATTGAGGCTTCCAGTACGGATGACGCAATCGACTCCCTCCTGGATCAAATCCACCTGGCGATCATTGACTCCGATCATGAGGTAGATATCCGGGTACCGTCGTTGGAATTGCTCCAACTGCGGCAGGATCAATGCATGTGCAATGCCGCCCGGCATGTCCACGCGCAGTCGCCCCTGCGGACGATCGGCGGAGTGCAGACTGGATTCAGTGTCGTCGATCAGGTCCAGTATTTCGCGGCAGCGATAGAAGTACCGCTCACCTTCTGGCGTCAGGCTGAGGTTTCGGGTCGAACGGTTCAGTAGGCGTGTCTGCAGATGTTTTTCAAGCCTCTTGATGATGTCGGTGACCGATGACGCCGGCAATCCCAGGGTCTCTGCTGCGCGCACAAAGCTCTTGCTTTCGACTACACGAAGAAATACCTGCATTGCTTGTACGCGATCCATTGTCTTGTCCTGCTAGCGATAAAGGAAAGCGGCGCCACAAACCGGCATTGTTCGGATTTTCTGAATATGGAGAACGGCCAGGGCTGCTTTTTCTGTGTTGATGCCCCCGCTACAGTGCGTGCACATCACACGTACATGAGAAATCAACAATGCCCGATCGAGACCGTCAGCTGCCAGTGCCGCCAAGCCATACGATGAACCCAACAGATCCTAACGCCACGTCTCAGAACATTCTCGTGCTCGGTGCGGGGGAGCTCGGCCTCCCGGTGCTACGCAACCTGGCACGCCGCGCGAAGGACGTGGCCGGTGCGAAGATCAGTGTGCTGCTGCGCGCAAGCGCAGTGGAGTCCAGTGCACCAGGCAAGCAACAAGACATCGCCGAGATCCAAGATCTCGGAATCGAGATCGTCATAGGCGATCTCGTGAAGAGTTCCATCGATGAGCTCGCCGCAGCGTTCGCTCGATATGACACGGTCATCGGCTGCGCGGGCTATGCAGCCGGAATCGATACGCCAATGAAGCTGGCGCGGGCTGCCTTGCAGGCGCGAATCCCGAGGTACTTCCCCTGGCAGTTCGGAGTCGATTTCGACGTGATCGGTCGCGGCAGTCCGCAGGACATCTTCGACGCGCAACTGGACGTGCGCGAGTTGCTGCGTAGTCAGCAGCAGACCGAGTGGGTCATCATCTCGACCGGCATGTTCATGAGCTACCTGCTCGAGCCGGAATTCGGTGTTGTCGACCTGCAGAACGACGCAGTCCACGCTCTAGGCAGCCTCGACACCGCTGTGACGCTGACGACGCCCGATGACATTGGAGCGCTGACCGCTGAGATCGTGTTCACCAAACCCCGTATCCGAAACGAGATCGTGTATCTGGCCGGTGACACCGTGACCTACGGGGAGGTCGCTGACAAGCTGCAGGCGGGCCTCGACCGCCCCTTCAGTCGTTCGGAGTGGAGCGAGCAGTATTTGCTGGATGAGCTGGCGCGTGACCCGCACAACATGATGCGCAAGTATCGTGCGGCCTTTGCTCAAGGGCGGGGTGTCGCGTGGGACAAGAGTGGAACGTTCAATCAGCGGCGCGCCATCCCGGTCACCGACGTGGCGTCGTGGATCAATGCAAACCTTGCTTCGGGCCGCGGCAAGTAGTCGTGAGTCCGACCCGACACCATCTAGGCAAACTTCGATGAGGCGATCCTTGGTGTCGACGGCCGCCTGGACGCCCGAGGGCTGATCCCAGCCGGCTGCTTCCATGGAGCGCGCGGATCAGTGCTCTGTTCGAGTTGCTCCTGATGGCGATCGACCTCGGCTGGAGCGAGGTTGCGATCTCGCTGGATGACCAACTTGAATTTGCTGCTGTCGATGGCCACGACGCTCAGGGAGAACGGCTTCGGGCTTCGAATTGCGGCACATCAGACGTCACGTATCGGGTCGTCTCCGGCGACGAAGTTGTGAAGGCACGGCGATAGCAAGGTGACTTGGCTTCGATCCTCGCCTGCGAGGATTTGCTTCATGGCTCATCCCGGCCAGCCGCGTTGGCGGTTCAGTCCTGTGTTCACAGATGCCGGCATCGGGAATGATCCGCGTCTGCTCGGTCGAAAATCTGTGCACAGCAATCACACATCGTCAGTAATCGGCAGGCTTGGTGCGCCAAGGGATTACAAACCATACGATGCGCTGGAGAAAGTCTCCTCGATCCATTTTTCAAACGCGCGAGTTGAAAGCGAAGTGGAATTACATTTGTTGCATAGAGCTCGTACTGAGGCATCTTATCGGCGTGCTTAATTGCAATACGCCGATTTGTGAAATCAGAGGTATTTCAGATGCACCCTAAAAATGCGACCCAGATCCAGCTCAATCTTACATCTGACCTTCGCAAATGGCGTGCCTTTTTGGCAATTGCAGAGCTTGGAAGTCTGACACACGCAGCGATCTTTCTTGGCACGAGTCAGTCGCATCTGAGTCGTCACCTTAACTCGTTAGAACGTGATTGCAAAACTCGCCTATTTAATCGCACGGGGCGCGGCCTAACTCTATCGGACGTCGGATTACGCATTTTCCCGATTGTTAAAGACTTGCTTTCTGATGCGGAGCAACTCGAAACTGAAATTCATGGTGATGCACTCGAGCCTGCAGGTCTTGTCACCCTAGGTTTGCTGCCATCTATTGCAAGCGCTATCGCATTACGCTTGTTCGAGCGTGTGCGAGAACGATATCCCGCCATTCAACTCAAGGTGCAAGAAGGTTCTAGTGGCCAAGTCGAGGAATTGCTGACCGGGACGCGAGTCGACATAGGAATTTTGTATCGGTACAGCGACCTTCCATTAGAAGGCGAACAGGCTTTGGCGAGAATCGATAGTTATCTCGTGGGCCCACCTGGCGATCGGCTGACCTCAGCGACGGCGATCCCGTTTTCATCGTTGCACGGATTGCCCTTTATTTTACCTAGTGCTCCGAATGGCTTGAGGGCGGCACTCGACAGGCTTTCGCGACTAAACCATATATCGCTTAATGCCGTGATTGAAGCTGATTCTCTGCCACTCATGCGGGCTGGGGTGGCAGATTCAGGTTTATACACCGTATTGCCGATTCACGCCGTTTGGTCTCAAATTCAGGAAAACCGCCTGCAGGCTGTGAAAATAATTTCGCCTGAAGTCAAGCGTATCGTTTCGATGGTCCTATCGAGGAAGAAGGGGCCCGCTCGCGCTGTATCGGCGGTCGCCAAAGAAATCACAAAAATCATTGAAGACCAGAGGAGGGAGGGTATGTGGGACCAAATCGGTGATGGCGATTAAGTCTGCGGCTCCCGCTCCAACTGGTTTGCTTGTTTGCGCAATGCAGGCTTGCGCGCATTGTGTGCACAGTAGATCCGAGCTTCCTTATGCTGATCGCCAGTGGGATGCCAAGCGCCGAATTGAAAAAGCCACGCTCTTTCATGTCGCCTGATTTCTGGATCGCCGTATGGGCTCCCACCCAACGAGACATATCTGGAAAGAAAATCTATGGCTGTGCTTACGCCGCCCCTTGCTCACCGAACGCTTGAGGCAATTCCCCCCCTACACGCTTTTTGCAGCGGCATTAATGCTGCAGCAGTTAAACAAAAGAGATTTTCAACGTTGGGCGTGCAGTCAGGGCATGGCCAGTCTGACCGCCAAGACGGGGCACGACTCACGGGGCTGGGGGCATGACGTCAGCGCGATCTGCTCTTTCCGAACTGCGAGTGCTAGAAATCGGCGATCTACCTGCCGGTGCCCTTTGCGCTCGCATGTTCGCTGATTTCGGCGCGGACGTTGTGAAGTTGGAGCCCTCTACCGGCGACCCAGGGCGCCTCATTGCACCTTTGATCAACACAGGCGAGGGGGAGGGCGAAGGCGCGTTTTTCTCCTTTCTCAATACACGAAAGCGCAGCGCACTCCTCTCTCGCGAAGCCCTTGCCAACCTATTGGTCGAGGCTGACGTCCTGATCGATTCGCTTTCGCCGGCTCAGCGTCAGGAGCTGGGGGTTGACCATTCAGCGCTCGCAACGTCGAATCCATGTCTTGTCATCGCCGCCATGAGCTGGTTTGGAGACGACGGTCCGTACAGCGAGTTCAGTGGCAGCGACGCAGTATGCCGAGCCCTTGCCGGTGGCACCCAATTGGTAGGGCCCAATGAAGGCCCGCCAACTGCGCTGTACGACTATCAGGCTGGCCTTGTCGGCGGACTGACCGCGTTCATCTCCACACTTTCGTCCGTGCAGGCACCTTTGCGCCGTGGACGACGGCTCGAGTTGCCGCTGTTCGACGCGGCTATTACGCTGGCCGACTACAACGTCGCGCTGAGTTGGGCGACAAACGGACTGGATGAACGTTGGGGAGTCAACCGCTTCTCACCCAATTTCCCACTCGGTATTTACCGTTGCAAGAGTGGTTGGGTGGGAGTGACCGTCGTTACTCCAGTCCAGTGGAGGACTTTTTGCTCGATGCTCGGCGTGGAAGATTTGGGGAGCGATCCGCGCTTCGTGGAGCGCAGCGGTCGATTGCAATGTGCTGACGAACTGGAGGCTCGCTTCGTTTCCCGCTTTCTGGAAAAAACTGCGGAAGAATGGTTCTCCCTGGCGCTGCAGAGAATGCTTCCGCTCGTTGTGGTTCCAAGCATCGAAGAATTGCTGAATACGCCCGAGCATCGTCGACGCGAGGTCTTTGAGACTATTCGTCACGGTAGCCGCACACACGAGCAGCCTGCTTCTCCGCTACGGTTGCAGGGCACGCCGCCGCTGCGTGGCGGTTCGGTTCCCGCGGCGTGCGCAGACGAAGCGCGTTGGCGCGAATCTTCACAACCACGCGCCGAAGTACCGCTGGATCGCGGCGATTCACGCGCGCCGCTGGCTGGCATCCGTGTTGTCGACCTGTCCATGGGTTGGGCTGGCCCACTCGCCACACGTCACTTCGCCGAACTTGGTGCCGACGTCGTGAAGGTTGAGGCTTGCCAATATCCCGACTGGTGGCGTGGGGTCGACGACCGTGCGATTGTCTTTGAACAGCGGTTGTACGAGAAAAGCCCCTACTTCAACGTGCTGAGCCGCAGCAAACGCGGCATCACACTCGATCTGACGACGGAGGAAGGTCGGCAGCTGGTGAAGGCGCTCGTGAAAGACGCGGACGTCGTTATCGACAATTATTCTGCTGGCGTGCTCTCGAAATTGGGTCTTGACTACGTAGATCTGAAGCAAGCCAATCCGGAAATCATCATGCTGTCGATGCCGGCTTTCGGCACTGACGGACCATGGCGGGAATGCCGAGCCTACGGCTCCACCCTTGAACAAGCTTCTGGACTACCCATGGTGGCCGGGCGTCCGGAAGATCCGCCTTCAATGGTGCACATCGCGTACGGCGATCCGATCGGCGGCCTGCATGCGGCGTCAGCGTTGCTAGTGGCACTCTTTCACAAGCAGCGGACTGGGTGCGGTCAACGCATCATTCTTTCGCAGGTCGAGTGCATGATGTCCATGGCGGCGCCGTGGATCGTGGAGCAGTCCGCCAATGGCTGTGTTGTTGACCGAATGGGCACCCGCCACCCTCATCATGCGCCCCACGGCTTCTACCGCTGCATGGGCAAGGACGAGTGGTTATTGGTTGCCGTCACCGACGACGTCAAATGGCTGCAACTGTGCGAAGTGATAGCCAGGCCCGACTTGGCGAGCGATAGCACGCTGGCCACTGCGGCAGGGCGGCGCGGGGCGCTTCCCCGTATCGACGATGTCATAGCCGCTTGGACGGCCACTCGCACGCCGCAGATGGCGATGGAGGAGCTGCAGCGTGCGGGTGTTCCGGCTGGGGTGAGCCGTCGACCCTTGGAACTGCTGAACGACCCTCATCTCAAGGCGAGAGGCTTCTGGCAGTGGATCGACCGGGAACTGGTCGGCTTGCATCCTCAGCCTTCTCCACCTTATCGCGATTCCCTGGAAACGCTTCCCCCATTGCGTCCAGCACCGACGCTCGGCCAGTTCAACCACGAAGTCTTGAGCGATCTGCTGGGCCTCGACAAGACCCAAATCGACGCGCTGCAGGAGGCTGGCGTCATAGGAGACCGGGCGGTCAGGCCAGAGTTTCGCAAGTCGCGGGCGGCCAGCGGCCGATCGACCTGACCTGATCTGAAATGCATGCCCGTTTTGCAGGGCCATCGCTGGATGTCCCGCTGGCTGAAATTCAACTCAAAAGGAGACACGTTATGTTCATCAAAAAGAATCAACCACGCTGGCCGCGACAGAGCATTCTTGCTTTGACATTGGGAACTCTTGCGCTGGCGGCTTCAGCGCAAGACTACCCAACAAAGCCGATCACTCTCGTCGTTCCCTTCCCACCCGGTGGAAGCACCGACGTGCAAGCACGGCTGGTCGCGCGCGGGCTGCAGGCGCAGCTCAAAACGCCGGTCATCGTTGATAACAAAGCGGGAGCCTCTGGCGCCATCGGCACCCGTTTCGTCGCCAAAGCTGAAGCCGACGGCTATACGTTGTTGTTCGGCAGCACATCCTCGCTCGCGGCAGAGCCTGTGCTGAACGACCAGGCCGGCTTTGATCCAGCGAAGGACTTCGCCATGGTCAGTCTTGCGACTGACCTGCCATGGCTCCTGGTCGTCGAGTGCCGCAATGGCCCGAAGACTGTTGCGCAGTTGGTCGAGGCGGCACGCGCCAAGCCGGATGCGCTCAACTATTCGTCGGTGGGCTATGGGAGCGCGAGCAATCTCGTGGGAGAGATGTTCAAACAGAGCAGCGGCATCAAGGCGTTGCACGTCCCCTACAAAGGCGAGGCACCTGCAATCACAGGCCTCATCGGTGGCGAGGTGCAGTTTACGTTCGTCAGCCCGGTTGCGATGCCCCACATCACTGGGAAGCGCATTTGTCCCCTGGCAGTGACAGGAAGCAGCCGTCTGCCGCTGCTGCCTGATGTCCCGACCTTTGACGAAGCCGGGGTCAAGAACATGAACTTCAACGTCTGGTACGGGATCGTAGCGCCCGCCAAAACGCCAAAGGCAGTTTTGGAAAAGCTTGAGCGAGCGGCCATGAACGTCGTCAAGACGCCGGAGTTCACGAAGTCAGTCTCCACCTTAGGTGTGACTGGCGTAGGCAGTACGGGTGCCGACTTTTTGAAACGTTTGCAGTCCGACCAAGCGACCGTTCGCGCGCTCTCCAAGGTTGCGAGGTTGAAGGAATGAACGCCTCCTCGATTCAGGAACTGCAGTACTGCCGCGTGGAACATCGTGGGCCCATCACCCTCATCACGATTTGTCGGCAGGAAGTAAGAAACGCACTGCATCGGCCTGCATGCCTTGAACTTGAAGAGGTGTTCGACCGTTTCGCCGCAGATCCTTCAGCCTGGGTGGCGATCATCACCGGAGAAGGCGACAAAGCGTTCTGTGCTGGCAATGACTTGAAGTTTCAAGCGGCGGGCAATGACAACACCTGGCCGCCCAGCGGATTCGGTGGTCTGACTGCTCGGCATCAACTTGAAAAACCCGTGATCGCAGCTGTGAACGGCGTCGCGTTGGGTGGAGGCTTCGAGATTGCTTTGGCGTGCGACCTGATCATTGCAGCCGAGCACGCGGAGTTTGCTCTACCTGAGCCGCAAGTTGGGCTGGCTGCAGTCTGTGGCGGACTCCTGCGTCTGCCACAGCAGATCGGACTCAAGCAAGCGATGGGGATCATTTTGACAAGCCGGCGCGTTGGAGCCACCGAAGCGAAGTCTTTGGGCTTTGTCAACGAAGTGGTACCCAAGGACCAAGTGCTCCCAGTGGCAATTCGCTGGGCACAAGAAATCCTCAAGGGATCGCCACTTGCCATCCGTGCATCAAAGGCGCTGGTAAACGCCGGCTTGTGGGACCCGGAAATTGATCGAACGTATCCGAAGCAGAAGCAATTGCCGACGGTCGCTGCTCTGTACTCTAGCGCCGACAGGATCGAAGGGCCCAAGGCTTTTGCGGAGAAGCGCAAGCCGGTCTGGCAGGGCAAATAAATCAGCGAAAAGCGCTATGGGTTAGCGGATGAGGAAATTTCGCGCTCGGCCTGGGAGTTGCTGCGAGGCGGGAGCTAGTCGAGCGCAGCCGGCGTTGACGCGCGCAGGCTCCAGTAGTCGAGCAGCACGCGCGTGCTGATAAAAAAGCCGGACCGCGCACCGGCGAGGAGGCAACAGCGCGGCCAACATCTACTTGGCCAACGTGAAGAACGCCGATGCGGTGAGCTTCACGGTCAAGCTGCGCTCGGCAAGGCTGTGAACCAGCAGTCCACCACGCCGGGCGCTTCCCTGGCTCACGATCGTCGAGGACGGGCGCGCGCTGCAGGATCACATACCCAACGCTTCGGTGGCTTTCAGAACTTGACGAGCCACACTCTCGATCGGCTCGCGTTGCAGCATGGCTCGTTCGCGCAGGACCTCGTAGGCCTCGTCTTCCTTGAGTCGACGCGCATCCATGAGTGCGCGCGTGGCTTTGTGAATGACTTGCTGGTGGGCCGCCTTCTGCTCCAGGCGCTGGATGTAGTGTTCCCTCGATCGGCGTTGCTTACTCTGGTGCAGTGTTAGTGCGAGTGCGGTCAGTACGCCAGCAGGTCTCACGGGCGAAGCAATCGTCGTGAATGCGTTCAAGTGCAACACCGCCGCAAGGGTGATTGGATTCTCGAACGCAACGATGGGAATGACGGGAGGTGAATTCGGCCTTTCGAGCCACGGGCAGGGTTGCGACAGCGTATCCGGGTGAACGGACATGAGCACCATGTCAGTACCTTGCGGCAGTGTTTCCAACAGAGGCCATGCGCAGGTAAACGAACACCCGATGCGCGAAAGCTGGGCCGTGAGCTCCTCCCGATCTCCGTCATCGGGGTGGACCACCAACAGCCGCAGCAGGCGGATGTCCTTGAAAATGGCCTGGCTGTCGTTGATCCTCGTCATGCGGCCCCCACTGCGACCTTGCCTGCTGCGCCGTTGTATCGCGGTTGCGAGCGACCTGCCCATGCAGGCGGGATGTGCGACATAACGTAAGGGTCCGCGATCACGGGTTCGGGCGCTTCCGCCAGGATGTCGAAACTGCCGTTGGCGTTGCAACGTCCGATGCGGGGGTTCAGGTGGGTGTGGTGGTTGTTGCCGTCCACGCGGATCCGCCCTTGGGGTGCGTTCATTTCCAGGCCCGCCATGGCGCGCGAGATATGAACCGGCTCCGTGCTGCCGCACGTGCTCATGGCTTGGGCGAGCAAATGGGTTTGCACGTAAGCCGCCTCCCAGCAGGAGTTTGTGCGCGCGTCGGCCCCGAAACGCTGGCGATAACGCTGGATGGCCTCGCGGTTGGCTTCCGTGTTCACTGACTCGAAGTAGGTCGAACAGGTGATCAGCCCCTCGGCCAGTTCGGCGCCCATGGCCTGGACGTCGGCCTCGCAGCTCATGTGGCTGGCGATCGGCGTCACTTGACGATCGACGCCGGCACGGTCCAGGGCTCGGTGCAGCCGGGCCATGCCTTCCCCCACCACGGTGGAGTAAATGAAATCGGCACCACTGCGCTGGATGGCCTGGGCCAGAGCTTCGTAGTCATGCGCACTGGCATCAAGTGGCAGGTAGGCTTCCAAGGCCTTGCTGCCGCCACGCTCGTGGATGAGTTCGCTCATCACGCGGTTGGCTTCGTGGGGGCACACGTAGTCTGATCCGATCAGGGCGACGCGGCTGCCATGGCGTTCAAGCATGTAGCCCGCCAGCGGCAAGATGTTCTGGTTGGGCACAGCGCCGCCGTAGAACACATTGCGGCTGAACTCGAAGCCCTCGTAGGCGGTGCCATAGAACAGCAGTGCGTCATGGCGCTCCACCATCGGAATGACGGCCTTTCGGCTGCTCGACATGTAGCAACCCATGAACAGACGAATGCCGCGTTCGATGATGAGTTGCTCACTCAACTGCCCATACAGGCGCGGGTTGGAGGCGGGGTCGACACACACCGGGATGATCTCCCGGCCGAGCACGCCGCCGGCGTCGTTGATGAGCTCCATGGCCATCAATACGGCTCTGCGCTGCGTCTCCTCGACAGCTGCCGTAACGCCGGTTGAGGAATAAAGAACGCCGATCTCTATGGGTGCCATGTGTATGGATGTGCTGTACAGATTCACCGTGCAGCACCGCGATGGTGCGGTGTGGGTGCGTGTATGCGGTGCATGCCGCCATGAAGCAGTTCCCGGCGCAAGAAGTGAGCCACCGGCTCCCAGCGTTTCCAGCTATGGGGCAGACGGACAGAAGATGCATAACGTGAGGACTGTCCACCTGCAGCCATGTCAAAGGGTGGCACGCCGCTTGCATCGTGGAAAGAGTCTTTGGATTGCGCACCATCGTCAAGCACCCAGGACACGTTGCTGCGGACAAAGGCGTCCATGGCGACAACGGCAAAAGAGCCCGAACCCCGCAAGGGGTGCGGGCTCTTTTTTTTGTTTGCGAATTTCTTCGGTCGGAGTGAAGCAATGAAAAGACGCAATTTCCTGTCTGCAGTGGGCTCGGGTGTCGTGGCGGCCTCGGCTGGCAGTCTTTCCCAGACTGCGCTGGCGGCGACACCTTCGGGCAGCGGTCCCGTCAAGCTGGGCCTGCTGTTCTCGCAATCCGGCGCCATGGCTAACAACGAGTCGTTGTTGAAGGACATCTCCCTGATGACGATCGATCAGATCAACGCCAAAGGTGGCGTGATGGGACGCAAGGTCGAAGGTGTCGTGGTGGATCCCGCGAGTGACTGGCCGATGTATGCGCAGATGAGCAAGCAGTTGATCCTCAGCGAGAAGGTTGCGGCCATCTTTGGTTGCTGGACCTCGGTGTCGCGCAAGTCAGTGCTGCCGGTGGTGGAGGCGCAGGATAGCCTGTTGTTCTACCCGCTGCACTTCGAGGGCGAGGAGCAGTCCAAGAACGTGGTCTACCTCAACTCTCCGCCCAGCAGCTCTGTGCTTCCCGCGGTTGAATACCTGATGACCCCCCAGGGCGGCGAGGCCAAACGCTTCTTCATGGTGGGCAGCGACTACGTTTGGCCACGCACTATCAACAAGATGCTCAAGGGTTACCTCAAGACCAAGGGTGTGCCCGAAAGCGCTATCCGCGAGCAGTACGTTCCTTTCAGCCACTCGAACTTCCAGTCGATCGTGCGCGACATCAAAGCCTTTGCAGCGCAGCCGGGCGGCCAGGCCATCGTGGTGTTGACGGTGGTGGGAGATTCGATCCCTGCCATGTTCAAAGAGGCCATCAACCAGGGCATTCGCGCCACAGACATTCCGATCCTTGGCCTGGACGTGGTGGACAGCGATCTCGAAGGCCTGGACACCGCACCGCTGGCGGGGCATCTGAGCTGCTGGTGCTACTTCCAGAATATCGACACGCCTGCCAATCGTCAGCTCAAGTCCGACTGGGCGAGCTACGTCAAGGCCAAGCAGCTCAAGCACCGCCCGGACATGGTGATCGACCCCATGGTGAGCACGGTGATGGGCATCCAGCTGTGGGCTCAGGCCGCCACCAAAGCAAAGTCGTTCGAGCCCGCGGCCGTGCGCAAAGCCATGGCGGGCATGGCGGTTGCGGACCCCGCTGGCTACATCGCGAAGATGGATGCGACCAATCAGTATCTGTGGCGCGGCACCATGATCGGTTCGATCAACGCCAAGCAAGGTTTCGACATTCTCTGGAAGTCCAAGGACATCGTCGCTCCGGTTCCGTACAGCCCTTTCGTCAAGGCGTGATTGCCCGGCGTGTAGCCGACGTGCGTGGCACGTCGGATTCTTCTGACTGCGGAGCGTTTTCATGAAGTCTCTGTTCGACCGCTCGCGCGGATTCGTGCGGTGGGGCCCCTGGTTCCAGCATTTGATGGTCGCGTGCCTGTGCGCACCGCTGCTGCAGGCGCAGGCTGCCATGCCCGTGCAAGAGCGCAGCTCCATCGCCGTGTCCATCTGTACCGATCCGGCGTCGTATCGGAGCGCTTTGGATCGCATCGTTCAAGCGGTTGTTGGCACTTCTTCGGATGACGCTGCCTGGGGCAAGACATTTCTGGAGCGGCTTCAAGCAGTAGCGTTGATCTGCCGCGAGCAAGGTGCCCCGGTGTTCAAGGTGGACCATGGCCTTGTGGACGCAGCCACGCTTGAACCAGTCACGGAGACCGTCGACGAGCTACCCATGGTGCCAACGCTGGTGTTGGCACGACTGCTGAAAACGTCGCAGGCAGAGATTGAGCTTTTCAGTCCCGATGTGCTCGTTCGCCGGACAGCGGCCCAGCGCATGAGTCAGGCGTATGCGCAGATCAACGAGCCTCTCGTGCGATTGGCACTGTCCAAGGCCGCGGACCCCGAAGTCATGGCGACGCTTGAGCTGGCCCTGGCCAAGCGCAGCCTCGCCAGCGAATCTGTCGAAGTTCGCGTCCAAGCCATACGCGCCATGGGCAATGCGCCCAGCGAAAGCACACGCACGCTCTTGCAAAAGTACCAGGAGGATCGCCCGGATATGAGTCCCGGCGAGCGCACGGTACTCACGCAGTCACTGTCGCAGATCAATCGTGCACTGGAGGTGGGAAAGGCAGCTTCGATCATCTTCAGCGGCCTGAGCTATGCGGGGGTGCTTCTCATCACCGCCCTGGGGCTGTCGATCGTGTTCGGCTTGCTCGGTGTGATCAATCTTGCGCACGGCGAATTCATCATGATCGGTGCGTATGCCACCTTCGTGATCGAGAAATGGCTACAGGCCTACGCACCCGGCTGGTTCGATGCGTACGTGTTCGTCGCCATTCCCTTTGCCTTCGTCGTGTGCGCGCTGATCGGGATCTTGCTCGAGATGACCATCATCCGCCACCTCTACAAGCGGCCGCTGGAGACGCTGCTGGCGACCTGGGCGGTCAGCATCGCCCTGATCAAGCTGGTGCAGATTCTCTTCGGCTCACAGAACGTCGAGTTCATCACGCCGTCGTTCTTGCAGGGAGGGGTGCAGCTGTATCCCGGTTTCTTTGTCACTTGGAATCGCGTGTTCGCCATTGCGCTGGGGCTGGTGATCTTTGCGGCCGCCTATGGACTGATCCGCCAAACACGGTTCGGTCTGTTGATCCGCGCCACCACGCAGCGACGCGATACCGCGCGGGCACTGGGAATTCCTGCACCCTCCATCGACCGTCTGGCGTTCGGCCTGGGCAGCGGCCTGGCCGGCCTGGCTGGCGTTGTGCTCACCCAGATCGCCAGCGTGAATCCCTCGATGGGCACCAGCTTCGTGATCGATGCCTTCATGGTGGTGGTGCTCGGCGGGGCAGGGAGCTTGGTGGGAACGGCCGTGTCCTCACTGATCCTGGGCGAGGTCAACCAGTTGATCGAACCATTCCATGGCGCTGTGGCCGCCAAGGTGGCCGTCCTGCTGCTCATCGTTTTGATCATCCAGCGCCGCCCGCAAGGCCTCTTTGCGCTCAAGACCCGGGGTTGAACCATGCAGAAGTCCGTCCTTTCCCTTCGATCCCCTTTTCGCCCAGCCAGCCGCATCGGCTTGCCTGCCCTGCTGGTGTGCGTGGCGCTTGCGCTACCGCTCTTCAACGCAGTCTTTTCCCCTGGCCACCCGCTGCATCTGTCCTTGTTCGTCGTAAATCTGGTGGGGCAGATGATGTGCTTCGCGCTGCTGGCGCTGGCGCTGGACTTCGTATGGGGTCTATTGGGCGTGTTGAGCCTGGGACACGGCATCTTCTTCGGCATCGGTGGCTACGTGATGGGGTTCCACCTTCTCAACTCGGCCTATGCAGACACGAAGGTGTTGCCTGACTTCATGCAGTTCATGGGGTGGAGCACATTCCCGACGGCGCTGAAGCCTTTTGCCGATCTCCCCATGGCCCTGCTCTTAGGTCTTGTGCTGGCGGTGCTGGTGGGCGGCGTGGTCGGGCTGGCAGCGTTCCGGTCCCGCATCAACGGTGTGTATTTCTCCATCATCACCCAGGCTTTGACGTACGCGTTGATGCTCCTGCTGTTCAACAACGACCTGGGTCTTGGTGGCAACAACGGCTTGACGGGTTTCACGCTGCTGGCCGGCTTCAACTTGGCCCACGAATCGACCCAGGTGGCGTTGGCCAGTTTGTCGGCTGTCGTGCTGGCGGCGGTGTTCTTTCTGTTGCGCTGGCTGGCACTGTCCAGCTTCGGGCAAGCCATGGTGGCCGTGCGGGACGATGAGGCGCGGTTGCGCTTCCTGGGTTTCAGGACCGACCGCATCAAGCTCGCAGCTTGGTGCCTGTCGGCTGCCGTAGCCGCGCTGGCCGGCATGCTGTACGTGCCCCAGGTCGGAATCATCAATCCAGGCATCGTTTCGCCCACGCTCTCGGTCGAGATCGCGGTGTGGGTGGCCATCGGTGGGCGTGGAACACTGACCGGTGCGGTGCTCGGGGCGGTCATCCTCAGCTGCCTCAAGTTCTGGTTGAGCGCCGAGATTCCCAGCGCTTGGCCTTTCGTGCTGGCTGGCATCACGCTGCTCATTACGGTGACCTTGCAGAACGGGCTGTGGGGTGGTGTGCAGCAGTTGCGTACCTGGAAGGCTGCGTCATGAGCCAGACGATCGCCTTGTACATCAACGGGCTGAACGTTCGTTTCGGCGGCTTTGCTGCCATCACCGATCTCACACTGGAAATTCGTTACGGCGAATCACGCGCTCTGATCGGGCCGAACGGTGCTGGCAAGACCACCTTGATGGACGTCATCACCGGTAAGACACGGCCCAACAGTGGCGAGGTTTTTCTGGACCGCAAGCTGGATCTGGCCACGCGCGGTGAGGCGGAGATCGCCCGCAGCGGCATCGGGCGTAAGTTCCAGAAACCCAGCGTCTTCGAGGCATTGCCGGTGGCGCAGAACCTCGAACTGGCTGTGCGGCGCGGGTTGGGCTGGGGTGAGATGGTGATGTCGCGGCTGAGCGTGGCGCAGCGGGAGCGCATCGAAGAGGTGCTCGTGACGATTGGATTGCAGGAAGATCGCCAGCGCAAGGCAGCTGAACTCTCGCACGGGCAAAAGCAGTGGCTGGAGATCGGCATGTTGCTGGTGGCCGAGCCCAAGGTGTTGTTGCTCGACGAGCCAGTGGCGGGCATGACCGAGGCGGAGTCCGAGCGAACGGTCGAGTTGATTGCCTCGCTGCGATCCCCCGACAGGGCCATCGTGGTCGTCGAACACGATATGGAGTTTGTCGATCGCGTGGCCGACCTGGTGAGCGTGCTGCACGAAGGTCGCCTGCTGGGCGAAGGGTCGATGCAGGCGGTGCGGACCAACCCGAAGGTCATCCAGGTCTATCTGGGAAGGTGATGGTGATGCTCAAGATTGAAGGACTGAACCAGTACTACGGCAGCAGCCACGTCTTGCGGCAGGTGAGACTCCAGGTGGCCGACGGCGGCTGCACGGTGCTGCTAGGGCGCAACGGCGTCGGTAAAACCACCCTGTTGCGCTGTCTCATGGGGCTGCTACCCATTCGTTCGGGCCAGGTGACGTTGGGTGGTCAGGAGGTTGCATCCTGGACACCCGAAGCCCGGGCGCAGGCAGGCATGGGCTACGTGCCTCAGGGCCGCGAGGTGTTTCCGGAACTTACCGTGCGTGAAAACCTGCTCGTGGGTGAGATCACCGCTGAGCGGCGGCGCAGGCCGGGAAGGCCCGGAGACGGTGCCGGACAGGATCGCCGGCCTCGCCACACCTACGAAGACGTCGTGAACCTGTTTCCCGTGCTCAAGAGCATGGGGCGGCGATTGGCCGGGAATCTCTCGGGCGGGCAACAACAGCAGTTGGCTATTGCACGGGCGCTGCTGACCCAGCCAAGGCTGCTGATCCTCGACGAACCCACGGAAGGCATCCAGCCCTCCATCGTGCAGGAGATCCAGGCCGTCATCGCCTCGCTCAAGGGGCAGTTGTCGATTCTTCTGGTGGAGCAATACGTCGACTTTGCCGAGTCGGTGGCCGACCGTTTCACCGTGCTAGTGCGGGGACAAGTCGTGGCCAGTGGTGAAGGCCGTGACATGGCGGCTACCGACATTCGTTCCCTGATTTCGGTCTGACCACCCCGGCAGACCATCCCCAATTTCAACTTAACCACAGTAAGGAAAAAAATGGACTGGCTCAAACAATCGATCATGCACATGCGAGGTGTCGCCCGCGGTCAAGTGGGGCAGACTCATGAGCTGAGCGAGGCCCGTCAAGGCACCTTTCACTACACGATCGGCCCCTACTCGCAGCCGGTGATGCAAGTCGTGCCGGGTGACCGTATCGTCGTGGACACCCGTGATGCGTTCGACGGGAAGATCCAGACCGAAAAGGATCTCCCAAGCCAGAAGCTGCGAGTGCCGTTCCTCAATCCCCAAAGCGGACCGATCATGATCGAGGGTGCTGAAAAGGGCGACGTGGTAGCGGTCTACATCGAGTCGATGTTGCCGCGTGGCACCAACCCCCGAGGCACTTGTTGCCTGATCCCGCGCTTCGGCGGACTCGCAGCCACGGACTTCACGGCACTGCTCAACGATCCACTGCCGGAGATCACTCGCAAGATCGACTTGGATGAAGAGGGCGTGTACTGGAGCCGACGCGTCACGCTGCCCTACCGGCCACACATTGGCACCCTGAGCCTCTCGCCCGAGATCGACTCCATCAATTCGCTCACCCCCGACAATCACGGGGGAAACATGGACATCCCCGACATGGGGCCGGGCAGCATCACCTACCTGCCGGTTCGTTCGCCTGGCGCGCGGCTGTTCATCGGCGATGCGCACGCCTGCCAGGGCGACGGCGAGGTCTGCGGCACGGCGGTGGAATACGCCAGCAGAACCACGATCCACGTGGACCTCATCAAGGCTTGGGAGATCGACTGGCCCCGCCTGGAGACCGAGGACAAAATCATGGTGATCGGCAGTGCGCGTCCGCTCGAGGACGCTACCCGCATCGCCTACCGTGAGCTGGTGCTCTGGATGGCTCAGGAGTACGGCTACGACCAATGGGATGCCTACATGATGCTCAGCCAGTGCGGCAAGGTTCGCTTGGGCAACTTTGTGGACCCGAAGTACTCCGTGGCTGCCGGCGTGGAAAAGAAGTACCTCGCTGATCTGGCTTGAATCCGTTGCTCAAACATTGGAGATCGATGTGGACCTGCGATTGCAAGGATTGAAAGCGGTCGTCACCGGCGGCACCAAGGGCATTGGACGAGCGATCGTCGAAACGCTTCTGGCCGAAGGCGCAAAGGTCGCCTTCTGCGCGCGCCACGGTGCCGAGGTGACGCAAGTGCAGGCCGAGCTTTCGGCCGGCGGCGCGGTGGTTCGGGGCCATGCGTTGGATGTGGGCGATGGTGACGCACTCAAAGCTTGGGTGGCCGAGGTCGACGCCGACTTCGGCGGCATCGACATCGTCGTCGCCAATGTCAGTGCGCTCGCCATCTCGCATGGCGAAGCTGCCTGGCGCAGCGGGTTCGAGGTGGACTTGATGGGCACGGTCCGTCTGGTGGAGGCAGCCATGCCTTCGGTGGAAAAGAGTGCGCACCCGGCCGTGGTCACCATCGCCAGTTTGTCGGCGCGAGAGATCGACTTTGCCTCTGGCCCGTACGGCGCCTTCAAGGCCGCGATCGTGCACTAAACACAAGGCTTGGCTTTTCATTTGGCGGGCAAGGGCATCCGCGCCAACTCCGTCTCACCGGGAAACACATACTTCCTAGGCGGTGTCTGGAAGCAGATCGAAACAGGCAATCCCAAGCTGTTTGCGGAGGCCCTTGCATTGAATCCGACAGGGCGGATGGGAACCCCTCAGGAAATGGCCAATGCAGCGGTGTTTCTTGCCAGTCCGGCTGCGAGCTTCATTACTGGCACCAACTTGGTAGTTGATGGAGCGCTGACCCGTGGAGTTCAACTGTGACGCAACGCTTGCCAGTCACTGAATGCGGTTTCTTTTGTCCCCAACGGTGGATGCGGCCGCTGAGACGGCGACATCAGCAATAAGCGGGCAGGCATCCACTACTTTGTGGCTCGCGGGCATAGGTACGCCCGCGAGGCGCAAAACGGCACTTCGAGAAGCCGATAGGGCGCTTCATCCCTCCGACATCGCACCCAATGGTCATCCAACAACGGCGCACGATCCAAAATCACCGCGCTGATCAGCGCTTCCATGATGAAGCCACGGTAGCGCACGAAGTAGCGCGATCACAGCCAGACAGAGCGCGCCGATGACGAGAGACACCTGCGACCCAGTCAGAGAGCTGCCACCGATGCCCCGCACAAGCAGACCATTCAAGGCGGTCTGCAAAGCGATTGGTAACAGTAGCAGTAGCGCATTAATCAGGCGCTGCCTACGTACGCTCAAGCGGCTTGAACGATTCCGAAAACGGATCCGGCTGGTAACCGGCGGCATTGAACAGATAAGCGCGGGACTCGTCGATCGCGGAGCGCAGCTTTGCCTGGTCCACGCCCAGCACGACACCATCGCGTTTGCGCAGCCGCCCCCCGATGATGACGGTATCGACATTGCTGCGCTCAGCCGCGTGCACCACGGTACCGATCGCGTTGTTAACCGGGTAGATGTTGAGGTCCTTTGTGCGGATCAGAACCACGTCGGCCTGCTTGCCCGGCGTCAGGCTGCCAGTGCGCTTTTCCAGTCCCGCGGTTGCGGCGCCGTCGATCGTGGCAGCTTGCAACAACCGGGAGGCATTGGTTGACGCCGCCACATCGGGATTGCCACCGTGTCCCAGGGCCCGTCGCAGGTAGAAGGCCACGCGCATTTCCATGAACATGTCACCGCTGTAGGAGGTCTCGTTGTCGACACTGAGGCCAGGACGAATGCCGTGCTCGAGCGCCTTCTGCCACGCATTCATGCCATCCTCGATTCCGTAGTGGGCATCCGAACGTGGGGTCACACTGACGCGCACACCTGCCTCGCGCAAGATGTTCCAGGCGGATTCCGGCAGTCCGATGCAGTGGTTGAAGATGTTGTCGCTACGCAGCAGCCCCTTGCGGTGCAGGTCCGGGAGCTGGGCTGCCAGGTCGGCGCCAATGAACTCTGTCACGATGACAGCGCCCAGTTCCCGTGCAACGGCCCACTGGTCCGTTTCGAGCTTCGGAAAAGCGTCCATCACGCCCAGTGTCAACAAGCCTGCAGGCTTGTTGGCGAGGTACTTGGCGTGTAGGCGTGCAAGGTTGCCCGGCCAATGTGCCTTGTCCCAGTCGCCGGCGACTGGTGCCCCGGTGACGTGCACCGCCCGGATGCCTGACTCGAGCAGTGCGTCAACTGCGGCGTCGGAGTGCGCGGCCGTACGGCTGTTGTGGGAATCGTCGACCACGGTGGTGATACCGGCATCGATGCAACCCAGCGCCGTGATCATGTTGCCTACGTAGATGTCACGCGGACGGTAGTATTTGGCAAATGAGAGGTGGGTGGCGTTGCTATAGTCCCCAAGCGTTGCCGCATTGGGGTTAATGCGGCGCAGCTGACCTTCCCAGGAATGGCGATGGGTATCGACCATGCCCGGAATGGCGATCATGTCCGCGGCGTCGATCACTTCGGCATCACCAGCATCCAACTGCGAGCCGATGGCGGCAATGGTGCCATCGGCAATCAGGATATCGCCCTTGGTCAAATTGCCGACCTTGGCATCCATGCTGACGATCGTGGCGCCTCGAATCAGAATCCTGCGAGGGGCTGGTGCCAGCGGCCCCACCAGTGGAAGGCCTAGATCGGAGGCTTCAGCGCCTCCGCAGGCAGCAACGCCTCCAGTCAGGCATGTTGCCGCAGCAAATCTAAGCGCAGTACGGCGCGTAATGGCAGAGCTCATGTTGTCCTCATGATCGTATGGGTTGGACGGGGATGAAAATGTGCCTTGACTGGCCCCATGAGACGAAATTTATGATTTCCACATTCTTAAGAAAAGCGCAAAACTTGGAATTTAGATTTACGTGAATCGGAAGAATGAATCGATTCACCGAATGCTCTTCTCATCAAAGTTGCCGAGCGCGGGAGTCTTAAATACTCTGTGGATCCAGGAGGCTGGAGCGATACGAGTTGTCAAGACGATCGGACTGAATGAGCACAGCGAGAGAGAGCTCCATGTTCTGGCAGATGGGCCGACGAGTGGAGGCTCGATTGCGGTTGCGGGCGCATGTGATCTTGCTGGTGGAGCAGGGCCTGCAGAACAAGTGCATCGCCTGTGGAGGCCGGGCTGGACCAGTGCGAGATCGCGCTATGGCGGCAACGCTTCCCGGACGGGGCATCGATGCGCTTTGCAAAGATGCGCCGCACTTGAGGCGCCCCGGAGACGACCCGGCCGGAGTCGCTCATCTTGCACATCACCCTGCACGAGCAGCCAATCAGCGGCACGCACTGGGCATAGTCGAACGGTTCGTCCGTGACACCACCGACAAGCGCACCGGAGGCGGATAGTGTGGTTAGATGACTTTAAGCAGTGCTTTCCAGGGCACCACCAGCTCCATCTCGGTGAGGAAGACTGTCCGACGCGTCCTCTTTCTCTTGCCCGCATGCTCGGCATCCGAAGAACTGATCTGGCTCATCATCGGCGCTGCTTGATCAACATTCAGATCTTCTGTCGGCGGACTCGATCAGACCTTCCCTAGCTATGGACGGCGACGATCATCATGCATAGCGCCCAGAAGACATGCAGTTCGCAGCCCCCCAAGCTCCAGTTCCATTTGCCGCCTGAAATCTTGTACGAGGCCGCTCCCGCAGCGAGCATGAACATTGCACCTAGCCACGAAGCGTATGGCTGCAGTACATTGAACACGAGACCGATGGCTGCAATGAGCTCAATGATCAGCGACAAGATGACGAAGAAGGCCACTGGACGCAGCCCTGCGGATTCGAAGACCTTGTTGACGGCCTGGCGCGCGGTGAACTTCGCAACGCTGTGCGGGATGAACATCAATCCGCAGAGGATGGAGAGCAGCCGTATTGGATCAGTTGCGATGATTTGGTCCATATTCATGTGTTTCAGTTGGCTGTCTTGGTTGTTTGCGAGACGAGTGCTGCCGTAGAAGCGCGACGGTGCGCGAGCGGCGTGGCCGCTCAGGGCTTAGCCAAGCCGCCGCTTCAGGTCCTGCATGGCGAGCAGCAAATCAACGATGAGTTTGCCGCCAGCCTCATCGGTGAACTGTCCTTGCGCGTCGAACTTGCCCGCGCAATGATTGATGAACACCTCGGGTTTGTTCACCGTGAACGCATCCATGAACACCATGACCTTCCGCAGGTCGTACTGCACGCGCGCTGTGCCGACTGGCCCTGGACTTGCGCCGATGATGCCGACAATTTTTCCGATGAACGGCGGCTCTGGCGGGCGCGACATCCAGTCGAGGGTGTTCTTCAGTACTCCAGGGATAGAGAAGTTGTATTCCGGTGTGGCAATCAGCACTCCATCCGCTTGGCGCACTTTTTCCTTCAGCGCGGCAACAGCGGCGGGTTCCCCCTGAGCGCGCTGGTCGTCGTTGTACATGGGAATATCGCCGATGGTTGCGATTTCAACCACGACTCCTGCGGGTGCGAGCTTCTGAGCCGCTTTGAGTGCCAGTGTGTTGTAAGAGCCGGCGCGGAGGCTGCCGGACAGGCCAAGAATATTCATCGGATTTCCAATTGAAAGTAAGCGACGTCTGCGGAGCTAAGCCGCGTGTGTCGTAGTGGAGTAGTCCACCTGATGGCGCGTGATGCGCAGATTGCCGAGCTCGCGCTTTACACGCAGGTGTTCGGGGTGGCTCGCGTAGGCCTCCAGTGCCGCTTGAGAGGCGAATTCGCTGTACAGCACGACGTCGCATGCGTAGTCCACGCCGCTTGTGTCGATTCCGACCTCCAGGTGGAGAAGACCAGGCACTCGGCCGCGAAGGCTATGGAAGCTCTCCACGAGCTGGTTCGCGTTCTGGCGGCGCTGCTCAGGCGTTTCGCCGCACAGCTTCCACATGACGATGTGTTTGATCACATTGCTTTCCATGACTCACTCTGCGGGCGGAAAGCCGGCCTTCTGAGGCCACAGATTCTCGAAGGCATGGATGCTGCTTGACGCGTAGACACCGGCGCGTGTGAACGGCTCGTTTGCGAGCCATGCATGCGCATCGTCCCGGGAGGCGAAGTCGATCGACAGCAGGCTCCCGATCATCGACGTTCCGTCGTCCGCGAGAAGGGGCCCGGCAAAGGCGATCCGTTCGGCCACCTGGGCCAGATAGGCCTTGTGAGCGGGTCGAAGTTGAAGACGCAGCTCCTTTGAACCGGGCTTGTCGAGCAGGAAGAATGTGTAGAGCATTTTGGGGGTATCACCTCGTCGCAGGCGCCGTGGACAGGGAACATCACGATCGACGGGTTAACGCTCGCAATTTTGGAGAATCTGAAAGTGAAAGGCGCGGCGGTCAACCCTGACGCTCCTCCGGTGCAAACAAGGGCGATCGGACGAGGAACGGCGGCGCCGGTGATCGGGTTCGTTTGCCGCGACTCGTCCAGTCCCCCGCATCGAGGCCGTGGAGCCTGGACGTTGAGGGCATTTGCGGCATCTCGGCGTCTCCGTCCAACACCGACTGAAACCTCAAGGCTGCAGTCGGTGGGTCTTCGAGGTCAGTCCTTGACGGTGGCGATCGCCTCGATCTCCACTCGTGCGCCCATGACCAGCGCTGCCGCTTGGAACGTCGTACGCGCCGGCGGATCGTTCGGGAAATACTCACTGAACACCTTGTTCATCGGCAGCATTTCCGCAAGGTCGGCAACATAGATGACGACTTTGTGAACGTCTTGAAGCGACGAACCGCCGGCTTCGAGAACAGCTTTCAGGTTCTCACAGACCTGGCGCGTTTCCGCCTCCATGCCGCCTACGGCCAGTTGCCCCGTGGCGGGGTCCATGCCGAGCATGCCGGACGTGTAGATCCAGTCGCCAACCTTGATGCCTTGTGACAGCGGTACCTTTACAGGCGGGACTTTGTTCGTGTGGATGACGGTTCTCTTCATATTGCTCTCCTAAAGGTTGGTTAAATCTGCCTCGAGAGGCAGGCGGTTAAGGCACTTGTGCGCCAATCGAATTCGGCCTCACGCCCTCATAGGCGTGCTGCAGCAGGTCGCGGATTTCGGCGCGCTGGGCGCTGCCGATCGGACGCGGGTTCCAATACGGGTTTGCAACTGCGAGGTCAGCTGCCTTGTCGAGATCCTCCTGGCGCATGCCAATGTCCTTCAATGCCATCGGGGCACCGCTTTGCTGCGCGAGGTCGAAAATGCCAGCCGCCGCACTCACCCCATTTTTTCCGAGCGCACGCTCGATGCGTCTGACTGCTTGTGGGGCCGCGGTCGAGTTGAAGGCTATCGCGTGGGGCAGCACGACGGTATGGACTTCAGCGTGGGGCAAGTTGAATGTTCCGCCAAGCGTGTGGCAAAGCTTGTGGTGCAGCGCCATGCCGACCGTTCCGAGCACGGTGCCGCACAGCCATGCCCCGTACAGCGCATCGCTCCTGGCCGCTATCTCTGTGGCATCCGCCCGGATGCCCGGCAGCGCTTGCGCAAGTGCGCGAATTCCTTCCTCGGCCATCAAATCCATGACCGGATTGCTGTCCTGTGCGTACAAACCCTCTGCGGCATGCGCGATGGCGTTCATCGCGCTGGTGACGCTCATGCCGACTGGAAGCGTCAGCGTGAGTTCGGGGTCGTAGATCACGGTGCGAGGCAACACGCGCAGATCCTTGCCAGTCTTTTTGAGCCCGGCTTCGGTGATGCCATAGATCGGCGTCATCTCGCTTCCAGCGTATGTCGTCGGGATTGCAAGCACGGGGAGGGACGATTCGAGGGCGATCGCCTTGCCAAGACCAGTCGTCGATCCGCCGCCGATCGCAATGGCGCAATCGGCATTGAGCTGACGCGCGAACTCACGGGCTTCCCGCGCGGTTTCGATCGGCACATGCATCACCGCACGTGCGAACACCCCCGCAGCTCGGTTGCCGATGCGTTCGGCAATCGCGCGGGCCTGTTCGGCCTGCTCGGGCGTCGAAAGCACGATCGCCCGCCTGGCGCCCAGTAGATCGATCTCCCGCTCGAGGTGCGATAGGCTTCCGGCACCGAAAACCACTCGCGAGGGCTGTGCGGTATAGACGAAGTCCTTCATGTCCATCAACCTGAGTGCCCCCGAGTCGGGTTGAGCACGAAGTCAAATTCCAGCAGGTAGCTGCCATCCGCCTGCTCCTTCCACTCACAGATCAGCGACTGGCGCACGCCGAATACGGCATCCGAATCGAGGTAGTCGCTCTTGTCGCGAAAGACATGCGTGACCAGCGTCTCGTATCCGGGCGCCTTGATCATGAAATGAAGGTGCGCAGGGCGCCAGGGATGGCGTCCCGTGGCTTCCAGCAACCGGCCCACGGGGCCATCGTGAGGAATTGCGTACGGAACGGCGAGGATGGATCGGAAGAAGAACGTCCCGTCGCCATCCGCCGTCAATACGCCTCTCGCCTGGGCCTGATCCAGGCCCTCATGCTGTACGTCATACAGCCCGTCTTCGTCGGATTGCCACACGTCCAGAACGGCTTGCGGGATGGGGCTTCCGGAGATGTCACGGACGGTGCCGCGCACCAGGCAAGGCGTGCCGCTCGCCCCGTTGGCGATGTCATCTCCAAGCTCATACTTCGGAGCACCTTCGACATGGAACGGGCCGAAGACAGTCGACTCCGTACAGCCTCGCGGCTTCTCGGTATTCATCGCAACCGTGAGCATGGACAACCCCAACACGTCGGAGAGCAGGATGAACTCCTGCCGCTTCGAGTCCGTGATGTGTCCGCACTGCGTGAGGAAGTCGATTCCCTGGGCCCACTCTTCCTCTGTCAGCTTCACGTCACGCGCAAAGGCATGGAGATGCTGTACCAGGCTCGTCATGATGTGCTGGAGACGAGGAGTCCCCGCATCGGCGAAGCTGGCGATCACGGCCTGAGTGATGTTGTCTTGATTGAGGTTTCGCATGGTTCACAAAAAGCCCGTTTTCCGGGTGGGGCAGTCAAACTTTAAAATTTCACAAAGCAGATGGAAAGCCGCTGAAGTGGAAATGATATTTCCTGAGTTTGGAAAGGTGGGTCACTTCACGGTGGTGCGCAATTGGGGCTGGGTGCGCTCAATCGCCAGTCGAACGGCGCCGCAGCGCACGCGCAAAACCCCAGCCCACAACAGGCAATGCGACAGCCGCCGACAGCAGAATCGGGGTAAAGCCGAAGTGGTCTACGACATACCCGGTGGCGGTCACGCCCAGCGCCTGCCCGGTGAATAGAAAAGACGCAAACAAGGCCACGGATGTCCCCCGTGCCGCGGGCACCATCTGGGTCGCGTGGGTTTGCAAGGTGTTGTGGTACAGAAAGGTGCCGAAACCCACCACCAGGGCGATGGGGCCGGCCAGCCAGGGCAGCACCGAGATCCACCAAGCTAGGAAGCCGCACCCCATCAGCCAACCGCCCGCCAGCACCATGCGCCGTTCCCCGAAGCGGGCCACGATGTGACTGGCGGTGAAGGCGTATGCAAGGCCGCCGACCGCATTGAGAGCCGCCAGGGCAGAGGCCGTGGACAGCGGCAGGTTGTGGTGTATATGCAGGTATGTGGGCAGATAGCTCAGCGGCCCCAGCAGGAAGAACCCCTCTGTCAGCACTGCCAGCAGGACGACACGCGCCCAAGGCACGCGCAGAACGGCCAGCAACTGCTGCGCCATCGGCACCTGAGAAGCAGCACCGGTGGGCGCGGCAATCGAGGCATGTGCCTGGCGCGCTCGCATCATCAGCAGGAGCGCCACTGCGGAATATCCCACGCTCAGGCTGAAGAAGGCGCCGCGCCAACCGGCGGCTGATTCGGAAAACAACCCGCCGGCCAGCTGGCCCGCCATCATTCCCGAGATGGTGCCTGTGAGCAAACGCGCCAGCGTGGCCTGGCGCTGGTCATAGGGGACGGCGTCGCCGATCCAGGCCATGGCCAGGGGAATCACGCCAGCGGCGGCGATGCCCCATGCGACGCGGGTCCAGACCAAAACCTGGAAGTCGGGCGCAAGCGCCGACGCCAGCGATGCCACCGCACAGCCGGCGAGCGCAAGACGCACCAAGCGTGCCTTGCCGTACCGGTCGCCCATCGGGCCGAACAGCAGCTGCACCAGGCCGTAGGCGACGGCAAACCAGATGATGACCTGCCCGGCTGCACCTGGCGTCACGCCGAAGTCGCTGGCCAAGCGCGGCAGCATCGCATCGCAGATGCGCAAGGCGGCCGCGCTGAAAAACGCGGCGCCAGCTAGGAGGGGGACCGTCATGGCGCCGTTGGCGGTCGCTTGGGTTGTCCGCTCACAGTTGCCGGGCCCTCGATCCAGCTCTCACCGCGAAGTGGCCGAGGTTGCCGGCGAAGTTCATGAAGACGGAATGGTCAGGGGTTTCGTCGATTGCGCAAGGCGTTCGGAGAGGCGGCACAAAGGGCCGGCATCTGCCCTCTGATCACTTCAGCGTTTCCTGGAGGTGAGCGCCGGTCAGGCTCTCGCGCTCCCATGCCAGCTGGGTCGGGCAGCTGGTGGGGTCGATCTCCCGTGCTTCGTAGTAGGGCTGATACGGCTTGTACAGGTTGTAGATGCGACGCAGTTCCTCCACCGCGGTCCCGTGCATGTCGACGCGCAGGTCCCATGCCGCGTAGCTCTCGCGATCCATCACGACCACACAGGCCGATCGCTCGGGCAAATGTCGGTCGTTGGCGGTCTGACCACCTGCGTCCCTGCCGGACTCCAGCGTGCTGATGAGTCGTTCAACCAGCGGCTGGGTCGGATCTTCGTTGAACTTCGCCTCCATTGCCTTGAGCACGTATTCGCCTGCTAGAACATTTCCGAAGACGGTGTAGTCCGTTCCCGTCTTGTCTCCGGCCCAACCCGTGACGCTTGCGCCCGTGTGAACCACGCCCAAACCGTCTCGTGTCATCACGGCGATCTGGCGAAGGCTCTCGTGGGCGTCGTCCTGGACCAGCGCTGCAAGCACGCTTTTGCTCGTTAGCCCCTGCTGCAGCAGGTTCTGCCCCAGAGGGGCATTCCGCCTGCGCCCGTTGGCCTGTGACATAACGACGCCGTAGGCGCTGTGCGCTCCTTGAGTGAACGACCCGAAGGCGACTGAATACGTTGCAACGGCGACGCCGATCTGGTGAGTCCGAGGGCAGCGCCCGATTACTGTGTAGGTCACGATGAATTTCTTGTCGGGGTAATAGGTATAGGCTCAGTCAAGGCGAATGTTGTTGCGCTTCACGACCGCTCCCCACTCTTCGTAGTCTTTGGCCAGGAATGAAGCAAACTGCGCCTGTGTTCCGCCTACCGGAATCAAGCCGAGATCGATCGCCTTCTGTTGGAACTCGCTCGAGGCAATGATCTTCTGCAATGCCACCGACAGACGATTCAGGGCTTCCGGAGGGGTACCGCGCGGCGCCAGGATGCCGTTCCATGAATGCAACTGGTTGCCGGGAAAAATCTCCGACAAGACCGGGACGCCAGGCAGATTCGGCACGCGCCCATTTGCAGACACTGCCAACCCTCGCAGCTTGCCTCCGTTGATCTGAGGGATGGCAGCGGCCGACGCTTCCATCGAAAACTCCACGTCTCCACTCATGACAGAAAGGATGCCTCCATCCTTGTATGGAATGGCCGTCATGGCTATGCCGGCCCTCTGCACCAGCTGGAGGGCAGCAATATGGCTTGGAGTGCCATCTCCGTAGGTCGCGTAGTTCAGCTTGCCCGGTTCCCGCTTGGCGGCTTGCACCAACTCATCAACCGATTTGTACGGGGAATTGGCGCGAACGATCATCACAAAGGGAACTTCCACGACATGGATGACCGGCACCAGATCCGAAGCTTTGTATGGCAGCTTGCTAAACACATGCGGATTGAGGGAGACCGACGGAGCCGCGGTGAAGAGAAGCGTGTGTCCATCGGCAGGAGCCTTGGCCACAAGGTCCGTCCCAATGATCTGGCTTGCCCCTGGCCTGTTGTCGACGAGGACCGGCTGTCCAAGATCCTTGGTGAGGCGATCTGCAATGAATCGAGCTGTGACGTCCGGCGAAGCTCCTGCAGGCCAGGGGACGATCAGCCGCACTGGCTTTGTCGGAAACGGCGTTTGGGCGAAGACGGACGCGGACAGGAGTGCCGCTGCCGCAAATACAGACGCGGTGCGGCGGGAAACGGCGCAACGGAAAAGATTGATGCTCATATCTGGCTCCACGGAAGAAATGGGATGAAGTTCAGGCCAGGTGCGGCGGCGGCTTGCCGTACTCGCGTTCGATACCGCGCGCCTTGAGCCAGTCCTTGTGCCGGGGCATGACCGACGGGTCATCGACCAGCGCCTCGTAGTACTCCACCAGCGGCATGTACCAGTCGACAATCCGCCGCAGTTCCGCGATCGGCTCGGACGCGTGGTCGCAGCGCAGATCGAGCCGCGCCGTGCCCTTGCGGCCGAACGTCTTGATGGCCGCCGAGGTCTGGCCCTCCAATTGGCCGCCGGCATCGCGGCCACCTTCGATGGCGCGCAGCAAGCGGTCGTCGAAACTCGCGGCACGGTTGCTCTCCCATGCCTCGCAGATCCCATCGATGGTCTTCTCGCCGGCGAGCACGTTGCCGAAAGCGATGAAGTCGGAGCCGATGCGGTGCCCCGCCCATTGATAGTTCTTCTTGCCCGTGAAGACGGCCATCCCGCCGCGCGCATCGAGGACGCCGACCTGCCTGTATTCCCAGTGTTTGTCCATCTGCTCCATGTCGATGAGCACCTTCTGGGCCGAATATCCTCTTTCGAGCAAGCCCAGCGCCACCTTGCCCAGCCGAGGTTCCACGGACGATTGGTAAGAGAGCACACCGGCCTGCGCCGACCCGAACGGCGCTACCCAACCCACCGCCGGCGAGAAGCTCGAGATGCAGAGACCGAAATCACCCGACTGCTTGTCGCGCGCAATGATCGTGAAAGTCATGACTAAAAACTCCGTTTTTGAATTGGTGAGATTGACGCTTTCCGTTTGGCTCCATCAGTCGAGCCGAATTCCGTTCTGTTTTACGACTGCTCCCCAGTTTTCAAAATCCTTGGCCAGGAACGAACGAAACTCTGCTGGTGTTCCCCCGGCGGGAATCAAGCCAAGTTCGAGCAGGTACTGCCGAAACTCATTCGACGCTGCGATCTTCTGCAGTGGCGCCGACAAGCGATCCACGACTTCCGCAGGGGTGCCACGCGGCGCCAGAATGCCGTTCCACGAGTAGAGCTGACTGCCGGGAAAGCTCTCGGACAAGGCGGGGACGCCAGGCAGACTCGGCATACGTCCGTTCGCGGAAACTGCCAGCGCTCGCAGCTTTCCTCCCTTGATCTGAGGAATGGCATCGGCCGAGGCGACGAACGCCCAATCCACGACTCCACTCATGAGGTCCAGAATGCCTCCATCCTTGTATGGCACGTGCGTCATCGTTGCGCCCGTCTTCTGCAATAGCTCCAGCATCGCAACATGGTTTGGGGTGCCCGGCCCATGTGACGCGTAGGTCAGCTTACCGGGCTGCTGCTTGGCAGCTTGCAATACCTCATCGACCGACTTGTACGGGGAGTTCGCGCGAACGCTCAACACAAAAGGAACATCCACGAGGTGGATGATTGGTGCAAAGTCGGAAGACTTGTATGGCAGCTTGGTAAACAAATGCGGGTTGAGCGAGATCGCCGGAGCTGTGCCGTAAAAAAGCGTATATCCGTCGGCGGGGGCCTTGGCTACCGCGTCCGCGCCAATGATCGAGCTCGCCCCCGGCTTGTTGTCCACGAGTACCGGCTGTCCGAGATCCCTGGAGAGGCGCTCTGCAACGAATCGGGCTGAAACGTCCGGTGACGTTCCTGCCGGCGTCGCGACGACCAGCCGGATGGGCTTCGTCGGAAACGTCGTCTGGGCAAAGACAGAGCCGCCGACGAGCATTGCTGCCGTGAGTACAGACGCGGTACGGCGGGAAAGAACCGCACGGAAACGATTGATGCTCATACTTTCTCCAAAGTGGACGATTCGGATAAGACCCATGTACCGAACCGGGGAGCCACACTTTAGAATTTCACAATCAGGACACAAACCACCCAGCCCGGAATTCACATTTCCAAAAGTCGGAAAAATGGATCGATTCACTGAGCTATCGCTCTTCATCCAGGTTGCTGAGCGCGGGGGGCTCGGCAAGGCCGCCGAGGCGTTGGGCTTGTCCAATCCTGCCGCGAGTCGCACCTTGGCTTCTCTCGAGAACCGCGTCAAGGTGCGGCTAGTCGAGCGAAACACGCGTCGCCTGTACCTGACACGCGAGGGTCAGGAGTTCCTTGAACGTGCGCGGCACATCCTCGATGAGCTGGAAGATGCGGAATCGGCGCTCCAAAGCGCAACGCTCAATCCCTCAGGCGTTCTACGAGTAAGCGCTTCGCTGTCTTTCGCGATGCAGATCATTGCGCCTCGTTTGCAGCGCTTCCACCAGCTGTATCCCCAACTGCGGGTGCACATCGAAACTGCGAACAGATACTTGGACATGATCGACAACGGGATCGATGTCGCAATCCGCACCCGGGAGTTGGAACCAGACAGCACCATCACGATTCGTCGCTTGGGGACGACACGGAGATTCCTGGCGGCATCCCCGGCATACCTTGCCAACCGAGGCGTGCCGAAGCATCCGCGCGAGCTTCCACTGCACGCGCTTTTGCTATACGTCTATGCGAAGAATCCGAATGAGCTGAGCTTCACTCGCGGCGCGCAGCGCGAGTCAGTGACGGTTCACGGGCTGCTCGAGTCAAACGATGGTCAAGTGCTCAGGGCAGCCGCACTGAACGGCCATGGAATCCTGGTGCAGCCCAGCTACATCCTCTATGACGATGTTGTTGCCGGTCGCTTGGTGCCCGTGCTGGACGAGTGGGAGTTGCCAGAGCTCACGATCAATATCGCCTACCCCAGCCGGAAGCATTTGTCTGCGAAGGTTCGCTCTTTCATCAACTTCATGGTTGATGAATTTGCGGCCCATGAATACGAGCGGAAGTGGACCGGGAGGATGTGACGCTCTGGCCTGCTGAAGTGTCTACAACTGCTCAGCGCCCCATCTCCCTCTCGGGCGGCTGCCTGCGGAACCAATCCTTATGCTCCGTCTCGACGCGGCCGATCAGTCGCGCCCTTGTTGAGTGAGCGATGAGCCGCGAGGCTACGCGTCCGCGTAGAGCTACATGGACACGTAGGCATCAGAGCAAGTGCGCAGAATTGAGAGGCTGATTGGTTGTGGGGCGCAAGAGCCCGGATCCGTTCGGCTCGCGTGCCTATGTGTTCAGCAACCGCAGGCGCTGCTGCGGTAAGGATCCTGTGTTGTTAGCGTAACGATCCTTGCTGTTGCTCAAGCGGCCCTCGGCCGAGGTGGTTCTCACCCCCACGGCCGAACAGTTGCACTGGTTGCTGGAGGGCATCGACATCGCGGTGGTGCAGCACTAATCCCGTCCGCGCTTTTTCCGTGTGGCCTGAAGGAGCGGTGATGGGGCAGTCCGATCCAAGCGGGCGTGTCGCCACCGCCAGTCACTGCCTTCATCACCGTAGAAGAACTCGCTGCGCTCATTGCCGAGCGTTACGCGCTGACCGGCGCGACGACTACGAGGCGATGCTGCCTTGGAATGTCCAATTCGGTGACGCATAGATCGCTGCGCACACTTCTGCTGGCGTATCACGCGCAAGGGCGTGGTTGATTGACGGCTTGCGCTCCACCAGCCGACCCTGACCCAGACTTCACGCGCGGCCAGGTAGCGTGTTGCCGCGGGATTCGACAGCCCCAGCGCTCTGGATGCACCGCTGAGGCCACCATGTCCCGCAGCCTGGACCAACAGCGATAGCTCAGTGAGTGAATCAAATTTTCCATTTCAAGGAAAAATGATTTCCAAGATCGTCGCTTTGCACCCGATCACTGAATCTATAGAGTGAAGCTCATTGTTCATCGCTCAGCGCTCACGCCTAACCCGAATATTCCAAACCGCAGGCTTGGTCATGGGGGGCGCGTGGAGATCGAGGCGATCACCATTGTCAAGGATCGACGAAGGAATCGTCGAACAACCGACCAGGGCCGAACGGCCTGATAAATGTCACGGACAGCAGCCATGCCGCAATCGCCCCCTTCACACGCATTCCACGGGCTCGACTGCAGGGCACTCAATCCTTCGCAGCAAGCCAAGCTGATCACCAGCGCGATCGTTCCGCGTCCCATCGCGCTCATCTGCACGAAGGGCCCCGCGGGGCTGAATGCGGCGCCATTCAGCTTCTTCAACATCGCCAGTATCAATCCGATGATGGTGATGTTCTCCATTGCGCCTACGCAGTATCAACGCGCAGGCGAGCCCAAAGACACGCTGGTCAACATCGAAGCGTCGCGCGAGTTCGTGGCGCATCTCGTTGACTATGAGAACCGGGAGGGGATGAACGCCTGCGGTCCTGAATATCCTGCGGACGTCAGCGAACTCGAGGTGGCCCAGTTCACGCTCGAGCCGTCCGTGAAGGTGCAGACTCCGCGCATCGTGAACTTCCCGATCCAGTTCGAGTGCGTCCTGTCCCAGATGCACGATCTCGGCGGTTCAGGCCACCGACTCGTGGTGGGTGAAGTCGTTTATGCGCACTACCGCGAGGGCGTGTTCAACGAACAACTGCACGTGAACTTGGGAGCGCTCGACACCATCGGGCGGCTTTCGAGCCCCGGCACGTACGCCCGAATCACCGACCGCTTCCAGATGCTTCCGCCAACCTTGAGCGCGGCAGAACTGAAGCCCAGCGCGATGAACAGCTAAGTCTCGGAATGCGGCTCGTGGGCTTGTGCGTCATGGATGCCGAAATGAGGAATCCGAAAGGTGCTTCAGCCTCCGCAGGAATTGCGCTCATCCCGTCGCCGAGCGCAGTTACCGGTCAGACATACAGCTCGAGATCGGCACGCCCCAAGCATGGATCGTACATGCCAAGGCTGCGTTGCCGCATTGAGTGGGCCGCCGCGACAGCCTCGAATTCATCTTGCTTCTATCTCCCAACAACGGAAAAACCGGCCATCCATCAAGCTGAGGGTATTCACATGAATCGCAGAGATTTTGCTTCGATGTTATTTACTCATGCCGTAGGGACTCCGGCTGTCGTGTACGGACTGACGCAAGCGCCCGCGTTTGCGCAAGAGAAATACCCCAGCCGTCCGATACGCATGATCGTGCCGTTTCCCGCGGGCACCGCGCCTGACGTTTCCGCCCGATTTGTCGCAGAGCGGATGTCAAAAACGCTGGACCAACCCGTCATCGTCGACAACAAGCCCGGGGCAAGCACCATCGTGGGTGCACAGCAGTTCGTCGCCACGCGACCGGACGGCTACAACCTCTTGTACACGGCAAATGTCACGCTCTCGATCAACCCGCATGTGTACAAGAAGTTGCCGTACCAGGTCAGTGATCTGATCCCGGTCACTCGAACGCTGGCAATTCCGTTTGTGCTCGTCGTGAGGTCCGACTCGAAGCTCAAGAACCTGTCCGACCTGATCCAGGAAGCGAAGCGAACTCCCGGGCGGCTGAACTACAGCTCCTACGGTGTCGCGACTGCCCCTCATGTGGCCATGACCTACTTCTGCAACAACGCGGGAGTATCCATGACCCACGTGCCCTACAAGGACGGCGGTTTGGTTGATCTCCTTGGCGGCTCGATCGACACGGCGTTCAGCCCCGTCGCCGACGTCCTGCAGTATCTCAAGACAGGAAAGCTGCGCGCGCTCGCCGTCTCGAGTGCTGCCCGCATCAAGAGCCTGCCCGAAGTCCCGGCCGTTGCTGAAATGTTCCCGGGATTCGACGGTGACTCCTGGCACGCGCTCTTCGTCCTGAAGGGCACTCCACAGAGCATCGCCGACCAGTTGGCTGCGGCCGCGCGCGGCGTAACTGCCTCCGAGGAGTTCAGTAAGTTCCTGGCTGATATGGGTCTTGTTCCAGCGGGCGATTCGCCGGTCCAGTTCGCGAGTTTCCTGACCAACGATTCTCGTCGCTGGGAGAAAGTGGTAAAGGACAACAAGATCTCAGCAGAGTGAAGACACGCATAAGCCCAAGCTGCGAGATCAGAGCTCGAAGACCGAATGTCGGGGATGTCGCGGCAGCGGTCGCAACTGGACGACTTGCATCAACAAAGGGAAGTGCGCACCGCCGAGAAATGCACATGCGTGCGCGCGCTTCTGTCATTTTTCACCCGGAGGAATTAACCATGATCACTATCCGCAACATCGTATCCCTCGTCGCTGCGCTCACTGTATGCGGCGGAAGCGGGCTGGCCATCGCGCAAGCACCCACGCCTGCAGCCGCACCTGCCGCGGCAGCAGTCCCGCAGTACGGCGGCAACATCAATCTCGAGCAGGCCCGTCGTGCCATTGGTGCTGCGATTGCCGAAGCCCGTCGAATCAACGTTCCCATGGCCGTGGCGGTGGTGGACACCAGCGGCAACCTCGTGGCCTTCGAGAAGATGGACAACACGCAGAACGCCAGCATTCTGGTCGCCCAGAACAAGGCGGTGTCAGCCGCGATGTACCGCCGTCCGACCAAGGCGTTCCAGGATGCGCTGGCAGCTGGCGGCGCCGGCCTGCGCATTCTCACGTTGCCCCACGCGAATGCTGTTGAAGGCGGTATTCCGCTGATGCAAGGGGGCCTGATCGTCGGTGCTATCGGCGCTTCGGGTGGTTCCCCGGATCAGGACTCGGTCGTAGCAACTGGCGGTGTTGCCGCGATGGGGCGATGAAGGCTTGCGGGCATCGATACCAAGTGCGCATTACCTCCATCGCCCCATTGAAACTTGCTCTCTAAATTAGGAGTGGATATGAAATTTCGTCATGCACTGCTCGCGACACTATGCAGTTCGCTTTTTCTGGCGACGACCGCGAACGCCCGCGAGTACCTCAAATCAGAAGCTGGGCAGCCCCGGGGGTATTCCACCGCAGTGGCCACGCAAGGTGGAAAGACTGTCTGGATATCGGGTCAAGTCGGCATAAGGGATGAACAGGGAAAATCGATGGCCGGCGACTTTGAAGGCCAGGCTCGCGTGATCTTCCGAGCCATCGACGCAGCGGTCAAACGCGCTGGTGGCAGCATGAAAGACGTCGTCAACATCACTGTCTATCTGACCGACCCTAGGCTTCTGGAGCCGCTCATTCCGATTCGCCACGAGTTCTGGCCCGATGGCAACTTCCCTGCGAGCACGTCTATCACGGTGCATAGCCTGCCTTTCGTCGGAATGATGATCGAGGTGTCTGCTGTCGCGGTCATTGGTGATAAGTAGACATACCAGCATTGATGGCGAATGATGGCCCGACCCCGGATCGGGGAGCGGACGAAAAATTGGACTGCCAGGAGGTGGTTCATGTACTCCTACGAAGGTCGGATTCGAGCCGTTGAGCTCTACATCAAGCTGGGAGAGCGCGTCAGACCCACCATCCGGCAACTGGGCTATCCAACAAAGGGTTCTTTGAAGGGCTGGTACAACGAATACCAGTAGAAGCTCGATTTGCCAAAAGGCTATGCGGGCCGGAGACCCTCGCGGTCAACCAAACTCGGTCATCTTCATCGGCAGGGGAAAGATCGGCCAGTGCAGTCTCCAAATATTGGGCGAACTGCTTTGCATGATTGAGGACTCCTTGCGGAGGTCGGATTCCAAGGCGATCAACGAAAGGCGAGGGGAGAAAGTACATTCTCCAGCGCTCAGGACTGCGGGACTCAGATAGCTTGGTCCTGCCGCTCTTCATGGTCGGCGCCTTCAGTCCCATCGGCTGCTTGAGACTCGACTCGGCGCTTCAGTTCTTTCATGAGGAAGCACGGTACAACCTCGACACGGCAGCGACGAACGGCTTCTCGGCGGAGGAAGTGCTTGGATACATCGAGGAGTTCCCGAATACCGCGAACGGGTGAGCCAGTGTTCAGCATCGGCATCGCTGCGTCATCGAAATGGAGAGAACGCAAGCAAGTTGCAGTGCTCTTGGTCATTCCGAAAATGAAATTCAGTCGCTCATTTTCAGAGGCAATTCAAGGCTCATTGCGGCCTCTGTACAGCTCACACTCATGAGCGCCTTGTCCTGTCGCGCAGGTCGATACCGCACGGGCTTCTGAATCGGTGCGTACATGGCAAGAGGCAGTGACATTCAATGTCGTGTCGTCGGCGTCTCATGTGACAACGAATGTCACTTCTTGCCGCTGCATGTCTCTCGCAACGCGCGCAATGCGTCCATCGGTTTTACCGATTTCATTTCATCGGGCCATCGAGGCGGATGGCATGCAGTTTGCAGAATTATTTGTTTACACATTTTAGACAAATGACGCACTTTTCGAATGACGACAAAGATGTCGCCCTGCTGGATCGCCGCACCTTCTTCATCGGCACCGCGAGTGCACTCGCCCTTGGCACGACGGCTTGCGGTGGTGGCAGCAGCGGAAGTTTTTCGCCGATAGGGGGAGTTGCCGCGCAGCAGCCACCGGGTGCCACCCCTGATGCCGTCGCAGGTGTCGATACTCCCGACACCCCAGCGCCCGGGCCGACCACCCCTGAGCCCGGAGTACAAAAGATCACGCACCCCGGCCTGCTGGTCACCGAGGTCGACCTGCAGCGCATCCGAGACAAGCTGGCCGCCAAAGCGGAGCTCTGGGTGGGCGGCTTGAACATGATGCTCAAGACGAACAACACCAACCTCGATGCGAAGCCGCGCCCCCTGGCGTTGGTGACGCGCGGTGTCGACGGCGAGAACTATTGGCAGATGGTCGGCGACTTTGTGCGCGCCCTTCACCTCGCATTGCGCTGGAAGATCACGAACGACGAGAGCTACGCGAAGAAGGCGGTGGAGTTCCTCAACGCATGGTCGTCGACCTTGACCGAACTGGGCGGCGACTCCAACGTCTACCTCGCCTCGGGCCTCTACGGCAACCAATGGGCCAACGCCGCGGAACTGATGCGGACCTACCCCGGCTGGGCGAAGGAGGACGTCGCGCGTTTCCAGACCATGCTGCTGAACGTGTTCTACCCGAAGGCGCACGACTTCCTGGTCAACCACAACGGCACGGAGACCAGAAAGGTCACCCACTACTGGGCGAACTGGGACCTGGCCAACATCTGCACCGTCTACGCGATCGGCGTGTTCTGCGATCGGAGCGACCTGATCGCCGAAGCGAGCAACTATTACAAGAGCGGCCGTGGCAGCGGCGCGAGCGCCAACAACGTCTACTACGTGCATCCTGGCTATCTGGGGCAATGGCAGGAGAGCCAT
>NZ_RXFQ01000027.1 GCF_003951285.1 Variovorax beijingensis | reverse complement strand
CGGGCTGAAAGGGCTCCCGCGGGCAGCGGCGCGGCGGCGGCAGCCGGCTTCTAGAATGCTCGCGTGAGCGCCCTTCCCTCTTCCATTCCGTCCCCCGAACGCCGTCCGATCCGCGAACTTCCCGACGAGCTGATCAGCCAGATCGCCGCGGGCGAAGTGGTCGAACGCCCGGCCTCCGTGGTGCGCGAACTGCTCGACAACGCCCTGGACGCCGGCGCGCGCCAGGTCACGGTGCGGCTGGCTTCGGGCGGTGTGCGGCTGATCTCGGTCGAGGACGACGGCCTGGGCATTCCGCGCGAAGAGCTCACGGTGGCATTGCGCCGCCATGCCACCAGCAAGATCGCAAGCCTCAACGATCTCGAGACCGTGGGCACCATGGGCTTTCGCGGCGAGGCGCTCGCGGCCATCAACGCCATTGCGGAACTCAGCATTCTTTCGCGCTTTGCGGGCGCCGACGGCGCCTTCGCGCTCGACGGCCGCACCGGCGAACTGCGGCCGGTGGCCCGTGCCGTCGGCACCACGGTCGAGGTGCGCGAGCTTTTCTTCGCGACTCCCGCGCGGCGCAAATTCCTGAAGACCGACGCCACCGAACTCGCCCATTGCATCGAGGCCGTGCGCCGCCATGCGCTGGCGCGGCCCGAAGTCGGCTTTTCGGTGTGGCACGACGGCAAGCTGATGGAGCAGTGGCGCGCCGCCGACCGGCGCGAGCAGCGCCTGGCCGATGCGCTCAGCGACGACTTCGTGGCGCAGAGCGTGGCCGTCGAGCACATCGGCGGCGCGGTGCGCGTGGCCGGCCGTGCCGGCATTCCGGATGCGGCGCGTTCGCGCGGCGACCAGCAGTTCTTCTACGTCAACGGCCGCTTCGTGCGCGACAAGGTGCTCTCGCATGCCGTGCGCAGCGCCTATGAGGACGTGCTGCACGGCCAGCGCCAGCCCGTGTATGCGCTGTACCTCGAAATCGATCCATCGCGGGTCGACGTGAACGTGCATCCGACCAAGATCGAGGTGCGTTTTCGCGATGGCCGCGAGGTGCACCAGGCGGTGCGCCACGCGATCGAGAACGCGCTTGCCGCACCGCGCGCGGGCGATGCGGTCACGCCGGCGGCGCCCCAGCAGTCCTTTTTCAAGCCGAACGTGCCCGCTTCGGGCGCCACCTGGGCCCAACCCGGTATCAATTTCGTAACCGCGGAGCGCGGCGCCGGCGATTTCGAGGCCATGTGGCCCCAACGGACCGGCGAATCCGGCCCTTCCCTTTGGCCTGCAGCTGCGGCTCCCTCCGCGTTCCGCCCCCCCGTCGGGCTGCCGGCCGAATCGCCAGATGCGGGCACCCTTGCCACCAACGGGCAAGCCTGGCCGCTGGGCCGCGCGCTGGCGCAGCTGCAGGGCATCTACATCCTGGCCGAGAACAGCCAGGGCCTGATCGTGGTCGACATGCACGCGGCGCACGAACGCATCGTCTACGAGCGGCTCAAGACCCAGCTCGACGGCGCTGCCATCACGAGCCAGCCGCTGCTGATTCCAGCCACCTTCGCGGCCACGCCCCAGGAAGTGGCCACCGCCGAAGCCTGCGCCGCGGTGCTGCCCACCCTGGGCCTGGAAATCACGCCGTTTTCGCCGCGCACCCTGGCGGTGCGCGCGGTGCCGGGCACGCTGGCCGACGGCGACCCGGTGGAACTCGCGCGCAGCGTGCTGGCCGAACTGGCGCAGCACGACGCCAGCACTGTGGTGCAACGGGCACAGAACGAGTTGCTCTCGACCATGGCCTGCCATGGTGCGGTGCGGGCCAACCGCAAGCTCACGATCGACGAAATGAACGCTTTATTACGTCAAATGGAAGCCACCGAGCGTTCGGACCAGTGCAACCATGGCCGCCCGACTTGGCGGCAACTGTCGATTCGGGAGCTGGACGCGCTTTTTATGCGCGGCAGATAGCAAATCAGGGCATTTTGAGGGTTTTTCCGGAGTTTTCGACCGTCATCCGTGAAGCGGGCACGGGCGTTGCATGTGTAGAACAAAGTGCCACCTGAGGCACTGTCTGGGAGGTGCTGGAGCGCAGTGTCGGCGCGTTTCAGTCGAAAGCACATGAACTTTCTGCCGGCTTCGCTGTCCCTCTAGCCCATGAAACGCTGGTCCCTCCTTGCCTCCGTTCTTTCGCTGTGCGCCCTTCTGGCCGCCGGCTGCTCCACATTCGACGAACAGCAACGCGAGTGGATCTTTCAACCCAGCGACCGCAGCTGGGGCAACACCGCGAGCATGACCGAGGGCATGCAGGATGTCTGGATCGACTTCCAGTCGTCCATCACCGGCGAATCCGCGCGCCTTCACGGCCTCTGGCTCGGCGGCGAGCCCGAGACCACCGACCGGCCGGTCATGCTGTACCTGCACGGCGCCCGCTACAACGTGGCCGGTTCGGCGCCGCGCATCCAGCGCATGCACGAGCTCGGCTTCTCGGTGCTGGCCATCGACTACCGGGGTTTCGGCAAGAGCTCCAAGGGCCTGCCCTCGGAAGAATCGGCACGCGAGGACGCCCGCGCCGCCTGGACCTGGCTCGCGGCCCGGCATCCGCGGCAGCACCGCTACATCTTCGGCCACTCGCTGGGCGGCGCCATCGGCATCGACCTGGCCGCGCATGTCAACGACGAGAGCGGCACCATCGTCGAAAGCACCTTCACCTCCATTGCCGACGTGGTGAGCGGCTTCAAGTGGGGCTGGCTGCCATTCGGCCCGCTCATCACGCAGCGCTTCGAGGCCATCAACCGCGTCAAGGACATCGGCGCGCCGCTGCTGGTGGTGCATGGCACCGCCGACAGCCTGATCAACCCCACGCTGGGCCGCAAGCTCTACAACGCGGCCACCGTGCCCAAGCTCTTCGTGCTGGTCGAGGGCGGATCGCACCACGACACCAATTCGGTCGGCGAAGCCCAGTACCGCTCGGCGCTTTCGCAGCTGTTCCGCATGAAGCCGGAGACCACGCTGGCTTCGCGGCAAGGGGAAGGCACGCCGGTGCTGCGCGGCACGCCGTCGCAGCCGGCCGCGCTGGCGTCCCCGCGCACCGATCCACCCGCCCTGCCGCAGGAAGCGCGCGGCAAGGCCAGCGCGCAGGCGATCTGAGGCTTCCGGTTTTGTTGTTACCCTCGGGCGCTTATGCCGCCCTCCGCTGCCGCCTCCGGCCTTCCTGAAAAACTCAAGTACATCGCGCTCGCGGGGCCGACCGCCTCCGGCAAGACGGCGGCAGCGCTCGCTCTGGCGCGGGTGCGCCCGGTCGAGATCGTCAGCGTCGATTCCGCGCTGGTCTACCGCGGCATGGACATCGGCACCGCCAAGCCCAGCCGCGCCGAACAAGCCGCCGTGCCGCATCACCTGATCGACATCCTCGACCCGCGCGAAAGCTACAGCGCCGCCGCCTTCGTGGCCGACGCGACGCGGCTCATCGGCGAGATCCGCGCGCGCGGCGCCTTGCCGCTGCTGGTGGGGGGCACCATGCTCTACTTCAAGGCGCTGTTCGATGGCATCGACGCCATGCCCGCGGCCGATGCCGCGGTGCGCGCGCGCATCGACGCCGAGGCTGCCGCGCTCGGCTGGCCCGCCCTGCATGCGCGGCTCGCCAAGGTCGACCCCGCGACGGCCGCGCGGCTGGCGCCGCAAGACAGCCAGCGCATCCAGCGCGCGCTCGAAGTGTGGGAAAGCAGCGGCCAGCCGTTGTCGCGCTTTCATGCCGGCGACAAAGACAAGGCAGCGAAGGGACTGGCCGGCGGCGCGCTGTTCTCGCTCGAACCCACCGACCGCGCCTGGCTGCATGCGCGCATTGCCGAGCGCTTCGACGGCATGCTGGCCGCCGGCTTCCTCGACGAGGTCAGGGCGCTGCGCGCACGCGGCGATCTCTCGACCGAGCTTCCCTCGATGCGCTGCGTGGGCTATAGGCAGGCGTGGGAAATGCTCGACGCATGCGGCGGCGCGCAGCCCGATGCCAAGGCCATGGACGCACTGCGCGAACGCGGCATCGCGGCCACACGCCAGCTCGCCAAGCGGCAGATCACCTGGCTGCGCAGCATGCCGGCGCGCACCGTCATCGCCTGCGACGCGCCCGACGCCGTGCAGACGGCCGTTCAACGCATCGCAGGCACCACCGCATGACGCTGCGCATTTCCGGACTCGCCAAGCACTACGGCGACGTGCCCGTCTTCGAGAACGTGACGCTCAGCGTCGAACCCGGCGAGTTCGTCGCCATCGTCGGCGAATCGGGCGTCGGCAAGTCCACGCTGCTCAATTGCATGGCCGGGCTCGACAGCTGGGATGCGGGCACGGTCACGCACGAAGGCGCCGACATCGGCGCACTCGACGGCGAGGCCTGCGCGCTCTGGCGCCGGCGCCACGTGGGTTTCGTGTTCCAGGCCTTCCACGTGCTGCCGCACCTGGACGTGGCGCAGAACGTCTCGCTGCCGCTGATGCTGCTGGGCGGCAGGCGCGACGAAGGCCGCGTCGCGCACATGCTCGACGCGGTGGGCCTGCCCGGCATGGGCGCGCGCCTGCCGCAGACGCTCTCCGGCGGCCAGTTGCAGCGCGTGGCGATCGCGCGCGCGCTGGTGCACAGGCCCGCCCTGCTGCTGGCCGACGAGCCCACCGGCAACCTCGACCCGGGCACCGCTTCGAAGGTGATGGAACTGCTGATCGGCCAGACGCGCGAGCACGGCGCCTCGCTGGTGCTGGTGACGCATTCCGAGAGCGCGGCAGCCCGTGCGGACCGCCTGCTCCACCTCACGGCCGAGGGAATCCGCGCCTGAGCTACGCGAGCAGCGCCGCGTAGCGCGAGAGGTCGACGTTGCCGCCGCTGACCACGATGCCCACGCGCTGGCCCGCGATGGCCTTGCCCGCGGCAATCGCGCCCGCGAAGGCGAGGCAGCCGGTCGGCTCCACCACGATCTTCATGCGCTCGGCAAAGAAGCGCATCGCCTCGACAAGCTGCTCGTCGGTCACGGTGAAGATGTCGTCCACGTCGCGCTGGATGATGCCGAAGGTGTATTCGCCCAGGTGCTGCGTCTGCGCGCCGTCGGCAATGGTCTTGGGCGTTTCGATGTGCACGATCTTCCCGGCGCGCAATGATTGCTGGCCGTCGTTGCCCGCTTCGGGCTCCACGCCGTAGACCTTGCAACCGGGCGCCAGCGCACGCGCCGACAGCGCCGAACCCGACAGCAGCCCGCCGCCGCCCAGGCACACGAACAGCTGGTCGAGCGGGCCGGTTTCCTCGATCAGCTCCTTCACCGCCGTGCCCTGCCCCGCGAGCACGTCGGGATGGTCGTAGGGCGGGATCATCGTCATGCCGCGTTCCTGCGCGAGCCGCTTCGTGAGCGCCTCGCGGTTTTCGGTGAAGCGGTCGTACGTCACCACTTCGGCGCCGTAGCCGCGCGTGGCCGCGACCTTGGCCGCGGGCGCGTCGTTGGGCATGACGATCACGGCCGGCACCGACAGCAGCCGGGCCGACAGCGCGATGGCCTGCGCATGGTTGCCCGAAGAGAACGCGATCACGCCGCCCTTGCGCTGCGCGGCGTCGAACTTCGACAGCGCATTGAACGCACCGCGGAACTTGAAGGCGCCCATGCGCTGGAAGTTCTCGCACTTGAAGAAGAAGCTGGCGCCCCAGCGTTCGTCGGCCGTCTGCGATCGCAGCACGGGCGTGCGGTGGGCATGGCCCTCGAGCCGCGCGGCCGCGGCGATGACGTCGTCGTAGGTAGGTAGTTGCATGGGCCGAGCTTAGCGGCGGGTTACGTTCTTTTGCAGCCCCCATGGGTAAAAACCCGGGATGCGCGGCGGCTCCGGATTCCGTACTCTGTATACAGAGTTCAAGGAAAGCCGTCCATGCCCGCCCAGCTCGTCAGCATCGAAGCCGCGCCCGACCTCGTCGACCAGGTCTATCGCGCCCTGCTCGGCGCCATCAGCAGCGGCGCGCTGGCGCCGGGCGAGCGGATCACGCAGGAAGACATCGCGCAGCGCCTGTCGGTGTCGCGCCAGCCCGTGCTGCAGGCGCTGCGCCTGCTCAAGAAGGACGGCTTCGTGCATGACGCGCCCGGCCGCGGCGTGCTGGTGGCGCCGCTCGACGCCGACTGGATGCGCAAGGTCTACCAGGTGCGCGGCGCGCTCGACGTGCTGGCCGCGCGGCTTGCGGCCGCACAGCGCTTTCGCATCGACCCCAAGCTGCTGGAGCGCGGCCGCCGTGCAGCGCGCGGGCGTAATGTCGAAGCCATGATCGATGCCGACATGGCCTTCCACCAGGCCATCTACGAAGCCTCGGGCAACCCGCTGATCGGCCAGAGCGCCGACCAGCACTGGCGCCACCTGCGCCGCGCGATGGGCGCGGTGCTACAGGCCGAGCCGCAGCGCGAGACGCTCTGGGACGAGCACGAAGCCATCGCCGCCGCCATTGCCGCCGGCCATGCGCAGCGCGCCGCGCAGCTGAGCGAGGAACACGTCGCCCGGGCCAGCGAGGCACTGAGCCGGCGGCTCGCGCAGCAGCTCGCGCGCACCGCATCCGCATCCACCCCCACCCGCAAAGGAGACAAGGCATGAAGTTGACCCCCGAGCAACGCGCGCAGTTCGAGTGCGACGGCTATCTGTTCTTTCCCGGCCATTTCTCGCCCGAAGAAGCCAAGGCGCTGACCGATGCGGTGCCCGACCTGTACAGCAAGCGCGCGGCCTTCAACGTGCGCGAGAAAGGCTCGGACGCCGTGCGCACGAACTTCGCGGCGCACCTCATCAGCGAGCCCTTCGCGCGGCTGGCGCGGCACCCGCGCATGGTCGAGCCGGTGATGGACCTGTTCGGCGAAGAGGTCTACATGCACCAGTTCAAGATCAACGGCAAGATGGCCTTCGAAGGCGACGTGTGGCAGTGGCACCAGGACTACGGCACCTGGCTCAACGACGACCTGATGCCCACCGAGCGCGCGATGAACGTGGCCATCTTTCTCGACGAAGTGACCGAGCACAACGGCCCGCTGATGTTCATTCCGGGCAGTCACCGCAAGGGCGTGGTGGATGCGAAGCACGACCTCACGACCACCAGCTATCCGCTCTGGACGGTGGACAACGACCTGATCCGGCAGCTGGTGGACCGCGCCGGCGGCAAGCATGGAGGCATCGTGTCGCCCAAGGGCCCTGCCGGCTCGATGATCCTGTTCCACAGCTGCCTCGTGCATGCCTCGGGCAGCAACCTCTCGCCGTTCAACCGCGTGGCGGTGTACCTGAGTCTGTGCGCGGTCAGCAACCACATCCGGTGCCACAAGCGGCCCGAGTACATCGCGCACAGAAATTTTGCGCCCATCGAGCTGCTGCCCGACGACTGCCTGCTGAAGCCCTACCCGGTCGAGGTGCCGTGGAAGAACGGCCTGCCCGAGAGCGCCCTGCAGACCTCGCTCGAAGTCCTCGACACCGCGGAGGCCTGACGCCATGAGCCTCTACACCCGCCTGCAGCAGCGCGCCGCCGAGGGCCGTCCCATCCGTATCGGCCTGATCGGCGCCGGCAAGTTCGGCTCGATGTACCTCGCGCAGATTCCGCGCACGCCCGGCGTGCAGTTGGTGGCGATTGCCGACCTGTCGCCCGCGGCGGCGCGCGTCAACCTCGAACGCGTGGGCTGGAAGCCCGAGCGCGCCGCGGCGGGCTCGGTGCAGGAGGCCCTGAAGACAGGCAGCACCTGGATCACCGACGACTGGCAGGCCGTGACGCGCGAGCCGTCGATCGACATCGTGGTCGAGTGCACCGGCAACCCGGTGGCGGCCGTCGAGCATTGCCTGGATGCGTTTGCGCACGGCAAGCACGTGGTCAACGTCACGGTCGAGGCCGATGCCTTCTGCGGCCCGCTGCTTGCGCGCCGCGCGCAGCAGGCCGGCGTGATCTATTCGCTGGCCTTCGGCGACCAGCCCGCGCTGATCTGCGACCTGGTCGACTGGGCGCGCACCTGCGGCTTTCCGGTGGTGGCGGCCGGACGCGGCCACAAGTGGCTGCCGCACTTCACCGAATCGACGCCCGAGACCGTCTGGGGCAACTACGGCCTCACGCCCCAGCAGGCGCTGCGCGGCGGCCTCAATCCGAAGATGTTCAACAGCTTTCTCGACGGCTCCAAGCCGTCCATCGAAAGCTCGGCGGTGGCCAACGCGACCGGCCTCACCGTGCCTTCGGACGGCCTGCTCTACCCGCCCGCGAGCGTGGAGGACATTCCCTTCGTCACGCGCCCGCAGAGCGAAGGCGGCGTGCTCGAGCGCAAGGGCATGGTCGAGGTCATTTCCTCGCTCGAGGCCAACGGACGAAAGATCCCCTACGACATCCGCATGGGCGTGTGGGTCACGGTCGAGGCCGAGACCGACTACATCAGGAACTGCTTCGAGGAATACAACGCCCACACCGACCCGAGCGGGCGCTACTTCACGCTCTACAAGCGCTGGCACCTGATCGGCCTGGAGGTCGGCATGTCGGTGGCGAGCGTCGCCTTGCGCGGCGAGCCGACCGGCGTGGCCACCTGCTGGAACGCCGACGTGGTGGCCACGGCCAAGCGCGACCTGGCGACCGGCGAAATGCTCGACGGCGAAGGCGGCTACACCGTCTGGGGCAAGCTGCTGCCGGCCGAGCGCTCGCTCGGCCTGGGCGGCCTGCCGCTCGGGCTCGCGCACAACGTCAAGCTGGTGCGCCCGGTGAAGAAGGGGCAGAGCCTCAGCTGGGCCGACGTGGCCATGGACACCTCGACCCCCGCCTACAGGCTGCGAAGCGAGATGGAGGCCATGTTCGCGCCCGCCGCGCAGGCCAGGGCAGCCTAAAGGCCTAGGTAGCGCAACCGTTGCGTCGAACGGCAATCGCGTAAAAAATCATCTGCTCGACACGGACGCCGTGTCGAAATGACCGGCAGCGGGCCGTCATTGTGGTGAGCGATCCTGCTCAGCCTCTTTTCCACGATGGAGAGACACCATGCAGTACATGTTGATGTTCTATCAGCCCGCGGCCGAATTCGAACAACGGGACGACGCGTCCTCGCAGGCCTACCGGGCCAGCTGGGTGGCGTATGCCGATGCGGTGCGCCAGTCGGGCATTTCGCTCGGCGGCCACGGCCTGTTCCCGCCGATGACCGGCACCACGCTGCGCGTGCGCGGCGACAAGCGCCAGGTGCAGGACGGCCCCTTCGCCGACACCAAGGAGCAGCTCGGCGGCTACTTCGTGGTGGACGTGCCGGACATCGATGCCGCGCTCGAATGGGCGGCCCGTGCGCCCTGCGCGGCCAGCGGGGGTGTGGAGGTGCGGCCGGTCTTTACCGCCACGGCCATCGCGGCGGCGACACCGTGAACGGCCCGGCGGCTCACCAGGCCGCCGAACGTGCGGCGCGCGAGTCGTACGGCCGCCTGCTGGCCATCCTGTCCGCGCGCACGCACGACATCGCCGCATCGGAAGATGCGCTCGCCGAGGCCTTCGCGCGCGCGCTGGAACGCTGGCCGGCCGACGGCATTCCCGCGCAGCCCGATGCCTGGCTGCTGAGCGTGGCGCGGCACCGCAAGCTCGACGCCTGGCGCCACAGCCGCGTGCAGGACGACGCGACACAGACCCTGCTGCTGCTGGCCGGCGAGGTCGACAACGCCGCCGGCATCGAAGGCGCGGCCGTGCCCGACGAGCGGCTGCGGCTGATGTTCGTCTGCGCGCATCCGGCCATCGACGCGGCGGCCCGCGCGCCGCTGATGCTGCAGGCCGTGCTCGGCCTCGACGCCGCCCGCATGGCCGGCGCCTTTCTCACCGCGCCTTCCACGCTGGGCCAGCGGCTGGTGCGGGCCAAGGCGCGCATCCGCGCCGCGGGCATTCCCTTCGAATATCCGCAGGCGCGCGAACTTCCACAGCGGCTGCAGGACGTGCTGGACGGCATCTACGCCGCCTACGGCACCGGTTGGGACGACGTCGACGGCGCCGACGCCCTGCCGCGCGGCCTCACCGCCGAGGCCATCGACCTCGGCCGCATCCTGTGCAGCCTGATGCCCGATGAGCCCGAGCCGCTGGGCCTGCTCGCGCTGATGCTCTTCTGCGAAAGCCGCGCTGCGGCGCGCCGCAGCGAAACCGGCGCCTACGTGCCGCTCGACCAGCAGGACCCGCTGCGCTGGAACCCCGACCTGCTCGCGGAGGCCGAACGCTGCCTGCGCCGGGCCTCGGAGATGAACCGCCTCGGCCCGTACCAGCTGGAGGCGGCCATCCAGTCGGCCCATTGCGAGCGCCGCGTGGGTGCGCCCGTGCCGCCCGAAGTGCTGGTGTCGCTCTACGAAGGATTGCTGGCGCTGCGGCCCAGCATCGGTGCCCAGGTCAGTCTGGCCTGCGCGCTGGCCAATGCGCGCGGCCCCGACATCGGCCTGCGCGCACTGGAGGCCATTCCGGCCACCGAGGTGGCGAGCTACCAGCCGTTCTGGGCCGCCCGCGCGTACCTGCTCGCGGCCGGCGGTGCGCGCGCAGCGGCACGCCAGGCCTACGACCGGGCGATCGGCCTCAGCAGCAATGCCGCCGTGCGCGCCTACCTCAACGCAATGTCGGAACGGCTTTGAGCTTTCATCGCCTGAAGACGACCGGTCAATCCTGCGGAACCGCCACGGCCTCGCCCACCCTGCGCGCATCCAGCTGGCTGCCGCCCTGCGCCAGCGTCACGCCGACCACCGCATTGCCTTCTCCGCGCCGGAACGTGACCTCTGCGCCGATGGCCGTGACCGCGAAGCGATCGCTCCCAATGGGCGTGAGCGCGTTGTAGCCACGGCCCGTCTCGCGCACCAGCAGGCGGCCGCTGCGCACGGCAAAGCCCAGCGTCTTGGCCTTGTTGATGCGGAACTCGCCCTGGTAATCCGCAAGGCGCTGCGGATCGAGGGGCACCTCCACGGTTGGCACCGGGTAGCGGCTCTTGCCGATGGCCAGCATCACGGGCTGCAGCGGCGCGCGCGCATTGCTGCCGAGCACGATCAGCGCTTCTGCGGTGTCGGGCGCAAGCAGCCACAGCGTGCGGTAGCCCTCGGTCACGCCTGCGTGGTAGTAGGTGCGCCGGCCGCCTTCAGGGCCGCGCACCATCACCGCATAGCCGATCTCGGCGCCTTCGTAGCGCGCGAGCGGCGTGAGCATGCGTGCGGCGGCAGGGCCCAGCGGACCGCTGGCGCCGGCGAGGATCGCGCGGCTCAGCGTAAGCATGTCGGCGGCCGTGGAGCGCAGTGCGCTGGCCGGCGCATAGGCCGCCATGTCGAGCAGCCGCTGGCGCCGGTCGCCGGCAAAGGCCGGCGCCATGCGCGAAGCCTTGTCGCCGAGCTGGATCACCGTGTCGTTCATACCCAGCGGCTCGGTGATGCGCGCGCGCACCAGTTCGCCCCAGGTGGTGCCGAGCCGTTCGGCCAGGATCTGGCCCAGCAGCGCCATCCCGAAATTGCTGTAGGCCGCTTCGCAGGGCGGCGTCGGCGCCGTGAGCCGGATGCGCGACAGCGCATCCCAGAACGCCGCCTTGTCGAAGGCTCGGAACTGCGCGGCCAGCGCGGGCCCACCGGTCACGCCATCGGCCATCACGGGCATGCAGCCGGTGTGGGTCACGAGCTGGCGCAGCGTCACGGAGGCCACCGCGGGAGAGAGCGGCTGCGCCACCTTGCCGGCCAGCAGCTGGCCCACGGTGTCGTCGAGCTTCACTTCGCCACGCTCCACCGACTGCGCCAGCAGCAGGCCCGTGAACACCTTCGTCACGGAGCCGATCTCGAACATTGGCTGCTCGGCGCTGTTCGGCTCGATGGCGCGTGGCGCTGCAGACGGCTCGGGGTTGTGCGCCACACCATAGGTGGCCTTGCCGCCGTGCAGCACGCCGACCACGAGCGTCCCTCTTTCGGCGCCGAGCGCCATCTTCGCGATGGCGGCAGGATCGCTGGCCAGGGTGATGGGCGACGGCTGTGCCAATGCGGCGGCGGCCGGCAGCAGGGCAGCAAGCCAGGCCGCCATCCATCGGCGGGCCAAGGCGGAGCAAGAAAGCCGCATCGTGGAATTCCCCAGGCATCGAAGAGGCGCCATGGTGCCACGGCCGCGGAACTTCGCGCGCGCCGGCCACAATCGCGGCATGCGTGCCTTGCTCTCCACCTTCTCATGGCAGGAACTGCGCCACCATCCCTGGCGCAACGCCGCGGCCGTGTTGGCCGTGATGCTGGGCGTGGCGCTTGCGTTCTCGGTGCAGCTGATCAATGCCTCGGCCCTCGACGAATTCTCGAGCGCGGTGCGCTCGGTCAACGGCCAGCCCGATCTCGAAGTGCGCGCCGTGCAAGGCAGCTTCGACGAAGCGGTGTTCGCGCGGCTCGCGCAGCATCCGCAGGTGGCGCTCGCAAGCCCGGTGCTCGAATTCCAGGGGCTTGCGCTGGCCGGCGAACGCCAGGTGCCGATGCGCGTGATCGGCATCGATGCGCTGGCGCTGCCCACCATTGCGCCGGCGCTGATGCCGCAGCCCGACAGAAACGCCGCGCGCTTTGCGATGCTCGCGCCGGGCCATGTGTTTCTCAATGCGGCGGCGCGCAGCGCGCTCGGACTCCCGGCCGAAGCGGCCGAATCACCGGAGGGCCGCGTGGAGACGGCGCAGCTGCGCACTGGCGGCGGTGCCTGGCAGCGGCTCGAGGTTGCAGGCCATGTTGCCGCCGGCGGCGCCGCGCTGGCGGTGCTGGACATCGCGGCCGCGCAGGACCTGTTCGACAAGCTCGGCCAGCTCAGCCGCGTCGACCTGAGGCTCGCTCCGGGCACCGACCGGGCGGCCTTCACCGCCTCGCTGCAGCGCTCGCCGGGCTGGCCCGCCGGCCTGCAGTTTGCCGAGCCGGGCGACGCGGCCGAGCGCGTGAGCAATCTCTCTCGCGCCTACCGCGTCAACCTGACGGTGCTGGCGCTGGTGGCGCTTTTCACCGGGGCCTTTCTGGTGTTCTCGGTGCTGGCGCTGAGCGTTGCCAAACGGGCGCAGCAGTTTGCGCTGCTCGGCGTGCTGGGCCTGACGCCGCGCGAGCGATTGCGCCTGGTGCTGACCGAATCGCTGGTGCTGGGCCTGATCGGAAGCGGCGCCGGCCTTGCGTTGGGCACGGCGCTCGCGGCCTTCGCATTGCGCGTGCTCGGTGGCGACCTGGGCGGCGGCTACTTCGAGGGCGTGGCGCCCACGCTGCACTGGAGCAACGCCTCGGCGCTGCTGTATGGCGGGCTCGGCGTGCTTGCCGCGCTGGTGGGCGGCTGGTGGCCCGCCCGCGCGGCGCAGGCGCTGCCTGAAGCGCAAACGCTCAAGGGCCTGGGCGCCGCGCCCGTGCCGGGCCACAGCCACTGGCTCGCGCTGGGCCTCATTGTCGCCAGCGCGGCGCTGGCCAACATGCCGGCCGTCGGCGGTATTCCGATTGCGGCGTATCTCTCGGTGGGCTGCCTGCTGGTGGGCGGCATCACCGCGCTGCCCTGGCTGATTGCGCTGCTGTACGACCGCATCGCGCCAGCATTCGCCGAGCGCGTGCTGCCGATGCTGGCCATCGAGCGCGCACGGCGCATGCGCGGTACCGCGGCCGTGGCGGTGAGCGGTGTGGTCGCAAGCCTGAGCCTCGCGGTGGCGCTCACCGTGATGGTGGCGAGCTTTCGCGATTCGGTCACGCATTGGCTCGACGTGGTCCTGCCGGCCGATCTTTATGTTCGCGCCACATCGAGCGGCCGCTCCGGCAATTCGGGGACCCAGAGCAGCAGCGACACCGCCACCTTTGCGCCGCCCTTCGTGCAGGCGCTGGCACGGCTGCCTGGCGTTGCGCGCATCGGCACGCTGCGAACCCGCTCGCTGCAGCTCGACCCCGCGCAGCCCGCGGTCACGCTGATCGCGCGAAGCCTCGAAGGCGGCGCGTCACAGGCGCTGCCGCTGGTGGGCCCCGCGCTGCCGGTGCCTGCCGGCCAGGTCGGCATCTACGTGAGCGAGCCGATGGTCGAGCTGTATGGCGCGAAGCCGGGCTCTCTCTTCGCGCCGCTGTCGCCGGCATTGGCCACCGCAGGCTCTGATCCAGCTGCGTTCTTCGTCGCGGGCGTGTGGCGCGACTATGCGCGGCAGTTCGGCGCCATCACGATGGACGCGCACGACTTCGAGCGCCTGACAGGCGAACGCAACGTGAGCGATGTGTCGCTGTGGCTCGCGCCGGGTGCGTCCGAGGGCGCGGTGCAGGCCGCGGTGCGCGAGCTGGCGGCGCGCCGCGACGGCTCCGATTCGACGACTACGAACGTCGAGATCTCGTCGGTCGGGCAGATCCGCGCCACCTCGCTGCGCATCTTCGATCGCAGCTTTGCCGTGACCTACTGGCTGCAGGCCGTGGCCATTGCCATCGGCCTGTTCGGCATTGCAGCGAGCTTCAGCGCGCAGGTGCTGGCTCGGCGCAAGGAGTTCGGGCTGCTCGCGCACCTGGGCTTCACGCGACGGCAGGTGCTGGCGGTGGTGGCGGGCGAAGGCGCGGCCTGGACCGCGATCGGCACCGTGGCGGGGCTCCTGCTCGGGTTGGCGGTATCGGTGGTGCTGGTGAAGGTGGTCAATCCGCAGAGCTTTCACTGGACGATGGATTTGCTGGTGCCCTGGGGGCGGCTGCTGGTGCTCTGCGCGGCCGTGGTTGCCGCAGGGACGGTAACTGCGTGGCTGGCGGGGCGGGCTGCCGCGGGGAGGGATGTTGTTCTTGCTGTGAAGGAGGATTGGTAGTTTTTTGGCGTTCCGGGGCCGGCTCTCGCCCCGGCCCCCGAACACAAACAAGCCAACAGCCCATCAACACCAGCGACTTGTAGACTGGCACAGATATGCAGCAAACACCCTCCTCTTCCTCCTGCGGCGGCTGGCTCGGCGGCGCGATCCGCCGCATCGAGGCCGACTACCAGCGCAGTGCCGACACGCACTTGATCCCGCTGCCGCTGCCCGCGCTCGCCGCGGCCGGCATCGACCTGTACCTGAAGGACGAATCGACCCACCCCACCGGCAGCCTCAAGCACCGGCTCGCGCGTTCTCTCTTCCTCTATGCGCTGTGCAACGGATGGGTACGCGAGGGCACCACGATCGTCGAGGCCTCGAGCGGCTCGACGGCGGTCAGCGAAGCCTATTTCGCGCGGCTGCTGGGGCTGCCCTTCATCGCCGTGATGCCGCGCAGCACCTCGCCCGAGAAAGTGGCACAGATCGCCTTCTATGGCGCGCGCTGCCACTTCGTCGACCATGCGGCGCAGGTCTACGAGGAAGCGCACGCGCTCGCCGAGCAGACCGGCGGCCATTACATGGACCAGTTCACCTATGCCGAGCGCGCCACCGACTGGCGCGGCAACAACAACATCGCCGAAAGCATGTTCCAGCAGATGGCGCGCGAGCGGCATCCAGTGCCGGCGTGGATCGTGGTGGGCGCAGGCACCGGCGGCACCAGCGCCACCATCGGGCGCTATGTGCGCTATCGCTGCCACGACACGCAGGTGTGCGTGCCCGACCCTGAGGGCTCGGTGTTCTCGGCCTACCACCGCACCGGCGACGCCACGCTGACGGCGGCGGGCTCGCGCATCGAAGGCATCGGCCGGCCGCGCGTGGAGCCGAGCTTCATCCGCACGCTGGTCGACCGGATGATCGAGGTTCCCAATCTCGATTCGGTGGCGGCCATGCACGCGCTCTCGGCGCTGCTCGGCCGCAAGGTCGGCCCGTCGACCGGCACCAACTTCGTCGGCATGCTGGCCATTGCGCGCGAGATGCGCGCGGCCGGCCGGCAGGGCTCCATCCTTTCGCTGCTGTGCGATGCGGGCGAGCGCTACCTGCCGAGCTATCACGATGCGGCCTGGGTGCAGAACGCGTTCGGCGACATCGGCCCGGCGCAGCAGCGCATCGACGCACTGGTTGCGGGGTGATGCCGCCGGCCGCGCTCCACAAGCTCTCGCGCCGCAGCCTGCTGCTCGCGGCGCTGGCCGCTGCGCCCGCAGGCTGGGCACTGCCCGCGCGCACGCTGCAGTTCCCGCGCGACTACGGCAGCCATCCCGATCTGCAAACCGAGTGGTGGTACATCACGGGCCACGCGAAGACTCCGGCGGGACGCGAGTTCGGCTTCCAGGTGACCTTCTTCCGCTCGCGCATCGATGCGGCGCAGGGCCTGCGCTCGGCCTTCGCGGCCAGGAACCTCGTGTTCGCGCACGCAGCCGTCACCGACCTCGAAGGCCGCGTGCTGCTGCACGACCAGCGCATTGCGCGCGCGGGCTTCGGCGTTGCATCGGCCAGCGAAGCCGACACCGACGTGCGCCTGCGCGACTGGTCGCTGGTGCGCATGGAGGACGGCAGCTATTCGGCGCGCATCCCGGCCGGCGAGTTCTCGCTCGACCTGCGCTTCACGCCCACGCAGGCGGTGCTGCTGCAAGGCAAGGCCGGGCTCTCTCGCAAGGGACCGGAGGAAGCGCAGGCGAGCTACTACTACAGCGAGCCGCAGCTGCGCGCGCAGGGCAGGCTCACGGTCAAGGGCCAGGCCTTCGACGTCGGCGGCACCGCCTGGCTCGACCACGAATGGAGTGAAGCGCTGATGCATCCCGAGGCCGTGGGCTGGGACTGGATCGGCATGAACCTGGACGACGGCAGCGCCCTCACCGCCTTTCGCCTGCGGCGCCGCGACGGCAGTGCGCTGTGGGCCGGCGGATCGTTTCGCACGCGCGATGGCGCGCTGCGCATTTTCAACAGCGACGAGGTGCGCTTCGAAAGCGCGAACACGTGGACCAGCCCGCGCACGCAGGCCAAGTACCCGACCCGTTGGCGCGTGCATACCCCATCGGGCAGCTTCGAGGTGCACGCGCTGTTCGACGACCAGGAGCTCGACAGCCGCGGCTCCACCGGCGGGGTGTACTGGGAAGGCCTGAGCGACCTCGTCGATGCGCAAGGCCGCCGTGCCGGCCGGGGCTACCTGGAGATGACCGGCTACGCCGCGCCACTGCGGCTCTGAGGCCGCGCAGCAACCCTGTGCGACTGTCATCACGCCGTCATGCCGGGCCCCTGAACTCGGCATTCGACGTTTGCACGATGGACGTGCGCCAAGGCTCGAATGAACAGAAGACCCCGGGTCATCGCGCTGCTGATGGTTCTGCTGGCCGCCGCAGGCGCCGCGTGGGTGTTCGCAGCCGCACGGCCGGCCCCACCGGCAACGAACGCAGCGCTTGAAATCCGCTGGCACGGCAACGGGATCATCCTGCAGGGCGCAGTCAGGGATGCGGCCACGCAGCAAGCGCTGGTGGACGGCGCGACCGCGCGGCTCGGCGGCGAAGCCGACCAGGTGGTGGACTGGCTCGACATCGCGCCCGCGGCGCTGCCCATCGCGGATGCCGCTTCGCTCGCCAGCCTGATCCGCATCGGGCAGGAGGGCTGGCACCTGCAGCGGCGAGCCACCGAGGGATGGCTGGCGGTGCAGTCGCCCGGCGATGCGCAGAGCGCACAAGCCAGCGAACTGCTGCAGCGCGCCTTCGGCCCCGGCGTGGCCATCCGCGTGGTTCCCCTGCCCTGATCACTCTTTCTGCGGGGGCGGTCATGGCGACGTCATCTGCCATGTCCAGCATGCGCTGCATTCCATCAAATGAGGAGAGGCTCATGCACGCATCGTTGAAACATCTCGCCCTGGCGGGGGTTGTCCTGGCCACCTTGTCCGCGTGCGGCGGAAGCAGCAGCAATTCGAACGGGTTCATTCCGTTCCTCCCGCCCGCTCCTGCTCCCGCGCCCCCGGCACCGCCCCCGCCCGCCGCGCCCGGCAGCATGGACGTGAAGCTCATTGCCTTCAACGACCTGCACGGCAACCTCGAGCCGCCCAGGCTTTCCATCACCGCGCCGGCCAGGGAAGGCGGCACGGTCGCAGTGCCCGCCGGCGGCGCCGCTTACCTTGCTTCGGCCATCGCGTCGCTCAAGGCGAAGAACGAGAACAACGCCGTGGTCTCCGCCGGCGACATGATCGGCGCCTCGCCGCTGGTGTCGGCGCTGTTCCTCGACGAGCCGACCATCGAAGCCGTGAACGCGATGAAGATCGACTTCAACGCCGTCGGCAACCACGAGTTCGACAAGGGCCAGACCGAACTCCTGCGCATGAAGAACGGCGGCTGCGCCAAGAACACGCCGCTGGAGCCCTGCCGCGTGAACAAGGCTTTCCCGGGCGCCAACTTCGGCTTCCTGGCCGCCAACACCGTGAAGACCGACGGCACCACGCTGTTCCCCGCCACGGGCATCAAGACCTTCTCCAAGGACGGCGCCACGGTGAAGGTCGCGTTCATCGGCATGACGCTCAAGGGTACGCCCAGCATCGTGACGCCGGCCGGCGTCGCGGGGCTGAGCTTCAAGGATGAAGCCGACACGGCCAACGCGCTGATCCCGCAGCTGAAGGCCCAGGGCGCCGACGCCATCGTGGTGGTGGTCCACGAAGGCGGCACCACCACCGTGGGCTACAACGACAAGAGCTGCGCCGGCCTGAACGGCGACATCCTGCCGATCCTCAACAAGCTCGACGCCTCGGTCGACGTGGTGATCTCGGGCCACACGCACCGCTCCTACATCTGCGACTACGGCCAGACCAATCCGGCCAAGCCCTTCCTGCTGACCAGCGCCGGCCAGTACGGCACCCTGCTGACCGACATCAACCTGACGATCGACACGCGCACCCGCAAGGTCACGGCCAAGTCGGCCGACAACGTGATCGTCCAGGGCGAGGCGTACACCAGCGGCGCGAACACGGTGGCGGTGACCGACCAGTACCCCGTGTTCGGCAAGAACCAGGAAGTGGCCGCGCTCGTCAGCCAGTACCTGTCCGTCGCGGCGCCGCTGGTACAGCGGGTGGTGGGTACGCTCTCCGGTCCCGCCACGCGCACGCAGACGGCCTCCCGCGAAAGCGTGCTCGGCAACCTGATCGCCGATGCGCAGCTCGCCGCGACCAGCGCCAGCGACAAGGGCGGCGCCCAGATCGCATTCATGAACCCGGGCGGCGTGCGCGCCGATCTCGTGCCGGCCGGCGACGGCAGCGTGACCTATGGCCAGATCTTCAGCGTGCAGCCCTTCGGCAACAGCCTGGTGGTGAAGACGATGACCGGCGCGCAGATCAAGGCCTTGCTCGAGCAGCAGTTCAACAGCGGCAGCAACACGGTCGCCTCGCCGAGGGTGCTGCTGCCTTCGCGCAGCCTGAGCTACAGCTACAGCCTCTCGGCGCCCGCGGGCTCGCGCATCAGCAACATGGCGCTCAACGGAACCGCGATGACTGACAGCGCGAGCTACCGCGTGACGATGAACAGCTTCCTGGCCACCGGCGGCGACAACTTCACGGTCTTCAACCAGGGCACGGACACGCTCGGCGGCGACCAGGACGTGGACGCCCTCGAGGCCTACATCAAGGCCAACAGCCCGCTCGCGCCGCCCGCGGCCAACCGCATCACCGCGCTGCCCTGAGCAGGCTTGCGCCAGAAGCGAAGAAGGCGGACAGAGTCCGCCTTCTTTCGTTTTCTCAGGCCTTCTTGCCGCGGCGCCGGTCGAGGAAAGCGATGACCTCGCCCATGATCCCCCTGCGGAACGCCAGCACGCAGATCACGAAGATCAGGCCCGTGACCATGGTGACCGACTCGCCGAGCGTGTTGAACCAGTCGACCCCGGTGAGGTGCGCCATGAAGCTGCCGAAGTCACCCACCTTGTTCTCCAGCAGCACCACCACCGCCGAGCCCACCAGCGGGCCCGACAGCGTGCCCAGGCCGCCCACCAGCGTCATCAGGATCACGTGGCCCGATGCGGTCCAGTGCACGTCGCTCAGCGAAGCGAAGCCGAGCACCAGCGTCTTGAGCGAGCCGGCCAGGCCCGACAGCGCGGCCGAGATCACGAAGGCCAGCAGCTTGAAGCGGTTGACGTCGTAGCCGAGCGAGATGGCGCGCGGCTCGTTCTCCTTGATGCCCTTGAGCACCTGGCCGAACGGCGAATGCACGGTGCGCGCGATGAGCAGGAAGGCCGCCACCACGATCACCAGCGCGACGTAGTACATCGTGAGGTCGTCGCGCAGGTCGACGATGCCGAAGAGCTTGCCGCGCGGCACGCTCTGCAGTCCATCCTCGCCGCCGGTGAAGGGCGCCTGCAGCGCGACGAAGTACATCATCTGCGCCAGCGCCAGCGTGATCATCGAGAAGTAGATGCCCTGGCGGCGAATGGCCAGCCAACCGAACACCAGCCCCAGCAGCGCGCCGGCCAGCGTGCCCATGGCGAGGCCGAGCTCGGGCGTGAAATGCCAGACCTTGAGCGCCTGGCCAGTGAGGTAGGCCGAGCCGCCGAGGAACGCGGCATGCCCGAAGGACAGCATGCCGGTGTAGCCCAGCAGCAGGTTGAAGGCGCAGGCAAAGAGCGCGAAGCACAGTACCTTCATCACGAACACCGGATAGAAGCCGATGAAGGGTGCGGCGACGAGTGCCAGCAGCAGCACTGCGTAGACGACGAGCGATATTTTCTTCATGGACTTCACTTCTCGCTGCCGAAGAGGCCGGCGGGACGGATCAGCAGCACCACGACCATGATCACGAACACCACGGTGGCCGAAGCCTCCGGGTAGAACACCTTGGTCAGGCCCTCGATCACGCCGAGCCCCAGGCCCGTGAGGATGGCGCCCATGATCGAGCCCATGCCGCCGATCACGACCACCGCGAACACGATGATGATGAGGTTCTGCCCCATCAGCGGCGAGATCTGGATCACCGGCGCCGCGAGCACGCCGGCGAAGGCCGCCAGCGCCACGCCGAAGCCGTAGGTCAGCGTCACCATCAGCGGCACGTTGACGCCGAAGGCCTCGACCAGCCGCGGGTTCTCGGTGCCGGCCCGCAGGTAGGCGCCCAGCCGCGTCTTTTCGATCGCATACCAAGTGGCGAAGCACACCACCAGCGATGCGACGACCACCCAGGCACGGTAGTTGGGCAGGAACATGAAGCCCAGGTTGGTGCCGCCGCTCAGCGCCTCGGGCGTGTTGTAGGCCAGGCCCGACACGCCGTACACCGAACGGAAGCCGCCTTCGATCAGCAGCGTGAGGCCCAGCGTGAGCAGCAGGCCGTAGAGGTGGTCGAGCTTGTAGATCCAGCGCAGCAGCAGCCGCTCGATCAGCACGCCGAACAGCCCGACGACGAGCGGCGCCACCGCCAGCATGACCCAGTAGTTGACGTTGAAATAATTCATCGCCATCCACGACAGCACCGCTCCCATCATGAACAGCGCGCCATGCGCGAAGTTGATGACGTTGAGCAGCCCGAAGATCACCGCCAGCCCCAGACTCAGGATCGCGTAGAACGACCCGTTGACCAGCCCCAGCAGGAGCTGGCTCAACAGGGCAGGCATGGAAATATTCATCGTGAATGGAATCGAGGTTCAGAAAGGAGGCAGCGGCTTCGCGCGGGAGCCGCGCCGCGTACGGCCAGCTCCTGCTCAGGCAGCAGTTACTTCCACAGCGCGCAGGTGCTTTCTTCCTTGGTCGTGTAGACCTGGTCGCCCGGCACCTTCTTGACGATCTTCAGCAGGTCCCACGGGCCCTTGGATTCCGACGGCTTCTTGACTTCGGCCAGCAGCATGTCGTGCACCATGCGGCCGTCGGGGCGGATCACGCCCTTGGCATAGAAGTCGTTGATCGGCGTCTTCTTGAGGTGCGCCATGACCTTGTCGGCATCGGTGCTCTTCACTGCCTCCACGGCCTTGAGGTAGGCCATGGTGGCCGAGTAGTCTGCCGCCTGGATGTCGGTCGGCTTGTTCTTGGTCTTGGCTTCGTAGCGCGCGGCCCACTTGCGCGACTCGTCGTCCGCGTCCCAGTACCAGCTGGTAGTGTGCAGCAGGCCCTGCGTGGCCGGCAGGCCCAGGCTCTTCACGTCGGTGAGGAACACCAGGAGGCCCGCGACCTTCATCGACTTGTCGATGCCGAACTCCTTCGATGCCTTCATCGAGTTGATGAAGTCGCCGCCGGCATTGGCCAGGCCCAGCACCTGGGCCTTGGAGTTCTGCGCCTGCAGCAGGAAGGACGAGAAATCCGACGCATTGAGCGGTGCCCGCACCGTGCCTACCACCGTGCCGCCCTTGGCCTTGACCACCTTGGCGGTGTCGCCCTCGAGTGCATGGCCGAAGGCATAGTCGGCCGTCAGGAAGAACCAGCTCTTGCCGCCCGTGTCGACCACCGCGCCGCCGGTGCTCTTGGCGAGTGCGACCGTGTCGTAGGCGTAGTGCACGGTGTAGGGGCTGCACTGCGCGTTGGTGAGCGCCGAGGTGGCTGCACCGTTGGTGAAGAACACGCGCTTCTTCTCCTGCGCCACCTTGGCGGTGGCCAGCGCCACGCCCGAATTGGTGCCCGCGAAGATCATCGTGGCGCCGGCGGTGTCGATCCACTCGCGCGCCTTGGAGGCGGCGATGTCGGGCTTGTTCTGGTGGTCGACGCTCAGCACCTCCACCGGCTGGCCGAGCACCTTGCCGCCCATGTCGTCGATGGCCATCTGGATGGCCGTTGCGCCGCCCTTGCCTTCCAGGTCGGCGTACAGGCCCGACAGGTCGCTGATGTAGCCGATGACGACCTTCTCCTGCGCCTGCACGGCATGGCTCGCAAGACCCGCGGCCCCGAGCATGAGAGCAATGATTTTGAGCTTGGTTTGCATGGTGTCTCCTGGAATGGTTGAGAGAGTCAACGGAAAAACGATTGGCGGGGCCGCGGCTACACGCCCAGCAGCTCGCTGAGCACGGGCATCTTGGCGTCGAGCTCCTTGGCGCCGAAGGCCTCGACCATGCGGCCGTGCTCCATCACGTAGAAGCGGTCGGCCAGCGGCGCGGCAAAGCGGAAGTTCTGCTCCACCATCACGATGGTGTAGCCCTTGCCGCGCAGCGTGTGGATCATCCGGGCGAGCGCCTGCACGATGACGGGGGCCAGGCCTTCGGATATCTCGTCGAGCAGCAGCAGCTTGGCGCCGGTGCGCAGGATGCGCGCCACCGCCAGCATCTGCTGCTCACCGCCTGACAGCCGCGTGCCCGGGCTGTTGCGGCGCTCGGCCAGGTTGGGGAACATCTCGTAGATCTCGGCCACCGACATGCCCGGCCCCGCACCCTTGACGTTCTTGAGCGGCGGCGGCAGCAGCAGGTTTTCCTCTGCAGAGAGGCTCGCGAAGATGCCGCGCTCTTCGGGGCAATAGCCGATGCCCAGGTGCGCGATGCGGTGCGTGGCCATGCCGATGGTCTGCACGCCATTGACTTCGATGCTGCCCTTGCGCGAGCCTGTCAGGCCCATGATGGCGCGCAGCGTGCTGGTGCGCCCCGCGCCGTTGCGCCCGAGCAGCGTGACCACCTCGCCGGGCTGTACCACCATGTCGACGCCGTGCAGCACGTGCGATTCGCCGTACCAGGCGTGCAGGCCCTTGATTTCCAAGGCAGCGGTCATGGGGCCTCCTGCCGGGCCGCCCCAAAGGAGGCCCGCGCCCCCTCGGGGGGCAGCGCATACACGAAGTGAGGAGCGTGGGGGTTCATATCAATGTGCCCCTTGAAGCTGGCCGTCGGTGGTGCCCATGTAGGCCTCCATCACCTGCGGATTCCTGGAGACCTCCGCGTACGGCCCTTCGGCCAGCACGGCGCCGCGCTGCAGCACCGTGATGGTGTCGGCAATGGTCGAGACCACGCTCATGTTGTGCTCGACCATCAGGATGGTGCGGCCGGCCGACACGCGCTTGATGAGTTCGGCCACGCGGTGCACGTCTTCATGGCCCATGCCCTGCGTGGGTTCGTCGAGCAGCATCAGTTCGGGGTCCATGGCCAGCGTTGTTGCGATCTCGAGCGCGCGCTTGTGGCCGTAGGGCAGGTTCACCGTGAGCTCGCCGGCCTCGTGCGCCAGGCCGACCTCCGCAAGCAGTTCGCGGGCGCGTGTGTTGAGCGGCTCGAGCGATTTCTCGCTCTTCCAGAAATGGTACGAAGTGCCGAGCGCGCGCTGCAGCCCGAGGCGCACGTTCTCCAGCAGCGTGAGGTGCGGAAACACCGCCGATATCTGGAACGAGCGGATAATGCCGCGCCGCGCGATCTGCGCCGGCCGCTCGCCCGTGATGTCGTGCCCGTTGAACAGGATCGTGCCGCTGGTGGGTTCGAGAAACTTGGTGAGCAGGTTGAAGCAGGTGGTCTTGCCGGCGCCGTTCGGGCCGATCAACGCATGGATCGAGCCGCGCACCACCGAGAGATCGACCTTGCTGACCGCAGTGAACCCCTTGAATTCCTTGGTGAGCTGGCGTGTTTCGAGGATGACGTCGCTCATCTCGCGAAGTCGCCCGGGTTCAGGAAAGATATGTCGGTCATGCGGTCCATCTCATCGCGCCACTGTCGAGCGCGGACCGATTGTTCGTGGCCGCCTCCCGCTTGCATACTGGGGCAAATGCCTATGCTGCAGTGCAACCTGCCTTCGGCGGCTGTCTCCGGCAGCGCACGACTGTCGTCACAATGACAATGACTCATCGGTTCGAACCCCTACTTCCATGCCGAACTTCCGCTCGCCCGAATTCCTGATCGGCCACATCCTGCACACGCTGGCCTTCTATGAGCCGGTCAGCCGCGACCCATCAGGTGGCTTCTTCCACTTCTTCAAGGACGACGGCACGGTGTACGACCGGCGCACGCGCCACCTGGTCAGCAGCACGCGCTTCGTCTTCAACCATGCGATGGCGTATCGGCGCTTCGGGGATCCAAAGCACCTCGACGCTGCGCGCCACGGCCTGGCTTTCGTGCAGCGCGCGCATGCGCAGCCGGGCGGCGGCTACGCATGGCAGATCGACTGGCACGACGGCCGCGCCACCGTGCAGGACGGCACGCAGCATTGCTACGGCCTGGCCTTCGTGCTGCTCGCGCATGCGCACGCGCTCATGGCCGGCATCGAGGAGGCGCGCGCGGGGCTCGAAGACACGTGGCAGTTGATGGAACAGCATTTCTGGGAGCCGCAGCACGCGCTCTATGCCGACGAAGCCACCGCCGATTGGCATGTGGGTGCGTACCGCGGCCAGAACGCCAACATGCACGCCTGCGAGGCGATGCTTGCGGCCTTCGAGGCCACGCGGGATGCGCGCTATCTCGATCGCGCGCTCGCGCTGGCGGAGTCGATCACGGGCCGGCAGGCCGCGCTGGCCGGCGGGCTGGTCTGGGAGCACTACCGCGAAGACTGGTCGGTCGACTGGGACTACAACCGCGGCGACAAGAGCAACATCTTCCGGCCCTGGGGCTTCCAGACCGGCCATCTCACTGAATGGGCCAAGCTGCTGCTGCAGCTGGAGCGTGCGCTCGTTGCCGCGGGCCGCGAAGCGGCTTGGGCCGTGCTGCGCGCCAGGCACTTCTTCGACACCGCGATGCTCCGCGGCTGGAATGCGGCGCATGGCGGCCTCGCCTATGGATTCGGCCCCGACGGCGCGGTGTGCGACGGCGACAAGTACTTCTGGGTGCAGGCCGAGAGCTTTGCCGCCGCGGCCCTGCTGGCCGTGCGCACTGGCGATGCCGGTTACTGGAGCTGGTACGACCGCATCTGGGCCTACAGCTGGGCGCATTTCGTCGACCACCGCCACGGCGCTTGGTACCGCATCCTCGCGCCCGACAACCGCAAGATCAGCGACGAAAAAAGCCCCGCCGGCAAGACCGACTATCACACCATGGGGGCGTGCTACGACGTGCTGCGGATACTCGGCGCCTGAAGAAGAACGCGCGCCCTCAATGCGCGCCGGCTGCGGCGTCGCCGCCCGCACCGCCGCGCTGCGGCCTGGCCAGCCACACCAGCGGAATCAGCAGCAGGAACAGGATCGCCGACGCATAGAAGATGTCGTTGGTGGCCAGCATGAAGGACTGCTGGTCGACGATGCGGTTGATCTGGCCCATCACCTGCTCGGTGCTCAGGCCGCTGCTCGCAAGCCCCGACATCGCGCTGGTCGCCGCGTTGTTGCCCTGGTTCACCGACTCCGCGAGCTGCGAGTGGTGCAGCGCCGCGCGGTTCTCCCACAGCGTGGTGGTGATCGACGTGCCCATGGCGCCCGCGGTGATGCGAAGGAAGTTCGACAGCCCCGACGCGGCCGCGATGCGGTCGGGCGTGAGGCCCGAGAGCGTGATGGTCACCAGCGGAATGAAGAAGAACGCCATCGCGATGCCCTGGATGATCGTCGGGATGATGATCGTCACGAAGTCGGCCTGCGTGTTGAAGTTCGACCGCATCCACAGCACCAGCGCAAACACCAGGAATGAGAAGGTGGCGTAGCGCCTCGGGTCGATCTTGGCCACCGTGAGCCCGACCACCGGCGAGAAGAAGATGGCCAGCAGCCCCACCGGCGCCATGATCATGCCGGCCTGCGTGGCGGTGTAGCCCATCCATTGCTGCAGCCACAGCGGCAAGAGCACCACGTTGCCGAAGAACAGGCCATAGGCCACGGCCGTGGCCACGGCGCCCGACCAGAAGTTGCGGCGCTTGAAGAGCGACAGGTCGACCACCGGGTGCTTGTCGGTCAGCTCCCAGATCAGGAAAAACGCGAAGCCGACCACCGCGATCACCGCCATCGTGACAATCTCGGGCGAGTGGAACCAGTCGAGCTCCTTGCCCTTGTCGAGCATGAGCTGCATCGAGCCGACCCACAGCACCAGCAGCGCGAGGCCGATGGCGTCGATCGGCACCTTGTGCGTGCTGCTCTCGCGCTTGCGGTAGAGCGCCCAGGTGATCGCGGCCGCGACGATGCCGACCGGGATGTTGATGTAGAAGATCCACGGCCACGAGATGTTGTCGGTGATCCAGCCGCCCAAGAGCGGCCCCATCACCGGCGCGACCAGCGTGGTCATCGACCACATCGCCATCGCGAGGCCCGCCTTGGCGCGCGGATAGCTCGACAGCAAGAGCGTCTGCGACAGCGGAATCATCGGCCCCGCGACGAAGCCTTGAAGCGCCCGGAACAGGATCAGCGTGGTCATGTTCGGTGCTAGGCCGCACAGCAGCGAGGCGACCATGAACAGGATCACGCTCGCCATGAACAGGCGCACCTGGCCGAAGCGCTGCGTCATGAAGCCCGTGAGCGGCACCGCGATGGCGTTGGCCACCGCGAAGCTGGTGATGACCCAGGTACCTTGCGTGGTGCTCACGCCAAGGTCGCCGGAGATGGCCGGCAGCGACACGTTCGCGATCGACGAGTCGAGCACGTTCATGAAGGTGGCGGCCGACAGCGCGATCGTGCCCCAGACGCGGGCGGCGCCCTCGAGCGGCGGATGCGCGACGTAGGCGGGAGCAGCAGTGGCCATTGGCTTTGCCTCGGGAACCGTGAATGGCGATCAGCCGGGATGGGACTGCGAAGCGCCGTGGGCCGCGGTTCCGGCCGTTGCCGCAGGCGTGGCGGAGCGGCCCGCCGCCGGCGCTGCGGCGGCCGTCGGCGCGCCACGGCCGAGATTCGCGGCCACGATGCGCTCGACTTCGGCATCGGCGCCGTGGTCGAGCTTGCTGTAGACCTGCGTCTGCGAAATGGCGGTGGCGCGCGGCGCGTCGGCCAGCATCTTGCCGCCCTTCTGCGAGATGTCGATCTCGGCATCCATCGACAGGCCGATGCGCAGCGGGTTGGCCTTGAGCTGCTCGGGGTCGAGCGCGATGCGCACGGGCACGCGCTGCACCACCTTGATCCAGTTGCCGGTGGCGTTCTGCGCGGGCAGCAGCGCAAAGGCGCTGCCGGTGCCCACGCCCAGGCCCGCGACCTTGCCGGTGTATTCCACCTTCTTGCCGTAGACGTCGGCCGTGAGCTTCACGGGCTGGTCGATGCGGATGTTGCGCAGTTGCACTTCCTTGAAATTGGCGTCGACCCACAGCTGGTTCAGCGGCACGATCGACATCATCGGCGTGCCGGCCGCCACGCGCTGGCCGAGCTGCACGGTGCGCTTGGCGACGTAGCCGTCGACCGGCGCGGGCATGGCCACGCGCTGCGTGGCCAGGTAGGCCTCGCGCACCTTGGCGGCGGCGGCCTGCACGCTCGGGTGCTGGGCCACGCTGGTGCCTTCGGTCAGCGACTGGTTGCTGGCCAGCGCTTCGCGCGCGGCCACCACGCCGGCCTGCGCAGCGGCGAGCTGGCTCTTCGCGTTGTCGAGCGCCGTTTCGGCATGGTTGAGTTCTTCCTTCGAGACCGCGCCGTTGCCCGAGAGCGCACGGCGGCGCTGCAAGTCGTCCTGCGCCTTGGCGATGTCGCTCTGCGCCTTGACGATGTCGGCCTGGCGCAGCGTGACCTGCGCGGCCAGCGAACCGTTGTTGGCGTAGAGCGTGCGCACCTGGCGCACGGCCTGGGCGAGCGCGGCCTCGGCCTGCTCGAGCGCCACCTTCGCATCGGCGGGGTCCAGCTGCACCAGCGGCTGGCCGGCCTTCACGAAGTCAGTGTCGTCGGCGTTGATGGCCATGACGGTGCCGCCGATCTGCGGCGTGATCTGGATCACGTTGCCCTGCACGTAGGCGTTGTCGGTGTCCTCGTAGTGGCTGGCCACCAGCCATTCGTAAAGGCCCCAGCCACCGCCGGCGACGATCACCACGGCCGCCAGTGCGGTCAGCGCGCGGCGGCGCTTGCCGTTGCCAGCGGGTGCTTCAGGAGCTGCGGAAGCGTTGGCTGCAGCGGGCGTCGGAGTGTTGTTGTCGCTCATGATGGAGTTCTTTCCGAAGACGAAAAAGTCGATTCAGTTCAGTTCAGTTCAATGCGGCAGATGAGGCGGGCGCCGTGGCGGTGGCGGTTGCCGGCGGCTGCCAGCCGCCGCCGAGCGCGCGCGCCAGGCCCACCTGCGTGTCGAGCGCGCGCGCGGCCAGGTCGACCGCCAGCCGGCGCTGCGCGAGCACCGCGGTTTCGGCGGTCAGCACGTTGAGGTAGTTGCCCAGGCCCGCGCGATAGCGCTGCACGGCGATGTCGTAGGCCCCTTCGGCGGCGGCCTGCGCGGCGCGCTGCTCGGCCTGCTGGCGCGTGATCGACTGGGCGCTGGACACCTGGTCGGCCGCGTCATGCACCGCATCGAGCACCGTGGCGTTGTAGCTCTCGATCGCAGCGTCCAGGTCGGCTGCCTTGCCGCGCAGGTTGGCGCGCAATTGGCCGCCTTCGAAGATCGGCAGGTGGATCGCGGGGCCCACGCCCCACTGCTCGCTGCCCGACTTGAGCAGCTTGCCGAAACCCAGGCTCTGGAAGCCGACGAAGGCCGTGAGGTTCACGTTGGGATAGAACTGGGTCCTGGCGTTGGCCACGTCGCTGGTGGCGGCCTCGACGCGCCAGCGCGCGGCGGCGATGTCGGCGCGGCGGCCCAGCAGGTCGGCCGGAATGCTGGCCTGCAGCGCGATCGGCTTGACGGCCTCCAGCATCGGCGGCTTGAGCGATGTGGACGCATCGGGCCGGCCCACGAGCGCATCGAGCGCGTGCTGCTGCAGCGCGATCTGCTCACCAAGGGCTTCGATCTGCTGGCGCGCTTCGGGCAGGCCGCCTTCGCTCTGGCGCAGTTCGAGGCGGGTATCGAGGCCGGCGGACACGCGGTCGCGCACCAGCTTGAGCGTTTCCTCGCGCTGGGCCAGCGTGCGCCGGGCCACGCCGAGCTGCTCGTTCAGGCGCGCCCACTGGAAGTAGCTGCGCGCCACGTTGCTGGCCAGCAGCACGCGCGCGGCATCGGCATCGGCTGCCGCGGCGTTGGCGCTGCCGATGGCGGCTTCGAGCGCGGTGCGGTTCTTGCCGAAGAAGTCGAGCTCCCAGCTCGCGCCGAGCTGCAGCAGGCCGATGTTCTGCGTGGAGCCGCCGAGCGGCTCGGGGTAGATGTAGTTGCTGTTGAACTTCTGGCGGTTCAGGTCGAGTTCGCCATTGACCTTGGGCTTCAGTGCCGCCCCGGCGATGTCCGCGGAAGCCTGCGCGCGCGCGAGCCGTGCACGCGCCACCTGCAGGTTCGGATTGCCGGCCACGGCCTGGTCGATCAGCGCGTTGAGCTGCGCATCGCCAAAGGCCAGCCACCATTGGCGCTCGACGCCCGGCACGGCGGCGGCGCTGCGGTCCGCGGCAATGCCGAGCGACGCGGCGTCGCGCAGCCGGGCCTCCGAGCCGATGCCGGCCATGTCGGCACAGCCGGCCAGCGCGGCCACAAGCAGCACGGCGGCAACGACGGGGGTGCGGCGCACGGCGCGCGCGGCAAGTGATTCAGTCATTTTTATCTCCACGGGCCGCCAGGGCCTGGGCGTTGTCGAGAATGCGGCGCAGGTAGCCCTTGAGCTGCTCCCACTCTTCCCTGGTGAAGCCCGCCAGGTGCTCGTTCTGCACGCGGCTCAGCACGTACGGCACTTCCTGCGCGGCGGCGCGGCCTTCCTCGGTGAGCTCGATGTTGACGACGCGGCGGTCTTCCAGCGAGCGCACGCGGCGGCACAGGCCCTTGGCCTCGAGGCGGTCGAGCAGGCGCGTCATGGCACCGGCGTCGAGCTCGCAGGCCCGGGCGAGTTCGGCCACCGTGGTGGCTGCGCCGACATGCAGCTTGTACAGCGGCAACCATTGCGGAAAGGTGGGACTGCCGGGCTCGCACATACGGGTTTCTACCGCCTGGGCCACCGCGCTCAGGATGCGGCGCATCAAATACCCGATGCTTTCCTCGGCCTTGTAGGTCTCGGCACGGTAGAAATCGACCGGCCGGCGCTCGGTGTCGCCGGAGGCTGGCGGGACTTGCGGATTGTCTGCATCGCTCATGGGTCGAAATATTAATTGTCTGGGCAATTATTGTCAAGGCCACCTTTGCGAAGGCAAGGGTCGGTAGAATCCGAGCCATGGCTTCTTCCCCTCTGTCTTCACCGGCCAAGGGCTCGCCCCGATCGCTGTCGGGCCTGAGCCCTTTTCTTCGGCCCTACCGCGTCCAGATCGTGCTGGCAGGCATCTTCCTGGTGATGGCCGCCGTCACCACGCTGGTGTTCCCGCTGGCGCTGCGCAGCCTGATCGACGGCGGACTGGTGAGCACCGACAAGGGCGCGCAGACCATGGCGCTGCGCGAGCACTTCGGCGCCCTCTTCGCGGTGGCCGTGGCGCTCGGCCTCTTTTCGGCGGCGCGCTTCTATACGGTGAGCTGGCTCGGCGAACGCGTCACGGCCGACCTGCGCAACGCCGTCTACGGCCACGTGCTGCGCCAGAGCCCGGCATTCTTTGAAACCACGCAGACCGGCGAAGTGCTGTCGCGCCTCACGGCCGACACCACGCTGGTCCAGACCGTGGTCGGCTCGTCGCTGAGCATGGGCTTGCGCAATGCGGTCATGGGCGTGGGCGCGCTGGCGGTGCTGATCTGGACCAACCCTTATGTGATGGTCCAGGTGCTGGGCATCCTGGTGCTGGTGGTGCTGCCGAGCATGTGGTTCGGCCGGCGCGTGCGCAAGCTCTCGCGCGCGAGCCAGGACCGCGTAGCCGATTCGAGTGCCATCGCGGCCGAGGTGCTCAACGCGATTCCGGTGGTACAGAGCTACACGGCCGAATTGCGCGAGGCCGGCCGCTTCAATGCCTCGACCGAAAACGCCTTTCGAACCGCCGTGCGCCGCACCAGGGCGCGTTCGGTGCTGGTGGCCTTCATCATCATCGCCACCTCGGCGGCGCTGCTCTGGGGCCTGTACCAGGGCACCCAGGCGGTGCTGCGCGGCGACATCACGGCCGGCCACCTGGGCCAGACGGTGGTGTACGTGGCCATTCTTGCCAGTGCGACCGCCGTGCTCGGCGAGGTCTATGGCGACCTGCTGCGCGCTGCCGGCGCAACCGAGCGCCTGATGGAACTGCTGCATGCCCCGGCGGCGATCGTTTCACCGCCGAATCCGGCGGCTGCGCCCGTCCCCGTGGCGGGCAGCGCCGTCAAGCTCGAGGCGGTGACTTTCCACTACCCCTCGCGGCCCGGCACGCCGGCGCTCAAGGACTTCAGCCTCGACATCGCGCCCGGCGAAACGGTGGCCCTGGTGGGGTCGAGCGGCGCCGGCAAGAGCACGGTGTTCCAGCTGCTGCTGCGCTACTACGATCCGCAGTCCGGCCGCCTGCTGCTCGACGGCGCGCCGCTGGCCTCGCTCGCGCTGTCCGAGCTGCGCACCCGCATCGGCCTGGTGCCGCAGGATGCCGTGATCTTCTCGGCCAGCGCTTTCGAGAACATCCGCTACGGCCGCCCCGACGCCGCGGCCGACGAAGTGCATGCCGCCGCGCGCGCGGCCTTTGCGCACGACTTTCTGCAGGCGCTGCCCGAGGGCTACGACACCTTCCTGGGCGAGCGCGGGGTGCGCCTGTCGGGCGGACAGCGCCAGCGCATCGCGATTGCGCGCGCCATTCTCAAGAACCCGCCGCTGCTGCTGCTCGACGAAGCCACCAGCGCGCTCGATGCGGAGAGCGAGCGCATGGTGCAGGCGGCGCTCGAATCGGCCATGGAAGGCCGGACCACGCTCGTGATTGCGCACCGCCTGGCCACCGTGCAGAAGGCCGACCGCATCATCGTGCTGGACCACGGCGGCATCGTCGAACAGGGAACGCACGCCGCGCTGGTGGCGCAAGGCGGGGTCTATGCCCGCCTGGCCGCCCTCCAGTTCACGGCTTGATGAACCGGCGGCGGCAGGCTGCCGCTACTGCAGCGTTTCCTTGAGCGCCGCGGGAATGGGCAGGGCCATCACCGGGATGCCCTCTTCGAGCAGCGCCTCGGTCTGCTCGCGGGTCGCCTGGCCGCGGATCCCGCGCTCTTCGGCTTCGCCGTAGTGCATCCTGCGCGCCTCGTCGGCAAAACGGTCGCCCACGTCCTCGGTCTTTGCGAGAACCTCGCGCACGGCGCGCATCCAGCGGGCCTGCGGAGACTGTTCGGCCGGTACCTGGGCCTTGGCGAGCGCCGGAGATGCCGAAGCAGCAGCGGCCTCTGCCGGCGCCTTCGCGTTGCCCAGGTTCAGGCGCGGCGCGCTCAGCAGCTTGACGATGCGCGTGTCGGCGCACACCGGGCATTCCACCAGTCCGGCGGCAAGCTGGGTTTCGAAAGCTTCATTGGACGCAAACCAGCCTTCGAAGCCGTGGCCATGCGAGCAGCGCAGATCGAGAACCTTCATGCGCGGATTATCCCGCGCCGCCCTGCGAAGCGGTGGCTTGCCAATCGAGTGACCATGCGCCCGAAAGAACGTTCTGCAGCCACAGCGTGCAGGTCAGCGACTTGGCATCGGTGAGCGTGCCGTCATGGCACCAGAGCGCAACTTCGGCCGGCGTGGCCGTGAACACGTCGAGAAACTCGCCGTGGTCGAGCTGCCGCTTGCCGAGCGACAGGCCGCGCGCAAAGTAGATGTGGATGATCTCGGTGGAATACGCCACGGCCAGGTGCATGGCGCCGGCGTAGGCCCATTCGCTCGCGGTGTAGCCCGTTTCCTCGAGCAGCTCGCGCTGGCCACACACCAGCGGGTCTTCCCCCGCATCGAGCTTGCCGGCCGGAAACTCGACCATCACATGCCCGACCGGATAGCGGTACTGGCGCTCCAGCACCACGCGGCCGTCGTCGAGCAGCGGAATCACCACCACCGCGCCCGGGTGGATCACGTACTCGCGCGTGGCGCTGTGGCCATCGGGCAGGCGCACGGTGTCGCGGCAGACCTGGAGGAAATTGCCCTTGACCAGGACCTGGCTGGCCGTGCGTTCTTCCTTCAGGTGCGAATCGGCGATGGGAGAGGTCATGTCGGTCATCCGTGCCTGTGCTTCATGAGGTAGCGCCAGGTGAACCCTGGAAAGGCCAGCACGATGAAAAGCGCGCCGGTCACCGCATAGAACTCCCAGCCCTGCGGGGCAATCTGCCCTGCCCGGCTTTCGAACAGCAAGCCCACGCCGCCCGCGGCGAAATACAGCACCACCAGTTCGGCGAGCCGCACCGCCAGCGGCTTGGGCCGCGTGGCCAGGGGCACGACGCCGAATAGCCGGTCGTTGAAGAACGGCAGGTTGGCCGCCGCCAGCGCCACCAGCAGAACGACCCAGACCGATGCGGTTTGCGACACCGTGGGCAGGCCGGGGTCAGTTCGCCAGCGTGGCCACGATGGCCTTGGCGCACAGCGTCATGAGGCCGCCGGGAACGATGCCCAGCACGAGGATCAGCAGGCCGTTGATGGACAGCACGGTGCGCACGTCGCGCGGCGCCGACACGGTGCTGGCCGTGACCGGAGCGTCGAAGTACATGACCTTGACCACGCGCAGGTAGTAGAAGGCGCCGATCAGCGACATGACCACCGCGAACACCGCCAGGCCGATGTAGAGCGCCTGGCCCGAGGCGATCAACGCCTGCAGCACCGCCAGCTTGGCATAGAACCCGACCAGCGGCGGCAGGCCCGCGAGCGAGAACATCGCGATGGCCATCACGCCGGCGTACAGCGGGCTGCGCTGGTTCAGGCCGGCCAGGTCGGTGATCTCTTCGCTTTCGAAACCCTCGCGCGCCAGCAGCAGGATGATGCCGAAGCTCGCCAGCGTGGTCAGCACGTAGGTCACGATGTAGAACATCGAAGCGCTGTAGGCGAACTGTGCGTTGTAGGTGTTGCCGTTGACCACGCCCGCCACCAGGCCGAGCAGCATGAAGCCCATCTGCGCAATGGTCGAGTAGGCCAGCATGCGCTTGAGGTTGGTCTGCGCGATGGCGGCCAGGTTGCCCACCAGCAGCGATGCGATGGCCAGCAGCGCCAGCATCTGCTGCCAGTCGATGGCCAGCGGCAGCAGCCCTTCCACCAGCAGGCGGATGATGATGGCAAAGGCGGCCAGCTCGGGCGCCGCGCCGATCAGCAGCGTGACTGCCGTCGGAGCGCCCTGATACACGTCGGGCACCCACATGTGGAAAGGCGCCGCCCCCACCTTGAAGGCCAGGCCCGCCACGACGAACACGAGGCCGAACACCAGCACCTGGTGGTTCACCTTGCCGCTGGCAATGATCTTGAACACTTCGTTGACGTCGAGCGAACCGGTCGCGCCGTACAGCATCGACAGGCCATAGAGCAGGAAGCCGCTGGCCATGGCGCCGAGCACGAAGTACTTCATGGCCGCCTCGCTGGCCACCGCATTGTCGCGGCGCAGCGCCACCAGGGCGTAGCTCGACAGCGTGAGCAATTCGAGGCCCAGGTAGATCAGGAGGAAGTTGCTGCCCGAGATCATCACGAACATGCCCAGCAGCGCGAACATGCCGATGGTGAACATCTCTCCGCCGCGCAGCATGTCGCGGTCCGCCGCATAGGGCCGTCCGTAGACCAGCGTGACCATCAGGGCCACCGTGGCAAAGCACTTGAGCCAGTTGCCCATGGGATCGCTCACGACCATGCCGCCGAAGCCGTAGACCGTCTTGCCCTCGTTGGCGGCAAGGCCGGTCAGCACCGCCACCACGGCCAGCGTGAGCAGCGTCAGGATGTAGGTGCGCGTGCGCTGCGCACTGGTGCTCGACAGGTCGACCAGCGCAATGATGCAGGCCATGACCAGCAGCACGATTTCGGGGTAGATCGCGACCCAGCTGAGTTTGTCAATCATCTCGTTCTCTTCTTCAGCGTGGCATCAGGGCAAGGGCAGCTTCGAGATCGCCACGTGGCGAAGAAGCTCGGTCACGGAAGCGTCCATCACATCGGTGAACGGCTTCGGATGGATGCCCATCCACAGCACGGCGATGGCCAGCAGCGACAGCATCAGGAATTCGCGGGCATTGATGTCGGTGAGTTCCTTGACGTGGTCGTTGCCGACCGGGCCGAGGTACACGCGCTTGTACATCCACAGGGTGTAGGCCGCGCCGAAGATCAGCGCCGTGGCTGCACCCGCGCCGAGCCAGAAGTTGGCCTTCACGGCGCCCAGGATGACCATCCACTCGCCCACGAAACCGGCGGTGCCCGGCAGGCCGCAATTGGCCATGGCGAACAGCAGCGCGAACGCGGCGAACTTGGGCATGGTGTTGACCACGCCGCCGTAGTCGGCGATCTGGCGCGAATGCACGCGGTCGTAGAGCACGCCGATGCCAAGGAACATGGCGCCCGACACGAAGCCGTGGGCAATCATCTGCACGATGCCGCCGGACACGCCCAGATCGTTGAAGATGAAGAAGCCGAGCGTCACGAAGCCCATGTGGGCAACCGACGAGTAAGCCACGAGCTTCTTCATGTCTTCCTGCACCAGCGCCACCAGGCCGACGTAGATCACCGCGATCAGCGACAGCGCGATCATGAGCCAGGCCCATTCGTGCGAGGCGTCGGGCGCGATCGGCATCGAGAAGCGCAGGAAGCCGTAGGCGCCGAGCTTCAGCATGATCGCGGCCAGCACGGCCGAACCGCCGGTCGGTGCCTCGACGTGCACGTCCGGCAGCCAGGTGTGGACCGGCCACATCGGCACCTTGACGGCAAAGGCGGCAAAGAATGCGAAGAACAGGAAGGTCTGCGCCGTCGAGCCCAGCGGCAGCTTGTGCCAGCTCAGGATGTCGAAGCTGCCGCCCGACTTGTTGTACAGGTAGATCAGCGCCACCAGCATCAAGAGCGAGCCGAGCAGGGTGTAGATGAAGAACTTGAAGGCTGCGTAGATCTTGTTCGGGCCGCCCCAGATGCCGATGATGAGATACATCGGGATCAGCGTGGCTTCGAAGAACACATAGAACAGGATGCCGTCGAGCGCGGCGAACACGCCGATCATGAAGCCCGAGAGAATCAGGAACGCGCCCATGTACTGGTTCACGCGCTCGGTGATCACTTCCCAGGCCGAGATCACGACCACCACGGTGATGAACGAAGTCAGCAGCACCAGCCAGAGCGACAGGCCGTCGACGCCCAGGTGATAGTTGACATTGAAGCGCGCGATCCAGCTGCCCTTCTCGACGAACTGCATCGCGGCGGTGCCGTTCTCGAAACCCGTGTAAAGCGGCACGGTCACCAGGAAGCTCACGATCGCGCCGACCAGCGCGACCCAGCGCACGCCCCTGGCATGCTCGTCACGGCCGAACGCCAGCAACGCGACACCGAATGCGATCGGCACCCAGATGGCAAGGCTCAACAAACCCATTTTTGTTTTTCTCCAGCGCTAAAGCTCAGCGTTTGAACCAGACGAAGTACGTCATCAGGATGAAGATGCCGAGCAGCATCGCGAAGGCGTAGTGATAGATGTAGCCCGACTGCAGCCAGCGCACCGCGCCAGAGATGCGGCCCACGATCTTCCACGAGCCGTTGACCACCGCACCGTCGATCAGCGCCTGGTCGCCGCCCTTCCACAGCCCGGTGCCGAAGGCACGCGCACCGCGGGCGAGGATGTTCTCGTTGATCCAGTCGAGGTAGTACTTGTTGTCGAGCAGGCGATAGACCGGCCCGAAGGCGCGCTTGATCGCGGCCGGCAGCGCCGGGTTGACCATGTACATGTAGAACGAGAGCACCACGCCTGCCAGGGCCAGCCAGAACGGCGCCGTCTGCAGGCCATGGATTGCCATGGCCAGCGGGCCGTGGAAGGCTTCTCCGAGCTCCTTCATGGCATGGTGCTTGTTTGCGTCGACCACGATGGCGCCCTTGAAGAACTCGCCGAAGAGCATCGGCTCGATCGTCATGAAGCCGATCACCACGGACGGGATCGCCAGCAGCACCAGCGGCAGCCACACCACCCAGGGCGATTCGTGCGGCTTGTGGCCGTGGCCGTGATCGTCGTCGTGCTCCGCATGTTCGTCGTGGTGGTGCGCGTCGGGGTTCTGGTCGTAGCGCTCCTTGCCGTGGAACACCAGGAAGTACATGCGGAAAGAATAGAACGCTGTCACGAACACGCCGGCCAGCACCGCGTAGTACGCGAACTGCGCGCCCCACAGGTGGCTTTCGTGCACCGCTTCGATGATGCTGTCCTTCGAGTAGAAGCCGGCGAAGAACGGCGTACCGATCAGCGCGAGCGAACCCAGCAGCGAAGTGATCCAGGTGATCGGCATGTACTTGCGCACGCCACCCATCCAGCGGATGTCCTGGTTGTGGTGCATGCCGATGATCACCGAGCCTGCGCCGAGGAACAGCAGCGCCTTGAAGAAGGCATGCGTCATCAGGTGGAACACCGCGACCGAGTAGGCCGAGGCGCCGAGCGCCACCGTCATGTAGCCCAGCTGCGAGAGCGTCGAGTACGCCACCACGCGTTTGATGTCGTTCTGGATGATGCCGAGGAAACCCATGAACAGCGCCGTGATGGCACCGATCACCAGGATGAAGCTCAGGGCCGTGTCGCTCAGCTCGAACAGCGGCGACATGCGCGCCACCATGAAGATGCCGGCCGTGACCATGGTCGCGGCGTGGATCAGCGCGGAGATGGGCGTCGGGCCTTCCATCGAGTCGGGCAGCCACACGTGCAGCGGGAACTGCGCGCTCTTGCCCATCGCGCCGATGAACAGGCAGATGCAGATCACGGTCACCAGCATCCACTCGGTGCCGGGGAAGGTGATGCCGGCCAGCGTGTTGGCCTTGGCAAAGGCTTCGCCGTAGTTCAGCGTGCCGGCGTAGGCGGCAATCAGGCCGATGCCGAGGATGAAGCCGAAGTCGCCCACGCGGTTGACCAGGAAGGCCTTCATGTTCGCGAAGATCGCGGTCGGCTTGTTGAACCAGAAGCCGATCAGCAGGTACGACACCAGGCCCACCGCCTCCCAGCCGAAGAACAGCTGGAGCATGTTGTTGCTCATGACGAGCATCAGCATCGAGAAGGTGAAGAGCGAGATGTACGCGAAGAAGCGGTTGTAGCCCTCGTCCTCTTCCATGTAGCCGATGGTGTAGACGTGCACCATCAGCGAGACGAAGGTCACCACGCACATCATCATGGCCGTGAGGCCGTCGACCAGGAAGCCGATTTCCATCTTGAGGCCGCCCACCACCATCCATTCATAGATGGTGGCGTTGAAGCGCGCGCCGTCGGCCACCACGCTCTTGAGCGTCATGGCCGAGATGATGAAGGCGACGAGCACGCCGAGAATGGTCAGCGAATGCGTGACCTTGCGGCCGATGTGATTGCCGCCAAACTTGGTGCCGAACAGGCCGGCGACGACGGCGCCGACCAGGGGTGCCAGCGGAACGGCCAGCAGGGTGGATGCGGAAAGGGTTGCGCTCATGTTGCTTTCAACCCTTGAGCGAGTTGAGTTCGTCCACGTTGATGTTCGACTTGTTGCGGAACAGCAGGACCAGCAGCGCAAGGCCGATGGCCGACTCGGCCGCGGCCACCGTCAGGATGAAGAACACGAAGATCTGGCCGTGCATGTCGCCCAGGTAGTACGAGAACGCCACGAAGTTCATGTTCACCGCGAGCAGCATCAGCTCGATGGCCATCAGCAGCACGATGAGGTTCTTGCGGTTCAGGAAGATGCCGATCACCGACAGCGCAAAGAGCATGGCGCCGAGCGATAGAAAGTGTCCGAGCGTGAGCGTCATGCCTTGTTTTCCTTTGCCGCTGCTGCTGCGTCTGCGGGTGCTTCCACCACGGGCTCGGCGGCGCGCGTGACCGGCATCTGCACGATGCGCACGCGGTCCCGCGCCTTCACGCGCACCTGGTCGGACGGGTTGACGTACTTGCTGTCCTTGCGGGTGCGCAGCGTCAGCGCAATGGCCGCCACGATCGCCACGAGCAGGATGACCGCCGCGATCTCGAGCGGATACAGGTACTCTGAGTACAGCAGCTTGCCGAGCTCGAGCGTGTTCGAACTGTTGGCCGCCATGGCGGCTCCGGCGCGCGACGGCTCCGCCAGGCGGAAGCCGCCCATCAGCACGGCGGCCATTTCGAGCGCAATGAGCGCGCCCACGCCGGCTGCCAGCGGGAAGTGCTTCCAGAAGCCCTGCCGCAGGCCGTCGACGTTGATGTCCAGCATCATCACGACGAACAGGAACAGCACCATCACGGCCCCCACGTAGACGAGCACCAGCGAGATCGCCAGGAACTCGGCGCGCAACAGGAGCCAGATCGCCGAAGCCTGGAAGAAGGCCAGCACCAGGTACAGCGCGGCATACACGGGATTGCGGGCGGTGATGACGCGGAAGGCTGCGAACAGCAGCACCGCGGCAAACAGATAGAACAGACCGGTCTTGACGTCCATTGGAATTCGAATTGGTACGGGGTTCGGGCTGAGCGGAATCAGCGGTACTTGGCGTCGGCCGCCTTGTTCGCTGCAATTTCTTTTTCGTAGCGGTCGCCCACGGCCAGCAGCATGTCCTTGGTGAAGTACAGGTCGCCGCGCTTTTCGCCGTGGTATTCGAAGATGTGGGTTTCCACGATCGAATCGACCGGGCAGCTCTCTTCGCAGAAGCCGCAGAAGATGCACTTGGTCAGGTCGATGTCGTAGCGCGTGGTGCGGCGCGAGCCGTCGTCGCGCACATCCGACTCGATGGTGATGGCCAGCGCCGGGCACACGGCTTCGCAGAGCTTGCAGGCAATGCATCGCTCTTCGCCGTTCTCATAGCGGCGCAGCGCGTGCAGGCCGCGAAAGCGCGGCGACAGCGGCGTCTTCTCTTCGGGAAACTGCACCGTGATCTTGCGGGCGAAAGCGTACTTGCCGGTGATGGCCAGGCCCTTGAACAGCTCGAACAGCATGAAGCTGCCCAGGAAGTCCTTGAGCGAGAACGGCGCGGATGCGAGCTTGGAAGGGCGCGCGAGCGCGCCGGCGGTATGCGCAGCAGTCATGATGTTGGCGCTTCCAGTTATTTCCAGATGTTGAACGGGGTCTGCATCCAGGCACCGACCACGACCAGCCACACGAGCGTGACCGGAATGAAGATCTTCCAGCCGAGCCGCATGATCTGGTCATAGCGGAAGCGCGGGAAGGTGGATCGGACCCACAGGAACATGGTGACCACGCAGAAGGTCTTGGCACCGAGCCAGATCCAGCCCGGGATGAAGCTCAGGAACTCGAACGGCGGCAGCCATCCGCCGAGGAACAGCACGGCGCACAGGATCGAGACCAGCCACATGTTGGCGTACTCGGCCAGGAAGAACATCGCGAAGCTCATGCCCGAGTACTCGATCATGTGGCCCGCAACGATCTCGGACTCGCCCTCGACCACGTCGAAGGGGTGGCGGTTGGTTTCGGCCAGGCCCGAGATGAAGTAGACGACGAAGATCGGCAGCAGCGACAGCCAGTTCCACGACAGGAACCCGACGCCCATGTCGGCGAAGATGCCCTTGCCCTGCCCCGTCACGATGTCGGTCATGTTCAGGCTGGCCGAGACCATCAGCACCACGACGAAGCAGAAGCCCATCGCGATCTCGTAGCTCACCATCTGTGCCGAGGCGCGCAGCGCGCCCAGGAAGGCGTACTTCGAATTGGAAGCCCAGCCCGCGATGATCACGCCGTAGACCTCGAGCGAGGTGATGGCCATCACGAACAGCAGGCCGGCGTTGATGTTGGCCAGCGCCACGTCGGGGCCGAAGGGAATCACGGCCCATGCGACGAGCGCCGGCATGATGGTCATGATGGGGCCCAGCAGGAACAGGCCCTTGTTGGCGACCGTCGGAAGAATGATTTCCTTGGTCATCAGCTTGAGCGCGTCGGCGATGGGTTGCAGCAGGCCCAGCGGGCCGATGCGGTTCGGGCCGATGCGGATCTGCGTGAAGCCGATGGCCTTGCGCTCCCACAGCGTGAGATAGGCCACGGCCCCCATCAGCGGAAGCACGACCACGATGATCTTGATCAGCGTCCAGATCACCGGCCAGGCGATGGCCGTCCACCAGCCCGCGTGGACCAGTCCCTGGCCAAACGAATGCACTGCGTCGATCATGCCAATGCCTCCTCGGCACGGGCCGAAGCGGCCGATGCGTTGCGTGCATCAGCGGTGAGTTGCAGCGATGGTGCGCGGCGCACGATCGAGTCGAGTTGATAGATGCTCGCGACCACGGGTGCGGCCACGGCGCCATTGGAAGCAGCGGCCTTGGCGGCGGTGGCGTTGTTCAGCGCATTGGCCGGCACGCTGCCGTTGTCGCCGATGGTGCGCAGCACGTCAGCCGTGGATTCGAATGCGAAGCCCGGCAGGCCGAGCAGGTTGGCCAGCACGCGCAGCACCTTCCAGGCTGGACGCGTTTCGCCTTGCGGCTTCACGACGGCATGGAAACCCTGCACGCGGCCTTCGGCATTGACGAAGGTGCCAGGCGTTTCGGTGAACGGCGCGATGGGCAGCAGCACGTCGCTGAATTCGAGGTTGGCCTTGAAGGGGCTCAGCGTGACGACCATCTGTGCATTGCCGATGACGCCGGCGGCCGCGGCGCCCGCGGCCGAGTCGAACACCGGTTCGGTATTGAGCAGCAGCACGGCCTTGAGGCCCGAGCCCGCGGCCAGCATGCGGCCGGCATCGAGGCCGCCGTTCTTCGGGAACGCGCCGACGAGCTGCGCGCCCACGGTGTTGGCGGCTTCGGTCAGGTAGCCGACGGTGGCGCCAGTCTGCGCGCCGATCCAGTTGGCCAGGGCCAGCAGGCTGCTGGCTTGCGCGTGGTGGGCGGCGGCATTGCCGAGCAGGATGGCCTTGCGCTCGCCGCTCAGCAGCGAGGCTGCGATGGCTTGTGCGGCGGCGTCGGGTTCGTTCTTCGGTGCGAACGGTGCGGTCGCGCCGTTGGTCTTGCCGATGGCGGCAGCGACGGCAGCGAGTGCCTCGACCCATTGGTCGGCTTCGACGATGGTCGATTGCGCCACGCTGATGGCCCAGGCGTCGCGGTCGGCCATCAGGCCGGCCGAGGTGATCACCGACAGCGCGGCGCCCTTGCGCACGGCCTGGCGGATGCGCTGCGCGAAGAGCGGATGGTCCTTGCGCAGGTTCGAACCGACGACCAGCGCGCGCTGCAATTGCGTGAGCGATGCGATCGAGGTGCCGAGCCAGCGCACGCCCTCGAACGCCGCGAATTCGGCGTTGCGCAGGCGGTAGTCGATGTTGTCGCTGCCGAGTTCACGCGTGAGCATGGCGGCCAGCTGCAGCTCTTCGAGCGTGCTGTGCGGGCTTACGAGCGTGCCAATGCTTTGCGCGCCGTGGTCGGCCTTGATCTGCTTCAGGCCGTTGGCCACGTATTCGAGCGCGGTCTGCCAGTCGACCTGCTGCCACTGGCCGCCCTGCTTGAGCATGGGCTGCGTGAGGCGCTCGGGGCCGTTGAGGGCTTCGTACGAGAAGCGGTCGCGGTCGGCAATCCAGCACTCGTTGACTTCTTCGTTCTCGAGCGGCACCACGCGCATCACGCGGTTGTTCTTGACCTGGACGATCAGGTTGGAACCGGTGGAATCGTGCGGGCTCACCGACTTGCGGCGCGACAGCTCCCAGGTCCGGGCGCTGTAGCGGAACGGCTTGCTCGTGAGCGCGCCAACCGGGCAGATGTCGATCATGTTGCCCGACAGTTCGGAGTCGACCGAATCGCCGAGGAAGGTTTCGATTTCGGAGTGCTCGCCGCGCTGGGTCATGCCGAGCTCCATTACGCCGGCCACTTCCTGGCCGAAGCGGACGCAGCGCGTGCAATGGATGCAGCGGCTCATTTCTTCCATGCTGATCAGCGGGCCGACGTCCTTGTGGAAGACGACGCGCTTTTCTTCTTCGTAGCGCGAAGAAGAACCGCCGTAGCCCACGGCCAGATCCTGCAGCTGGCACTCGCCGCCCTGATCGCAGATCGGGCAATCGAGCGGGTGGTTGATCAGGAGGAACTCCATGACCGACTGCTGCGCCTTGATGGCCTTTTCGCTCTTGGTGCGAACGATCATGCCCTGCGTGACGGGCGTGGCGCAGGCCGGCATCGGCTTGGGCGCCTTCTCCACGTCGACCAGGCACATGCGGCAGTTGGCCGCGATGCTGAGCTTCTTGTGATAGCAGAAGTGCGGGATGTAGGTGCCCGCCTTGTCGGCCGCATGCATCACCATGCTGCCTTCGGTCACTTCGACCTTCTTGCCGTCGAGTTCGATTTCGATCATGAGTATGTTTCTTCTCGCGCTCAGGCTTGGACCGGTGCCTTCGGGACGTAGCCCGGGATCAGGGCCTCGAACTCGTGACGGAAGTGCTTGATCATGGCGCGCACCGGCATGGCCGCCGCGTCGCCGAGCGCGCAGATGGTGCGGCCCTGGATGTTGTCTGCCACGGAGTTCAGCAGGTCCATGTCCGACGCCCTGCCCTGCCCGTTGTGGATGCGGTCCACCACGCGGTACAGCCAGCCCGTGCCTTCGCGGCACGGCGTGCACTGGCCGCAGGACTCGTGCATGTAGAAATACGAGAGGCGCCGCAGCGACTCGACCATCGAGCGGCTGTCGTCCATCACGATCACCGCGCCCGAGCCCAGCATGGAGCCGGCCTTGGCGATGGAGTCGTAATCCATCGTGCATTCCATCATGATCGAAGCGGGCAGCACGGGCGACGACGATCCGCCGGGAATCACGGCCTTGAGCGTACGGCCCTTGCGAACGCCGCCGCACAGTTCGAGCAGCTTGGAGAACGGCGTGCCCATGGGCACTTCGTAGTTGCCCGGCAGCTCGACGTCGCCGCTCACCGAATAGATCTTGGTGCCGCCGTTGTTCGGCTTGCCGCATTCGAGGTAGGCCGGACCGCCGTTGTTGATGATCCAGGGCACCGCCGCGAAGGTCTCGGTGTTGTTGATGGTGGTGGGCTTGCCGTAGAGGCCGAAGCTCGCCGGGAACGGCGGCTTGAAGCGCGGCTGGCCCTTCTTGCCTTCGAGCGATTCGAGCAGCGCGGTTTCCTCGCCGCAGATATAGGCGCCGAAGCCGTGGGCGGCGTGCAACTGGAAGTTGTACGTGCTGCCCATGATCTTGTCGCCGAGATAGCCGGCGGCGCGCGCTTCTTCGAGGGCTTCCTCGAAGCGGTCGTAGCTCTGGAAGATCTCGCCGTGGATGTAGTTGTAGCCCACGCTGATGCCCATCGCATACGCGGCGATGGCCATGCCTTCGATCACGATGTGCGGATTGAACTGCAGGATGTCGCGGTCCTTGCACGTGCCCGGCTCGCCTTCGTCCGAATTGCAGACGAGGTACTTCTGGCCCGGGAACTGACGGGGCATGAAGCTCCACTTCAGGCCGGTGGGAAAGCCCGCGCCGCCGCGGCCGCGCAGGCCCGAAGCCTTGACTTCGGCGATCACCTGGTCGGGTGTGAGGCCCTCGGTGAGGATCTTGCGCAGCGCCTTGTAGCCGCCGCGCGCCTCGTAGTCGGCCAGGCGCCAGTTGGTGCCGTTCAGGCCGGCATAGATCTGCGGCTCGATGTGGCGGCCATGGAAACAGGTCTGGACGCCCGTGGCCTGGAATTGCTGGAGCACTTGTTCGGGGGACATCAGGCAGCCTCCCCTTTGGCGGAGCCGCGCAGGCCGTCGATGAGCTGGTCGAGCTTCTCGTTGCTCATGAAGCTGCACATGGTGCGGTCGTTGACCAGCATCACGGGCGAATCGGCGCAGGCGCCCAGGCATTCGCTCTGCTGCAGCGTGAACATGCCGTCGGCCGTGGTCTCGCCCATCTTGATGCCGAGCTTCTTTTCGAGGTGGACCAGCGCGGTGACGCCGTCGCGCAGCTGGCACGGCAGGTTGGTGCACACGTTGAGCTTGAACTTGCCCACCGGGTGCTGGTTGTACATGTTGTAGAAGGTCGTGACCTCATGCACGGCGATCGGCGCCATGCCAAGGTACTCGGCGATCTCGCGCTCGCGCTGCATGCTGATGAAGCCTTCGTCCTGCTGGACGATGGCCAGGCAGGCCATCACGGCCGACTGCTTGCCCGCTTCGGGGTACTTCGCGACTTCGCGCGCAAAGCGCTCGAGAATCGCAGGCTTCAGAGGAGCAGAAGGCGCCGAGGGCGCCGTGTCATGGTGGGTCGAGGAAGTCGTCATTCGCTCTTTCTCACCTGTCGATTTCGCCGAACACGATGTCCATCGTGCCGATCACCGCGACAGCGTCGGCGATCATGTGGCCGCGCGACATTTCGTCGAGGGCAGCGAGGTGCGGGAAACCGGGCGCGCGGATCTTCAGGCGGTACGGCTTGTTGGCGCCGTCGCTCACCAGGTAGATGCCGAACTCGCCCTTCGGATGCTCGACGGCGGCATAGGCCTCGCCTTCGGGCACGTGGAAGCCTTCGGTGAAGAGCTTGAAATGGTGGATCAGCTCCTCCATGTTCGCCTTCATCGATTCGCGCGCGGGCGCGGCGACCTTGTGGTTGTCGGTGATCACCGGACCGGGGTTGGCGCGCAGCCAGGCCGAGCACTGCTGGATGATCCTGTTGGCCTGGCGCATTTCTTCCACGCGCACCAGATAGCGGTCGTAGCAGTCGCCCGTCTTGCCGACCGGCACGTCGAACTGCATCTGGTCGTAGACGTCGTAGGGCTGCTTCTTGCGCAGGTCCCATTCGACGCCCGAGCCGCGCAGCATGGGGCCGGTGAAGCCGAGGTTCAGCGCGCGCTCCGGCGTCACGACGCCGATGCCCACGGTGCGCTGCTTCCAGATGCGGTTGTCGGTGAGCAACGTTTCGTACTCGTCGACCATCCCGGGGAAGCGCTTGCAGAAGTCGTCGATGAAGTCGAGCAGCGAGCCCTGGCGGTTCTCGTTGAGCTTCTCGATCGCCTTCGCGTTCTTGATCTTGCTGACCTTGTACTGCGGCATCGCATCGGGCAGGTCGCGGTAGACGCCGCCCGGGCGAAAGTACGCCGCATGCATGCGCGCGCCCGACACGGCTTCGTACATGTCGAACAGGTCTTCACGCTCGCGGAAGCAGTAGATGAGCATGTTCATCGCACCGCAATCCAGGCCGTGCGCGCCGAGCCACAGCAGGTGGTTCAGCAGCCGAGTGATCTCGGCGAACATCACGCGGATGTACTGCGCGCGGATCGGCACGTCCAGGCCCATCATCCGCTCGATGGCAAGGCAGTAGGCGTGCTCGTTGCTCATCATCGACACGTAGTCGAGACGGTCCATGTACGGCAGCGACTGGATGAAGGTGCGCGATTCGGCGAGCTTCTCGGTCGCGCGGTGCAGCAGGCCGATGTGCGGATCGGCGCGCTGGATCACTTCGCCGTCGAGCTCGAGCACCAGGCGCAGCACGCCGTGCGCTGCCGGGTGCTGGGGACCGAAGTTGAGTGTGTAGTTCTTGATTTCGGCCATATCAATGCAAACCGCTGCCGTAGTTGTCTTCGCGGATCACGCGCGGCGTGATTTCGCGGGGCTCGATCGATACCGGCTGGTAAACGACGCGCTTCTGCTCTTCGTCGTAGCGCATTTCGACGTACCCCGACACCGGGAAGTCCTTGCGGAACGGGTGTCCGATGAAACCGTAGTCGGTCAGGATGCGGCGCAGGTCGTCGTGCCCCTCGAACACGATGCCGTAGAGATCGAAGGCTTCGCGCTCGAACCAGGTCGCGGCATTCCATACGGGCTGGAGCGAATCGACCACAGGCAGGTCTTCGTTCGGCGCAAACACCTTGAGGCGCACGCGCTGGTTGAGGCTCACCGACAGCAGGTGCGTGACGACGCCATAGCGCTCGCCCTGCCACTCGCCTTCGCGGTAGTCGGAGTAGTCCATGCCACAGAGGTCGATCAGCTGCTCGAAGCGGCAGCCGGGCGCATCGCGCAGCAGCATGGCCGCCTCGATGTAGTCGGCGGCAGCAACCACCACGGTCACCTCGCCCAGCGCGAGCGTCACGCTCTTGGCGCGGGCGCCGAGCGTCTCGGCAATGGTGGCGCGCAGCACCTCCGGCGAAATTGCAAAATCGGTCATCGTCGGCAATCCCTCAGGCGCGCGCAATGGTGTTGGTGCGGCGAATCTTCTGCTGCAGCTGGATCACGCCGTAAAGCAGCGCTTCGGCGGTGGGCGGGCAACCCGGCACATAGACATCCACCGGCACGATGCGGTCGCAACCACGCACCACCGAGTAGCTGTAGTGGTAGTAGCCGCCGCCGTTGGCGCACGAGCCCATGGAAAGAACCCAGCGCGGCTCCGGCATCTGGTCGTAGACCTTGCGCAGCGCCGGCGCCATCTTGTTGCACAGCGTGCCGGCCACGATCATCAGATCGGACTGGCGCGGGCTGGGCCGGAACAGCATGCCGAAACGGTCGATGTCGTAGCGGGCCGCGCCTGCGTGCATCATTTCGACGGCACAGCAGGCCAGACCGAAAGTCATCGGCCAAAGTGATCCGGTCTTCGCCCAGTTCACCACCGAGTCATAGGTGGTGGTGACGAAGCCTTCCTTCATGACGCCTTCAATGGCCATTTTGTCGATTCCTTGTCATTCCCAGTCGAGCGCGCCTTTTTTCCACTCGTAGACAAAGCCCACGACGAGGATGGCGAGAAAGATCATCATGGCCCAGAAGCCGACGGCGCCGATTTCCTTGAGCGCTATCGCCCATGGAAAGAGAAAGGCAATCTCGAGATCGAACAGGATGAAGAGAATGGCGACGAGGTAGTAGCGCACGTCGAATTTCATGCGCGCATCCTCGAAGGCCTCGAAGCCACACTCGTAGGGAGCGTTCTTCGCTGCGTCGGGCCGGTTGGGCCCCAGGATGTAGCCGATGACTTGCGGCGCGACGCCTACACCGACACCGACCAAAATGAACAAGAGGACGGGGAGATAGGAATCGAGGCTCATCGGGAGATTTTTCACCGCTTGCCACCGGCAGAAAAACACTCTGGATGAGGTTTTCTGCCGGCGAGATTTGGTGCGGTCGGCGAGACTCGAACTCGCACAGCTTTCGCCACTACCCCCTCAAGATAGCGTGTCTACCAATTTCACCACGACCGCGGTTTTTTGTTCGGATGGCATGAGGTACCTGGAAAGGTGTTTGGCTTTCCGAACAGCTTTAGAGTTTACCCTGAAATGAAGCAGTTTCTCACTGACAGCTTCATGAAAACAACTTGATTATTTGTTCGGGATCTGGCCCGCGCCCGAAACGGGTGCGGCAGGCGCCGAAGCGGGTGCACCGGCAGGCGCTGCGCCCGACGTACCGCCCGGAATCTGCCCCGCCGCGCCGGAAGCGGGCGTTGCCGGCGTACCGATGGCTGCGCGCTCCAGCAGGCTGCCGCCGCCCGCAGGCCGCGCGTGGCTGAAGTAGGCCAGCAGCAAGGTGCATGCGAAGAAGACCGCCGCCAGCACAGCTGTGGTGCGCGAAAGGAAATTGGCACTGCCGCTCGCGCCGAACAGGCTGCCCGCGCTGCCGCTGCCGAAGGCCGCGCCCATGTCGGCGCCCTTGCCGTGCTGGATCAGGATCAGCCCGATCATTGCAAGGGCCGACAGCATCTGCACGCCGACCAGTAGATTGAGGACCACATTCATTCGTTCTTACTCCTAATTGATGTCGGCCACCGCCCGCGTTCAGCGGGAAGCGGCGGAAATGATCTGCAAAAAGTCGGGGGCCTTGAGCGACGCGCCGCCGATCAGGCCGCCGTCGATGTCGGGCTGCGCCAAGAGCTGCGCGGCATTGGCCGCGTTCATGCTGCCGCCGTAGAGAATGCAGATGCCGGCGGCGTGTTCGCTCGCGGCATGGTGCAGTTGCGCGCGCAGCACGGCATGCACCGCCTGCGCCTGTTCCGGCGTGGCCGTCTTGCCGGTGCCGATGGCCCAGACCGGCTCGTAGGCCACCACGATCTCGCTGATGCAATGGCCATTGACGTGGATCACCGCAGCCAGCTGGCGCTTGACGATTTCTTCGGTGCGCCCTGCTTCGCGCTCGGCCAGCGTTTCGCCCACGCAGACGATCGGCGTGATGCCGCTCGCCAGCGCAGCCGCCGTCTTGGCCGCCACGGCCTCATCGGTTTCGCCATGGTATTGGCGGCGCTCCGAATGGCCGACGATGGCATAGCGCACGCCGAAATCCTTCAGCATGGCCGCCGATTGCTCGCCCGTGAATGCACCCTGCGGATGCGCCGAGATGTCCTGTGCGCCCAGCGCCATGGCCGTGGAGCCGGCCAGCAGCGATTGCAGTTGCGCGAAATACGGGGCCGGCGCGCAAAGCGCGATGTCGCAGCTGGCCGGCGCCGCAGCCAGGCCCTGCTGCAGGGCCTTCACCAGCGCCTCGTTGGCAGCCAGACTGCCGTTCATCTTCCAGTTGCCCGCGATCAGCTTCTTTTTCGTGGTCATCGTGTTGTTGTCAGTCACCATGTCAGCACGATCTTGCCGATGTGCTGGTTGGATTCCATCAGCGCATGCGCCTGTGCCGCGCCGCTGGGTTCGCCGTCCGCCGCGAAGGTGCTGTGGATCACCGGCTTGACCGCGCCGCTTTCCAGCAGCGGCCAGACCTTTTCGCGCAGCGCCTTGGCGATGGCCCCCTTGAACGCCACCGGCCGCGGACGCAGCGTGGAGCCGGTGATCACCAGCCGCTTGCGCAGCACCAGGCCCGCATTGAAGTCGCTCTTGACGCCGCCCTGCACCGCGATGATCACGAGCCGGCCGTCCTCGGCCATGCATTCGATCTCGCGCGCCACGTAGTCGCCCGCGACCATGTCCAGGACCACGTCCACGCCCTTGCCGCCGGTGAGCTTCTTCGCCTCTTCGGCGAAGTCGCTCGTGCGGTAGTTGATGGCGTGGTCGGCACCCAGCTTCCTGCAGGCCTCGCACTTGTCGTCGCTGCCGGCCGTGGCGACCACCGTGGCGCCCAGCGCCTTGGCAATCTGGATGGCCGTCACGCCGATGCCGCTCGTTCCGCCCTGGATCAGCAGGGTCTCGCCCTTTTGCAGGCGGCCCCGGTCGAACACGTTGCTCCAGACGGTGAAGAAGGTCTCGGGGAGCGAAGCGGCCTCGATGTCGCTCCAGCCCTTGGGCACCGGCAGGCATTGCGCCACGGGCGCCACGCACAGCTGGGCATAGCCGCCGCCCGAGATCAGCGCGCAGACGCGGTCACCGATCTTGAAACCCGCCTCGGCCAGGGCCGCGGCATCGCCCGACACGATCTCGCCGGCCACCTCGAGACCCGGCAGGTCGGAGGCGCCCGGCGGAACCGGATAGTGCCCCTTGCGCTGCAGCACGTCCGGACGGTTCACACCGCTGGCCGCGACGCGGATCAGCAGTTCGCCCACGCCGGCCACCGGATCGGGGCGCTCCACGGCGCGCAGCACCTCGGGGGCGCCGTACGAAGTGATTTCAATGGCTTTCATGGTCTTTGGCCTGCAACGCCCGTTTCCGGACGTGGTTAGCGAATACTGGAAAGTTGGATGGCAGCGGCATGACTGCCGCTGCGCCCCTCCTTCTTACTCTTGCGGTTCGCGCGGTGCGTACGGCTGCTCGCCAACGGGTGCCGGCTGCTGCTCGTTGCGCGGCTGCTGTTGCTGCTCGCTGTTGAAACGCGGAGCGCGTTCGCCGCGATCGCCACCACGGTCGCCGCGGTCCGAGCGCTCGCGGCGCTCGCCGCCACGGTCGCCGCGGTCTTCGCGCGGCGGGCGCTCGCTGTATTCCATGCCGGCCGGACGCTCGGTCAGGGCCTTCATGGACAGCTTGACGCGGCCCTTTTCGTCGGTCTCGAGCACCTTGACCTTGACGATCTGGCCTTCGCTCAGGTAGTCGGTCACCTTCTCGACGCGCTCGTGCGCGATCTGGCTGATGTGCAGCAGGCCGTCCTTGCCGGGCAGGAGGTTGATGAGCGCGCCGAAGTCCAGGATCTTGGTGACCGGGCCTTCGTAGACCTTGCCGATTTCGACTTCGGCCGTGATCTGCTCGATGCGCTTCTTGGCGAATTCGGCCTTTTCGGGGTCGGTCGAGGCGATGGTGATGGTGCCGTCTTCGTCGATGTTGATCGTCGTGCCGGTTTCTTCCTGCAGGCCGCGGATGACCGCGCCGCCCTTGCCGATCACGTCGCGGATCTTCTCGGGGTTGATCTTCAGCGTGGTCAGGCGCGGTGCGAACTGCGACACCTCGGTCTTGGCCTCGCCCATGGCTTCCTGCATCTTGCCGAGGATGTGCATGCGCGCTTCCTTGGCCTGGGCCAGTGCGACCTGCATGATTTCCTTGGTGATGCCCTGGATCTTGATGTCCATCTGCAGCGCGGTGATGCCGTTGGTCGTGCCGGCCACCTTGAAGTCCATGTCGCCCAGGTGATCTTCGTCGCCCAGGATGTCGGTCAGCACCGCGAAGCGGTTGTCTTCCTTGATCAGGCCCATGGCGATGCCGGCCACGTGGGCCTTCATCGGCACGCCGGCGTCCATCATCGAGAGGCAGCCGCCGCACACCGAGGCCATCGACGAGGAGCCGTTGGACTCGGTGATTTCCGACACCACGCGGATGGTGTACGGGAATTCTTCCTTGGTCGGCAGCACGGCGACGAGCGCGCGCTTGGCGAGGCGGCCGTGGCCGATTTCGCGGCGCTTGGTCGAGCCCATGCGGCCCACTTCGCCGGTGGCAAAGGGAGGCATGTTGTAGTGGAACAGGAAGCGGTCTTCGTACTCGCCGGCCAGCGCGTCGATGCGCTGCGCGTCGCGCTCGGTGCCGAGCGTGGTCACGACCAGGCCCTGCGTCTCGCCGCGCGTGAACAGCGCCGAGCCGTGGGTGCGCGGCAGCACGGAATTGCGGATCTCGATGGGGCGCACGGTGCGCGTGTCGCGGCCGTCGATGCGGGGTTCGCCCGACAGGATCTGGCTGCGCACGATCTTGGCTTCGATCGAGAACAGCAGGTCGTTGACCTTGCCGGCGTCGAAGGGTTCGCCGCTTTCCTTCAGCGCGTTCATCACGCTGGCGTTGGCTTCGCGCAGGGCTTGCGTGCGGGCCTGCTTGCTGCGGATCTGGTAGACGGCGCGCAGCTTTTCCTCGGCCAGGCTCTTGACCTTGGCGACGAAGGCTTCGTCTTCGGCCGGCGCCTGCCAGTCCCACACCGGCTTGCCGGCGTCGCGCACGAGTTCATGGATCGCGTTGATGGCGATGTTGGCCTGCTCGTGGCCGAACACCACGCCGCCCAGCATGATTTCTTCGCTGAGCTGCAGGGCTTCGGATTCGACCATCAGCACGGCGGCTTCGGTGCCGGCCACGACGAGGTCCATCTGCGAATCCTTGCGGGCGGTCTGGCCCGGGTTCAGCACGTACTGGCCGTTGATGTAGCCCACGCGGGCCGCACCGATCGGGCCGCTGAACGGAATGCCGGAGATCGACAGCGCGGCGCTCACGCCGATCATGGCGGCGATGTCGGCGTCGACTTCGGGGTTGAGCGACAGCGTGTGGATGACCACGTGCACTTCGTTCAGGAAACCCTCGGGGAACAGCGGGCGGATCGGACGGTCGATCAGGCGGCTGGTCAGGGTTTCGTGTTCGCTGGGCTTGGCTTCGCGCTTGAAGAAGCTGCCGGGGATCTTGCCCGCGGCGTAGGTCTTCTCGATGTAGTCGACGGTCAGCGGAAAGAAGTCCTGGCCCGGCTTGGCGGTCTTGGAGGCGACCACGGTCGCGAGGATCACGGTGCCGTCGATGTCGACCACCACGGCGCCGCTGGCCTGGCGGGCGATTTCACCCGTTTCCATGACGACGGTCTTGTCGCCCCATTGGAAGGACTTGGTGACTTTGTTGAAGAGGCTCATGTTTTGCTCCTGTTTTGAGAGCGGATGACCTGCATTCGGCACAGGTTCCGCAGGGACGGAGGCTTCTCAGAACACGATGCCATTCCAGCGAAGCTCGGCGGGAACTTCATTGGAATGACACAGCTTCGCTCTGTTTTGGCACTCCGAAAGTGGATCGCGAAGTAAAAAACGCCTGAGCTAGCGGACTAACCCAGGCGTTTTTTCATGCGATTCGATTTACTTGCGCAGACCCAGCTTGGCGATCAGCGCGGTGTAGCGGTCGGCATCCTTGGACTTGAGGTAGTCCAGGAGCTTGCGGCGGCGGCTCACCATGCGCAACAGGCCGCGACGGCCGTGGTGGTCCTTGGCGTGCGTCTTGAAGTGGGGGGTGAGCTCGTTGATACGGGCGGTCAGCAGTGCGACTTGAACTTCGGGGCTGCCGGTGTCGTTGGCGGCGCGGGCGTTGTCCTTGACGACTTCGGCCTTGATGGAGGCTGCGATCATTGAATTTCCTTTGTTCCGGGATGTTTGACTTGCGGTGAGCGCTGGAACTGCCCTCACCGTGCGCCTTGCGGCATGCAAAGCCATTCATTATAGCTCGCCCCCAGGCTCCGCGCACTTCGTGTCGCTCCTCCCTCCCCCTACCGGGGGCGACGCCTGCGGCCCGGCGGAGCCGGTTCCGCGGCATCTCTGGAAGGGGCGGCTCGCCTTCGGCCTCGCTATTTCTGGGCAGCGAGCCAGGTTTTGAGGCGCTCCACGCCTTGGACAAGCCGCTGCGGATCCTTGGAGGCGAAGCACCAGCGCAGCCAGCCCTGGGCTTCCGGGGCGAAGGCATTGCCGGGGGCCAGGCCAAGGCCGGCTTCGACGACCAGGCGTTTGGCCAGGTCGAGGGAGTCGCCGAAGCCTTCGAGGCGGAAGAAGGCGTACATGCCGCCCCTGGCGGGGGCCACCTGCACGCCGGGCAGCCCGGCCAGCAAGGGCACCAGGGTGTCGCGGCACTGCTTCAGGTGGGCCACCACGCGGGGCGTGATCTCCGCGGTGTGCTCGATGGCGGCAACGGCGGCGCGCTGCGTGAAGACGCTGGCGCAGGAGGTGTTGAACTCGATCAGCTTGCCGATGCCGTCGACCAGCGCGGGCGGCAGCACGAGCCAGCCGAGGCGCCAGCCGGTCATGAGGAAACTCTTCGAGAAGCTGTGCGTCACCACCAGCCGGTCGTCCGGCCTGGAAATGTCCAGGAAGCTCGGCGCGCAGCCGTTGGGCGTGGGTTCGAAGTACAGCCGTTCGTACACCTCGTCGGCCAGGATCCAGGTGCCGGTTTCGCGGCAGTGGTCGAGCACGGCCTGCTGCTCTTCGCGCGTCATGGTCCAGCCGGTCGGGTTGTTGGGCGCGTTGACGATCAGCAGCCTGGTCCTTGGCGTGACCGCCTTGCGCAGCGCGGCCAGGTCGAGCGTCCATTGGCCATCGGCGGGCACCAGCGCCACGGTGCGCACGTGGGCGCCGAGGATCGCTGGCTGCGCCGTGAGGTTGGGCCACACGGGCGTGACCGCGACCACCTCGTCGCCCGCGTCGACCAGCGCCTGCACCGCGAGCATCAGCGCGCTGACGCCGCCGGACGTGACGGCGATGCGCGACGCATCGACCGCGGGATGCAGCGCGCTGGTGTAGCGCGCGATGGCCTCGCGCAATTCGGGCAGGCCGAGGTTGTGCGCATAGAAGGTTTCGCCGCGCTGCAGCGAGTCGATCGCCGCCTGGCGGATCACCTCGGGCGTGACCTCGTCGCTTTCGCCGAACCAGAACGCGAGCACGTCGTCGCGGCCGAGTCCGGCATTGGCAACCTCGCGGATCTTGGAGGCTTCGAGGTTGTGGATGGCTTCACGCATGTCTTCGTTTCCTAGATTCTTTTCATCTTGCAGGTGGTCGGCAGTTCGGCGCGTTCGGGGGCGATGGTCTTGACCACGCGAAAGCCGTAGCCCGAACCCTCGACATCGAATTGCACGCCCGGCCTGCCCTGCTTGTCCATCACGCCGACCACCAGCTGCTGCTGGAACTGATGGTCCGCCGCGCGCATGCGGCCGCGCTGGCCGTAGAGGCTCACGTCGGCCTGCTCGAGGGCGCGCGCCACGGCCACCGCGTCGACGCTGCCCGCACGCGCTATCGATTGCGCAAGCGACTCCACGAGCAATTGCATGCGCATGTGCACGTAGTCGTCGGCGGGTTTCGGAAAGCGCGCGCGGAAGGCGCGGTAGAAGGCCTCGGACTGCGCGCTCTGCACGTTGGGCAGCCAGTCGGCCACCGCGATCACGCGGCCGATACCGGCATCCCCGATGGCTGCCGGCGCGCCGAGCGCGTTGCCGTAGAAGGTATAGAAGCTGCCATTGAAGCCGGCCTCGCGCGCGGCCTTCACGAGCAGCGTGAGGTCGTTGCCCCAGTTGCCGGTGAACACGGCCTGCGCGCCGCTCGCGATGATCTTGCTGGCGTAGGGCGCGAAGTCCTTCACCTTGCCCATCGGATGGAGCTCTTCCGCGACGATCTCCACGTCGGGCCGCTGCAGGCCGAGCTGGCGCTTCGATTCGCGCAGCACCGCCTGGCCGAAGCTGTAGTCCTGTCCGATCAGGTAAGCGCGCTTGATGGCCGCATCGTCCTTCACCACTTGCATGAGCGCGGCCACGCGCATGTCGGCATGCGCGTCGAAGCGGAAGTGCCAGAAGCTGCAGCGCTCGTTGGTCAGCACCGGATCGACCGCCGCGTAGTTGAGGAAGATCACGCGCCGCGCGGGGTCGCGCTCGTTGTTCTTTTCGATGGCATCGACCAGCGCCGCGGCGGTGGCCGACGAATTGCCCTGCAGCACGATGCGCGCGCCGTCGTCGATGGCCGCACGCAGCGCCGACAGCGCTTCTTCGTTCTGCCCCTTGCTGTCGTAGCGGTCGAGCTGCAGCGGCCGCGCTCCGCCGGGCAGCTTGATGCCGCCGCGCGCATTCACGCGCTCCACGGCCCACAGCAGGTTGCGGAACACCGCCTCGCCGGTGTTGGCGAACGGCCCGCTCATGCTTTCGATCAGCGCGAGACGGATGGGCGCGGGCGGTGTCTGCGCCTGCGCTGCGAAGGGGGCCGCGCATAGCGCCAGCGCCGCAAATTTCAAGGCCTTGCGACGCCAAATAAAGGGGGGATTCATTGTCTTGAAACGGGTGCGGCTGTGCCTAGATGGGTGTCAAGCGGCACTCAGGATTGAATGGCCGCGCAGTGTAAGGGACACACATTCCTTGTCCCCATTGTGTTCATTCAGGAGTTCTCACATGTTTTTCGCACCCACCCTTCGCACCGCCCGCTTTGCACCCCGTTCGTACGACCGCGCCTTCGAGCGCTTCGTCAACGATGCCTTCGCCGGAACGCGCCCCTCGCCGCTCGTCGAGCAGGACGACAAGAGCTGGACGCTCTCCATCGACGTGCCGGGCCTCTCGCGCGAAGACCTCGCCATCGGCATCGAGGGCGCCGTGGTCCGCATCGACAGCAAGGCAGAAGCCAAGCGCCAATTCAAGGCGGCCTACGAGTTGCCGCTGGACATCGACGCGGCCTCGAGCGAGGCCAGGCTCGAGAACGGCGTGCTCACGCTGAAGCTGGGCAAGCAGGTGCCGGTCAGCCAGGTTGCGCAGCTGCCGATCAACTGAGCCTGCAAAGCCCACAAGAGGAAAGTGTCGTTATCTATTGTTTTTGACTTTGAAGACGCTCTCTAATCACAATACGACAGCGAATAACGTCACATCATGTGACGTTTTCACATTTTTCTTTCTTCGTGGGCGTTTCGACAGACGCACCGAATCCATGACGGTGCGGATTCGGGTGCCCCTCAAGGCACGCCATGATCACGCACCTCAAGTCAGCCAAAGACGATGAACGGTCCGATACGCTCCTGGTCTTCCTTCCGGGCGCCTACCTGAAACCCGACGAGTTCGAGCGCGAAGGCTTCATCAGCGCCGTGCGCGAGCGCCACCTGGCGGCCGACTCGCTGCTGGTGGATGCCGATGTTTCCTACTATTACGACCAGACGCTCAGCGAGCGGCTGCATGCGGACGTCATCGAGCCGCAGCGCGCCAAGGGCTACAAGTCGATCTGGCTGGTCGGGATTTCCATTGGCGGCTTCGGCGCGCTGATCCATGAACTGTCGCGGCCGGGCTCGGTCGACGGCATCGTCGCGCTGGCGCCCTACCTGGGGCGCCGCGTTCTTGGTGCCGAGATCCTCAAGGCCGGCGGCCTGCGCACCTGGCAGGCGCCGGCCGGCCCCCTGCCCGACGAGGAAGTCGACCGCAAGCTGTGGCCTTGGTTCCAGCAGTACCTGGAGCCGCAGAAATCCCAGAGCCTGCCCCAGCTCTACCTTGGCTTCGGCCTCAGCGACCGCTTTGCCAGCAACCACAAGCTGCTGGCGGACGCCCTGCCCGAAGGCCGCGTCTTCACGACCGAAGGCGGCCACGACTGGCCGCAATGGCGCCAACTCTGGCGCAATGTGCTCGACGTGCTGCCGCTACCGTCGCTCGGCCGTTCTCGCCCGTCGGCGGCTATGCGGGCACCGGCCGCGGCGTCTCGGATGACGTCATCAGCGAAGCCATGGGCCATCGCGGCTTGACGTCGAAGGCATAGCGCTCGCTCGCCTCTGCCAGGCCCGACTGCAGCCGCATGGCGGCCGCCATGGCGATCATGGCCCCGTTGTCGGTGCACAGGTGCAGTTCCGGGTAGTGCACGCGCACGCCGCGCCGGGCGCAGGCGGCGTTCAATTGCTCCCGCAGGCTTCGGTTCGCGCCCACCCCGCCGGCCACCACCAGCCGCCTGAGGCCCGTCTGCCCGAGCGCGGCCAGCGATTTCTTCAGCAGCACCTCGACGATTGCCGCCTGCGTGGACGCGGCCAGGTCGGCCTTGTTCGCCTCGAGCTCGGCGCCGAGCTTCTTGGCCTGCGTCAGCACGGCCGTCTTCAGGCCGGCGAACGAAAAGTCGAGGTCGCCGCTGTGCAGCAGCGGCCGCGGCAGCTTGAACGCCGTGGGGTTGCCTGCCTCCGCCAGCTTGGCCAGCCAGGGGCCGCCCGGATAAGGCAGGCCCATGAGCTTGGCGCTCTTGTCGAAAGCCTCGCCGGCCGCATCGTCGATGGTTTCCCCCAGGAGTTCGTAGCGGCCCACGCCGTCGACCCGCATGAGCTGCGTATGGCCGCCCGACACGAGCAGCGCCACGAAGGGAAATTCCGGCGGATCGGCACTCAGGAACGGCGACAGCAGGTGCCCTTCGAGGTGATGCACCCCGAGCACCGGCTTGCCGAGCGCCGCGCCCAGCGCGCAGGCCACGCCGGCGCCCACCAGCAAGGCCCCGGCCAGGCCCGGCCCGCGCGTGTAGGCGACCACGTCGATCTCGGCCAGCGAGCGGCCCGCTTCGGCCATCACGGCTTCGGTCAGCGGCAGCACGCGGCGGATGTGGTCGCGGCTGGCCAGTTCGGGCACCACGCCGCCATAGGCCCGGTGCATGGCGATCTGGCTGTGCAGCGCATGCGAGCGCAGCTGCGGCAGCGCGCTGCCATGCGTTTCCACCAGCGCCACGCCGGTTTCGTCGCAGGATGATTCGATTCCCAGGAGAAGCATGCCCGGGAGTGTAGGCGGCGAGGAATGCCCGTGCGGCACGGATGTTGCAGCAAGCCCGTTGCCTCCCCTTTCCCGCCATGAAATCCGGACTGAGTTTTCTGATCGCCGCCAGAAAGTGCGAAATCGACGAGCTGGACCAGCTCGCGCGCACCAGCGACCTGGTCGGCCTGATCGCGCGGCTGGTCCATGCGCTGCAGCGGGAGCGCGGCATGTCCAACGTGTTCCTCGCCTCGCGCGGCGTCCGCTTCGCCGAGCAGCGCGATCCGCAGATCGCCGAATGCCTGGCGCTCGAGCAGGAGGTGCGCGCCGGATTCGACCAGCTCGAGACCGAAGCGCACCCCGGCGCCACCGCAGGCAACAGCGCCCGCCTCTTCAGCCGCATTGCCTGGGTGCTTCCGGGGCTGGACGGCCTGCCCGCCCTGCGCCGGCGCATCGGCGCGCTCGAGCTGACGCCCGCGCAGGCCACCGCCGCATTCGCAAAGCTCGTTGCCGGCCTGCTGGCGGTGGTGTTCGAGGCGGCCGACGGCGCCACCGACCCCGAGATCTCGCGCCTGCTGGTGGCGATGTTCAACTTCATGCAGGGCAAGGAATTTGCCGGCCAGGAGCGTGCCTTCGGCGCTGCGTCGCTGGCGCTGGGGCGCAGCGACGAGGCGCAGCGCCAGCAGTGGCTGCACCTCATCGAACTGCAGGAGCGCTGCTTCCAGGTCTTTACCGATTTTTCGAGCAGCGGCGTGCTGGCGCTCTGGCACCAAAGCCAGTCCGACCCGGTCATGGCCGAGATCGAGCGCCAGCGCCGCATGAGCGTGAGCCCGGCCCAGGCGGCCTCGGCGTGCGTTCCCGACGCCCGGCTGAGCCAGGCCTGGTTCGACTGGTGCACGCGCCGCATCGACGCCATGAAGACCGTCGAACACCGGCTGGCCGCCGACCTGCGCGAGCTCTGCGCCCGCAAGACCGCGCAGGCGCGCGGCGAACTGCAGAAATACCAGGAGGTGCTCGGCAACCTGGCGCCGCAGCCCGAGGGCGCGGTGTTCTTCGACGACGCCGACACCCGGGCCACGGAGCCCGCGCAATACGGCCGCCATCTCGAGCGCTCGGTGCTCGACATGGTCCAGGAGCAGTCGCGCCGCCTGCAGGCCATGAGCGACGAACTCGAAACCGTGCGCGCTTCGCTCAACGAGCGCAAGCTGGTCGAACGCGCCAAGGGCCTCTTGATGGCGCACCGCCGCATGAGCGAGAACGAAGCGCACAAGATGCTGCTCCAGACGGCCATGAACCAGAAGCGCCGCCTCGTCGACGTGGCCGAGTCGATGCTCGCCATGGCCGACTACCTGCCGCTCGATGCAGCGCCCCGGCGCTGAGCGCCGCCCGAAAAGCACTCGAATTGGTGCAACGCACAACAACCGTGCATGAATCCGGATTTCCGCCTTGCGGCCGTTTCGGATAGGCCGGCAACCGCTCTCCTGCTGCTGATTCGATAGCAATCGGCACGCACGAAAGCTGGCACATAGTTTGCTGAAGTAGTACATGGACCTTCGGGTCCCAGGCAGGCGGCACCCAACGGCGGGTGTCGTCCACCGAAACCGGACAAAGGCGTCCCCATCCCGCAAGGGCTCGTTTTCGAGCAGCCCCTGCGCGGTGCGGACGCCTTTTTTGTTTTTCGCTTTTGTTCGTTCTTCCTTCACTCACCGGAGCCCGCCACATGACCGACCCGCTGACAACCCGCCTCAGCCGCCGCCGCGTACTGCAAGCCGCCGCCATTGGCGCCGTGGCCATCGATCCCGCGCTGCGCGCCGCCGTCTGGGCCCAGGGCTCCGACAAGCCGGAGAAGGAGGAAGTGAAGATCGGCTTCATCCCGCTGACCGACTGCGCCAGCGTGGTGATGGCCTCGGTGCTGGGCATCGACAAGAAGTACGGCGTGAAGATCGTGCCCAGCAAGGAAGCCAGTTGGGCCGGCGTGCGCGACAAGCTCTCCAACGGCGACCTGGACATGGCGCACGTGCTCTACGGCCTGGTCTACGGCATGCACCTGGGCCTGAGCGGCCCGAAGAAGGACATGGCCGTACTCATGACCCTCAACAACAACGGGCAGGCCATCACGCTGTCGAAGAAGCTCGCGGACAAGGGCGCAGTCGATGCTCCCTCGCTCGCCAAGCTGATCGCGAGCGAGAAGCGCGAATACACCTTCGCACAGACCTTTCCCACGGGCACGCATGCGATGTGGCTCTACTACTGGCTCGCATCGGCCGGCATCGACCCCTTCAAGGACGTCAAGAACATCACGGTGCCGCCTCCGCAGATGGTGGCCAACATGCGCGTGGGCAACATGGACGGCTACTGCGTGGGCGAGCCCTGGGGCCAGCGCGCGATCATGGACGGCATCGGGGTGACGGCCATCACGACGCAGGACATCTGGAAGGACCACCCCGAGAAAGTGCTCGGCACCACGGGCGACTTCGTCAAGAAGTACCCCAACACCGCGCGCGCCGTCACCGCGGCCATCATCGAGGCCGGCAAGTGGATCGACGCCGGCCTGCAGAACAAGAACAAGATGGCCGAGACCATCGCCGACAAGAGCTACGTCAACACCAGCGTGGACGCGATCAACCAGCGCATCCTGGGCCGCTACGTCAACGGCATGGGCAAGAGCTGGGACGACCCCAACCACATGAAGTTCTACAACGGCGGCGCCGTGAGCTTCCCCTACCTGTCGGACGGCATGTGGTTCCTCACGCAGCACAAGCGCTGGGGCCTGCTCAAGGAGCATCCGGACTACCTGAAGGTGGCCACCGAGATCAACCGCATCGACATCTACAAGCAGGCCGCCGCCGCCACGCAGACCCCCGTGCCCAAGGACGTGATGCGCAGCAGCAAGCTGTTCGACGGCACCGTGTGGGACGGCAAGGATCCGAAGAAGTACGCCGAGTCTTTCAAGCTGCATGCCTGAGGAGAAACACATCATGGTCAGTGCCGTTTTCCACTCCCCGATCGAGGCCGCCGCGGCGCACGCTGCGCCTGCCGTGTCCACGAACAAGACCGCGGCGCCTGCCGTCCGCGCGCCGGCCGAACCCAGGTTCCGCGCGCCCATCGACCTTCGCGCCTTCTGGATGCGCGTGCTGCCGCCGCTCGCGGGCTTCGGCCTGCTGGTGCTGGTCTGGGAACTGGTGGCCATGAAGAGCACCACCGGCTTTCCGTCGCCGCTGGCCACCTGGCAGCAGGCGCTCACGGTGTTCAGCGACCCGTTCTACAGCAAGGGCCCGAACGACCAGGGCGTGGGCTGGAACGTGCTCTCGTCGCTGCAGCGCGTGGCGCTGGGTTTCGGGCTTGCCGCGGCAGCCGGCATTCCGGCGGGCTTTGCGATCGGGCGCTTCGAGTTCCTTTCGCGCATGTTCAACCCGCTGATCAGCCTGCTGCGCCCGGTGTCGCCGCTCGCCTGGCTGCCGATCGGCCTGCTCGTCTTCAAGGGCGCCAACCCGGCGGCCATCTGGACCATCTTCATCTGCTCGATCTGGCCGATGGTGATCAACACCGCGGTCGGCGTGCAGCGCGTGCCGAGCGACTACATGAACGTGGCCAAGGTGCTGAACCTGTCGGAGTGGAAGATCTTCACGAAGATCCTGTTCCCGGCCGTGCTGCCCTACATGCTGACCGGCGTGCGCCTGGCGGTGGGCACCGCGTGGCTCGTGATCGTCGCGGCCGAGATGCTCACCGGCGGCGTCGGCATCGGCTTCTGGGTGTGGGACGAGTGGAACAACCTCAACGTCGCCAACATCATCATCGCGATCTTCGTGATCGGCATCGTCGGCCTGGTGCTTGAGTTCGCGCTCATCAAGCTTGCAACCGCGTTCACGTTCGAAGAGGTGAAGTCATGAATGATGATTCGAAGTACATCGAGATCCACAACGTCGAGCAGCGCTTCAAGACCGCCAAGGGCAGCTTCCTTGCGCTGCAGGGCGTCAACCTGAACGTGGCCAAGGGCGAGTTCGTCACGCTGATCGGCCATTCGGGCTGCGGCAAGTCGACGCTGCTGAACCTCATCGCGGGCCTGACCACGCCGACGCAGGGCGTGCTGCTGTGCGCGAACAGGGAAATCAAGGGGCCGGGCCCGGAGCGCGCGGTGGTGTTCCAGAACCACTCGCTGCTGCCCTGGCTCACCTGCTTCGAGAACGTGTACCTGGCCGTCGAGCGCGTCTTTGCCGCCACCGAAGGCAAGGCGCAGCTGCGCGCGCGCACCGATGCGGCGCTTGCGATGGTCGGCCTCTCGGCCGCCGCGCAGAAGCGCCCCGGCGAAATCTCCGGCGGAATGAAGCAGCGCGTGGGCATTGCGCGCGCGCTGTCGATGGAACCCAAGGTGCTGCTGATGGACGAGCCCTTCGGCGCCCTCGACGCACTCACGCGCGCCAAGCTGCAGGACGAACTGCTCGCCATCGTGCAGAAGACGCAGAGCACCGTCGTCATGGTCACGCACGACGTCGACGAGGCGGTGCTCCTCTCCGACCGCATCGTGATGCTCACCAACGGCCCGGCCGCCACCATCGGCGAGGTGCTGAAGGTCGACATCGCGCGTCCGCGCAACCGCGTCGAACTGGCCGAAGACCCGGCCTATGTTCACGCCCGCAAGGCGGTGATCGATTTCCTCTACACGCGCCAGGCGCACGTGGAGAAGGCTGCAGCCTGATCCAACGAGCGCGGCACAAGCGGCGTCAGGACATGATGACCTGCAGGCTGTGCTCGTACCACCCCGTGAGGCGCTCGAAGGTGTCGACGAGCGCCTCGCTCGAGCGCACCAGCGTCGCGCGGCCTTCGGGGCTGCCGTGCGCCTGCACGCCGCCGACCAGGCGCAGCCATTCGTCGCGCGCGGCCGCCAGCGCGGCGCGGATCTCGGGCGAGCTGAGGGGCGCGCGCTCCAGCTCCAGCAGCGCGGCCTCGAATTCGTTCATGGTCGGCAGCAGGCGCTCGCGCGACGCCTCGGCCGCAATGGTCGATGCGAGCAATGCGTCCTTCGCGAGGCGCTGCGCGCGCATGCGCTGGCGACCGCAGATGTTGACGATGCGCAGCGCGCGCCGCGCGCCCGAGGCCTCCAGCGCCTCGGTCATGGCCTCGGCAGCCGAGAGCAAGGCCTCGCCGCGCGCGTCGATCTCGGCCAGCCCCGGCTGCGTCGGACGCGCGGCCAGCGAGCTGGCGAGCTCGCTCCAGGCGGCCCGCACTTCGCCCAGCGCGAGCACGCCGGCCGCGCCCAGCTCGAGGGTGCCCAGATGATCGAGGTTCTGCTGCACCCGCTCGGTCGACTGCGTGCGCAGGACCCGTGCGCGCTGCACGTCGATGCCCGACAGCAGTTGCGCCGCCACGCGCACCAGCCGCTGCGAGAGCATGCGCAGCTGCCCCGCGCGGTTGATCGCGTCAGCCCACTGCGCGGCCTCGATCACGGAGCGCGAGACCTCGCCCAGCCGCAGGTTGGCATGCATCGCGGCGCCGCGCAGCAGGCCGAAGGCCTCGTCTTCCCCGATGCCGCGCGCCGACATCAGCAGGCCCTTGGCACGGTCGACCCACTTGCGCTCGTCCATGCGCGTGCGCAGGGCATCGAGCTCGGTGCGCAGCGCGGCCTCGCGCTGCCAGCGCGCCTGCGCGCGGGCGATCAACGCCGCGAGCGACAGGGCGTCCAGCGCATCGATGGGCGCCCAGGCATGCACGCCGAGCGCGGCCAGCGCCTCGTGCTGTTCTCCGCTCAGCGGCGCACTGGCCAGGCTCAGCGCGCAAGGCGGCGCGCCACCCCACGCCTGCAGTGCGTCGACCAGCGCCGGCAGCTGATCCGCCGGTTCGGGCAAATGGACCCATGCCTGTTGCGGTGCAAGCGCACTCACCTGCTGCACCAGCGTGTGGCAGGTGGCCCTTCCGAGCACAGTGGCATTCACCCCCTCCAGCGCCAGCCGCAACGGCTCCGGCAGGTCCGGCAAGGGCGCGGAGTCGGCGAATTCATTGGGCAAGACGGCGAGAAGAGAAATCATGGCGAGGTGATGCAGAGCAGCGCAAGCATAGGCCAGGCCCGCGCGCTTTCGCAGGCACGCCTCTTGCGTAGAGCAGGGTGCGGTGTAACGAAGCACCGCTTTGGTGAGGCTGCAGACTCCTGCATCCATCCTGGCACTGCACGTGCCGGGAAGCACCCCCACGCCGACAGCGTCCGCTGCCGGCATCCCGCCCCAACCCCGTCCGTCGACACGGCTCCTGCAAGGCCGCGCCGCGGCATTTCGCACGATTGAACGCCATGTCCAGCTTCAAGACCTTTCTGCATTCCGGCCACGGGCCGACGCTGTTTGCGTCCTTCCTGTACTTCTCGTTTTCGTGCTGCATCTGGGTGCTCAACGGCGCGATGGCGCCCTTCATCGGCGAGACCTTCGACCTCTCGCCCGCGCAGAAGGGCCTGATGCTGTCGGTGCCGATCATCGCGGGCGCGCTGATGCGCTTTCCGCTCGGCATCCTGTCGCAGTACATCGGGCGCAAGAACGCCACGCTGGTCGAGATGGGCCTGATCGCGGTGGCGATGCTGTTCGGCTTCTTCTTCGTGAAGAGCTTCAACGACCTGCTCGCCATGGGCGTGCTGCTGGGCATTGCGGGCGCAAGCTTCGGCGTGGCGCTGTCGCTGGGCTCGGGCTGGTTCCCGCCGCAGCACAAGGGCCTTGCGATGGGCCTGGTGGGTGCCGGCAACGTGGGCACGGCGGTGTCGGTGCTGGTGGCGCCGCCGCTCGCGCAGTGGCTCGGCTGGCAGGCGGTGTATGCCGTGGCAGCCGCCGCGATCCTGGTGCCGATGATCGTGATGATCGTGTTCGCCAAGGAGCCGCCCGACGTCGACAGCCATGCCAGCTTCCGCGAGCACATCGCCTGCCTGTTCGAGAAGGACGGCTGGGTGTTCAGCCTGATCTACGGCGTGACCTTCGGCGGCTTCATCGGGCTCATCACCTTCCTGCCCTCCTACTACTACGACCAGTTCGGCGTGAGCAAGGTGCAGGCCGGACAGCTCACGATGCTGGCCGCCTTCATGGGCGCGGCGGTGCGCATCGTCGGCGGCTGGATCTCCGACCGCTGGGGTGGCGTCAACACGCTGACCGTGGTGCTGCTGGTGGTGGCCGTCGGGCTGGTGCTGGTGGGCATCTCGTCGGCATCGCTCGCGCTCACCACGCTGCTCTTGATCCTGTGCTTTGCCGCGCTGGGCGCAGGCAACGGCGCGCTGTTCCAACTGGTGCCGCTGCGCTGGCCCACGAGCACCGCCGTGGCCGGCTCGATGATCGGCGAGATCGGCGCGCTGGGCGGCGGCCTGGTGCCCAATGCCATGGGCCTGTCGAAGCAGTACCTGGGCAGCTACGTCTGGGGCTTCGTATTCTTCGGTGCGCTGTCGCTGGCGATGCTGGGCGTCATGCGCGTGATGCAGATCCGCTGGACCCGCACCTGGGCCGAGAAAGGTGGCCGGGCACGCACCTCGCCCCACGCTGCCGAAGCCAAGTACGTGCCCCCCGCGAGGAAGACGGCGCGGCCATGACCTTCCTCCGCCCGTCCTCAACGTGGCAAGAACAGCAGCCACACCACCAGCAGTGCGTTGAACAGCAGCGACACGGCCAGCGCGATCTTGTAGAGCGCGGCCGGGTCGCGGCGGATCAGCGGCGTGGCGGCGGGCGCGCTCACGGGGCGGGAAGCACCCCGCTCCAGGGCAAGCAGCATTTCCTCGGCAGTTTCGAAGCGCTCGCGCGGATCGCGCGCGACGGCCTTGCGCACCAGATGGTCGAGCCACACGGGCACGTCGGGCCGCAGGCGCGAGAGTGCGGCCGGATCGCGCCGGTAGCGCGCCACCTGGTAGGGCTCGATCTCGCCATAGGGCAGATGACCGCCGAGCCACTGGTACAGCGTGACGCCGAGCGCAAACAGGTCGCTCGCGGTGTCGGCTTCGGCGCCCTCCCACTGCTCGGGGTTGATGTAGCTCGGCGTGCCGGCATGCAGCTCCCGCTGGGCCGCGCCTTCGCGGCCCGACAGCGCCACGCCCAGGTCGAGAATACGCCAGCGGCCATCGTCGCCCAGGTGCAGGTTGCCGGGCTTGATGTCGCGATGCACCACGCCGTGGCGGTGCAGCCGGCCCAGGGCCTTGGCCAGCTCGATGGCGGCGGCAACCACCTCGGCCACCGCGCCGCGCGCGCCGGACTTGCGCATCTGCTCCAGCGTGCGGCCGCCGTGCCAGTCGAACACGATGTAGAGCGCGCTGGCGTTCTCGGCGCGCTCGTGCACGCGCACGAATCCGCTGTTGCCCACGCGCTGGCCCAGCCAGGCTTCGTGCGCGAGCATCGCGCGCTCCTGCGGGTCGCTGGCGCGCGAGGGATGCAAGGTCTTGAGCGCCACCAGTTCGCGCGTGGCCGCATTGCGCGCCTGGTACAGCAGGTGCACGCCGGTGTCGGCCACCAGCGCGGTGACGACGTAGCCGTCGAGCGCGTCGCCCACCTTCAGGAACGGCGGCGGCGCCAGGCGGCGGCCGTCGCCAAGTTCGTCGTCGAGTTGCCGCAGATCCAGGCCGACAACGCGGATGACCAGCGCGGTCGCGTTGTCGCGCGTGCCGGCGTCGAGCGCCGCGCGCACCAGCGCCTCGCTCGCCTCCTCGGCACTGCCTTGCAGGGCGAGCGCGGCCAGGCGCTGCGGCTTGAGCACGCCGTGCACGCCGTCAGTGGTGAGCACGAAGCAGTCTCCCACGCGCACGTCGCCCTGCGCATAGTCGACGCGCACCTGGTCGTCCAGGCCGATGGCGCGCGTCAGGCGGCTGCGCATGTCGGGATGCTCGAAGGCATGGTCCTGGGTCAGCGGCATGGCCGGCCCGCCGCCGGCGCGCACGCGCCATGCGCGCGTGTCGCCCACGTGCGCGAGCGTGTAGCTCTGGCCGTGCAGCACCAGCGCCGTCAGGGTGGTGAGCGCGGTGGCGCCGCCCTGCCGCCGCCGGTTGTGGTCGGCGAGCCAGGCGTTCTGCGCGGCGACCAGGCGGTCGAGCGCGGCGGTCGGCTCCCAGGTGTCGGGCGTCGCGAAGTAGTCGGCCAAGAGGCCCATGACGGTCGTCTGCGCCGCCTCCAGGCCGCGCCCGCCGGTGGACACGCCGTCGGCAATGGCCGCGATGAGCCCGCGCGACTCTTCGCCCGGCGGTGCGTTCACGGCACCGGCAAAGTCTTCGTTCACGTCGCGCGGTCCGCGCTGGCTGCTGTAGCCGATGTCCACTTCAAAGCTCATGGCGCCATTCTCCACGTGCTTTCCGCGTGCTTTCCACGCGCGCCGAGCGCTTCCCATAGCTTGATTCGTT
>NZ_RXFQ01000026.1 GCF_003951285.1 Variovorax beijingensis | reverse complement strand
AGTCGAGCTCGTGCAGGCCCGCAACCAGGGCGAAGCCATGGTGCACAGCGTGAAGAAGTCGCTTGGCGAGCACGGCGCGAGCCTGGACGCCGGCGAGAAGGAAAAGATCGAAGCCGCGATCAAGGACCTGGAAGAAACCCTCAAGGGCGAGGACAAGGCCGCGATCGAGGAAAAGACCAACACGCTGATGACCGCCAGCCAGAAGCTCGGCGAAAAGATGTATGCCGAGGCGCAGGCCGCGGCAGGCGCTGCCGCGTCGCCTGGCGCCAAGGCGGCTCCTGCTGCTTCAGGCGAGGAAACCGTCGTCGACGCCGAAGTGAGAGAAATCAAGCGGCCATGAATGTGCTGCTGGCTCCACTCAAGCCTCTGCTATTGCGGTGACGGCCAAGATCACGGGCCGCGAGACCCCGTTTCGTTTCCGACGCTAGGTGATGACAGATCTTGCCGAGATCGCTCAGCCAGTGGCTCCGCACCAAATTTTGGAGACCTGCGGCTGGCTGCTGACCGCGAGCAATCTCGGACTCGACATCGACTTCGGCGGGCACATCGCGCGTGAAGCTGCGCAGCCCTAGTGCCACCACAATCCCAAACTCCGCGAGCAGGCCGCGCACGCGATTGATCTCGGCGGTGCGCGCCGACACCATGGCTTCACGGGCCCGGTGCCGCGACAGCACGGATTGCTGATCGACGGTCTTGACCGCGACAAAGCGCATGTTGGGCCGCCCGAGCGCTTCGCAGATCCCTATGCCGACAAGCTCTCGACCTGGCTCGCGGTCGAGGCCACCAAATCGCGGAAACAGCGGCGCAATCTGCGGCAGATCCACGCATCCTAGGGTCAGAGATGGGCGCAATCCAACGTGGCTGATGATTGGAAGAAGAAAGATCACCCGCCTGGCCTGAGAAAACCAAGCCTACGAGGCCTCCAATCTTTGGTCAGCAGCGCTCTGTCAACAGCGTTCCAAAGGCCGATGTCTTCTACTTCTGAAGGGGGACGCAGGAAAAAGAGCCGGGGCGGGCCGGCTCATGAACTGCGATAGCGCACGCGAGCGGGCGCCAAATCGCGTTTGCACTCGAGCGACTAGCCCCTCGCACCCGCACTTTCCAGATCAAACGAGGTCAACAACAATCTTGCCGGTTGACTGGCCTCCGGTAGCGCGCGCATGCGCCTGTTCGACTTGAGCGAGCGTGAACCTCTGGGTGTCCAAGACAGGGCGAATCTGGCCTGCTTCGACCAGCTTGGAGATCTGCGTCAGGATCTCTCCGTGATGGGGGCGGCCTTTGCCACTCAGCATCGGCATCAGCGTGAAAACACCCGAATAAGTGGCGCCTCGAAAAGACAGCGGTGCCAGTGCGTGGGTGCCCCAACCCAGCGCGCTCACGACATGGCCTGTATACCGACGCACGGCCTGGAAGGACGCGTCGAGGGTGGCGCCCCCCACGGTGTCGTACACCACGTCGAACCCCTCGTCCCCCGTGTGCTCCAGAACATACGCGGTGGGCGTGGACGTCGTGTAGTTGATGGGTGTGGCACCCAAGGATCGCACCACATCAAACTGCGAAGGTTTGACGGTGGCGTACACGTCAGTACCGATCGAACGCGCAATCTGTATAGCCACGCTCCCGACGCCACCCGCGCCACCATGAACGAGCACCTTGTGGCCGGCACTCGTTCGGGCCCGATCGACCAAGCCCTCCCACGCGGTGATGGAAACCAGTGGCAGCGCGGCCGCCTCGCGCATCGACAGGTTCGCAGGCTTGTGCGCGAGCAGATCCGCGTCGACCACGGCGTACTCGGCCAGGGTGCCTTGCAGGCCTCCCACACCGCCGACAAGACCGTAGACCTCATCGCCCACGTGGAAGCGAATCACGCCGGCGCCGACCTGCACGACGGTACCTGCCAGATCCATGCCAAGGATCGCCGGAAGCGGGTGCTTGGCATGCGCCGCAGCACCGGCGCGAATCTTGGTGTCCAGCGGGTTGACTCCGCTGGCGGCGATACGGACCAACACGTGGCCGGCAGAGACTTCCGGGACGGGGCGCTCGGCGATCTCGAAGGCGCCATTGGCTTCGTGGACCAAGGCGGCTTGCATCGTGGCGGGAACAGGTGAGTTGCGCATGGGAAAGTCCTCTTGAGCTCTTGGTTGTGGAGGACCTCACTTTGGGGAATTCATTGATGAATGTAAATTCACAAAAATGAACACTCTTCATTCATATTTGAATTCCCATGGACTGGCAGGATCTTCGAATTTTTCTAGCGGTTGCGCGTGCAGGCACGTTGAGCGCTGCAGCCGCGCGTCTGGGGATGTCTCAGCCGACCATGGGGCGCCGCATACGGGCGCTGGAAAACTCAACTGGGCAGAAGTTGCTGCAGCGTGGGCCGGAGGGGTTTCAGCTCACCGACGAGGGCACATCGGTTCTGTTGCACGCCGAGCGGATGGAAGAAGAGGCGCTCGCCATCGAGCGACAGCTGGCGGGTCAAGGCGCTGACCTCCAGGGTCTTCTTCGGGTGTCGTGCTCCGACTGGTTCGGATTGCACGTCCTTTCGCCTCTCATCGCGGAATTCGTCGCGCTCCACCCGGGCGTTCGCATCGACCTCATCACGGACGTGCGCTTTCTCGATCTCGACCGACGGGAGGCCGACCTGGTGTTTCGCATTCGGCCCTCCGAAAGCCCGGGGGTCGTCCAACGCCACCTGATGCACATGCGCTATGCGCTCTATGGGCCAGCGGGAGTGCAAGGTCCCGCAACAGGCAATGGCGCCGACATAGAGCTGATCACGCTGAATACGGCATTCGAGGATCTGCCGGACGTGCATTGGCTGCGCAGCACGTTCCCATCGGGCATCTTCAAGCTCGGCAGCAACAATCGTGATGTGCAAGCTCGCCTGTGTGGCCTGGGGGCAGGATTCGCTGTGTTGCCAACCCTCCTCGGCGATCACTTCCCTGGCATCGAAAGACACGACCTGGAACCGCCACCACCTGGCAGGGACGTCTGGTTTGCTTATCACCAGGACCTTCGTGGACTGGCGAGGCTGCGAGCATTCCTGGACCTGGTGATCGAGAAACTCGGCGGAGGCTCGCCCATGCCGGCAGCGCGCCCGAGCGGTTCGTGACTCTCGCCCTGCATGTGGAGGACCTCTAGCTGCTGAGTGCCCCGATAGCAGGATGGACCTTGCCGATGCGAGAACGGTGATGGCGCAGATGGCCGCCGCCTTCGAGCACTTCAACGAGGTGCACCCGCAATCGGCATTGAAGATGAAATCACCCAGGGAGTTCAGGCAGCATCGCGCTGCCCAACAGCGTCTGCCTCAGATCGAGCAGACGCTACATTGCGAATAGCGCATGTCCTGAAATACGGGGGCAAGATCAGCACTGGCTGCGCCTCCGTTCAAATTCCGAGTCGTTGTCGACCGACTGGTCCTGGCCGGATTCTGCCGCAGCTATTGGCGCACCGGCGCCGCCCCGTTGGTTCCGAAATATTTGGCCGCGAGCTCCTTGGCACGGCGCATCCCTTCGTCCGTCAGGTAGACCGACTCCTGCCTGCCGCGGGCTCACCGTGATGAGCCCTTTTTCGTGGAGCCCGTCCATGGTTGCGAAGTCATATCGCTTCCATACGCGTCCGTTGTCGAACTCAAAGACGCCGAGCAACGCCAGAACCGCCTCTTCGACCTTGACCATGTCATATCTCATCGCATCGCCCCTCTCCGTTCGACGATGGACCGTTTTGCACGGCACCGCCTCTGATTAGCCTCGCCCGCCGCGAGGCGACAGTTCGACTCCACGATGGTACTTTGGCAATTTGGCATTCACCAGCAACATGGTCTCACCCGCCAGGCGTCGTACAGGCTTCAATTCCGACACACACAGAGATGAAAGCAAGCAAGGCCAAGAGATCCACATCCTGGAGTGACGTCAAGGCCAGACTGATCCATTTCGACCACGATGGACTGGTCGGCCTGGTGCATGACCTGTACACGGCCGACAAGAGCATCCAGGTTTTCCTTCACGCCCGTTTCGGGCTGGGCGAAGATATCCTGGAGCCGTACAAGGTCACCATCAACCGCCGCCTTTGGCCCGACACGTTCCGGAACCAGACCGTGTCCGTCGCCGAGGCCAAGAAGGCCATCGCGAATTACAGGAAGGCAATTGGCCAACCGGAGGGCCTCGCAGAATTGATGGTCTTCTACTGCGAGCGCGCATCAGGCTTCAGCGTAGAAGTCGGCCTGCAGGACGAGGGCTTCTTCAGCGCGTTGGTGCGAATGTTCGAGCAGGCGTTAAAGGCCATTGCAAAACTGCCGGATGAGCAGCGCCCCTTGTTCTTGGAACGACTGGAGGCCGTGTGTCGCATCAGTCAGAACATCGGCTACGGCGTCGAGGATGCCATGAAGGACCTGCTTGTCGAATACGACATCTACGATTGACGACGATGTTCAAGGTCTGCTTCTGGCCGACTGTAGCCTCACACGGGGCTAGCGCAAAGGGCCCATCACAGACGATCGCTCGTCCAGATTTGGCGCCGCATAGCTGTCGGTGGAACTCGGCGGGTCAAGGAGTCAATGTCCAGTCGATTTCAATCGACGGTTTGATGCCCTCGAAAGACGCGCGCCGGCGCACCCGGTTGCGGCTAGGAATGCGCTGGCGTGGGCACGAGTGCAACGCTTCGCGGTGTCGTCAAACATCCACGTGCTGTCTGCCCGATGATGCAACCGGGCTGGCGGCGTTTGGCGGACGCAGGCCATCGACATCGCCCTTGACTTCACCCTCGGAGTTCGTATGAACGACAAACACCTCACCCAAAATGCGACGACCCTGGCAGCCGAAGACCGGCTTCGGCTGGAGTCGCTTCGCAAGCACCGACGCGCCCACCGGCAAGCCAAATCGGCCAAGCCGCCGACTGCTCCCGAGCATTTCCTTCCAGGTGAACCAACTCGCGGTCAACGCCTGGCCGACGCGGTGGCCGCGACCGTAGGGTCGTGGCGCTTCATCATCTTCCAGAGCACGGCCATCGTGCTGTGGATCGTCGGCAACGCGATGACCGGGAACGGCGCTTGGGACCCGTATCCATTCATCCTTCTGAACCTGCTCCTGTCGTTCCAGGCGGCCTACACCGCGCCGGCAATCATGATGAGCCAGAACCGGCAGTCCGAGCAGGACCGGCGCCACGCCGAAACCGACTACGAGATCAATGTCAAGGCGGAGTTGGAGATCGAACTACTGCACGAGAAGATCGACCTCCTGAAGGAACGCGAACTGCTGGCGCTGACCGACGCGGTGCACGCCCTGACCCGGCAGATCGAAGGACTGTCGGCACGCCCGACCTGAGTCGCGCCACGGCCGCGGCTTCCACGCCACGTCGAGTCGTACGACGGGCAGGTCTGGCGAGCCACCGCGTCGTGCAACAGGCAGTCGAGTCCCTTCTTCACCAAGCCGTAGCGCAAGGCACAGGCGCGACGCCGGGGCGAACCTGGGGGGCTGCACTGGGCTGAATGGGAGCATCACTTGGCAGCCGCATCGGCCGAACGTGTGAAGCCGGCCGATCGAGCCTTCCATATCCTCGGCGCCTTCGCTTTGGCATAGCAGGCGACGATCAGCGGAACCATGGCCATGGGGCTCGGCGATGTCACCGGGTCGATCACCGAGGGCAAACGCGCCGACATGATCCTGGTGCGGACCAGGGATCTGAACATGTGGCCGGTCGGCAATATCGAGACGGCGATCGTGCAAGGTGGCAGCGCCAGCGATGTCGATGCCGTGCTGGCCGACGGGCGCATCCTGAAAAGAAACGGCCGTCTCCTCGCCTATGACGTCCCGGACATTCTTCGGCGCGCCCATCGATCGGCAACCCGGATTCGCAACATGGCGGGCGAGACCTTGGCATTCTGAATTCCGGGCCAGGAGGCGCGCGAGGCAGCGGGTGCGCACGCCGGGACTGCCGTGCACAATCTGCCGCAGCATGCGAATCCACGAACTGAAACAACGGCTGCGGGAAGCCGGTGCAGGCCCCAGCCACGAGCAGCGCATCCTGCGGCTGTGGTCCCATGCGCTGCCCCGAAACAGCGGCAGGCGCCTGCCGGCGAGCTTCTTTCCGTCGTCGCTGCTGGCCGCCCTTCCCGCCATCGAAGCCGAGCTTGCGGGCCTCGCGCGCATCCACGCGGTGCATCCCGGCGCCGATGGCTCCGAGCGGCTGCTCGTCGCCCTTGCGGACGGGCAAACCGTGGAGAGCGTGCTGCTGCCGCGCGACGGGCTGTGCGTCTCGTCGCAGGTGGGCTGCGCGGTCGGATGCCGGTTCTGCATGACGGGACGCGACGGGTTGCTGCGCCAGGTGGGAAGCGCCGAGATCATTGCCCAGGTCGCGCTCGCGCGCATGCGCCGGCCGGTGCGCAAGGTGGTGTTCATGGGCATGGGCGAGCCGGCCCACAACCTGGACAACGTGATGGAGGCGATCGAGCTGCTCGGCACGGTGGGCAACATCGGCCAGAAGAACCTGGTGTTCTCCACGGTGGGCGACCCTCGCGCGTTCGAGCGGCTGCAGCAGGCGCGTGTCAGGCCCGCGCTGGCGCTCTCCTTGCACACGACCAGGGCCGACCTGCGCAGGAAGCTCCTGCCGCGCGCGCCGAACATGACGCCCGAGGAACTGGTCGGCGCAGGCGAGCGCTATGCCCGGGCCAGCGGCTACCCGATCCAGTACCAGTGGACGCTGCTGGAAGGCGTCAACGACGGGCCGGAAGAGATCGAAGGCATCGTGAGGCTGCTCTCCGGCAAGTTCGGCGTGCTGAACATGATTCCCTTCAACGCCGTGGATGGCGTGGCCTTCAGCCGCCCCTCGCTGGAGCGCTGCGAGCAGATGGCGCGCACGCTGCACCAGCGGGGCATCCTGACGAAGCTGCGCCATTCGGCCGGCCAGGATGTCGACGGCGGGTGCGGCCAGTTGCGGGCACGCGCGGCCGAAGCGAGGGTGGTGCCGATTCGCTCGCTCACGTGAGCGAAGCCACCCAATCCCAGACCTGAGCGGGCGCCTCGACCATCACGTTGTGGCCGTGCGGCCCGAGGTCGCGGGCATCGGGGTCGAGGCAGCGGGTCTGCGCCATCGTGACCAGCGCGTCATCTCGCCCGCGCGCGAGATGAACGGGGCAGCGCGCCAGCGCCGCCAGTTCGGACAGCGGCGGCTTGCCCACGGCATGGGCCCGCGGATCCATCGCAAGATGCCAGCCGTCGGCGCCGCGCGCGATGCCCCGCGCAGCGACGGCTGCCGCCGCATCGGCGATGCCGGCAAGGCCGCAGACCTTCAGGTACCTGTCCCACGCTTCTTCTTGCGTGGCGAATTTCCTGGCCGGCTGTGACGCCAGCGCCTCCATGCGGCGCAGCTCTTCGTCGCTCCACGCGATCTTGATGCCGGCCGCGAAAACCCGGTGCGGCGCGAGGCCGAACCAGCCCGTGGCCAGCGCGAGGGCGATCACCCCGCCGAGCGAATGCCCGAGCACCACGAGGCGGCCCTCGGGATGGATGTGCGGCAGCGCAGCGCGCGCCACGCCGGCGGCGTACTGGCCGACGGCATAGGAGTCCTGCCGGTCGGACCGGCCGTGGCCCGGCAGGTCGAGCACGACCCAGCGGCCGCTCCAGCGAGCGCCGGCCTCGGCGCACATGGGCGACCACACCGCGCCGGTGGCGCCCATGCCGTGCAGCATGAGGAGCAGGTCCGGGCCTTCGCCGCCTTGTTCGATGTACATGTTCATTGCCTCCGTCGCATCTGCGACGGCGCAAGAATACTTGCCTCTGGAGGCTTTGCGTGCGGCTCCGGATACCTTCGGCTACTCGAACGCGATCTCTGCAACAAGTGGCGAGTCGGGTTCCTTGCCCAGCGCATTGGCGAGCGTGCCGCCCTGGCGGAACCAATAGCGGCAGCCGGTGCGAGTGAGCATCGTGACGCACATCAAGCCGTCGGTCCGAATCACCCACGTTCCGGAGGCACTGCCGGGTCCGCTCTTGTTGGTGAACTCGACACGCCCGTCGGGCCGAAAGATCCAATGCGACACCATGCCCGTCGACAGGTTCCTCGACTCGATGCCCCTGTCGATGAGCACGCTCTCGATCTCGGCCTTGCTCAGGTAGACGCGCTCTTCGGCCGCCATCACGTGGACGGTCGGCGGGAAGAGCGCGATCGCGCCGAAGAACATCGAGCAGAAGATTCGGACTTGCATGATTTCGCTCCGACCGAGCACATGGGTACCCACGCGATGAGCTCCCTGCACCCGTGGCGAATGCCACCCATCCACGATAGGCGAGGCAGGCAAATTCTTCATGATCGAACTGCGAAGATGTGGCGATGATTTCGCGAAGAGAAAGCCCCCGATGGCCTTCCGGACCGAGGCAAACAGGAAGAAAATCTCCGGACGATTCGCTGCATTCCATGCCACTGCCGGCAATCTCGAGAGATGCGTCCATGTCCGAACGGCAACCACCAGTCAATGAGCGAAATCCGCCCGCACCCGCGACCTCGCGGGGCCGAACCGGAATCGCGGCAACGGTCCGGTTCGCGAGCTTCCAGTTCGATTTCGAACGCGACCAGCTGCGCCAGGATGGCACGCTGATACCGCTCAGCCCCAAGCCCGATGCGCTGCTGCGATTCTTCCTCGCCAATCCCCAGCGCCTCATCAGCAAGACGGAGTTGATGGACCGCTTGTGGCCGGACGTGGTGGTCACGCACGACTCGCTCGTGCATTGCATCGGCGAACTGCGCAGCCGCCTGGGCGATCACGACGCGACACTGATTGCCACATCTCCGCGGCGCGGCTATATGTTCGACGCCGAGGTCCTGCCCGTGCAGATCGATCGCGCGGCTCCACCCGCGCGTCGACCGGAAACAGCGGCGGCGCCGATCCAGCCCAACCGATGGCTCTCGGTCGCCGCCCCGCTGTGCGTCAGTGCGGTTGGCATTGCGCTGGCGATCTACATGGCTTCGGCGCCCAGGCCCCGGCGCAGATCGCCGGACAGGCTTCCATCACGCTGATGTCGATGGTCCGATCGGGCGCATAGACTCGGCCCATGCATTCCGCCTTCACCGCCGACCTCCCTCCGGGTGCATTCCAGGAGAAGCCCGTTGAACGCGGCCTTGAAGGCGCAAGCGCTCCATGAAGGCGGGCTGCAAGGGCCAGCGGCGGATGGGCCGGTGGATCGCAGCGCTGTGGCTGGCGCTGCCCCTCGCCGTCCTGCCTTGCGCAGGCGCCGCCGAACCGTCGGCAACGGATGCAGCCGCGCCGCACGGCGATGGCGCTGTCCACATCACCCGGGCCGAACTGCTGTCCATTCCCGGCACCGGCTATTCCGCCCCGCCGCGGCGCATCGAGGATGCCGGGCTGCCGGGCGAAGGCTGGCAGACGGTCAGCCTCCCGCATACGGTTGGACGAGAGCTGGTGCCCACATCCGAGGGCGGCGTGCACACGGTCACCGACTGGTACCGCATCGACTTGGCCGGGCTCGCGTCCTCGCCGCAGCCTCGCCTTCTCTACCTCCCGCGCTGGAAGACCCTGGGCCGCATCGCGGTGTACGGCGATGGCGTGCTGCTCCATCAGTCGCAAGGCAGCGCCGTGCACAACGGCTACAACCATCCGCTGCTGCTGCCGCTGAACGCAGCGGCCCGCACGCCTTCGCCGGCGTCGGTGCTGATTCGCGTCGACCGCCTGCGCAGCAGCGGGAGCGGATTTTCAACGGTGTGGGTGGGCGACCAGGATGCGCTGGGCTGGCGCTACCATGCCCGCCAACTGCTGCAGGTGCAGCTGCCGTTCATGGGCAGCGCCGCATTCCTGGCGGTGGGCGCCTTCGCATTCGCGGTATGGCTGGGCAAGCGGCGCGAATCGCTCTACCTGCTGTTCTTTGCCATCTCGGCGATGGCCTTCCTGCGCACGCTGCACTACTTCGTGAGCGGCGACTACCTGCCGATTTCGGACGAGTGGTTCGAATGGATCACCGTGGCGTCGCTGCTCTGGCTGATCATCCTCATCCACCTGTTCCTGCAGCGGCTGCATCAGCAGCCCTCGCCCTGGCTCACCCGTTCGTCGGTGGGGCTGGCGCTGGCTTGCAGCGTGGCGACGCTGCCCCATGTGTCCAGGGCGATACCCAGCCTCTACCTCTTCACCCCGCTGCTCAACCTGGCGGTGCTGCCCGTCACGGTGCTGATCTTCGCGGTGAACCTGCGCAAGGCGCTGCGCGCCAAGTTTCCCGAGGGGCGCCTGGTGGCGGGCTGGGCCGTGCTGGCGCTGGCCTTCACCTCCTATGACGGGCTCCTGCAGAACAACCTGGTCAGCCCGGAGAGCGTGTACACCTCGCCCTACGCCATCATCAGCCTGTTCTTCATCTTCTCGTACATCATGTTCCAGCGCTACACGGGCGCCTTCGCCGAGGTGGCCCGGCTGAACAAGGGCCTGGCCCAGCGGCTGCAGGCGCGCGAGGCCGAGCTGGAGCAAAGCTACCAGCGGCTGCGCGTGATCGAGAACGAGCAGATGCTCGGTGCCGAGCGCCGGCGCCTGATGCAGGACATGCACGACGGGCTCGGCTCGTCGCTGATCAGCGCGATCCGATCGGTGGAACAAGGCGCCATGACCGGCACAGAGATCTCCGGCGTGCTCAAGGGCTGCATGGACGACCTGAAGCTGGCCATCGACTCCATGGAAAGCGTGGACGCCGACCTGCTGCTGTTGCTGGCCACCCTGCGCTTTCGCCTGGCGCCGCGCATCGAGAGCGCCGGCGTCGCGCTGCGCTGGGAGGTGCAGCCGGTGCCTGCGCTGTCCTGGCTGGACCCGGGCGGCGCACTGCACATCCTGCGCATCATGCAGGAGTGCGTGGCCAACGTGCTGCGCCACACGCGGGCCACCACCATCCGCTTCAGCACCGCGACGGACGGCCAGGGCGTCTGCGTGGTGATCGAGGACAACGGCGCGGGCTTTGCCGTGGAAGAGGCCCTGCGCCGAAGCGGCCGCGGGCTGCGCAACCAGCAGCGGCGCGCACTGGCCATCGGCGGCACGGTGCGCTGGGAATCGGGCAGCGACGGGACGCGCTTCACGCTCTGGCTGCCCCTGCACCATGGGGGGGATGTCGACAAGGCCATGAGCCCCGCCTGAGGTTTCCCGTTGCTAGGATGCCGCCATGTCCACGACCCCCGCCAGCTACACGGTTCGGCAGCTCTCGGGCGACGACGGGCCGCTGATGACGGCCCTTCTCGCTGTTTTCGGCGAAGCCTTCGACGAGCCGGCCGCCTACGGTGCCAGCCGCCCTCGGCCTGCGTACCTGCGGCAGTTGCTGGACAGCGTCTATTTCATTGCATTGGCGGCGCGCGAGGGATCGCAAGTCATCGGCGGCCTCGCGGCCTACGAGCTGAAAAAGTTCGAGCAGGAGCGCAGCGAGATCTACATCTACGACCTGGCCGTTGCCGCCGGGCACAGGCGCAGGGGCGTGGCAACCGCGTTGATCCGCGAGCTCCAGCGCATCGGCGCCGAACGCGGGGCCTACGTGATCTTCGTCCAGGCCGATCCGCCCGATGCGCCGGCCGTCGCCCTGTACTCGAAGCTGGGCGTGCGCGAAGACGTGCTGCATTTCGACATTCCGGTGCCGCCGGTGCAACCCGCACAGGCGTCCTGAAATTCGATGGCCCTCGCGCGCGACAACTGGCCCAGCCGGGCCGCCGTCCAGGCCTCGCTGGCAGCCCGGTTCACCCTGCCGCCCCTGCCCCCGCCGATCCAGGACTGGTTCGCGTGGTGCCGCCGCATGGGGACCCGGTCTCTTGTGCTGGAGGATCCGGGCTGGCGCGAAGACTGGCGTGGCGTGCTCACGGGCCCGGGCGCCGTCGACGTACCCGGCCTGCTGGCCGACATGGAAGGCTACCGCTTCATCCTGGACCCGAAGGCGAGTACGCCCGAGCATCTGGTGTGGAGCGACGCCGTGGATGCGGGCCTGTGGCAGCCCCACTGGGTGGTCCTGCAGAACGCCGATGGCGACCCCTTGATCGGCGACATCAGCCAGCCCGAGGTGCCGGTGCTGTGGGACTGGCACGGGAGCGGACGCTGGTCGCCGCAGCCGCTGTTCCCGAATCTCGAGATGCTGATGGCGCGCATCCAGGTGCATGTGCCGCCTTCGCTGCCGAGGGGCGGTGTGCCCACGGTCTTCCACACGGTGCACCTGACGGACCTGGGCGACGAACCCCTGCGGGTCCTGACGGCGCTCAAGGCGCATCCGGACTACAGGCACCTCGCGGGCGCAAGCCTGCTGAAGCTCAAGCATCAGTTGCCGTTGCCGCTGCTGGACGACAGCGTCAGCGTTGCCCTGAAGGACGACCTTGTCCACCGCTTCGAGGCGCTGGGTGCTCGAGTGAAGGTGATCGAAAGGGTCTGCCAGCACCCCGACGGAAATTCATAGCCTTGCATCGATGCGCTGCACAGCATCATCCAGAAGGGCACCGTCTCGTTCGCGCGATACGAGCTCCAGACCACACAATAGCCGCGGCAACAGAACCAGGGCAATTTCCTCGCGCAGCGGCGCCCACGGTTCAACCGACTTCCTGGAGTTCTTGTGTACGTATCCAAGCACCACGCGCTGCCCGGGCCCGGCGAAGCCCAGGCACTGATCGAGGCCCACCCGCTGGGCGCATGGGTCGTGCCCGGCGGCGAAGGCCTGGTCGCCAACCATGTTCCCTTCCTGCTGGACAGGTCGCGCGGCCCGTTCGGAACACTGATGGGCCACGTGTCGCGCGCCAATCCGGTGTGGAAGCTGCTGCCTGCCTCAGGGCATTCGGTGGTCATGTTCCAGGGCCCGCAGTCCTACATCACGCCCGGCTGGTATCCGGGCAAGCAGGCGCACGGAAAGGTCGTGCCAACCTGGAACTATGCGGTCGCCCATGCGCACGGCGTGGCGCGAGCCATCGACGACGAACACTGGCTGCGCGGCATGTTGACGCGCCTCACGGCGGCCCACGAATCCTCGAAGCAGCTGCCCTGGAAAATGACGGACGCGCCAGCGGATTTCATCGACAAGCTGCTGCGCGCCGTGGTGGGCATCGAGATTCCGATCGATCGCCTGGTCGGCAAGCTCAAGGCGAGCCAGGACGAGGCACTGCAGGACCGGTGCGGCACCGTGAGCGGGCTTGCCGCCGAAGGCACCGAGAACGCGGCAGCCATGGCGCTCCTCGTCGAACGCGCCGCCCGGCAGCAGCGCTGACCGGCCTGCCATGCTGCTGTACCTGCTCGATCTCGCCGGCATTGCGGTATTTGCCATCAGCGGCGTGCTGGCGGCGGGCCGTGCGGGCCTCGACTGGCTGGGCGTGGTGGTGATCGCCTCCGTCACGGCCGTGGGCGGCGGCACGCTGCGCGACCTGCTGCTGGATCGCCATCCGGTGTTCTGGATCCGCGAAGTGCGCTACGTGTACGTGATCCTGGCAGCGACCGCGGCCGCCATCGCGTGGGTCCATTTCTTCACGCTGCCCGAGCACGCGCTGGCATTGGCCGATGCGCTGGGCCTCGCGCTCTTTGCGATGACCGGCGCGCAGGTGGCCGAGGAGCGGCGCCTGCCGACGCTCGTCGTGATCCTGATCGGCACCATGACGGGCGCCGCCGGCGGCTTGCTGCGCGATGTGCTCACCGACCGCGTTCCGCTGCTGCTGAGCAGCGGCATCTATGGTTCCGCTGCCATCGCGGGCATCGCGGCGTACCTGCTCCTGCAGGCCGCCGGAACGCCGCGCCGCTGGGCCTTTCACGCGGGCCTGCTGCTGGTCGTGGCGCTCCGGCTCGGCGGAATCTACGGCGGCTGGCACCTGCCGGTGCTGCGGCTTTCGGCTTGAGCGCGCACCACGCGCGAAGCTACCCGCCCCGCCTCATCGCTTCGCCTTCAGGCTCTGCTCGCGGAACGCCGCCTCGCCGGCGGTGGAGATCTCGACCCACTTCTTGTCGGGCGCGGCCTCTTCGGCATAGTTGTCGTGCCAGTTCCACCACTTGTAGGTGGGCGTCCGGGGATAGCCCTCGGGCGAATCTTCCCAGACCTCCTGCCGGCCCAGCGGCGTGATGTCGAGGTAGTTCCAGGTGTTGCCCATCTGCTCGTCGCCGCGGTTGTTGAGGAAGTAGGTGCGGAACACGCGGTCGCCTGCATCGCGGTAGAACACGTTGGTGCCGTGCCATTCGTCGACGCCGAAGTCGGCGTCGAAGCTGTCGGTGAGCGTGAACCACGGGATCTCCCAGCCCATGCGCGCCTGCAGCCGCGCGATGTCCGCCTGGGGCGCACGCGAGACGAAGACAAGGGTGGTGTCGCGGGCGTTCAGGTGGGCGACGTGGGCGACCTGGTCGGCCACCATGGAGCAGCCGCGGCAGGCGTGGTCGGGCCAGCCGAACACGCCGGGCTCGAAGAAGGCGCGGTAGACGATCAGCTGGCGCCGGCCGTCGAACAGCTCGGGCAGGCTGACCTTGCCCGCAGGTCCTTCGAAGGCGTAGGCCTTGTCCACGGCCATCCACGGCATGCGCCGGCGCTCGGCGGCCAGCGCGTCGCGGGCGCGGGTCTGGGCCTTTTCCTTCACGAGCAGCTGCTCGCGGGCCGCCTCCCACGCCTTGGGCGAAACAACCGGTGGGGTGTGCATGGCGGGCTGGACGCCCTTCTTTCCGTTCTCGATGGAAGTCGTCATGGCTTGAATCTCCTGGTTGGGCGAGAAGAAAAGTTTGGCACTGCCCATCGAGCGGCGGGAGTAACAAGTTTGGCGGGATTGCTGCTTTCCGCGTCGGGCCCGGTTCCTGCTATCCGGTGGTTTCCCTCCATCGCCCGCAGAGCAACGCCATGACCACCCGCTTTCGCCCCACCCGCCGCACTGTGCTGCACGTCCTGGCGGCAGGAGCCGCCTCGCTCGCCCTCCCCGCCTTCGCGCAATGGCCCGACAAGCCGATCAAGATCATCGTGACCTTTCCCCCGGGCGGCTCCAGCGACGTGCTCGCGCGCCTGCTCGCGGAACAGCTGTCGAAGAAGCTGGGACAGCCCGTGGTCGTGGACAACAAGCCCGGCGCGGGCGGCACCATCGGCGGCGCGCAGGTGGCCGCGTCCCCGCCCGACGGCTACACGCTGATGCTCTCGAACACCACGCCGATCGCGCTCGGCCCCTTCACGCTCGACAAGCAGCCCTACGATCCGGTGGCGGGCTTCAGCCACATCGCCTACCTGGGTGCGGCGCCGCTGGTCATCATGGCCAGCAAGCCGTCGGGGTTCAAGACCTATGCGGAATTCGAGGCGGCCGGGCGCAAGGACGGCCGCATGGACTTCGGCTCGGGCGGCCCGGGTTCGATCGGCCACATCCACGGCGAACTGCTCAGGAAGATCACCGGGATCAACATGGTGCACGTGCCCTACCGCGGTGGCGCACCGATGACCACCGACCTGATCGCCAACACCATTCCGGTGGGCATCGACGTCATCACCGCCTACGTTCCGTTCTTCAAGAGCGGACAGCTGGTGCCCCTGGCCGTGACCGGCGCCCAGCGTTCGCCGCTGATGCCGGAGGTGCCAAGCATCGCTGAACTCAAGCAGCCGAAGCTGGTGCTCGAGAACTTCTTCGGTCTGTCCGGCCCGGCCAGGCTACCGGAGGACGTGGTGGCCCGGCTCAACGCGGCCTGCAACGAGGTGCTGGTGATGCCCGAGATCCAGAAGAAGCTCACCGAGCTGGGCATCGTAGCCAAGCCCGAGACCGTCGCCGCGTTCAATGGCTTCGTGAAGGAGCAGGTGAACGTGCTGGGGCCGACGGTCAAGGGCGCGGGGATCAAGCTCTAGCCAGACAAACCCTCAGCACTTGCGCGGCGCCGCCCAGGCGGCCAGCACCTTGGTGGCTTCATCGGCCAGGTGCTGCTGCGCCGGCATCTTGCGCAGGGCCAGGGGCGCGCCCGCTTCCGCGCGGAGATCGTCCACGTCGATCGGGTGGCGGGCGGCGGCCGGCAGCCCGTCGAAGGCCCGGCCTGCCTGTTCCATGGAGGCTGCGTAGAAGAGCGCGCGGATGCCGGCGATGCGCATCGCCGCGACGCACAGGGCGCATGGCTCGCACGAGGTGTACAGGTCGCATCCGGCAAGGTCGACGCTGCGCAGCCGCCTGCAGGCATCGCGGATCGCCTCGACTTCGCCGTGCGAGGTCGGATCGAAATTCGCCACCGAGTGGTTGAGCCCCTCGCCGACGACCTGGCCGTTCTTCACGACCACGGCCCCGAACGGCTCGGTGCCGGGCGTATCGAGGGCCTTGGCCGCAAGCGCCAGGGCCTGCCTCATGAAAGTCTCTTGGTACATCGCCTTTTTCTCCTTGCTCTTGAGAACGTTCTGCCGCAGCAGCCCTGCTGCCGCCATGGCCGGCCGGCCCCGCGCGTTTGCGGATTGTCGGATTTTATGTATGATGCGCATCATGCGAAATACAAAGCACAGCGTCAGGGCGGCAGCCAAGGAAGCCTCGCACGAGCGCATCCTGTCCGTGGCTGCCCGGGCGATCCGCCGCAGCGGCTACGACGGCACCGGCGTGGCCGACATCATGAAGGAAGCCGGACTGACCCATGGTGCCTTCTACGCCCATTTCCCGTCGCGCGAAGCCATGCTGGCCGAAGCGGCAGGCCGGGCCTGCACCGAATCGGCCGCGGCGGCGGCCAAGGCCGCTTCTGAAGAGCCCTCCGGCCAGGCCCTGGCCTCCATGCTGCGCACCTATCTCTCGCCGGAACATGTGGCGCACGCGGAGATGGGGTGCCCGCTGGCCGCGCTGGGCTCGGAAACGCCGCGCCAGGCCGCCGAGGTGCGGCGGGTGACCACGCGGTACGTCAAGGAAATGATCGATCTCGTCGCCCGCCAGTCGCCCGACTGGGGGCAGCCCGCTGCGCATGAACGCGCACTGGTGACCGTCGCCACCATGGTCGGCACCTTGCTGCTGGCGCGCGCGGTCGACGAGCCCGCGCTGTCGGCCAGCCTGTGCGAGGCTGCGCTGAAGCACCTGACGCCGGCCTGAATCCACCGCGGCACGAATCCCATTTTTTCGCCCATAAATATGATGCTTATCATGCGACATAAACAAAACCCCGCCGGCAAAGCGCGCGCGCTTCCGCTCCTCTTCGCGCTCGCATTCCAGGGCTTCGCCGCGGCCGCAGCATTCACGGCGTTGCCAGCCCGGGCGGACGAGACATCGCCCGTCGGCCTGTGGAAGAACGTCGACGACGTCAGCGGCAAGCCGCGGGCGCTGATCCGCCTCACCGAATCGAATGGTGTCCTCCAGGGAAAGATCGAAAAAGTATTTCCGGCCCCGAACGAAGACCCGAATCCGACCTGCGACAAGTGCGAAGGCGCCCACAAGAATGCACCGGTCGTCGGGCTGGTGATCCTGAATGGCCTGAAGAAGGACGGTGACGAATACGCCGGCGGCCAGATCCTCGATCCCGACAACGGCAAGGTCTACCGCAGCACTGTGCGCCTGACCGACAACGGCAAGAAGCTCAGCGTGCGCGGCTACATCGGTGTGCCCATGCTGGGCCGTTCACAGACCTGGATACGCCAGTAACAAGGAAGACCATGAAAGCATTTGTTCTCGATCGATACACCAAGAAGGGTGCGCTGCGATCGGCAGACGTGCCCACGCCGGAGCTGCGCGATGACGAGGTCCTGGTCGAGGTGCATGCCGCCGGCGTGAACCTGCTGGACGCCAAGATCAGGAATGGGGAGTTCAAGCTCATCCTGCCGTACCGCCTGCCCCTCGTGCTGGGGCACGACGTGGCCGGTATCGTGGTCAAGGCTGGCGCGCGCGTGCGGCAGTTCAAGCCGGGCGACGAGGTCTATGCGCGGGCGGACGATTTCCGGATCGGCACCTTCGCCGAGTTCGTTGCGGTCAAGGAGGCATCGCTCGCGCCCAAGCCGCAGGGCCTCACGATGGAAGAAGCCGCTTCCATTCCGCTGGTGGCCCTGACGGCGTGGCAGGCACTGGTCGAGAAGGCCGGACTGAAGAAGGGCCAGAAGGTGTTCATCCAGGCGGGCTCCGGCGGCGTGGGCACCTTTGCGATCCAGTTGGCCAAGCAGCTGGGCGCCACCGTCGCCACGACGACGAGCTCGGCCAATGCCGCGCTCGTGAAGAGCCTGGGTGCGGATGTCGCCATCGACTACAGGACGCAGGACTTCGAGGATGTGCTGCGCGACTACGACGTGGTCTTGAACAGCCAGGACGGCAAGACGCTCGAGAAATCCCTGCGCGTGCTCAAGCGCGGCGGCAAGCTCATCACCATCTCCGGACCGCCCGACCCCGAGTTCGGAAAGCAAAGCGGCGCACCCGGCTTCGTGAAGCTGGTCATGCGGCTGCTGAGTTCCGGCATCAGGCGCAGAGCCAAAGGCCGCGGCGTCGATTTCTCGTTTCTCTTCATGAGGGCAAACGGAAGCCAGCTGCGCGAGATCACGCGACTCATCGAGGCCGGTGCCATCCGGCCCGTGATGGACCGCGTGTTCCCGTTCGACGCCACCAACGAAGCCCTGGCCTATGTCGAAGCAGGCCGCGCCAAGGGCAAGGTCGTCGTCAAGCTCAAGTGAGCCTTGTTCATTCTTGTTCCCCTCATTTTTTGGAGATTCCCATGAAGATCGAAAATTCCGTTGCTCTTGTCACTGGCGCCAATCGCGGCATCGGCCTGGCATTCGCGCGCGAGCTGCTGGCCCGCGGCGCCCGCAAGGTTTATGTGGGCGCTCGCAACCCCGAAACCGTGACCCAGGCCGGGGTCCAGGCGCTGCGCCTGGACGTCAACAATCCGCAAGACGTGGCGGCCGCCGCGGCTGCGGCATCCGATGTGACGCTGGTGGTCAACAACGCCGGCATTGCCCAGGTGGGCGGCTTTCTCGCGGCCGACAGCGAAGAGGTCGCACGGCAAATCTTCGAGACCAATTTCTTTGCCGTGCTGCGCATGAGCAAGGCCTTCGCGCCCATTCTCAAGGCCAACGGCGGCGGCGCGCTGCTCAACGTCCTGTCGGTCGCCTCGTGGGTGAATGGCGGGGAACTGGCGGCCTATTCGGCCAGCAAGTCGGCCGCCTGGTCGCTCACCAATGCTTTGCGCAGCGAACTGTCGGCGCAGAAGACGCAGGTGCTGGCACTGCACATGGCCTATGTCGACACCGATCTCACGCGCGGCTTCGATGTGCCGAAGACGAGCCCTGAAGACATCGTGAAGCGTGCGCTCGACGGGCTCGAATCGGGCCTCGACGAGGTGCTGGCCGATGAGCTCACGCAGCAGGTCAAGCAAGGGATGACGGCGCCCAGGCCCAGCTACCTTCCGCAGGTGGCCTGAGTGCACCGCTGGGCGGACGTTCCAACGAGATCCATCTTCGCCGGCGGCGTGGATTTTGCGTACCGGGAACTGGGAGCGCACCATGGCGGAACACCGGTCGTGTTTCTCGTTCACCTGGCCGCCGTCCTGGACAACTGGGACCCGCGCATCATGGATGGCATCGCGGCGACGCACCACGTGATCGCGTTCGACAACCGGGGCGTCGGCGCATCCAGCGGTTCGCCGTCCGACTCGGTGGAGCAGATGGCCGACGACGCCATCGCCTTCATCAAGGCCATGGGGTTCGGGCAGGTCGACCTCTTCGGCCTTTCGATGGGCGGAATGATCGCCCAGGACATCGTGCTGAAGGAGCCGCTGCTCGTGCGCAAGATGATCCTCGCGGGCACCGGCCCCGCGGGCGGCGAGGGCATCAGCGCGGTGGCCAGGGTCGCGCACTACGACCTCCTGCGGGGTCTTTTCACCGGCCAGGACCCCAAGCAGTTCCTGTTCTTCACGCGCACGCCGGGCGGCATCGAGGCCGGCAAGGCCTTCCTCGCGCGATTGAAGGAACGCTCGGAGAACCGCGACAAGGAGATCACGATCGCCGCGTACCTGGCGCAGCTGCGGGCGGTGAAGACCTGGGGCCGCAAACAGCCGGCCGATCTTTCGGTGGTCAAGCAGCCCGTTCTCATCGTCAACGGTGACGACGACCGGATGGTCCCGACCGCGAACTCGCGCGAACTGGCGTGGCGGCTTCCGAACAGCACGCTGATCATCTACCCCGATGCCGGCCACGGCGGCGTGTTCCAGTTCCATGCGGACTTCGTGCCCAAGGCGGTCGAATTCCTGGGTCGATAGGGCTTCGAGGACGCTGCTCTGCGAGGCCGTACGGGATGCCCATGCTTCGACTCCGATTACCCATGAAATAGGTAATTCCTCAAATACCCATCAGCTGGGTATTTGACAATTACCCGTCTGATGGGTAATCTTCCAAGTACCCGTCTCATCGGTATTTCCATGCAGCAAATCCTTTCGGTTCCCTCCCAGCTCGGCGCGCTGCTCAAGGCCGCGCGCAAGGAAGCGGGCATCTCGCAGGTCAGGCTGGCCGAGCGGCTCGGCATCAGCCAGAGCCGGATGTCCCACATGGAGCTCAACCCGGGCTCGCTGAGCCTGGAGCAGCTGCTGGCCATCTTCGGCGTGCTGGGCCTTGAAATGGTGGTGGGCTCCAAGAGGCCAGCGCCCACTGGCAGCAAAGCACCTTCCCCGGAGTGGTGAGCGTGGCACGCACACGGGGCCTCCAGGCGCTTTCCATCTGGGCCAACGGTGAACGGGTAGGCAGCTGGCGCATCCCCGCGCACGGGGCGGACGAACTGCGCTATGACGATGCCTGGGCCGATTCGCCCGCGGGGCGCCCGCTCTCGCTTTCATTGCCGCTGGTGCGCGGCTTCACCCACAAGGGCGCTGTCGTCCGGAATTACTTCGACAACCTGCTGCCGGACAGCTTGCCCATCCGCCAGCGCATTGCGAGCCGCTTCGGCACGCAGACGACGCAGGCCTTCGACCTCCTACAGGCGATCGGCAGGGATTGCGTGGGCGCCATCCAGCTGCTGGGAGAGAACGCCAGCCCGGCCGATGTGGAACGCATCGAGGGCGAGCCGATGAGCGAGGCCGGCGTCGAACGGCTGCTGCAGCAGACGGTCGATCCGGGCAGCTTCGCCACGCAAGCGCTGCCTGGCGACGAGCTTCGCATCTCCCTGGCGGGCGCCCAGGAGAAAACCGCTCTTCTGTGGCACGAAGGCCAGTGGGTGCGTCCGCAGGGCTCGACCCCCACCACGCATATCCTGAAGCTGCCATTGGGCCTCGTCGGCCATCGCAAGGCCGACTTCAACACCTCGGTGGAGAACGAGTGGATCTGCCTGAACATCCTCCAGGAGTACGGCGTTCCTGTTCCCCGGAGCGCGATGCTCCGATTCGGTTCGCAGAAGGTGCTGGCCGTCGAGCGCTTCGACCGCCGTCTGCACTCCTCCGGAAACTGGTGGCTGCGCCTGCCACAGGAAGACTTCTGCCAGGCCCTCGGCAGGCCGTCGCATCTGAAATACGAAGCGGACGGCGGACCGGGAATGACCGACCTGGCCGATGTACTGCGCAATTCGGTCAACGCCCAGGAAGACCTGGCAACGCTCCTCACCGCACAGCTGCTCTTCTGGATGCTGGGCGCGCCCGACGGGCATGCCAAGAACTTCAGCATTGCCTGGCTCCCGATGGGCCGCTACAGGCTGACGCCCCTCTATGACGTGATGTCCATCTGGCCCCTGGAAGGCAACGGCCCGAACCAGTTCTCCAGGCACGAAGCCAAGCTCGCGATGGCCTTGTCCGGCAAGAGCAGGCACTACCACTTCAAGACCATCCAGCGGCGCCACTTCAACGCCATGGCGCAGAAGTGCCACTACGGCCCGGATGCCGAGAGCATCATCCAGCGCGTGCTCGCGGCAACGCCAGGCGTGATCGATCGGATCGCTGCGCGCTTGCCCGCGCACTTTCCGGCCGCGGTGTCGGGCCGGATCCTTGAAGGGCTCGCCCGCTCCGCGAGGGCGCTGAAGGGGATGCCGCCTGCCTAGGGAGGCGGCGCCCACGCATGCCGAAATGCCCTGCAAAAAGTTCATCGGAAATTCGCCGCAGCCTTACCGGCCCTTCACATTGCGCCCTCAGCATGGGAACTCCTGAATACAACGACTCGAAGGAGTTGCAATGAAGAAGTTGTCCCTCGCATTGGCTACGGCCGCCCTGCTCTCCCTGGCCGCCCTGAGCGCTCCTGCGCAAGCGCAGCCGCACCATGGAGACCACGGCTATCGCCCGCACGTGGTCGTTGTTCCGCCGCCCCCGCCGCGGCACGTGGTGCGACACGGCTACGACCACCGCCACGACCGCCATGCCGACTATCGTCATGGCCGCCGCGCCGACTACCGCCATGCGCGCCGGGACAGCGACCGCGACGGTGTGCCCGACCGCTACGACCGCCGCCCCCACAATCCGTATCGGCGCTGAGCGCGAGCGCTTGCCGCCGGCACACGCTTTCGCAGCAGCCACATCTCGTCAAGGAGAACGCAATGTCCATTCGAGCCACCGCCGCATTCGTGCTGCTTTCCGCCATCGCCGCCCCCTGTGCCTTCGCCGACGACGACGATTCGAAGAAGCGCTGGCGACGCGGCGACTGGCAAAGCAACTGGCGCGACGACCGCTGGGCCAGGCCCTGCGAGGTCAAGCAGGAGTCGAAGCGAGGCGAGTTCAAGCGCGAGGTCAAGTGCAAGGACGGCGTCGGGGCCACGTGGCAAGGGGAATGGAAGGACGAGTTCCGGGACGGCCCCTGCAAGGTCAAGCTCGAGGCCAGCCGCGAGGTGTTCAAGGAAGAGGTCAAGTGCAAGGAGCGCTGACGGCGGATCGCAACCCGGGAGTCAGCGCTCTGGAATGAACCTCTTGCGCCGGACCACTCAGCGAAGCGGCAGCTCGATGCACCCGGCGAGCGCAACCCGCGGAACGTGGTCGAGGCGCGCGCTGCTGGCAATGACGATCGCACGGCCCGCGTGCCCGGCCAACGACTCGACGGCCCTCCACAGGCAGCCGATCGAGCGCGCGTCGAGCGCGCCTTCGGGTTCGTCGAGCAGCACCAGCGGGCGGCCCGAGGCCAGCGCGGCCGCCAGCCCCACCTTGCGCTTCGATCCGGTGGAAAGCATGTACATCGGCTTGTCGATGTGCGGCGCCAGCGAAAAACCCTCGACCAGCACCTGCCACAGCGCCGCATCGAAGCCAGCGTCGCCTTCGCTCAGGGTGGCCGTGCATGCACGCGCGGTGAGCTGTTCGAAGGCTCCGGCGGCCGGGTCGCAGAAGAACACGTTGCGCGTGTAGGCCTCGGGCTCGGTGTCGAGCCGCGCGCCCGCGAGCGTCAGCGTTCCGGAAGCCGAAGGCAGCGCGCCCGCGATCACGCGCAGCAGGGTCGACTTTCCGCTGCCCGTGTCGCCATACAGCAGCGTGACGCCCTCGCCCACCGAAGCGCACCAGCCGGATGCGAGCGCGGGCTGGCCCGGGTAGGCAAAGCTCAGGTCCTGGAGCTGAAGAATGGGGAGCAATGTCTGGGCGTTCATGTGCGTGCGGAAGTCCTTGCCGGATTCTGCCTCGCCCGCGCAGGCCCGCCCTGCCCTGCCCCGCACTCAGATCAGGAACTTGCGGATGCGCGCCGACGCCAGGTCGATGGCGCTCACGCTCACCACGATGATCAGCATCACCGCGCAGGTCTCGGCGTACTGGAAGCCGCGGATGATCTCCCACAGCACCACGCCGATGCCGCCCGCGCCCACCATGCCCACCACGGAAGCCGAGCGCACGTTCGACTCGAAGCGGTACAGCGCATACGAAATCCACAGCGGCATCACCTGCGGCAGCACGCCGTAGACGATCTCGTGCAGCGCGCTGGCGCCCGTGGAGCGGATGCCTTCCACCGGCTGCGGGTCGATGGCTTCCACCGCTTCGGCGAACAGCTTGGCCAGCACGCCCGTGGTGTGCACCCACAGCGCCAGCACGCCGGCGAAGGGGCCCAGGCCCACGGCCACCACGAACAGCATCGCGAACACCATCTCGTTGATGGCGCGGCAGCTGTCCATGAGGCGGCGCATCGGCTGGTAGATCCACCAGGGCACGATATTGGCGGAAGCCAGCAGCGCGAGCGGCACGGCTGTGACCACGGCCAGCGCCGTGCCCCACAGCGCGATCTGCAAGGTGACGACCATCTCCTGCAGGTACATGCGCCACTGCGTGAAGTTCGGCGGAAAGAACTCGGCCGCGTAGGTAGCCATGTTGCCGGAATCGCGCCAGAGTTCGAACGGACGCATGTCGGCGCCCTTCCAGGACGCGGCCAGCAGGATCAGCAGGCCCGCCCACGAGAGCTGCCAGGCGAGGCTGCGCTTGAGAGCGGCGGACGCCGCAGGCGCCAGGCTCGGGCGGACGATATGGACCGTGGGTTGCATGGCGGACACAGCAGTGCAGCAGAAAAAAAAGTGGCGGCGCTCAGTTCAGCGCGGCCAGCTTCTTGTCGATGTCGGCCAGCCTGGCCTTCCTGTCGGCGTCACCGAGCACGGCGTCGGCCTCGATCTTGGTGCGCTGGCCGAACAGGTCGAGCTGGCGGATCGGCAGCAGCTGCTTGTCGCTCGATTCCTTGAAGCCCGAGAGCTTCGAGATCTTCATGACGATCTCCTTCTCGCGCGGATCGGACTTGGCGTAGTTGTAGAAGAAGTTGCGCAGCTTGGCCTTGGTCGCCTCGGGCAGGTCCTTGCGCATGACGAGCGGATCGAGCGGAATCAGCGGCGAGGTCCAGACGATCTTGATGTCCTTGAACTTCTCGGGGAAGCGCTCCTTCACCTTCTCGAGGTTCTCGCTGTTGTTGGTGGCCACGTCGACCTGCTTGTTGGCCACGGCCAGCGCGTTGGTCTCGTGGTTGGCGCTGCGCGTCACCTTGAAGATCGACTTGGCATCGAGCTTGTTCTGCGCGAAGACATAGAAGCCCGGCACCAGGTAGCCCGAAGTCGAGTTGGGATCGCCGTTGCCGAAGCTCAGGTTCTTCGCGTTCTTGAGCACGTCGTCGAGCGTGTTGAGCGGGCTCTCGCGGTTCACGATCAGGTGCGAGTAGTAGCCCTGCGTGCCGTCGGCGTTCACCATCTGCGCGAACACCTCTCCGCCCGCGCGGTCGACCGCTTCCATCGCCGACTTGTTGCCGAACCAGCCGATGTGCACTTTGTTGAAGCGCATGCCTTCGATGATGCCGGCGTAGTCGGGCGCGAAGAAGGCCGTGACCTTCAGGCCGGTCTGGCGGCTCATGTCGTCGATCAGCGGCTGCCAGTCGCCCTTGAGGTTCTGCGTCGCCTCGGTCGAGATGATGCCGAAGTTGATGTCCTGCGCGAGGGACGCGCCGGCAAGGCCGAGGCCCAGCACGGTGGCGGCAATGAGTTTCTTGATCATGGATGGCTCCAGGGAAATTGAGGGATGGAAAGAGACACGCGTTCTTCGCGGGCTATGCGGCTTGCGCAGCCCACGACACGGGAGCCGCCGGGTTCAGCACGTGCACGTTGGCGCCCTCGGGTGCCGCGGCCGGCGCGGCCGGCCGCAGCAGCTCGTCGGCCTGCACGCCGTACAGGTCGCGCAGCAGCGCGGGCGTCAGCGCCGAGGAAGGTCCGTCGAACACCACCTGGCCCTGGTTCAGCGCCACCACGCGCGGGCAGTACTTCATCGCGATGTCGACCTGGTGCAGCGACACGATGACGGTGCAGCCGTCCTCGCGGTTGATGCGCGCCAGGATCTCCATCACCTTGCGCGAGGACTCGGGGTCGAGCGATGCAATGGGTTCGTCGGCCAGCACCACCTTGGCGCCCTGCACCAGGGTGCGCGCAATGGCCGCGCGCTGCTGCTGGCCGCCCGACAGCGTGGAGGCGCGCTGCGCATGGCAGTCGGCAATGCCCACGCGCCCCAGGGCCTCGAGCGCCAGTGCGCGCTCCTGCGCCGTGAACACGCGCAGCCAGCTGCGCCACCACGGCATGCGGTGCAGCGAGCCGACGAGCACGTTCACCAGCACCGGCAGCCGCGCCACCAGGTTGAACTGCTGGAACACGAAGCCGACCTGCGAGCGCACCTTGCGGATGTCGCGGTGGATGCGGCCGCCCTTCTGCACGCAGCAACCGTCGATCTCGATCAGCGAATCGGTGCCGCCATCGGCGGCCACCAGGCCCGCCACGTGCCGCAGCAGCGTGGACTTGCCGGAGCCCGAGGCGCCGATCAACGCCACCATCTCGCCGCGGTTCACGGCCAGGTTGACGTCGCGCAGCGCATGCCGGCCGTTGGCGAAGTGCTTGTTCAGTTGATGGATGCGCAGGACACCGGTCATCTTGAGTTCCAAAGTCGTCTAGACAAGTGAAGTCTCGCGAGGCGTCGTGACATGCGCGCGACAGCTGTGCGACATTGCGGCGACAGCCGCGGTAACGCCCCCGAAGACGCCCTCAGATCACACGCCGGCCCTGGCGCCACACGCCGCGCACCACCGGGTGCCTGGCACCGTCGGCCATCTGGGTGATGCGCACCTGCACCAGGTCGGCGCGCAGCCCCGGCTCCAGGCTGCCGCGGTCGTGCAGGCCGGCCGCGCGCGCGGGTGCGCGGCTCACCATCGCCACCGCTTCGGGCAGCGTGCAGATGCCCTCGTCCACCAGCCGCATCACCGCGCTCATGAGGCTGCCGGGCACGTAGTCGGAAGAAAGGATGTCGAGCAGTCCCTGGCGCGCCAGCTCGGCCGCGGCCACGTTGCCCGAATGCGAGCCGCCCCGCACCACGTTCGGCCCGCCCATGATGTTGGCGAGCCCGCGCTCTCTCGCCGCGCGCGCGGCCGCCAGCGTGGTCGGGAATTCCGACATGCTGGCGCCCTCCGCATGCGCCTGCTCCACATGCGCCACGGTGGTGTCGTCATGGCTCGCAAGGGCAATGCCGTGCACGCGGCAATGCTCGACGAAGTGCCGGCGGTGCGGCTGGGCATAGCGCGTCTGCAGCGACACGGCCTCGGAGACGCGGCGGTCGAACTTGTCGTCGCTCCAGCCCTTCTTGCCGGTGTAGTAGACGCGGGCAACCTCGATGTTCTCCCACTGGCGCTGGCCCGGCGTGTGGTCCATGAGCGAGATCATCGACAGGCGCGGGTGCTTGCGGAACGGCTCGAACAGCTCGATGGTGTTGGGCGCCGGCAGCTCGCAGCGCACGTGCAGGTGATGGTCGGCGCGCAGCAGGTCGCTCTCGATGCAGCCGTCGAGCACGTCGAGCAGCGTGTCCCAGGTGCTGCCGCGCAGGCTCTCGGGATCGGCCTCGCCCACGCCCAGCGCGTCGAACACCGTGGTGATGCCGGCGGCGGCCACCTCGGCGTCGTGCGCCAGCAGCGCGGGCATCTCGGCCCACTGCACCTTGGGACGCGGCATCAGGTGCCGCTCCAGATTGTCGGTGTGCACCTCGACCAGGCCCGGGAACAGGTAGTCGCCCTCGAGGTCGAGCGTGCCCGCCGCGGTGGCGCCGCTGTCCAGCGCCTCGATGCGCCCGCCGGCCACCGAGAGCGCGCCGTGCACCACCTCGCCGGCCAGCACCATGCGTGCGTTGGAAAAGACGATGGGTGTGCTCATGGCCGGGTGCTCCTGAAGTCGCCCACGTTGACGCGGCGGGTGGCCACGGCCGCGCCCACCTCGGCGTCGTGGAAGATGCCGACGATGGCCGCGCCGCGTGCCGTGGCCTCGCGGATGAGCTCGATCACGGTGGCCGTGTTGGCGGCGTCGAGCGAGGCGGTGGGCTCGTCCAGCAGCAGCAGCGGCTTGGGCTTGATCATGTTGCGCGCGATGTTGATGCGCTGCTGCTCGCCGCCCGAGAAGGTGGCCGGCGGCAGGTGCCACAGGCGCTCGGGAATGCGCAGCCGCGCGAGCCAGCGGCGCGCCTCGGCGCGCGCGGCCTCGATGCCCGCGGGGTCGTCGCCGGCGTCCTCGGCCAGCGGCTCGGCCACCACGTCGAGCGCGGGCACGCGCGGGATCACGCGCAGGAACTGGCTCACGTAGCCGATGGTGTCGCGCCGCAGGCGCACCAGCTCGCGCGGCGCCACCTCGGTCAGGTCCACCGGGCCGGCCAGCGCCTGCACCGTGATGCGGCCCGCGCTCGCGCGGTAGTTGGCGTAGATGAGCTTGAGCAGCGTGCTCTTGCCCAGGCCCGAGGCGCCATCGAGCACCACGCATTCGCCTGCGCTCACGCTGAGGTCGACCGCGTCGAACACCGGCAGCTCCAGCTGATTCTGGTGGTGCAGCGTGAAGCGCTTGGCCACGCCCTGGAGAAGAAGCAAGGGGGTCGTCATGGTTGGAGCACCGAGGAAACGAGAAGCTGGGTGTAGGCGTGCTGCGGGTCGTCCAGCACCTGGTCCGTGAGGCCGGTCTCGACCACCCGGCCCTGCTGCATCACGACCATGCGGTGCGCGAGCAGCCGCGCCACCGCCAGGTCGTGCGTGACCACGATGGCCGCGAGCTGCATCTGCCGCGTGAGCTGGCGCAGCAGGTCGAGCAGGCGGGCCTGCACCGACACGTCCAGGCCCGAGGTCGGCTCGTCCATGAACACCAGCCGCGGCTGCGTCACCAGGTTGCGCGCGATCTGCAGGCGCTGGCGCATGCCGCCAGAGAAGGTGCGCGGCGTGTCGTCGATGCGCGCCGGATCGATCTCCACGCGCTGCAGCCAGTCGGCCGCCGTGGCCCGCACGCGGCCGTAATGCCGCTCGCCCAGGCCCATGAGCCGCTCGCCCACGTTGGCGCCGGCCGAAACGTCCATGCGCAGGCCGTCGGCCGCGTTCTGGTGCACGAAGCCCCAGTCGGTGCGCGAGAGCAGGCGCTGCTGGGCCTCGGTCATCGCGAACACGTCCTGCAGGCCGCCGCCACGCACGTGGAACTGCACGCTGCCGGCGTCGGGGCGGCTGCGCGCGGCAATGGCGTCGAGCAGGGTCGACTTGCCCGAGCCCGATTCGCCAACCACCGCCAGCACCTCGCCGGGCCAGAGGTCGAAGGAGGCGTCGTGCAGCGCCACGCGGTCGCCGTAGCGCTTGCCAACGCCGCGCACGCGCAGCAGCGGCAAGGGGGAAACTTGCACGGCGCTCATGCGAGAGCTCCGTCCACGGTGGCCGAATCGGTCGCGGGATCGGGCGCAACGGCGGCGCTGTCCGCCTGCTGGCGCGACTGGCAGTAGTCGGAGTCGGAGCACACATGCATGCGTGCGCCCTGGTCGTCGGTGATCACTTCGTCGAGGAAGCTGTCGGTCGCTCCGCACAGCGCGCAGGGCGTGTCCCAGCGCTGGATCTCGAAAGGGTGGTCCTCGAAGCTCAGGCTTTCGACCGGCGTGTAGGGCGGCACCGCATAGATGCGCTTCTCGCGGCCGGCGCCGAACAGCTGCAGCGCGGGGTTCATGTGCATCTTGGGGTTGTCGAACTTGGGGATCGGCGACGGCGACATCACATAGCGGCCGTTCACCAGCACCGGGTAGTCGTAGGTGGTGGCGATGTGGCCGTAGCGCGCGATGTCCTCGTAGAGCTTCACGTGCATCAGCCCGTACTCGGCCAGCGCGTGCAGCGTGCGCGTGGTGGTCTCGCGCGGCTCCAGCCGCTGCATCGGCTCGGGCACCGGCACCTGGTAGACCAGCACCTGCCCTTCCGACAGCGCTGCCTCGGGGATGCGGTGGCGCGTCTGGATCAGCGTGGCTTCGGCCGTGCGCGTGGTGGTGTCCACGCGCGTGGTGCGCTCGAAGAAGCGGCGGATGTTGACGGCGTTGACAGTGTCGTCGGAGCCTTGGTCGATCACCTTCAGCACGTCGCGCGGGCCGATGACCGCGGCCGTCACCTGGATGCCGCCCGTGCCCCAGCCGTAGGGCAGCGGCATCTCGCGCGAGCCGAAGGGCACCTGGTAGCCCGGAATGGCCACGGCCTTGAGGATGGCGCGGCGGATCATGCGCTTGGTGCGCTCGTCGAGGTAGGCGAAGTTGTATTCGGTGGTCGTCATTCGTGGTCTCCCGCGCCGGCGGCGGCGCGCATCTTCCGCACGAGCTCGAGCTCGGACTGGAAGTCGACGTAGTGCGGCAGCTTCAGGTGCTGCACGAAACCCGAGGCCTCCAGGCTGTCGCTGTGCGAGAGCACGAACTCCTGCATCTGCGCGGGCGCCTCCACGGGCTCGCCGAGCTCGTCGGCGCGCAGCGCGCGGTCGACCAGGCTCATCGCCATGGCCTTGCGCTCGCAGTGGCCGAAGGCCAGGCCGTAGCCGCGCGTGAACTGGGGCGGCTCGCTCTTGCTGCCCGCGAACTGGTTGACCATCTCGCATTCGGTGATCTCCAGGTCGCCGATGGAGATGGTGAAGTCGAGCTCCTCGGGCGCGAGCTCCAGTTCCACGCTGCCGAAGCGGATCTCGCCGACGAACGGGTGGCTGTGCGAGTAGCCGCGCTGGGTGGAATAGGCCATGGCCAGCAGAAAGCCCTCGTCGCCGCGCGCAAGGTTCTGCAGCCGCGTCGCGCGGTCGGCCGGAAAGCGCAGCGGCGCACGCGTGAGGTCGACCGGTGCGGGATCGCCGGGCGGCACGGCGCGGGTTTCGATCAGCCCTTCCTGGTTCAGCAGATCGACCACGCGCGGCGTGGCTGCGGCGGGCGGCGTGGCCGCATCGGCCGCGGGCGCCGGCGCGGCCTGCTGCCGCCCCTCGGCCAGCAGCGTGAAGTCGAGCAGGCGCTGCGTGTAGTCGTGCGTCGCGCCCAGCACCTGGCCGCCGGGCAGGTCCTTGAAGGTGGCGGAGATGCGGCGGTCCAGCGCCATGCGCGAGGTGTCGAGCGCCACGCTGTGGCCGAGGCGCGGCAGCGTCGCGCGGTAGGCGCGCAGCAGGAAGATGGCCTCCACCATGTCGCCTGAAGCCTGCTTGATCGCGAGCGCAGCCAGTTCGGGGTCGTAGACCGAGCCCTCGGTCATCACGCGGTCGACCGCGAGCTTGAGCTGCTCGCGGATCTGGCGCACCGACAGCTCCGGCGTGCCGGTGTCGCCGCGGCGCTGTTCGGCCAGCAGCCGGTAGCTTGCAAGGATGGCGGCTTCCCCGCCCTTGACGGCAACGTACATCTCAAGCCTCCTGTTCGATGCGGGTGGTGCGCGGCAGCCCCACGATGCGTTGCGGCGCGGCCAGGAACACGTCCACGCCGCGCGGAAACAGCGCGTGGTTCGCGGACCATTGGGTGGTGAAGGCCGGTGCCAGGCCTTCCACGACGATGGCGTTGCGTTCCTGGATGCCGGGGCCGCGCAGCGTCCAGCGCGGTGCGCTTCCTTCGGCCGGTGCGGACACGTCCATCACGTTGGCCACGTCGATCACGCAGGTGGCCGATTGGTCCGGATAGGCGTCGCTGCCCTGCGCGAAGGCATCGAGCGGCGGGCATGCATCGCCCTCGCCGATCCACGCGAACTGCGCCTGCGCAGGCTCGTCGACCAGCACGCAGCCGGTGTGAAAGCGCAGCCATGCAGCCGCGTCGCTGCCCGCGATCGATGGCGACAGCCAGAGGCGGCAGTCGGGGTCGAGCAGCGCCAGCAGCAGCGCGGCCGAGGCGCCGTGCCCCTGCGACGGCACCTGCGCATCGTGCGACAGCTCGACGATGCGGCCCGGATGCGCGAGCGCGTGCAGCGCCGAGCGGAACACCGCCTGGCTGCCGAGTGCGGCATCGGTGAATCCCGCGCCCAGGGTGGAAAGCATGTTCGCGTTCATTCGGAATCGTCCTCGTCCATGTCGGCGCCGCCGGCTTCGCGCGCCACCGTGAAAAACTCGACCTTGCTGCCTTGGGCGCGTGCATGGCGCTGCGCGCGCAGCGCCGAGAGATGCGCACGCACGGGCGCCAGCAGCCGGGCATCGAGCACGGCCTGCTGCGCCGGGTCCTGCAGCAGCGCGTCGGCCACGGCCGCGAGCTGCGCATGGCGGTGCGAACGGCCGAGCACATAGGCCACGCCCACTGCGGCGCCCGGCTGCGCCGCGGTGCCGCCCAGGCGCAGCGCGCAGCGCGTGACCGTCACCTCGCCCAGGTTGAAGCGCTCGCCGGTGCCGCCGGCACGGCCCTGCACCATCACCAGGCCGGTCTCGGGTGCGCGCAGCCACTGCGGCGGGGTCTCGGCGTGCTGCGCGAGCGCCGGCTCGAGCAGCGAGACGGGCGCACGCGCCAGCATCGCCAGCCACTGCGCGCGGCGCAGCGGGCGAGCGGCGGGTTCTGTGTCAAAGGCATGAAACATGAGAGTGATACGCTTGAAGTTGTATAGACAAATTCGGCAACTGACGCGAGCTTAGAGAGCACGCAAGTAGGTTTAATGACAAGCACGACGACGACCCCTGCCTCCGCGCTGGCTCCACGCCCCGCCACCACCGAACGCACCGCACGCGACAGCTTCTGGATCCGCATCGCGGCCGACCTGGCCGAGGCCATTGCGCGCGGCGTGTATTCGCCGGGCCAGCGCCTGCCCTCCGAGCACGCGCTGGCCGAGCAGTTCGGCGTGAACCGCCACACCATCCGCCGCTCGCTCGCCAACCTCTGCAGCCAGGGGCTGCTGCGCGTGACGCAGGGCAGCGGCACCTATGTGGAAGAGTTCGCGGTCGACCTCGCGCTGGCCAAGCGCCCGCGCTTCCAGCGCAGCATGGCGCTGGCGGGACTGCGCGGCGCGCTGCGCGTGGTCGGCGCGAGCACCGTGCGCGCCACCGCGGCACAGGCGCGTTCGCTCGCGATGCCGGCGCGCAGTTCCCTGCTGTGCCTGCAAGTGATCGGCGAAGCCGAGGGTCAGCCGCTGCACTGCAGCGAACGCTTCTTTCCCCTGCCGCGCTTTGCGGGACTGGAGGCCGTGGTGCGCGAGACCGGCTCCATCACCGCCGGCTTCGAGGCCCACGGCGTGGCCGACTACACGCGCCACCACAGCCGGATCACGGCGCAGATGCCCGAAGCCGCGATTGCCGCGCAGTTGCGCCAGCCGGTCAGCCGGCCGGTGCTGTTCGTGGAGAGCGTGAACGTCGATACCGCGGGCGTGCCTATCGAATACGCAAGGGCCTGGTTCGCGGGCGACCGCACCTCGCTGACGGTGGCGCACGATGACTGAGGCCGCGTCCCGCAGACGCGGCGCGGCGCACCGCTACGCGGCCTATTTCGCGCCGGCCATCGGCAGCGCGTGGTGGGAGGCCGGCAGCCACTGGCTCGGACGCTGCGCGGCGCGCGGGCAGCCGCTGCCGCAACCCGCCATCGACGGCATGCCGCCCGCGCGGCAGCAGGAACTGACGGCCGCGCCGCGGCGCTATGGCTGGCATGCCACGCTGAAGGCGCCCTTCGCCCTGCCCTCGCACCTGGACGCGGCGTCGCTGCGCACCGGCATCCGCCACATCTGCAAGGCCTGGGAGCCCTTCGACATGCCGGCGCTGCAGGTGGTGCGGCTCGACGATTTCCTCGCGCTCGTGCCCGTGGCGCCCAGCCGCGCGCTGAACGCCATGGCCAGCGCCTGCGTGACCGGCCTGCACGCCTTCGCCGCGCCGCTGCCGCCGGCCGAATTGCAGCGCCGCCGCGCGAGCGGGCTCACGCCCGAGGAAGACGCGCTGCTGCAGCGCTGGGGCTACCCGTTCGTGCTCGACCGCTTCCGCTTCCACCTCTCGCTGACCGGATCGCTGCGCGAGGCCGACGAGGCCGAGGTGCAGGCGCTGCACGACGCGGCGCAACGGCACTTCGGCGCGCTGCCTGCACAACGCTTCGATGCGATCAGCCTGTTCGCGGAGCCCGTGCCGCAAGCGGACTTCATGTGCATCGAACAGATGGCGCTCGGTGCATGAGCGCAGCGCCAAGCCGTGCACCAATGAACGCCGCAGCGACCGGCCGCCTGGTCTATGTGGTCGGCCCCTCGGGCGCGGGCAAGGACAGCGTCATCGACTGGCTGAAGCAGCAGTTGCCGCAAGACGCCCGCGTGCACTTCGCGCGCCGCACCATCACGCGCCCGGTGCAGCCGCAGGGCGAGCAGCACGACAGCGTCGACACGGCCGCGTTCATGCGCCTGCGCGAGGCCGGCGCGTTCGCGATGCACTGGGAAGCCAATGCCCTGCACTACGGCATCGCGCGCGCGGAACTCGCGGCACGCTGCGACGGCAGGACCGTGATCGTGAACGGCTCGCGCGCCTACCTGCCCCAGGCCGCACGGCTCTTTCCCGAACTGGTCGTCGCCCACATCACGGCCGACGCCGAGACGCTGCGCCGCCGTCTGCTCGCACGCCAGCGGGAAACGTCGCAGATGGTCGATGCACGCGTGCGGCGGGCGCTCGACTTCCGGCTGCCGCCGGGCATGGCGGCCATCGAGGTCCGCAACGATGCGGCGCTCGCGGACGCGGGCGCCCAATTGCAGCAGGCGCTGAAGGCATGGCAGTGCCTCTGAGCGGCTGCGGCAAGACGCGCAGGCAGTAATTCGATCGGCGTAGGTTGAACAGTCGGCACCTTGCGTTAGAACTTTTCATCTACGCAACTCGCGAAGGTCGAGAAAGATCCAGGGCCTCGGCAGGGATGTCCCGCATGGAATCGGTCGACTGCGGCAATTCTTCCAGCGTCTAATGGGCTCACCATACAAGGAGTCGCCACATGACGGACACGGACTGCCTACGCAAAGCCCACTCCTGCGCGGCAGACCCTCGCAAGGCCGCGCAGGAATTCCATGCCATGGTGGCGCAGCCCGGCATGGCACTGGTGATCTTCTATTGCTCCAGCGACTACGACCTCGAAACGCTGGCCGACGAGATGAAACGCCTGTTCGGCGACGTGCCGGTGGTGGGCTGCACCACGGCCGGGGAGATCGGCCCCGCCGGCTTCCGCGACCACAGCCTGGCGGGTGCGAGTTTTCCGGCCAGCCACTTCAGGGTGGCCGCAGGCCAGGTCGAGCAACTGCAGCAGTTCAAGGTGGAGGCCGGCCAGGACTTCGCCCAGGCGCTGCTGCACAAGCTGCTGGCCGAGGGCCCGCCCGGCGACGCGGACCACAGCTTCGCGCTGCTCCTGATCGACGGCCTGTCGCTGCGCGAAGAGCCCGTCACGCGCGCATTCCAGACCGCGCTGGGCAGGCTTCCGCTGCTCGGCGGTTCGGCCGGCGACGGCATGAAGTTCGACCGGACCCAGGTCTACTGGGACGGCCGGTTCGGCTCCGACTGCGCGGTGCTGGTGCTCGTGGTGTCGCGCATGCCGTTTCGCATCTTCAAGACGCAGCACGTCGTCGCCACCGACGACAGGCTGGTCGTGACCGACGCAGATGCCGCCTCGCGCACCGTCAAGGAAATCAACGGCCTGCCGGCGAGCCAGGAGTACGCGAGGATGCTCGGCATCGACGCCTCCGACCTGGACCCCTCGCGCTTCGCGGCCTGGCCGGTGGTGTTGACGATCGGCGGCACCACCTATGTGCGCTCGATCCAGAAGGCCAACGCGGACGGCAGCCTGACTTTCTTCTGCGCCATCGAGAACGGGCTGGTGCTGCGCGTGGCCAAGGGCGTGGACCTGCTGCAGAACCTGGAGCAGGCCTTTGCCGGCATACGCGCCGAGATCGGGCCGCCGCAGTTGGTGCTGGGCTATGACTGCATCCTGCGCAAGCTGGAAATCGCGCAGAGCAGCGCGAAGGACCGCATCGGCGAACTCCTGCAGGAGAACAACACGGTCGGCTTCCACACCTACGGGGAGCAGTTCCGCGGCGTGCACGTCAACCAGACGCTGGTCGGCATTGCATTCGGCACTAACGGCGGGGAGGCCAGCCATGTCTGAGACCGCAACACTGCAGCGCCCCGGCGCGCAAGCGCTTTCCTCGACGGACGAGATCGCGCGGCTCAACAAGATCATCCAGGCCCTGATGGACCGGGCCGAGCGCAGCGCCAACGCGCAAGGCTCCGACTTCAACCTCTTCCAGACCACGATCATGCTGGAGGAGCAGGTGCTCAGCCGCACCGCGGAACTGGAAGCGGCGCTGCGCGAGAACGAGCAAGTCAACCGGGTGCTGCGCAAGACGCAGGCCGACCTGGTGGCGGCCGCGCGCTCGGCCGGCATGGCCGAGATCGCCACCAACGTGCTGCACAACGTGGGCAACGTGCTCAACAGCGTCAACGTATCCGCCGGATTGATTCTTTCCAGGGTTCGCACGTCCAAGGTGGAAGGGATCGCGCGCGCGGTGCAGTTGATGAACGAGCACGCGGACGACCTGGGCACCTTCCTCGCCTCCGACCCCAAGGGCAAGATGCTCCCAGGCTACCTGGTGCAGCTGGCGCCGCTTCTGGTGGCGGAGCAGCGCGCCGTCGTCGATGAACTGGTGGCACTGGGCAAGAGCGTCGACCACATCAAGGAAATCATTGCCGCGCAGCAGGCCCATGCCGGCGCCTCCGGCCTGGTCGAGGCGATACGCATCCACGAGGTGGTCGAGGATGCACTGCGCATGAACGCCACGGGCCTGGCGCGCCACCAGGTGGTGATGGAGAGCGACATGGCCCGGATTCCCGAGCTGCCGCTGGACAGGGGCCGCGTGCTGCAGGTGCTGATGAACCTGGTGCGCAATGCCAGGCAGGCGATGGAGGCGGCGGCGGACGACAGCGCGAAGCTCATGCTGAATGCGGAGATCGTCGGGGACGAGATGCTGCGCATCCGCGTCGCAGACACGGGCGTCGGCATCGCCCCCGAAAACCTCACGCGGGTATTCGTGCACGGGTTCACCACCAAGAAGGACGGCCACGGCTTCGGCCTGCACAGCGCGGCGAACGCGGCGCGCGAGATGGGCGGCACACTGGCGGTCCACAGCGACGGACCCGGCACCGGCGCCACCTTCACGCTCGAACTTCCGATCAGAAAGGCGGGACAGACGCCATGAGCAAACCGCAGAACCGCCGCATCCTGCTGGCGGACGACACGCCGGCCATCCATGAGGACTTCCGCAAGATTCTTCTTCCGGCGGCCGCGGACGCGAACCTGGACGACCTGGAGTCCGCGTTGTTCGGAACCTCGGCCAGGAAAAGCGAAGTGGACTTCGTGCTGGACAGCGCCTACCAGGGACAGGAGGCGCTCGCGAAGCTGCGCGAGGCATTGGAGGCCGAGGCTCCCTACGCCATGGCGTTCATCGACATGCGCATGCCTCCGGGGTGGGACGGCGTCGAGACCATCGAGCAGCTGTGGCTCGAAGACCCGCGCCTGCAGATCGTGATCTGCACGGCCTATGCGGACCAGTCGTGGGTCGAGGTGTTCGAGCGGCTGGACGCGCGCGACCGCCTGCTGGTGCTCAAGAAGCCCTTCGATCCGATCGAGGTGCGCCAGCTGGCCAGCGCCCTCACCATGAAGTGGCAGATGACGGAAGACGCCGCGTTCAAGATGAACCAGCTCGAGCAGGCCGTGGAGGAACGCACGCGCGAACTGTCGGACGCCAACATCATCGTGCAGAACAGCCCGACCATCCTCTACCGCCTGCGCGGCGAGCCGGCGTTCCCGCTGATCTACATCTCGCACAACATCACCAAGTTCGGCCACGAACCGGCGGCCCTGCTGGCCAACCCGAACTGGGCGGACGTGCTGATCGACCCGGCCGACCAGCCCGGCGTGGCCGCCGCGATGGCGCGCGTGCTCGAGAAGGACGCCGAAGGCGCATCGATCGAATACCGCTTGTGCACCGGCGACGGCGCGCGGCGCTGGGTCGAGAACCGCTACGTTCCGGTGCGCGACAAGGACGGCCGGCTCATTGAGGTCGAGGGCATCGTCATCGACGTCACCGAGCGCAAGGCGGCAGAGGAGCAACTGGCAAGGCTGGCGCGCACCGACGGGCTCACGGGCCTGGCCAACCGCGCCACGCTCGTCGAGCGTCTGCACCAGGCCCATGCGGCGGCACGGCGCGGCTCCGTGCCGTTTGCGCTCCATTGTCTCGACCTGGACCACTTCAAGCCGGTCAACGACATGTTCGGCCATCCGGGCGGCGACCTGCTGCTGCGCGAGGTGGCACTGCGCCTGAAGAACTGCACGCGCGAGACCGACGTGGTGGCCCGCCTGGGCGGCGACGAGTTTGCCGTGCTGCAAAGCGAAATGGCCGACCCGGCCGCCGCGGGCGCGCTGGCCGCGAAGATCCAGCAGGAGCTGGCGCGCCCGTACATGATCGACGGCAACCAGGTGCATGCCTCGGCCAGCATCGGGATCTGCCCCTACACCCCGGGCAGCGAAAGCCCCGAGGAAATGCTCGCACAGGCCGACGTGGCGCTCTACCGCTCGAAGGAACAGGGGCGCAACCAATACCACTTCCACTCGGAAGAGCTCGACCGGGATGTCCGCGACCGGGTGGCGCTCGGCGAAGACCTGAAGAAGGCCATCGAACGCGAGGAGCTGGAGCTCTACTACCAGCCGCAGGTCGAGCTGTCCTCCGGAAAGATCGTGGGCGTGGAAGCGTTGCTGCGCTGGAACCATCCCAAGCGCGGCCTGCTCGACGCGGCCGCGTTCGTGCCGATTGCGGAGCGCACCGGCGGCATCGTCGTTTTGGGCCGCTGGGTGCTGGACCAGGCATGCAGGCAGATGAGCGCGTGGCGCGAACAGGGCGTGGCACCGCCCGTCGTGGCCATCAACCTGTCGCTCGGGCAGCTCAGGCAGGGCAGCGAGTTGATCCGCGACGTGACCGAGGGCCTCGCCAAATGGCAGCTCGATCCGTCCGTGCTGGAGTTCGACGTGACGGAGTCGACGCTGGCCCAGATGACATGGACCCACAACGACGTGCTGCCGAAGCTGCGGGCGCTCGGCGTGCGCATTGCGATCGACGACTTCGGCACCGAATACTCGTCGTTCGAATACCTGCGCACCTACCGCGTGAACCACCTGAAGATCGCGCAGTCGATGCTCAAGCGGGCGATCGACGACCCGGACAGCGCGGCCACGGTTCGCGCCATCATGAATCTCGCGCGCGAAGCGCGCATCGGCATCATCGTGGAGGGACTGGAGACGCAGACGCAGCTCGCCTTTCTTCAATCGACCGGCGCCACCACGCTGGCGCAGGGCTACTACTTCAGCGAGGCCGTGATGGCCACCGAGGCCGGCGACTTCCTGCGCTCGGGCACCATGGAGCAGAGCGAGCGCAGCAAGGGCGGGGACCACGAGGCCGCCGCATGAGAAAAGCACTCTTGCTGCTTGCCGCGACGTGGGGCTTCGCCGCTCTGGCGCCGGCGGCGCATGCCGATCCCGTGGTGCTGTCGCTGGTGCACGCCGCCACCACCGTGCACCCGGCCCATCTGGCGGCGCTCCAGTTCGCCAATCGGGTCGAGGAGCGCACCCACGGGCAGGTCCGCACGGAGATCTTTCCCGCGTCCCAGCTCGGCAGCGAGAACGAACTGCTGCAGAAGGTCCGGCTGGGCGCGGTCGACATGGACGTGACCTCGATGAACTACCTCATCAAGTACGAGAAGACGTTCTCCGTCGTCGTCATGCCGTATCTCTTCGACAGCTATGCGCATGCCCACCGCGTGCTCGATGGCCCGGCAATGAACTGGCTCGCGCCGCTGGCCGAGAAGCAGGGCTTCGTCATCCTGTCCAACTGGGAGTGGGGATTCCGCAACATCACCAACAACAAGCGCCCCATCAACGTGCCCGAAGACATGCGGGGCCTCAGGATGCGCGTTCCGCCTGTCGCCGAACTCGAGGCCACCATGCAGGCGCTGGGTGCACAGGTCAGCAAGGTCGGCTTCAAGGAGCTTCCCCAGGCGCTGTCGCAGGGCCTGGTCGACGGCCAGGAGAACCCACTCAATGTCATCTACTACAACAAGCTGTACGAAGTGCAAAAGCACCTCGCCCTGACCCGCCATGTGTACTACAACACGCTCCACCTCATGAGCACCAGGACCTGGGCGAGGCTCACGCCGGCCGAGCAGGCGATCGTGCGTGAAGAGAGCAAGGCGGCAGGCGACGGCATGCGCAAGAAGATCATTGCCGAAGAGGAGGAGCTGATCGCGAAGATGGTTGCCGCCGGCGTGAAGCTCACGCGCCCCGACCCGGCGCCATTCCGTGCGGCCACCCAGGGCGCCCGCGAGGAGATCAGGCGCTTCGCGGGCGACGAGAACGTGCGCACGTTCCTGAAGATGGTCGACGCAGAGCGAAAGCAGTGACGCATCTCTCCAACAGCGACTTGGGAGCGAGCCGCAATTGATCAAGTTCCCGACTGGCGTCTCGTGGGAGAGAAGAATGCGCAGCCTGCGGGTGGAGATCGCGCTCGGATTCGGCGTCGTCATTGTGCTGATGCTCGCATTGGGCGCGTCCTTCTATCTCAGCGAACAGCGTTCCGCGGCCGCCATCGACAAGCTGCTCGGCAGCGACAACCGGATGGCGGACCTGAGCCTGCGCAGCTCGCTGGCGATGTACAAGGCCCGCGACGCCGAGAACGAACTGCTGCTGTCCGCGGACCGGCTCGGCGTGGCGCAGGCGAGCGAGCGCTCCTTGCCGGCCATGCAGAACCATTTGCTGGACATGCGGGAGTACCTTGCCAGCCTTCGGATCCTCTCGACCGATCCGAAATTCAGGCACCAGGTCGACCGGATCGAGATCCAGACCCGGCAGTACGAGGACGGATTCCTCGCGTTCATCGCGCAGCATGGCAAGGAAGGCCTTCCGGAATCGGCCGATGCGCTGCGCCAAGGCTACCTGGCCACGGCCGTGGCCATCGAATCCTCGGTGGAGGCGCTGCACACCGAGGCGACCAAGCGCGCGCTCCAGACGCGCAGCGATGTCGAACGCGCAGCCAGGTTCTCGCGCTGGGCGGTCATCGCGCTGGTCGCCCTGGCCATCCTGCTGAGCGTGGCGGCCGCAACGGTCGTCTCGCGGCGCATCACGGGCTCCATCGCCCGGCTCGTCGCCTTTTCCGGGCGCGTCGCCGCGGGGGATTTCAGTGCCAGGACGCCGCAGGGCCGCGCGGATGAATTCGGCATCCTTGCGAACGCCATGAACCAGATGGCCGAGTCGATCGAGAATTCCAATGCGCTGCTGCAGAGCAGCGCCGACACCCTGAAGCACCAGGCCACCCACGACCCGCTGACCGGGCTTCCGAACCGCGCACTGCTGGAAGATCGTCTCAGGCAGGCCATCTCGTATGCCGATCGCTACGGCCGGCTGATGACGGTGGTGTTCATCAACCTGGACGGCTTCAAGCGGATCAACGACAGCCTTGGCCGCAAGGCCGGCGACGAATTGCTGAAGGTCATGGCCGAACGCATGCGCCAATGCCTGCGCAGCGTGGACACGGTGGTGCGAACGGGCGGCGACGAATTCGTGATCATTCTGTACGACCAGCCCGGGGACGGGACCGAGGTCGCGCCGGCGCTGCAACGGCTGCTCCAGGCCATTGCGCAGCCCGTCCAGATCGATGGCCAGGAGGGGGGCCAGGTCACGGGCAGCCTGGGCGTGGCCACCTATCCTGCGGACGGTGCCGATGCCGACGCCCTGCTCATGAACGCCGATGCCGCGATGTCCCGCGCCAAGGCTTCGGGACGCAACAACTTCAAGTTCTATGCGGCCGAGATGAGCGGCGCGATCCGCGACGAGCTCGCGCTGCGCGACGGCCTGCGCCATGCCATCGCGCGCAGCGAGTTCCACCTCCTGTACCAGCCGCAGGTGGACATGGGGTCGGGCCAGGTGACAGGCGCGGAGGCCCTGATCCGTTGGCGGCATCCCGAGCGCGGCCTCATATCTCCGGTGGAGTTCATTCCCCTGGCCGAGGAGACCGGCCTGATCGTTCCCATCGGCGAATGGGTGCTGCGCACCGCCTGCTTCCAGAACAAGGCCTGGCAGGACGCCGGCCTGCCGGCCTTCAGCATTTCGGTCAACGTGTCGGCGCGGCAGTTCCGGGAGCGGACCCTGATCGAGCAGGTCGCACAGGCGCTCGAGGACAGCGGGCTCGAAGCCCGGTTCCTCGAACTGGAGCTGACCGAGAGCATGGTCATGGAAGACCTCGAGAAAGCCCTGCAGTCGATGAGGGCCCTGCAGGCGACGGGCGTGCAGTTCTCCATCGACGATTTCGGCACCGGCTATTCGAGCCTGAGCGCGCTCAAGCGTTTCCCCATCGCCCGGCTGAAGATCGATCGCGCCTTCGTGCGCGACATTCCCGGCGACGAAGACGACAAGACCATCGCCAAGGCCATCATTTCGCTGGGGCACGAGCTCGATCTCAAGGTCATCGCCGAAGGCGTCGAGACCGAGCAGCAGCTGGAATTCCTGCGCGCCCACGGGTGCGACGAAATGCAGGGCTATCTCTTCAGCCGCCCCGTGCCGCCCGCCGAGCTTGCGGCCCTGGTCAGGAGGCGCTCGGGCATGGTGGCTGCAGGCAGCCCGTCCGGTGTGCGCCCGCGGCGGATGGCGGCACGCTGAGCCTTCACACGCCGGACTGGCGCAAGGCAGCGGTGTTCCGTGCGAGTGCGAGCGCGAGCGCGTCGGCACCCGCCGGATACCGCAGCGTTGCGGCGGGGTCGCCCGCGGCGCGCCACACGGCCTCGGCCACCTCCGGCTCGGTGGTCACTGCCGCCGGCCTGCCCAGCGCCGCGAAGACGGACTGCGCGAAGGGGGCATAGGCCTCGGGAATCAGGCCTTGCATGCGCTCTGCCCCATTGGCCGTGAAGCGCGTGCCCGGCCCATAGCCGGGCTCGACGAGCTTCACTCGAACGTCGAACGCAGCGAGCTCGAGCGCCAGCGACTCCGTGAAACCTTCGATTGCGGTCTTGCTCGCGGTGTACGCCGCCACGAGTGGCATCGGCGCGAGCGTGACGGTCGACGTCACGTTGATGACCAGCCCCGACCTGCGGCGCCGGAACTGCGGCAGCACGGCCTGGGTCATCGCCATCGTGCCGAAGGTGTTCGTCTCGAAGATGTCGCGCACGGTGGCCATCGGCGTCGCCTCGAACGCCCCGAAGAGTCCGAGGCCGGCGTTGTTCACGAGGACGTCGATCGGTCCGGCGGCTTCGAGCGCGGCGGCAATGCTTTCGGGCTTCGTCACGTCCAGGGGCAGCACGCGCAGGCGCCCCGAAAGAGGGAAGAGCTCGGCGCGCGGCGTCCGCATGGTGGCGATCACCTGCCAGCCCCGGGCCTGGAAGTGGCGCGCGGTTTCCAGGCCGTAGCCGGACGAGCAGCCGGTGATCAGGATGGTCTTCATCGCAATTCCTTTGAGCTTGGGTTGAGGTGCGTCACGTTATCGCGGGCCGGAAGGACTTCCTATAATTCGGAGTCCGTACTTTGTTTGCAGGAGTCCTGCATGGCTGATCCACTCGCACAGGTCGTCCAGCTGCTTCGCCCGCGCGCGGTGTACGCGAAGGTGATCAGCGGCGCCGGCTCGTGGGCAGTGCGCTATTCGGCATTCGGCGAGCCCAGCTTCTGCACGATGCTCGAGGGCGAATGCGTTCTTGCGGTGGACGGACAGCAACCCCTTGCCCTGGTCGCCGGCGACTTCGTGCTCATGCCGGCGACACCGGGATTCACCATGTCGGGTCTTGCGCCGGCGGTGCCGGTCGCCGTGGACCCCAAGCTGGCACCCGCGCCGACGGACGAGATCCGCCACGGCAGGCGCGAAGGCCCGCCCGGCATGCGCATGCTCGGCGGCTACTTCGCCTTCGATTCGCCGGATGCCTCGCTGCTGGCGTCGCTGCTTCCGACGCTGCTGCACGTGCGCGACATCGGGCGGCTTTCCGTCCTGGTGCAGCTCGTGAGGGAGGAGTCGCTCGAACAGAAGCCGGGGCGCGACCTTGTGCTCGAGCGCCTTGTCGAACTGCTGCTGATCGAGGCTCTGCGCTCGACGCCCGGCGAAGCCGCGCCGCCGGGGCTGCTTCGCGGCCTGGCAGACCCGCGGCTGTCGATCGCGCTGCGGCATCTTCACGGCGACCCCGCGCATCCGTGGACGGTGGCCGACCTCGCAGGGAAGGCCGCACTGTCGCGCTCGGCGTTCTTCGAGCGCTTCTCGCGCGCCGTCGGCCTGCCGCCGATGGCGTACCTGCTTGGCTGGCGCATGGCCATCGCGAAGGATCTGCTCGCTCGCAACGACGTCGGCATCGCAGAAGTTGCCGAACGCGTCGGCTATGGCTGCGCCAGCACGTTCAGCACGGCGTTCAGGCGCTGCGTGGGCCAACCACCGGGCCGCTACGCGCGGCAGCAGCCGCCGTGACCCGGCGCCTGGACGAAGTCAGCGCAGGATGAAACCGGCCGCGCGCTCGGCCACCATGATCGTCGGCGCATTGGTGTTGCCCGAGACCATCGAGGGGAACACCGAGGCGTCGGCCACGTAGAGCCCCTCGGTGCCATGCACGCGGCAGGCCGGGTCGACCACCGCCATGGCATGGGTTCCCATGGTGCAGGTGCTGGTCGGGTGATAGAGCGTGGTGGCCTGGGCGCGCACGAACTCGGCCAGCGCCTCGTCCGATCGGGCCGTCGCGCTGCCCTCGAACTCCGCGGCAATCACCTCGCGCAACGGCGACTGCGCCGCGATGCGCCGCTGCAGCCGGATGCCCTCGACCACCAGCCGCAGGTCGGCGCCTTCGGGGTCGCTGAAGTAGCGCGGGTCGATCGCGGGCTGTTCGAGCGGATCGGCCGAGCGCAGCCGCAGGACGCCGCGGCTTTGCGGCCGCTGCGCCACCGAGAACAGCGTGATGCCGGGCTGCGTCGACTGGTAGCGCGCATGGTCGCGGTGCGACGTGGCGATGCAGTAGAGCTGCAGGTCGGGGTCCTCGGCCTCTGCCCCGATGCGCGCGAAGCCGCCGCAGGCCGACCAGTTGGAGCTCAGCGGTCCGCTGCGCGTGGCCTCCCATTGCGCCAGGTCGGCGGCAGCCTCCGCGGCGCTCGCCTGTGCAATGCCGAAGCGCCGCGTGGTCGCGAAGCTCACGGGGCAATTGATGTGGTCCTGCAGGTTGCGGCCCACGCCGGGCAGGTCGAGCAGCGCACGGATGCCGAGCGCCGCGAGCTCGTCGGCCGGACCGATGCCCGAATGCAGCAGCAGTTGCGGCGAACCGATGGCCCCGGCGCAGAGCACGACCTCGGAAGACGCCTCGGCCGTCTGCAACACACCGTTGTCCAGGAACGCCACGCCGGTCGCGCGCGTGCCCCTGAAGCACGCGCGCAGCAGCACGGCGCCGGTGCGCACCGTGAGGTTGGGCCGCGCGAGCGCAGGCTGGAGGAAGGCCTTGCCGGTGCCGAAGCGCTCGCCGTCCTGGATGGTTGCCTGGAACAGGCCGACGCCCTCTTGCGCATCGCCGTTGAAATCTTCATTGGGCGGCAGCCCCGCGGCCTGCGCGGCGTCGAGCCACAGGCGCTCCACGGGATCGATGTGGCCGACGTCCGAGATCACCAGTTCACCCTCGGCGCCATGCAGCGGCGAGCCGGTCCAGCGCAGGTTGCGCTCGGACTTCCTGAAGGCCGGCAGCACCTCGCGCCAGCCCCAGCCCGGGCAGCCGGCCGCCTCCCAGCGCGCGTAGTCGGAAGGCACGCCGCGCATGTAGATCATGGCGTTGAGTGCGCCCGAGCCGCCGATCATCCGGCCGCGCGGCCAGTACATGCGCCGCATCCGGCAGCCGGGCTGGGGCACGGTGTGGAAACCCCAGTCGACCTCGGTGTCGAGCATCAGCGGCCAGTGGGCGGGGATGTCGGCGTTGCGCGGTGCCGCGCGGCCGGCCTCCAGCAGCAGCACCTTGCGCGCCGGATCGGCCGACAGCCGATTGGCCAGCACGCAGCCCGCGGAACCCGCGCCGACGATGATCGTGTCGTACATGAAGGAAGGGCTACAGCGCCGGGTGCCGCCGGTGCCAGTCGGTCGCCTGCTGGAAGGCCCAGCCGGCGCGCACCAGCAGCTCTTCCTCGAAGTGGCGCGCGACGAACTGGAATGCGACCGGCGTGCCCGCATCGGTGAAGCCGCCGGGCAGCGTGATCGTCGGGCTGCCGCTCATGTCCAGCGGGCAGGTGTAGCGCAGCATCGCGGACATCAGTTCGGCGTCCTCGCCGAAGCTCAGCATGCGCGCGAGCGTGGGCGAGGCGACGCCCTGCGAGGGCATCAGCAGCAGGTCGATGCCCTCGAACATCTCGCGCACCCTGCCGCTGAAGGCGTGGCGGCGGAGCACGATCTTCTGGTAGTCGATGCCGCTTTGCGCACGGCCCAGCTCGAGCAGGCCCGACAGCGCCGGGCCGTACATCTGCTTGCGCGCGGGATAGGTCGACTCGTGCACCACGGCCGCCTCGATGCCGCACAGCGGGAACCAGTCGGCGATGACCTGCGCCGGGTCGGGGAATGTCACGTGACGCACTTCGGCGCCGAGTTCGCGCACGGCCGCGAGCGCGCCTTCCATCACCTGCGCGGTGGCCGCATCGACGCCCTCCGCGTTCCAGCGCGCGTCGATGCCCACGCGCAGGCCGCGCAAGCCGCGCTCCATGCCCGCGAGGTAGTTGGGCACGGCCGCGAGGCTCGCGGTCGGGTCCTTCGGATCGGCTCCCGCGATGGCGCCGAGCATCGCACCCGCATCGGCCGCGCTGCGCGTCATCGGGCCGATGTGGTCGAGCGTGGCGGCCAGCTCGAAGGCGCCATGGCGGCTCACGCGGCCCCAGGTCGGCTTCAGGCCGGTCAGGCCGTTGGCCGAGGACGGAAAGCGGATCGAGCCGCCCGTGTCGGTGCCGAGCGAGCCATAGCAAAGCCCCGCCGCGGTCGCCACGCCCGAGCCGCTCGACGAGGCACCCGACCAGTGCGCCGCGTTCCACGGATTGACCGGCGGCGTGACGCTGGGGTGATGGTCGGCATAGGCGCTCTCGGTGAGCTGCAGCTTGCCGAGGATCACGGCACCGGCTTCGCGCAGCTTGCGCACGGCCGTGCCGTCCTCGGTGGGCACGAAGTCGCGGTAGAGCGTCATGCCGGCGGCCGTGGCCACGCCTTTTGTCCAGCACAGGTCCTTCACCGCCACCGGCACGCCGTGCAGCGGCCCGCGGATCTCGCCCCGGGCGATCTCGGCCTCGGCGCGGCGCGCGTCGGCCAGCGCGTGTTCGGCCATCACGATCACATAGCTCTTGAGCGCGCCGTCGACCTTCTCGATGCGCGCGAGCTGCGCTTGCGTGACCTCGACCGGCGAGAGCTCCTTGCGCTGGATGCGCCGGCCGACGTCGACCAGCTCGAGGTAATGCAGTTCGTTGCTCATCCGTGGACTCCTGTGTATTGGCTCATGATTTCGAAATCGCCGAGGTGCTCGCGCGGGATCTCGCCGCCGATCTGGCCGCGCTTGATGACCAGCACGCGCTGCGACACGGCCGCGATGAATTCGAGGTTCTGCTCCACCAGCACGATCGTGAGCTTCATGCGGTCGCGCAGCGCGGCCAGCGTCTCGGCGATCTCCTCGATGATCGAAGGCTGGATGCCCTCGGTCGGCTCGTCGAGCAGGAGCAGCGTGGGCCTGCCGGCGAGCGCACGCGCCAGCGCCAGCAGCTGCTGCTCGCCACCCGAGAGCGAACCGCCGGGCCGCTCGAGCAGCGGCTTCAGGCGCGGAAAGTCCTCCAGCAGCGCCTCGATGGTGTCCATCGTGCGCTCGCCGGTCTTCACCAGGCCCATGCGCAGGTTGTCCATCGCGCTGAGCGCCGGAAAGATCTCGCGCCCCTGCGGCACGTAGGCCATGCCCAGGCGCGCCCGCGCGTGCGGCGCATGGCGCGTGATGTCGGCGCCGCCCAAGCGCACGGTGCCGGCGGTGGCGCGCAGCGCGCCGACCAGCGTGCGCAGCAGCGTGGTCTTGCCCATGCCGTTGTGGCCCAGGATGCCCACCGACTCGCCCCGGGCGATGGCGAGCGAGACATCGTGCAGCACCGGGATGGCGCCGTAGCCGGCATGGAGACCCCTGACTTCGAGCATGCGTGCCTTCCGGGTTCAGTGCGGCTTCTTGCCGAGGTAGATCTGCTGGATCAGCGGGTCGCTCATGATGCGGTCCGGCGTGTCCTCCTTGATCACGGCGCCCTGGTGCAGCACCGTCACCTTCCTGGCGATCATGCGGATGAAGTTCATGTCGTGCTCCACCACCACCAGCGCATGCTGGCGGTTGATTTCCAGGATGAGCTCGGCCGTGCGCGCCACCTCGGCGTCGCTCATGCCGGCGGCCGGCTCGTCGAGCAGGATCAGCGGCGGATCGGCCGCGATCACCACGCCGATCTCCACCCACTGCCGCATGCCGTGCGCCAGAAGGCCCGCCGTGACGTCGCGGTAAGCGTGCATGCCCACGCGCTCGAGCGTCTCGCGCGTGATGCGGTCGGCCTGCGCGGTGCTGTTGAGGCGCCGCGCCGAGAGCCATACGTTCTCCCACACGCTCAGGCCGTTGAACAGGCTGGGCACCTGGGTCTTGATGCCGATGCCCAGGCGGCCCGGGTCGTGCGGCTGCATCTTCGAGATGTCCTGGCCGCGGAACAGGATCTGGCCCGAGGTCGGCTTGACCTGGCCGGTCAGCAGCTTGAAGAAGGTGCTCTTGCCGGCACCGTTGGGGCCGATCACGCAGCGCAGCTCGGCCTCGGCCAATGTGAAGTTGACGTCGCGCGTGGCGTGCACGCCGCCGAAGCGCACGTTGAGGTCGCGCGTCTCGATCAGGGGCGTGCTCATGGCGCCGTCTCCGTCGCGGCCGCCGCGGTCATGGCCACGTTCGGAGCGTGGGCCGGCGCCTTGCGCCAGCGCCGCCACGCCATGTCGATCAGGTCGCCGAGGGTCGGCACGATGCCGCGCGGCACCAGCAGCACGAAGACCACCAGGATGCCGCCGAGCACCAGGTTCGCGTTGAAGGCCTGCTGCGTGCCGATCTGCGAGGTGAGCCACTGGATCGCGACGCAGCCGATGATCGGCCCGACCAGCGTGCCCAGGCCGCCGACGATGACCCAGATGATGATCTGCGCCGACTGCGCAAGGCCGAAGATGGTCGGGCTCGTGAACGCGCCCCAGTTCGCGAACAGGCAGCCCGCCAGGCCCGCGATCGCGCCGCCCAGCGTGAAGCACAGGAGCTTGTAGACGCGCGCGTCGTAGCCCAGCAGCAGCACGCGCTGCTCGTTCTCCTTGGCCGCCACGATCACGCGGCCGATCTTGGAGGCGATCAGCACGCGCAGCCCGAGGTACACCAGCAGCAGGCAGGTGAAGGCGACGTAGAACAGGTCCTTCGGCGTCAGCACCTCGTCCTGCCGACCGGGCCAGTTGAGCGTCGGTATCGCCGGGATGCCGTTGAAGCCGCCCAGCGGCGCGCTGCCGATGCGCCACTCGGGCCCGGCGGTGGAGTTGATCAGGTTGAACAGGATCAGCGTGACGGTGAGCGTGATCACGCCCATGTACACGTCCGACAGCCGGCCGTAGAAGATCACGTAGCCCAAGAGCGCGGCGAACAGCGCGGGCACCACGATCGCGAGCAGGAAGGGCACGGTGCTGTCGCCCATGTTCATCACCGCGATCGCGTAGGTGTACGAGCCCAGGCCGAAGAAGGCCGCCTGGCCGAAGCACAGGATGCCGCCGAAGCCCCAGATGAAGGCCAGGCTGACGCCGAGGATCGACATCACGGCGTAGATCGTGACCTCGATCAGCGTGTAGTCGTCCATCACGCCGGGCAGGCCGAAGAGCAGCGCGATGCCCACCGCCAGGCTGACCGCCGCGCTGGCCCAGGACTTGGCAAAACGGTTCACAGGGACCCCTTGAAGAAACGTCCGGTGATGCCTTGCGGCAGCAGCCGCAGCATCACGATGGCCGCGACGAGCAGCGCCACCTCGCCGAGCACCGGCGTGGTCACGAAGGTCGCGAGCTGGTTGATGGCACCGAACAGGCCGGAAGCGCCGAGCAGGCCCGCGAGGATGGCCGGACCGCCGCCGATCACGGTGATGAAGGCCTTGGCCACGAAGGCCGCGCCCATGGTCGGCACCACCCCGGTCAGCGGCGCGAGCAGCCCGCCGGCCAGGCCCGAGAGCGCGGCGCCGACCGCGAAGGTGACCGAGTACACGCGGCTCGGGCTGATGCCCAGCGCGTTCGCCATGTCGGGCTTCTGCATGGTGCCGCGCGCGATGAGGCCGAGCTGCGTGCGCGTGAGCACGAAGCGGATCGCGAGCGCGAGCGCCACGGCCACCGCGATGATCACCAGCGTGTAGCCGCTGACCGAGTAGGCCCCGACCGAGAAGCTGCCAAGCGGCGCCGAGACGCCCGCCGTGGTGTTGCCCGCCACCGAGGTGACGATGCCCACCAGCAGCAGCGACAGCCCCCAGGTGGCCAGCATGGTGTCGACCATGCGGCCGTACAGGCGCCGGATGACCAGCCGCTCCAGCACCACGCCGACGACGCCCACCGCGATGGGCGCGACGACGAAGATCGCGATCCACAGGTTGATGCCGAGGCCGAGCGCCGCGATGACGGCATAGGCGCCGAGCATCATGAACTCGCCGTGCGCGAGGTTGATGACCTTCATCATCCCGAAGATGACGGCCAGCCCGGCCGAGACGATGACCAGGCTCGCCACCGCGTAGAGCACCTGGATGAGGACGACGAACGCGAGATCCATGCCGGCGCCCTGCCCTCAGGCCTTGATCACGTACTGCTGGTTGTCCTTCGGATTCTTCACGAGGTTGCACACCGCGCTGGTGTCCACCGGCGGCTGCTGCTGGAAGGTCTCGACGATGTTGAGCTGCTTGTTGCGCACCTCCGCGATGCTCACGTTCAGCACGCAGTGGTGGGTGGCCGCATCGAGCGTGACCTTGCCGCTCGGGCCGTCGATGCTGATGCCGGTCTCCAGCGCCGCGATCATCTTCTCGCGGTCCAGCGAGCCGGCCTTCTTCACGCCCTCGGCCCAGAGCTTGAAGCCCTGGTAGGTACCCATCGCGAGCTCGGTGATGTTGGGATAGTCGGCGCCGAAGCGCTTGTAGAAGCGCTCCTTGAAGGCCTTGTTCTGCGGCGTGTCGAGGTTCTGGAAATAGTTGTACGAAATGAGGAAGCCGTCGGTCTCGGCCGGCGACAGCACGATGTGCTCGTTGCCGCCCGCGAAGGTGGTGGACGCGAGCGGGATCTTCCTGGTCAGGCCCGCGGCCGCCCACTGGCGGTAGAACGAGATGTGCGCCCCACCCACCAGCGCCGAGACGATCATGTCGGGCTTGGCCGCCTCGATCTTCGAGATGGTCGGGCCGAAGTTGGTCACGTCGAGCGGGAAGAAGTCGATGGAAGCCACCGAGCCGCCGTTGTCCTGCACGAACTTCTTCACCCACTGCGAGGTGATCTGGCCGTAGTTGTAGTCGGCCGCCACCACGTAGACCTTCTTGCCCCACTTCTTCATGGCGTAGGGAATGAGCTTGGCAACGGTCTGCCCGGGCGTGACGCCGGTGCAGAAGGTGTTGCGGTCGCACACGCCGCCTTCGTACTGCGTGTTGTAGAAGTACAGCGTCTTGTTGCGCGTGAGCACCGGCCGGATCACCTCGCGCGAGGCCGAGGTGATGCCGCCCATCACCACCGTCGACTTGTCCTTGAGCGCCGACTGCTGCGCGAACTGCGCATACAGCTGCATGTTCGACTGCGGGTCGTAGGTGGCGAGCTTGAGCTTCTTGCCCAGCAGGCCGCCGGCCGCGTTCTGCTCCTCGACCGCGAGCGCCATGCAGTCGGCCATCGGCTTGCCGTAGATGTCCAGCCCGCCCGACATGTCGATGATGCTGCCGACGACGATCTCGTCGGCCGCCATGGCGGCCATCGGGAACAGCGGCACCGCGGTGCCGGCCAGCGCGGCGGCCGACGACTGGATGAAGGAACGACGATCCATGGGACTAACTCCTCGGTGTTCGGCGGGCGCAGCCGCCGCTGTGTTCATGAAAAAGGCAGGAACGGAAGGAAAGCGGATGAAAGCCTCAGATGGCCTTCCAGTCGCCGGCCTGCTCGAAGGCATAGGCGGCGCGGTAGATGGTGGCTTCGTCGTGGTGGCGGCCGGTGAGCATCATCCCGACCGGCAGGCCGTCGACGAGCCCGCAGGGCACGCTCATCGACGGGTGGCCCGTGACGTCGAAGGGACAGGTGTTGGGCAGCACCTCGAAGGCGCGCGCGATCACTTCCTCGATGCTCGCGCCGGGCGGCGGCAGCGGCGTGGCCGTGATCGGCAGCGTGGGCATCAGCAGCAGGTCGAAGTCGGCCAGCGTGCTGTCGTAGGCCGCGGTCAGCTGGCGCGCGAGGTTCTGCGCCTTGGCGTAGTAGTGGCCGCGGTAGTGCTTGATGAAGTACTCGCCCAGCACCATCGTGAGCTTGAGCGTTTCCGAGAGTTCGTCGGCGCGCTGCTTCCAGCCGGCGTGGAAGTCGACCATGCTCGTGACGTAGAGGCCCTTCCAGTTGAAGCCGTGGCCGTTGTCCTTCATCATCTGCTGGGTCGCGCCCTCGGCCGCGATCGGCAGCCAGATCGCCGGGCCGACCGCGTGCATCGGCACCGACACCTCGCTGACGATGGCGCCCAGTTTCGTGAACACCTCGGCCGCCTTGCGCACCTTGGCGCCGACGGCGGCATCCGACTGGGGCCAGCCGAAGCCCTCCTTGACGATGCCGATGCGCAGGCCGCGCACGCCGTCCTTCATGAGCTCGCTGTAGGGCTTGGCGGCCTGGCCCGCATGCTGGCGCGGATCGAGCCCGTCGGGGCCGGCCAGCACCTCGAGCATCAGCGCGTTGTCGGTCACGTTGGCCGTCATCGGGCCCGTGTGGTCCAGGGTGAGCTCGATCGGCATCACGCCCGTGTAGGGCACCAGGCCATGCGTGGCCTTCATGCCGTAGATGCCGCAGTAGGACGCCGGCATGCGGATGGAGCCGCCCTGGTCGCCGCCGATGGCCAGGTCGACCTCGCCCGCGGCCACCAGCGCCGCGCTGCCCGACGACGAGCCGCCGGCCGAGTAGCCCATGCGGTGCGGGTTGTGCACCGGGCCCGAGGCGCTGGTGTGCGAGCCGCCCGAGAAGCAGAAGTACTCGCAGACCGACTTGCCCACCACCGTGGCGCCGGCATCGAGCAGCCGCGTGACGACCGTGGCGTCGACGTTCGGCACATAGCCTTCGAGCGTGGAGGCGCCGTTCATCATCGGCACGCCGGCCAGGCAGACGTTGTCCTTGAGCACCACCGTCTTGCCGGCGAGCTTGCCTTCTGGCTTGCCCTTGATCGTGGTCTTGACGTACCAGGCGCCGTACTTGTTCTCCTCGCCCAGCGGGCGGTAGCCGGGCGTGCGCGCGTAGCTCACCACGGGCAGGTAGTCGGGCATCGCGTCGACCGCGTCGTAGGCATCGAAGTTGGGCTGCAGCAGCGCGTGGTAGCTGCTCGCCTGCGCTTCGGACAGGTGGATGCCCAGGCTCAGCGCGACGTCTTGCAGCTGATCCAGGGTGGGACGCTTGATGGCCATGAACGACTCCGTGTTTCGGGTGGAAGGGCTCGCCTGCTGCCCATCGGGCAGGGGCGCGGCACGGAGGGATTCTGGAATCTGATATTTTCCAAGTCAAGTATTTTATTTTCTTTGGAAAATAAAATGCGTCGCCCTGCCACTCACAGCCGCGTGATCACGCGGAACGCATTGCCCTCGGCGCGGGCCAGGTAGATCGGGGTGTGGGTGATGCCGTCGGCGCCGTAGGCCGCGTCGCGCGCGCTGCGGTAGCGCAGCGGCGACGCGCCCAGCCCCTCGTGGCCGGCCGCCGGGCGCCGCTGGCGCTCGAGCAGCGCCGCGAGGAAGTGCATGCCCTCGTAGGTCGACTGGCCGAAGGTGTTGAGCGTGGGCGCGCGCTCGCCGAAGTGCGACCGGTAGCGTTCCTTGAAGGCCAGGTTGGCCTCGGTGTCGAGCGTGGCGAAGTAGCCGCAGGCGACGTAGAGGTCCTCGGCGTTGTCGGCGCCGATGCCCAGCAGCTCGTTCTCGCCGATCGCGCAGGACAGCCTGAACATCGCGCGCGACAGGCCGGCGGCGCCGAAGGCGCGGTTGAACTCGATCGCGTCCTGCCCGACCAGCGACAGCACGACCGCGTCGGCGCGGCCCCGGCGCAGCGCGTCGAGCGCCTCGGAAAAGTCGGTGGTGCCGAAGGGCACGTACATCTCGCCCACCAGCTCGCCGCCGGCCTCGGCGATGTAGCCGCGCGCCATGCGGTGCGACACGTGCGGCCACACGTAGTCGTTGCCGATGGCGAACCAGCGCCGCGGGCGCTTGCGCGCACCGAGCCAGCGGATGGCCGGCCCGAGCTGGCGCGCGGTCGTCTCGCCGATGGCGAAGACGCCCGGCGTCGACTCCCCGCCTTCGTAGAGCGGGGTGTAGACGAACGGGATCTGCCCGCCGACGGCCCGCAGGATGCGCTGGCGCACGGCGCTGGTGTGCATGCCGATGATGGCGTCGATGTCGCCCGCCTGCACCAGCTCGATCAGCGTGGCCTCGATGTCGGGGGCGTCGTCCGCGGCGTTGACGGTCAGGAGCCGGCAGCCGCGCCCGCCGATGCCGGCCTCGCGGTTGAGCTCGGCGACCGCCAGCTTGGCCGACGACATCGCGGACGGCCCCCAGATGCCGGCCGTGCCGCCCAGCGGCACGCACAGCGCGATCTGCAGTTCCTGCCGCGCGAGCGCCGGCCGCTCGGCCCGTGCGAACGGCGCGCGCAAGCGCGGCAGGCGCCGCGGCGCGCCGCCCGGCGCGAAGGCGGGCGGGCGAGGCATGACCGATCCAGGGGATGAAAACATCGGGAGCTCCCGGGCAACGCACCAAGACGGCAACAGGGGCAGACGCTATCGCAAAAATCGCGCCAATACTTTCCTGGGAAAAGGATCGTTGCTAAACTGGCGGCTTCCAACCACGCGACAAAGACCGTTGCCTCGCCCCATGCCCGAGCAAGACATTTCGCAATACCTGGCGTATCTGCTGGCCTCGGCCAACCGGCGCATGCGCATCGGCCTGGCCCAGTCGATCGCGGCGGAAGAGGTCACCGAGGAGCACTGGCGCATCCTCCAGGTGCTCGCCGACGAGCAGGGCCGCTCCATGGGCGAGCTGGCCGAGCTGGTGCTGCTCAACCACCCGGCGCTCACCAAGAACATCGACAAGCTCGTGAGCCGCGGCCTGGTGCAGCGCGCGGCCGACGCGGCCGACAGCCGGCGCGTGCTGGTCTACATCACCGACCTCGGGCTGGAGACGGTGTCTCGGCTCAAGAAGAGCGTGGACGCGCACCACCACCTGATCGAGGAGGCACTCGGCCCGCGCAAGACCAGCCAGCTCAAGAAGCTGCTGGAGACCTTCATCGACGAGTGCGAGGCCGGCTGAAGCACGCGCTGTTATGCGCCTCGATCGATGAGTGTGCGCTCACATAAACGACGCCGTCAGAGACCCGCCACACCGCGCTGAAGCGCGAAGTCCAGCAGCACGCGGTCGGAGGGCTCTTCGGGCCAGGTGTCCTCGGCCAGCCAGCGGAAGAAAGTGGTCGCGGCCACGCGGCTGGCGGGGCCGTCGCGCCGCCAGGCGCGCGCGATGGGGGCCGCCACCTGATCGAGCCGCTCGGCCTCGAAGCGCGTGCGCACCTCGGCCTGCATGGGCTGCGGCATCTCGGCGAATACGGCGCGCGCCTGCCCCATGCGGTCGTTCTCCCAGAGCTCGCGGATGCGCCGCAGCCGGTCGGCCTCCGACAGCACCGCCGCGGGCGGCGCCAGCGCCGGGGCCGGACCGCTGCTGGGCGCCGGCTCCATCGCGGTCACGCCGGCATAGCCCTTCTTCAGCGCATCCTTGAAATACGCCGCCGGCGACTTGAGCACCGGCATCGAGGCATTGCGCAGCCGCTGGTCCACATGGTCGAGCGTGGCGCGGATCTGTCCTTCGTCGGTGGTGGCGTAGAGATCCTGCGCCTCGTCCTGTTTCAGGCCCAGCGCGATCAGTCGTCCGACCAGCGCCAGGTCGAAGACGTTGCGGTTCGACGCGCTGATGTCGCCCAGGCGCTGCTGGACCTTGGGAACGACCCGGAACTGGATCTCCTCGATCTTGCGGCCGCGCTTGTGCTCGATCAGCTCGAGCCCGAAGTCCTCGCACAGCGCGTCGATCTCGGCCAGCGCCTTGCTGATGACGTCGCGCTTGAGGAAGCGGTAGTCGACTTCCTTGATGTCGCTGCGGCCCGTGAGCACCGCGGCCCACCAGACCACGTCCTCGCGCATCGACAGCCGCCCCGGCGAGGTGAGATAGCGCGCGCCGATCTCGTACAGCACCGCGGCGGAATAGCTGCGCATCTGGCTGCTCATCTCCAGCAGCACGCGCGTGTACTGGTGCGGCTTGACCAGCCGCTCCTTGATCTCGTCCGGATAGCGCCAGGTCACCATGCAGGGGCGCCCCCTGCCCTGCTCCTCGATCGTGACCGTGCCGAGCAGCTGCGAGGACACCCAGCGCTTCAGCGAGCTGCTGCTGGTCGACCACTCGATGGTCGTGGCCTGCATGTCGCGCAGGTGCGACTTGAGCAGCTCGGTGTTGTTGGAGTTGAAGCGGGCGTCGCCGATCAGTTCGCTCAAGGTCAGCCGGTAGACCGGCTCGTCCACGCCCTGGCGCTGCGAGTGGTAGAGCAGCGCGTTGTAGATGCGCCGAGACAGCAGGGTGAGCCGGCCGCGCTTGGGACGGATGGCGATGGCTTCGTTGGCCTTGGCAACGCTCTGCTCCTCCGCCGTGGGCGGTTGCCGCGGCGGAGACCGGGATTGTGAATTGTCTTCTTCGACCATGGTCCGCTGCGGCAATCAGATGGTTTCACATCATGCCTCTGCATTGTGATTCAGTCAATTCACATTACACCGGCCATGGTGCCTTGGTATGTTTGCAGATAAACACTTGGGGAATTGAAGAATTGGAATTCCGTTTTCCTCCATCGTGACAGCCACTTAGGCCCTCTCATGTGAGATCGGTTGGGATTGAATGTGAGAACGGCTGGGATTTGGAGTGAGCCTGGTTGGGAGACAAGCGCCACTTTTGTGAGTCCGGATGGGTTCCAATGTGAGTGGATATGGGTTCCCGCCCCGGGCAGCGCCCCTGTTTGGGGCCCGCAGCGGCGGCCTGGCGCGCAAAAGACCCGCACGAGGCGCCCTGCCCGCGGTTTTCGGGTCCTGCGGCCGCTGGCCTGCGAGGCGCCGGGCTCTTGGTCCCCAATCTTCCTCACAATACTTCGCGGCGCTGTAGCTGAGTTCTCCGCGAAACTTGTTCATTCGACAGATTCTCATAGAATTGCCGTATTCTGTCGAATAAGGCCAAACAAAATGTCCGTTCCCGTTCCTTTGACCGGTGGAAACCTGGTTTCCAACGACGTCCAGGTGCCTCCCCGCCAAACCATCAACATGCAGAAGATCGCCGCGCTGGCGACCCGGGCCGGGTCGATGGTGGAGCAGATCCGGGGCATGCTGCTGGCGCCGGAAGCCCGCAAGATCCCGCCCACCTACTCCACCGCCCAGCTGGCCGCCCTGTGCGGCGTCGACAAGGCGCATGTGGCCTACCGCATCACCAAGGAAGACCTGCCGGCCGGCCGGCTGACCCCGTCGGGCGGCAAGCGCACCTTCGAGCTCGACGAGCTGCGCCGCTGGACCCGGACCTACCGTGCGGAAAAGATGCGGCCGGCCGGCCGCAAGGCCATCACCATCGCCGTCGGCAATTTCAAGGGCGGCGTGGCCAAGACGACCACGGCCATGGTGCTGGCACAGGGGCTGAGCCTGCGCGGGCACCGCGTGCTCGCGATCGACACCGATCCGCAGGGTTCGCTCACCACGCTGCACGGCCTGCTGCCCGAAGCCGAGGTCACCGAGGACATGACCATCGGGCCGCTGTGCGACGGGTCCGAGAACGACATCCGCTACGCCATCCGCTCGACCTACTGGGACGGCATCGATCTGGTCGCCGCCGCACCTTTCCTGTTCTCGGCCGAGTTCGCCCTCCCCGCGCGCCAGATGCAGCAGCCCGGCGCCAAGTTCTGGGACGTGCTGAACGAAGGCCTGGAATCGGTGCGCGACCTGTACGACGTGATCGTGATCGACACGCCCCCTTCCCTTTCGTACGTCACGATCAACGCGCTGTGGGCGGCCAACGGCATCGTCGTTCCGGTGCCGCCCTCGGGCCTGGACTTCGCCTCGTCGGCGCAGTTCTGGTCGCTGCTCGCGGACCTGGGCGGCAACCTGGACGGCCAGAGCAAGGACCGCGAGGGCAAGGCCTTCGACTTCCTGCACGTGCTGCTGAGCCGTGTGGACGCGGCCGACCCGGCGATGCCTGCAGTGCGCCAGTGGATCCAGGCCACCTATGGCGAGTACACGCTGCCGGTCGAGATTCCGAAAACCAGCGTCACCAGCAACAAGGCCGCGGAATTCGCGACGGTCTACGACGTGCAGAAATACGAGGGCGCAGCCAAGACCTACAAGCGCGCAGTGGACGCCTACGATTCGTTCGTGGAACTCGTGGAGCAGTCGGTGATCGGCGCCTGGACGGCGCAAGGAAAGGCCAAGCAATGAGAAGGCCGGCGATGTTTGCGGAAGGCGCCTCGCGTGGAAACCTGGTTTCCACCGGCCTGCCTTCCTTGTCTGTACGCGCCGCGCCGCAAGCCGTGGAAACCTGGTTTCCACGGCCGCGGGCTGCCGTTGCCGGCCGCGGCGCCGCGGTGCCGAAGCGCCGCCGTACGACGACGGCGGGCCACGGCTGCAAAGGTCCCAGCTTTCCGGCATTGACGGCGGCGCAACCCGCGCCAAGGAGTGTCCATCATGGCTAGCACCCGCAAGCGGCTGGAGGCGTTGACTGCCGGCCTGATGCTTCCCGAGGCGGCAAAGGATCCGGCCGATGCGCCGGCCCCGGCCGCCGCTCCCGCCGTGCACCCGTCGGCCTCGAACGCCGTGGAAACCAGGTTTCCACCAGCCGTCGGCGGCTCGCTCGCACCGCGCACCGGCCCTGGCCAGATGATGGCTTTCCGTGGCCAGATCCAGCAGGTCGAGGGCGAGATGGCGGCACTGCGCGAAAAGCTCAGCCAGTACGAAGGCTCGCTGCCAACGCGCAAGATGGATCCCCAAACCATCCATCCGAGCCGTTGGGCGAACCGCCACGACGCCTCGTTCACAAGCAGTGCCTTCGCGGGCCTGAAGGCGGACATCGAGCATGCCGGCGGAAACGTCCAGCCGATCCTGGTGCGGCCGCTCAAGGACGAACCGGGCCAGTTCGAGATCGTCTTCGGCCATCGCCGGCATCGGGCCGCGCTGGAACTCGGCATTCCGGTGCTGGCGTCCATCTGGGTCGACGAACTCGGCGACGCGGCGCTCTTCGCCGCCATGGACCGGGAGAATCGCGAACGCGCGGATCTGTCCAACTACGAGCAGGGCCTGATGTACCAGCGCGCGCTGGAAGAGCAGTTGTTCCCGACGCAGCGCCAGCTGGCCGAGGCGCTCGGCGTGAGCCATACCTGGGTGCGCAAGGCGCTCATGGTGGCGCAGCTGCCGACGGCCGTGGTGGAGTGCTTCCGCAGCCCGCTGGAGATCAGCTTTCGCCATGCCGAGCAGATCAACGCCGCCATGGAAAAGGACCGCCGCGGCGTCCTCAAGCGCGTGGAAAGGCTGCGCGGCCACAGCCTCGCGCCGGCCATGGTCGTCGCCAGGCTGCTCGATGCCAAGCCCGGTTTCGAACGCTCGGAAAAGCTCGACATCCTGTCCGCGGGACAGAAGATCGGCACGCTGGTGCGCGCCAAGAGCGGAGAGATCACGATCACGATCGTTCCGGACGCTGCAACCGAGGCCAGCCAGGACGCGCTCGAAGCCGGCATCGCTGAGGCCTTGCGCAAGGCCCGCACGCTGTAGATTCGCCTGCCGGGGGAGGACGGCAGGGCCAATGTGAGAACCGTTGGGATTTCCTTCCGCCGCGACTCCCGGGCATCCGGCGGCCGCAACGGCACCCGGGCCGGCGTCAGGAAGTCGCCGGGCAGGGCAGGGAATCAAAGCCCGGCCCGGCCCGGCCCGGCCCGCCTCGTGGGAACCGGCCGGTTCGGGCTTTCGCCGCCTAGGGGCGGACCACAATGGCCGGGGGCTGGATGACGATCGCAGGGGGCTGGACGACAACGCCCGGCGGCGGGCCTGAATAGACCGGCGCTTCGTACACGGGGGCGCGCGAGGCGTGGTCCTTGCACTTGCGTTTTTCCTTGTACTCGCCGTGCTTCTCCCACTTGCGCTCGACCTTGCACCGGCCGTCCCGGAACTCTTCCTTGTACTCGCGGCCGCCGTGCCGTCCTTTGCCGCGGCCGTGGCCGCTCTCGTCCTTGTACGGGTCCGCGGCGGCGGGTGCAATGACGCCGGCGGCGAGCAAGGCAACCAGGGCCAGGGGGCGCACAAGGGGGTTCATGAAAGACCTCGAATGTGATTTGTTCCCATGCCGAATATCGTACGAGAGGGCAGCACGGCCGGCGCCTCGTGGGGCCCATACGGACAGGCCACAGGGCTTGCATGGACAGAGGCCGCTCGAGCCGGGGACCCGGGGGTCGGCGGCTGTTGCAAGCTTCCCACGGGGTTCCCGTGGCGATCTGCAGCTCGACGAACCCGGATAAAATCCAATCAAATCAACGACTTAGGCGAAGGTGCTCGCGAAGATGCTTGGTTGCAACACAAAATGTGTATTGATGATTACTTCAGTTATCATCAGCCAATCATGACAACGACCCCCGTACCAGACGGCCGGCCGGCATCTGCCAAGGCCATGGTCCATCCCGCCGTACCGGCGAGATGGACCTCCGCATGAGTGCGACAGACATGCCTGCCGTTCCCACACCCTCCCAACTGTCCCACATCGATGACGACGAGCTCGCGCGCCTGGCGTCGAGCTGGCGGGCCCTTGCGGGCCGCGGCGACCGCGAGGCCTTCGGCATCGCGCATGCGCTCGAGGTCGAGCAGCGTCGGCGCACGCGCGTGAGCCAGTTGCAGCAGCTGCCGGAGGACCCCGGGCCGCCGCCGCGCCCGTGGTGGAAGTTCTGGCAACCGGCCGGCGAGCGGAACCCGACATCGGCCTCATGAAGGCCCTGATTCCGCGCAAGCTGCACCGCGGACATTTCGCGTTCATGCGGGCGCTGGCCCAGGGGCTCGACGAACGGGCCAGCTGGGACCGCTACCTGCGCCTGGAAGGCGAACACACCGACCTGCGGACCGTGCGCCGCACCATCGCGTGGATCCGCGACGAATTCGCGGCGGCGGCGCGGCGCGAGCACAAGCCAGGCACCGCCCGGCTGATCCTGCTCGATGCGGACCGTTTCTCCGCGGCGCCGGCGCTGCCGAGCCTGGCCGAGTTCGCCGTGGCGAACGGCCTGGAGGATTTCTCCGAATCCGAACAGGTCGAGGCCTACGAGGCCGCCTACCCGGCCGCGGGCAGAACAGGGCAGGGCGCCCGGCCCTCGCGGCGCGCGCGCGTGGTCGAGCGCCAGCTCGAAGCGCTGCGCTGGCTCGAGAACCTGGTCGCCCAGGACCCGCGACCGCTGGACAGCGTGTCGGCATGGCTCAATCCCTCGGTGGCAGGCCGGCTGGAGCGCGCCGGCCTGCGCACGCTCCATGCGCTGGTCGAGCACATCAACGGCATCGGCTCGCGCTGGTGGGTGCATGTGCCGGGCGTGGGCGAGCTGAAGGCGGCGCGCATCCTCGACTGGCTGCGCGCCAACGAACAGGTGCTGGGGCTGCGCATCGGCGCCCACGCGATGACGCCCCGGGCGCAGCTCGGCCCGCTGGCGCTGGCCGCGGTGGTGCCGGGCGGCACCGCGCTCGTGCCTTATGAAAAGTTCGTGCTCCCCGCCGAGCTCGACGGCAGCGCAGGCACCAACCGCGCGCCGCGCGGGCAGTGCCTTCTGATGGCCGCCAACGACCACGAGGCCGTGGGAGCCTGGCTCAGCGCCAAGCGTGCGGGCGAGGCCACCGGCGACCTGTCGGCCACCCAGCGCGCCTACCGCAAGGAGGCCGAGCGCCTGCTGCTCTGGGCCGTGCTGGAGCGCGGGAAGGCCCTGTCGTCGCTCACCGTCGAGGATGCGATCGACTACCGCGACTTCCTGCTCGATCCGCCTGCCCACTGGTGCGGCGCGCGCCATCACCAGCGCTGGTCGCCGCTGTGGCGGCCGATGGAAGGGCCGCTGGCGCCGTCGGCGCTGCGCCAGGCCATCGCGATCCTGCGCAGCCTGCATGCCTTCCTCGTGAACCGGAACTACCTGGTGGGCAACCCCTTTGCCACCCTGGCGCCGCCCGCGAGCCTGCAGCAGCCGCTGGACTCCAGCCGCGCGCTGAGCTTCGCGCAGTGGGACCACGTCGATGCACTGCTTCAGGCGCATGCCGACACGGAAGCCAGGCGCCGGCTGCGGCGCGGCATGCGCTGGCTCTATGCGACGGGCCTGCGGCTGGCCGAGATCACCAGCGCCAAGTGCGAGGATCTGCAGCAGATCGAGTACCGCAGCGCCGATGGTGCGCTGGTCACCGGCTGGCAACTGGCAGTGGCCGGCAAGGCCGGGCGCTGCCGCCGGGTGCCGGTGCCGTCGGCGCTGGTGGCCGAGCTGGAGGACGAGCTCGCCCGCCACGGCTTCGAGCGGCAGGTCGGCGCCGTGAGCAACCGCGGCATCCACGTGCTGGCGCGCTTCGATGCCGAACTGCGCCGGCCGGCCGCATGGTCCGCCTCGGGCCTGTACCAGGCGATCAAGGCCTTTGTCGCCCAGGCCGCGGCCGGCCTGCGCGGCGCCGAAGCGCAGCAGCTAAAGAAAGCAAGCACTCACTGGCTGCGACACTCGCATGGATCCCATGCGCTGCGGGGCAGGGAAGGGCAGGTGCCGGTGCCGATCCAGGTCGTGCAGAACAACCTCGGACACGCCTCGGTGGGTACCACGGCCATGTACCTGGCCACCGCGCAGGCGCAGAGCCATACCGAAATGCGCTAGCTGCTAGTGCGCCTTGGCGCTCGCTCGCGGGCCGCAATCTGCGCAAGATGCGAGCCATGCAAACACCGGTTCCCTGCCTTTCGGTCCATGCCGCCATGGAGGCACGCCATGCCGGCTAGCACGATGGACAAGGACTGGCTGTGCTTTCACCCGGATCCGTCGAAGCCGCGCTTCACGCCGCCGCCCGGCGCGGTGGACGCGCACTGCCACGTCTTCGGCCCGGCGGCCGTGTTTCCCTACGCGCCCGAGCGCAAGTACACGCCCTGCGATGCTTCGCAGGACCAGCTCTTCGCGCTGCGCGACCTGCTGGGCTTCGAGCGCAACGTGATCGTGCAGGCCACCTGCCACGGCAGCGACAACCGTGCGCTGCTCGATGCCATCGCGCATTCGAACGGGCGCGCACGCGGCGTGGCCTCGGTTGCGCCGGACGTGAGCGAGGCGGACCTGCGCCGGCTGCACGAGGCCGGTATTCGCGGCGTGCGCTTCAACTTCCTCAGGCGCCTGGCGGACTTCACGCCGCGCGAGGTGCTGATGAACATCGCCGAGCGCATCGCGCCGCTCGGATGGCACGTGGTCGTGTACTTCGAGGCGCAGGACCTGCCAGAGCTCTGGGATTTCTTCACCCGCCTGCCGACGACCGTGGTGGTCGATCACATGGGCCGGCCCGACGTGACTCAGCCCATCAATGGGCCGCAGTTCGAGCACTTCGTTCGGCTGATGCGCGAGCATCCGAACGTGTGGTCGAAGGTAAGCTGCCCCGAGCGCATGTCGGTCTCCGGGCCGCCGGCCTACGATGACGTCGTGCCGTTCGCGCAGCGCCTGGTCGAGACCTTCCCGGACCGCGTGCTGTGGGGCACCGATTGGCCGCATCCCAACCTCAGGACGCACATGCCCGACGACGGCACGCTGGTCGACATGATTCCGCGCATTGCGCGCACCGCGCAGCTGCAGCAGCAACTGCTCGTGGACAACCCGATGCGGCTGTACTGGGCCTGAGAGCGGCAAGCGCTTGCCGCAGGGGATGGCGGGCCTAGACTCCACTTCATGGACCTCAAGCAGCTGGAGTACTTCGTTCGCGTGGCCGAGCTGGGGAGCTTCACGCGCGCGTCGATCATGATCGACGTGGCCCAGCCCGCGCTCAGCCGGCAGGTGCGCCAGCTCGAAGTGGAGCTGCGACAGAACCTGCTGACGCGCAATGGCCGCGGCGTCACGCTCACCGATGCGGGCACGCTGCTGCTGGCGCATGCCAGGGGCATCCTGCACCAGATCGAGCGGGCCAAGGAAGACCTCGGCCGCATGCGCGGCGCGCTGGCCGGCCGCGTCGCGGTAGGTTTGCCGCCGAGCATCGCCAAGCGCATTGCCGTGCCGCTGACCCGCGCCTTCCGGCAGCAGCTGCCCGATGCGCGCCTTGCCATCACCGAGGCGCTTTCGAGCGCCCTGCAGGAATCGGTGACCGCGGGCCGCATCGACCTGGCGCTGCTCTACAACCCTGCGCCCTCGGCCGACGTCGACAGCGTGGTTATCCTCGAGGAAGACCTCTACCTGGTCGGACCTGCCACGCAGCCCGGCGGGGAGGTCCCGCTGCGCGAAGTGGCGTCGCAGCCGCTCGTCATTCCGACCCAGCCCAACTCCATCCGCATGCTGGTCGAGGCGGAGCTGGCCAACATCGGATGCCGCCCGGCCATCGCGATGGAGATCGACGGCGTGGCCGCGATCCTCGATCTCGTCATCGACGGCGTGGGCTCGGCGGTGCTGTCCTCGAATGCGGTGCTCACCGCGCCTCGGCCGGAGGCTTTCGGCATCCGGCGGATCGTGGATCCGCCGCTGCGCAGCCGGCTGGCGCTGGCCGTCAGTTCGCAGCGGCCGGCCACGCTGACCCAGCAGGCCGTTCTCGAGCTGGTGCGCGAGGTGGTGGACCAGACGATGAACGCTTCGCCGCCACCGGTGTCGGTTCTCAGCTGACTCAGAATTCTTCTCAGTTAACTTGGAACTAAACGATCGTGAAATGGGAAAGCTCGCTGACTCCGCTGAAACGAGTCCCTGGCGTGCGGGGGGCGTTACAGCCGACATTCCTTCGGCCCCCTGAAGAGTAGGGCCTCAGCTTTCCGCTTAAGACTGATGTGAGTCGTTCGCGCATCCGTACTTGGACGGCAGCATCCGCCAACACCAGCCATTGAGCGTCGCCGGCTGCGAATGGCCGCGTCACCCTCGGAATCGGTTACTCGGCCGTGTGGCCGGCCGCGCACACGTCCGAATGGCAGCTTCTTCGTGTCGCGGCAGACTCATGTCACCTTAGGCGGAAGTAGAGTTCTGCGAATGAGCCGCGCAAAGATGACGTTCAACGTCAATGGTCAGCCCCTCGTCGGCTGTGCTCAACGACGGTCCTACAGCGATGTCAGCAGCTGGTGATTCGGGAAGTCTTCCTTCGCCGCCGCTATCAGAGAGCCAAAGTTGATGTTCTTGCCGCCTCCGCCTTGCTTGAGGGTCCGCATCGCGGAATGCCACATGGCTTGACCCGAGCCATGGAGTTGAAGCTTCGAAAGGTCGCCACCGGCCCGCGTCCACAACTCCTGTTCACGCGGCCCAGTCGGGAAGAGTTCGACGAGGCACTGCTCCAGCTGGCGCCAACGGTCAGCATCGACCGGCATTGACGGCGTGGAAGCGCTGGTGGGTGATTTCCTTCCGCCACGACTCAGCGCGATCGGGAAGTTCTGCTCAAGGTTGTCAGCCTTGAAGACGGGATGCTGGTCGTCCGAGACAGCCTTAGGAACCTCTTCGGCCACGTATTCGAACAGGTCGAAGACCTTGATGACCCCGCTGTTGTCTTTTTCCGCGGCGCCCTTTAGCCCTGCAAGCAACGCCGTGGTAAATATGCTGTTCCTCGCTCCCGAGAAGACGCCGGACTCCTCATCGGCGCGGCACGATGCCATCAAGGCTCGCCCTGTGCCGACCGCGAGCTTGGCGAAAGCGCTTGGGCTGTAACCAGACTTGAATTCGTGGCCTTGGCCGTCCCTCAGGCCCTTGGAAAGGGCGGCGCCGCCAGCGTGGCAGGAGTCGATGAAAACAAGGACGCGCTTTGCCTGGATTTGGCCGAGCGCGGCAGCCAGATCAGCGGAACTGATGGCGGTGCGTGCGAGGTCGGCAAGGTCGCTGTCCACGGTGAGCAGCGCACTGTCATCGCCACCGGCGCTCGGCAGAACTGCACCGTGGCCAGAGAAGTACACGCAGACGGTGTCATCTTCCCCGGCGCGGGCGGCCAGAGCGCCCAGACCAGCCAACACCGTTTGTCGCGTGGCATCGGCATTGAGCAGCGACACGACGTTGTCCTGCGCGTAGCCGCAGTAGTCAGCCGACGACAGCGTCGCGGCGATGTCCTTCACGTCGTTGAGGATTGCGGTCGGCAGGGATGAGATGTGTTGGTACGTAGAAACGCCGACCAGCAGCGCATGTCCTCGGTGGTAGCTAGGCGAACTCATGACTGAAATGGGTTGTGATGCGCGGGTTAGCGATAGCCCACGATGTCGGTGTCGCTGGCGTAGAGCCGCAACTGCTCGTTGTCGGGGAAGTCCTTCAGCATGTGGAAAAGAAGCTCTCGAGCTTTAGGTCGGCCACCGAACCGAACTGAACTCAGCGCCGCATGCCAACGGGCGGCGCCGCTCTGGAATCCTCCGGGAAGGTCAGACTTCTTTCCTCCTGCCCGTGACCAAAGCTGCTCGTCATCAGGACCGGCGGGGTAAAGATCGCATGCTGCATCTTCCAGAGCGGCCCATTTCTCAGTGACAGTCGGAGCAGACACGCCCAGCCGCCAGCGGGTAAACATGCCCAGCAACCCCGAACACGCGCGGAGCGCCGGCAAAAGGTCGGCGCTCCGACGCGTCGAATAAAAGTCGGCGAGAATATTCGCAGCACGGTCCCAGCGCCGCGATGCAACGAGCGTCCCCAGCCTCCCCGAGGAGGCGGTGGAAAGCACACTCATGCCCCGCAGCATCGTTTCGAGCCATGTGATGAACATCGACTCCGAGAGCGACGCAAGCGCGGCGACGATCGAAAGGCTTGCGTCGACTGGCACAGACGGCCTACCAAGGAGAGCTCGCAGGTGGGGGCTTGCAATGATGGCTCGCTCGAGTGTGTCTTCGGGCGCTGTTGCTTTGCCGCTAGTCCCAGCCTGTTCCAGCCATCCGGCTGCTGTTGCCTGCAGGTAGGCATCGCGTTGGGGCAGCCGATGCCAAAGTTCAGCTCGTCTCGGGAACGAACAGACATCCGCGAGCGGTGTGTGCGCCAAGACTTCGAGCAGGCTCGGCTCGACTGCATGCCCGTCGACTAGCTGCTCCAAGACGGTGTCTCGAACATCAGAGGGCTTCTTAGGCGCATTCCACAGCGAGGACTTCTTCTTGATTGCAGCGGCCCAGACCTGTTGAGCGGAGACGTGCTGGCCACGGATGCCGGAGAGCACTCTAGGGTCAGAAACCGCCATGTCCGCAGCCATGTCTACTAGCCGCGAGTCTTTCTCGCTGACCGCGCACTCCAACACCTGCGCAGCGTTCGCGTGGCCAAGCGCAGCCTTCAAGCCTTCGGAATGGCCAGCGGCCTTGTCGACCTTGAGCTGCTGGCGCGCTGCATCGCTCGGTGCGAGCGTCGCAGCCAGAACGGTGCCATGGGCCACCAGCCAGCGCTTCTTCAACATAGGCGCGAGCACCTGCTCCGGCTTGACGACCGAGAGCTTCTTGGGCACAGCAGCGGCGAGACGCTGCTCAAATGCGCGCTCAGTCGGCAGGGCATCCACGACCGCAGAAAACGCGGGCGAGTTGCCCTCGGCCCACCGCCAGACCGCGTTGTAAATTGGCGCACCGTCCTTGCGTGACGCGGCCAGCAGCCCCGAGGTAGCAGCGGCCCGCCACGGTTCGAACGCAAGCTCCTCATCTCCAGCGGCTTGTGCGAGTTCACCGAGTTCAGCGTCCTGCGCCGGCTCGAACTTCAGCTTGGCCACAGCAAGCTCGACAGCCGACCAGAACTGCTCGGCCTGCGAGAACCCGGCCAAGAGCAGATTCCGCAAGACGAGCAGCTGGCTAGCGCTGGCAGAAGGGACGAGTCCCACAAGCCTGCTCAGGAGCGCGCTTTTGGTGGCAACGCCAACTTTCGGGTCCGAGGAGATACCGTCGACCATGCGAACCGCCGAAAGGAGGTCATCGAAATCGCCCCTGCCTTCAAGTAAGGTGTGTAGTCTCTCAAGACGGCTTAAATCCTTGACCGTCGAAAGCGTAACCCCGAGGTCGGCCGCGAGCGCCACCAAGGGGGCGAGCGGCCGTTGACCACAAAGCACCGCAGCCACCGCCGACGCCGGCACAGCGTCATCCGGATTGACCACCGCATGCTTCAGCCAGCGAGCGCGAAGCTGCTCAGGCGTGCAGACAATTGTGGGCAGCGGCTGCTCCACCAAGTCGGTTGGCCCAAAGCTCAGTCGAAACGCAAAGGAGCGACGCATCTCGAGGCTGAGGTTCTGCCAAAGCGCATCGACCAGACCCTCAAATCCTGGCACGCCTACGCTCACGACCGGCAGTTGCTGCTGCGTCGCCAGCGCATTGGCCGCTCCGACCAGATCAGGTGCATACAGCTCATGACTGCCAGCAAGTTGAAGGTCGAGAGTCGTGATCCAAATCGGGAACTGGTCTACGGCCATTGCCAGAAGCCCGAACAGCGGGGCCAGGCTGCCGAGGCCACATAGGTCGTCCAAGCTCACTATGAGCGCGTGAGATAGGACCATACCTCCGCGGGACGCACTGGAGTCCAGGAACGTCTTGGCAATCACATAGTGGTCGCCAACGGGGAAGCCACGGACGAACGGCGACCACCCCTGCACCCCGCCGGGAACGCCGTCGGGAAGGTCCAGCCGGCCGTAGATTTCCGCCGCAAGCCGAGATTTGTCGCTCGATTCCCGCAAGCCATGACCACGCTCGCCAACTTGACCGTAGACGGCCTGTTCAACTCGCATTTGCGCTCAGGCCGGTTGGGCCATCAGCCGCTGGATAGGCAGCGTGATGTCCTTGTCTTTCTTGCCATCAGGCAAGATGACGTAGCCGAATTCCTCTGGGCCGCGAATCGCGTACTCCTCATTCGACTCGGTCTTGCTGAGCGCCTTCTCTAGGGCCGACAGCCCCATTACGGTGGGGGATTCCCAGTTGCTCCGGACAAACGACCAGAACATCGGCAGCGTTGCTGCAAGCATCTTCTCTGGCGTCTCGCTGGTTTCAAGCTCATCCCAGCAGCTCAGCAGCACCGTCAGGCGAGGCTTGCGTAGCTTGCGGTCAAGGTTCAGCTGGGCGAGGTAGAGCAGCATCTGCAGGAGCTCTATCGTCCTGGCCTGGTCTGACGGCTCGTACTCGGTGACTTCTTTGATCTCAGGGCCGGTAAAGGCCTGCAGCGGCCGGGAGAACAGGTCGTCCTCTGCACGCAGCGAGTGCAAACGAAGCAGCACGACCCAATCCGTTGCGGCCAGGACGCGCTCACGCCACGCAGCAGGAATGCGCCTCTGCTTCACAAGGTTGCGCACCTGCTCGCCACCGTAGTCTGGCCATACGAGTTCCGCGGTGCGGCCGGCCTCGTCCTTGATGGGCCAGACGCTCTCGACGTAGGTGCTGGCGGGGGTGTGGTCGGTCGCTTTGCCGTCGGCCAGGCAGCTGAGCGCAGTGGTGAAGGCTTCCAGGTTCGTCGCGGCGCCATTGCGCTTGAGCGCGCACGACTCGACCATCAGTCGCTTCAAGAACTGCGCGCCGTAGTGGGTCTTGCCGACATTCGATTCACCGACCAAAAGTATGCTGTGTTGGGCGAGCACCGGTTATCTCCTACCGTAGCGGAACAGCGGGTCGTGGCCGGCCACTTCCGATGTGGGCAGCTGCACGCCTAGGCGCTTGGTCTCAAGGATCCAGCTGAACAGCTTCTGAAAGCCTTCCGCGGCTTCGACCTCGCCGCGTTTGAAAACGCTGACCGTGAACTCGGGCACATTGGATGCAGTGGAGCCCAATGCCTTCCTGATTTGCGCCTCCATCGCTGGCGCCACTTCCACATCGCCTTTGGTCCAAACAAGAGCCAAGCGCCGGCCTTGTGATTCAGCGACCGCACGCTGAGCCAGCAGCTGGAACTCGTTTCTGGCGGTTCCCTTCACGGGCCCAGCGAGCGCTTGGCGGTCGGCAATCAGCAAGGTGACGTCAGCATGCTTGGCAATCCAGCGGGCGCCTTCGGCTTCCGAAGATTGCTGATTGACGGACCACTTCTGGAACCACTCTCCCGGGGCATCAGCGAAAAGCAGATCGCGCAGCGATCCATCCTGGCGACGGAAGGCCAGGTGGAGCATGCCCGGTGCTCGTGCGGCCCGGCTGGTGGTGTGCGGTGGGAAGTGAGGGGCTTGTTGGCCAGGTTTCCAGCGAAGGTTATTGGCGACAGCCTCCCAACCAGCCAGCGTGTACGAGCTGCTGAAGAGGCTGTCTTCGGATGTCAGGTTGCCACGACCGAGCACCAAGTAGAACGCGGCCAGCACCGTGGTTTTGCCTGAGCTTTCCGGGCCCACGATTCCAACGGTGATGGGTTTGCCCCTGCCGCTGATGAAGTTGAGGTCGGACTCGCCCAGGGCGGAGCCGCTCCACGGCACGGCCAGCTCGTCTTGTTGATTAGGTTGCGTGGACGTGGAGGTTTGGACGGCCTTCTTCCACTCAGGGCAATTTGCGAGCTTGATGTGGCCCAGAGAGCATGTGATGTTGTCGTCAGCGGAGCATTTGGGGTGCGGACAGCGGTCCATGGCGACCTACTTCCGCTTCGAACGCTTGATGCCAGTGTTGGTCGCTCGCGCGCTCTGGAGTTCTCGGAAAAGGTAGGTGCCCCACTCGGCGGGCGTCATCTTTGCGGTTGCATCGATGCCGACAAGCGCGCGGAACTTCCCGGCGTCGATGGCTCCAGGGTTCTGCGGGTGACCAATTACCGACAGCAGCGGGCCACGTCCTTCCGCTGCTTGCGCGTATTGCGCCGCGAGGCTGCGGAACGGCTGCATGAATGCGGTCGTACGGGCATCTTGAACTAGCACGGCGACTTCCCGCTTGCCGCCATCCGCACCAGACGGCTCTGCGGGCAGGCAGCGGATCGATTCCTTCAGAAACGACGATACGCTGGCTGGCGAGTACGTCGGAACCTGCTCATGGAGGTCCAGCGCCATCAGGGCGGCCGCCTCATAGGGAGGCAGGTCGAGATAACTCTCGTGGGCACTGGGCGAGTAGAGGGCTTCCTTCCACCAAAGGAGGTTGGTGCGGCGTTGCAGACCGGCCGTGGCAGTGCTGAAGCTAGCAAGGACGTTGTCCACGTGAACCGCAACTGCATTCGCCAACGCCGTCAATGGCTTCGACAGGTCGACGGGAGCGGGCTTCAATCCCTCAACTGCAGAGTCGATGGCTTGGGCAACGGCCTCGCTCATCTTGCTGGCGAACTCTGCCGACCACTGCTGAGGATGGTGGCTCGGCTGATACTGGTTCGAATTCGTACCGCCCCAAGGACCAGCTGCAGCATGCATCTGGGTGCTCAGACTGCTGCGCTCGACCTTAGTGGGCTTGAAAGAAGCGGTGACAGCAGCTGGAGGGCTGTACTGCAGCGCCGCGACGGCAATCATTTCCGGCGTAGCCCACTCCTCCTCAGCGCGGGCATCGACTTTGGTTTCAATCTCGCCAACCGCCTCGCGCCAGACCTCCTCCTCGTCAGAGGTCTCTGCCTGTGCCAGGGCGTTGCGCGCCGTGTTGACGAACGCAACCGCGATTGCGTCATCCAGCCGGGCGGCCAGGACGATGGCATCAAGGAGGATTGCTCGCAGGATGGCCACGGGAGGACGGGCGTACGCGTTGGACACGGTCTCCCACTGCTTGCGCAGCGCCGTCATCGCCTCTTGGATGGTCGTATCGTCCGATGCGATGCCAGGGTCAGCGGCTGCCATGGTGAAGCAGACCGTCTTGGCAGGGGCCTTCTTCAAGACCGCGGAAAGGTCTTTCGCTGTCGCGCGCAGCTTTTCGAGTTTGGTGTCATCGCCTTTCAGATCGATAGCACCAATCTCGAGGAATCTCATCAGATATTCGCTACTCATTCGCGGCCCTCTTGCCATTTTCGATTTGCAACAGATCGTAGCTTAACGCCCCAAACTGCGCAGATTCGCGGCTCGCCGGCCGGGCTGCGCCGGCGGCGGGCCGAATGCTTGGACGGCTACTCCGCCATCGACAGCAGCCATTGGTGAACGTAGGTCAACCAGTGAGCCGTTGACCGATTTGGTCTACAGAGCGTGAGCCGGGCCTCATGCCCCGACAGACGGCAATCGCTGCACAACCGTCCTTCGCGTGCGCCCGCTTCAGACTGGTTGCTGACGGTCGACCGCGGCCTCCTGAGCGTCAGCGGCCGCGCAAAGCAGACCTTCGCGAACACCAGCTCGAGACTGACTGCTGTCATCGGCGTCGGCCACCTGAGCGGGGCGTTTCCGGAGACCGAGACCTGGGGCTCGGGGCTCGGGGCGCGCAGAGCGTGGCAGCCGGCCGCCTGTGGTGGCGACGCCATACCAAGGAACTCAGCTTGCGAGCCTGTAGCACCAGGTGCTATAAACTGCAAAGTTTTCTTGATAGCGTGCCGGCAGAGGTGGATTGCGATGCGCAAGACGAGGTCACCCATCATTGAAGCCGTGCGCGACACGGCCAAAGGGCTGCATAAGGCCAGCGAGATGGATCATCAAGTCACGCTGCGCGAATTTGACCCGCTCTGGCTGCCGCCGGTCGAGCCGTTGGAGCCTGCCGAGATCAAGCGCATCCGCGAAAGCGCGCATGTCAGCCAAGCGGTGTTTGCGCGCCTACTGAACACGAGTCTCTCGACTGTTCAGAAGTGGGAGATCGGGCAGAAGAAGCCCGCAGGCACTGCGCTCAAGCTGCTGCATCTGGTTCAGAAGCGGGGCCTGGAGGCCGTCGCATGACTGCGATGCTCCGGCAACACTCGATCAGGCCGCAAGTGCGCGGACCAGCCTTTGGCAATGGAATCCAGCTCGTCGGCGTGCTACCACTCGTCCGACGGCTCGCAAGTAAAGGTAATGTCGCATGAACGCCGATATTCTCAAAAGAGTAGTACGAGCCATTGCAGATGGCTCACAGAGTGACCTGGATCGGCTGGCGAGCAAGATCGTCGAAGCTGAACGGAAGACCGGACATGTCCGGCTCGCCGCTCAGCTCGAAGCGATCCTGAAGCAGCCCAAGGCCAAACGGTCCGACACGCCCTCAGCGGCGGTGAATGTCGATCGGACGCTCAAAGAGCTGCCCCTCAGCCGCCGCCATGGCGAAAACCTGGCCACGCTCATCCCGCACGATCAGCTTGAGCACCACATGGTGCTGCCGGACGCGGTCGAGCAGCGCTTCGCGCGCATCGAGGCGGAATATGCCGCGCGCGATCGCCTGCGCGTCTTCGGGTTCAAGCCGCGGAAGACGGTGCTGCTCTACGGCCCACCCGGCTGCGGCAAGTCCCTGGGGGCCAAGCGTCTCGCCTGGAACACAGGCCTGCCGCTGATGAAGGTGCGGTTCGACGTGCTGATTTCATCCTTCTTCGGCGAGTCGGCGCAAAACCTACGCTCGATCTTCAGCGCCGCGCGAGAAAAGCCCTGCGTGCTGCTGCTCGACGAATGCGACTTCATCGCGAGGTCGCGCACCGCGTCAAAAGACATCGGCGAGGTATCCCGCATCGTCAATTCGCTGCTCCAACTCATGGAGGAGTACGACGCACCGGGCCTGCTGGTGGCAACAACCAATCTGGAATCGGCTCTCGACCCCGCGTTGTTCCGCCGCTTTGATGATGTGTTCTCGATCCCGCTGCCAGGCCCCGGGGAGATCGAAAAGCTGCTGCGCATGACGCTCTCCACTGTGCGCTTTGAACAGCCGATGCATTGGGGCCAATTGGCTTCGAAGCTGAACGGCTCTTCTGCGGCGATGGTGGTCAAAGCAGCGCAGGATGCGGCAAAGGCCGCTGTTCTCGCAGGCGGCCAGACCCTGGCGCATGGCATGCTGGCGCAAACCATCGAAGAACTGCAGCGGCACGACGGGGCGCACAGGGGATAAGGCATGCCCGGCCAGCACAACTTCGAACACCTGCCGCTCTTACTCCGCTATCAAGGTCGTGCGCGCCTGCCCAGTGGAGGCAAGACCAATCCCCAAACGCTTGCCAACAAGAACGCCCGGCAGGCGCACAGCGCCACGCTGCAAGGTGCCGCACAAGCACTGTCGGGCAATTGGAAGCAGCGCCAGGCACAACGCCAAGGCCAAGCACTGCCGGTCATACCGAACGGCATCCCCATCCTGCTTAAGGTGGACCCGAGGCTGGACCTCGATGTGCTGCGGGAGTACTTCGATTTCGAGATCGTGGCGGAGCAGGAAGAGGGCTATGTCATCGTCGCGTCGGCAGACATCGACGTGGCGTCGTTCCTCGCCATGGTCAATGGCTTTGCCGTGAACGTTCATGGCTCGGCCACGATTGCCAGCATCCATCAGTTGTTTGATGACCCCAATCAGACCGACCGGCTCGGCCGCATCTTGTCGGACCGGCTCTTTGCCGAATGGGGCAACATCGCCGACGCTCAAGACTTCATTGTCGATGTCGGCATCGCCTGTGCCGGCACCCAGGAAATCCCAGCGGTGCCAAAGCGCGGCAAGCGCGATACCGACGCCTCCTGGGCCGCGAAAGAACTCGACTGGTCGCAAAAGCGCAATGCCGCCTACGACACCTGGGAAGCGCTGAAGATCGAGCGCGAGAACCAGATTGAGAGCTTCCGCGCGGTTTACCAGGGCGAGATCCTCCACAATATCGATGGCGCGCCGTTCAGCGCCGGCGTGCTGCCCGACAGCTTCACGGTTCGGCTCAAGATTTCGGGGAAGGGGCTCAAGGACTTCGTCCTGAACTATCCCTACATCTTCGAAGTTTTGGAGCCCGAAGACATCGTTCTGCCGCAAGCGGTCGCGGCCCAGTCCGGTCAGGCAGGCCAACAGGTCGCTCCGACTCCGCCCAATGCGGATGCGCCAGCGGTCTGCGTGATCGACAGCGGCATTCAGGAAGGGCATGCCTTGCTTGAGCCGGCCGTCGATCAGGCCGCATCGCACTGCTTTCTGCCTGGAACGGCCGCCACAGCGGTAGCGGATGAAGTCGCGCCCGGAGGCCACGGCACCAGGGTGGCCGGAGCCGTGCTTTACGGCGAGGAAATCCCCACGGCCGGTGCGCCGGCACTGCCGTTCTGGATTCAGAACGCGCGCGTGCTCAATGCGCAAAACCTGATGCCCGTCACGTTCTTCCCGCCGGAGGCCATACGGCAAGCCGTCGAGCGCTTCAACGACGGGGTGCGACAGACGCGCATCTTCAATCACTCCATCAACGCGCGCGGCTATTGCCGCACGCGCTACATGTCCGCATGGGCGGCGGAGATCGACCAGCTTTGCAATGAGCGCGACGTGCTGGTCGTGCAGAGCGCGGGGAACCTGCCAATCGAAGGGGCCGCGCCGCTGCTTGGCATCCGTGAGCACCTTGCCGCTGGCCGGGACTACCCCGGCTATCTCACCGAGGATTCCGTCCGGGTCGCCAATCCAGGTCAGAGCCTGCAAGCGCTGACCGTCGGCTCCGTGGCCTACGACGTTGCGGAATCAGGCGCATGGCGCACCTTCGCGATCCAGCCCGATGGCCCGTCTGCCTTTTCGCGGACGGGGCCAGGCATCTGGAACGTCATCAAGCCGGAAGTCGTTGCTTACGGCGGCGATGCTGTCCGCACGACCAACAACCCGCCCGATATCCAAGGTGGCGGCCGCATCCCGGCTGCTTGCCCCGAGCTGGTCAGGTCAACGCTGCATACAGTAGGCCCGGCATCCGATCGCGACGATGCCGGCACCTCTTATGCCGCTCCCAAAGTCGCCCGCATCGCGGCACACGTGCAACGCGTGCTGCCCGACGAACCGGCGCTGCTGTACCGCGCGCTTGTCGTGCAATCGGCGCAATGGCCGACCTGGGCGGAAGACGTGCTGACGCGCCTGCGCAATCCTCCCGATAACCAGCCTCAGGCAGAGAAGCAGGCCTTGCTGGGTGCGGCATCGCATGCGCTGCGCTGCCTGGGGTACGGCATTCCTGATGAGCAACGCGCGACGGCGAACACCGATCACCGCACGACCTTCATCACCAGCGGCGAAACCCAGATTCACGCGGCCGAGTGCCACGTCTATCAGGTGCCGATCCCGCCGGAGCTTCGCCAACAGGCGGATGAATTCGATGTGCGGATTGATGTCACGCTGTCCTACGTGGCTCAGCCTCGCCGCACGCGCCGGAACTTGCGGCGTTATCTCTCGACCTGGGTTGACTGGAAGACCAGCAACCTCGGCGAAGGCCTCAACGATTTCAGGGTACGCGCCTTGAAAAACGCCGCGAATGACGATGAGCCTTTGCCTGGATCGACCTTGCCATGGACCTTGCACGAAAAGCCGCAGTGGGGCGTAATCCGCGATCACAAGCGCAACAGCGGCACGGTGCAAAAGGACTGGGCCATCGTTCGCTCGAACGCGCTGCCCGACCACTTCTGCATCGCCGTGGTAGGTCACCAGGGTTGGAGCCACGATCCGGGTTCAGTCGCCCGCTACGCCCTTGCGGTGACGTTTGAAATCCAGGGCGGTGAGATCACGATTTACGAACCTCTGCGCGCTGCCATTGCCGAACTGCAAGCCCAGACGGAAGAGATCGAGGCCGAGGCGGAAATGGAAGTCGAAGTCGGCGAATAAAGGCAGGTGATGGATGAGCCGCTATGACTACAAATCGCTGTCTCCCCTGGACTTCGAAGAGCTGACACGGGATCTGCTGCAGGCCGAGTGGCATGTCGCGATGGAGGCTTTCAAGTGCGGACGCGATCAAGGCATTGATCTCCGCTACGCGCCGCTGGCAGGCGGCACGACAATCGTGCAGTGCAAGCACTACGCATCATCGTCCATCAGCAATTTGCTGTCGCATCTGCGTAGCAGCGAGCTCCCAAAGGTTGAGCGGCTTCGCCCGCAGCGCTATGTCCTTGTGACTTCGCTGCCGCTTTCACCGGCTGACAAGGACAAGCTGATCGAGCTTTTCAAGCCTTTCATCTTGGGGCCGGCCGATGTCATCGGCGCCGATGATCTGAATGGCCTGCTGAGCCGCCACCCCGATACCAGCCCATCGTGATGCAAACCGACGTGGGCGAGCCCGCGCACGACAACGGCGTGAGGGCAGGTGTTGGACAAGCCTCTAAGGAGGAAACCGCGGAATGCACCGCTGCGGCTCAAGAGGGCGACGAAGCTATGGGGATTCGGGCATCGGCGATTGAGGACCGAAGCACCGGAAGTTGGCTAGCATGACCTGTTCGATGTACATGTTCTCTCCCTGCCGGCGCGAACGTGCACACACACGACGCCGGTGTTTTTTCTGGAATGTACAGGTTGTGTGTTGAGCAATGGGCTACACCACGCCGCAACCAAAGGCGGCGTGCAAGCCATTAGCTGCCTTAGCGGGTGGGGTCGGGCCGCCCCCGGCCATCCTCTTCCGAGGGCGTCGCCTCATCCTCGCGGTCCCAAACGTCTCGGACGCTCCTCCACTCCGCCATTTGGCCCTCGTCAAACATGAAGCGGCCGGCTACCTCACCCTCGGTTCCCGGCTCAGCGTGCGGAAAGGACTTTTCCAGCGATGCCGACAGGAACGCAGCGTTTTCCTCCACGAACCAGCGTAAAGACAGGAAGTCGTGGGTAACGCGTAGGAAGTGCTGCTCTGCGATACGGAAAACGCCAGCCGAGAAGTCCTCTGCGTCCCGCGAAATCTGAAATGCCCAGGTGCCGTCGAACAGCGCCACCGCATGGACGCCGGCCTGGCGGAACAGCTCCTTTGCGTGCATTACGTCGACCACCACAAAGATGAGCACCTCCCGCTGGATGAACGCTAGCGTGTTGCCAGTGTCCAGCGTCAGCGTGAAGGGCAACATGTGCCACCACGTCGAGTCCGGCGTGGGATGCACCACCAGGCGCCCCTTACCCAAGAACGGCAACAGCGACTCATCCAGAACGGCTGTCTCCTGCCCTTGCTCGAGGCGTGCTACCTGGACTGCGATGTACCACAGGCCTGTCTCAGGCTCCGCCATGGCAGTGCCGTTGAGCATGGCTTGGCGGATGCAGTTGTTCATCACGC
>NZ_RXFQ01000025.1 GCF_003951285.1 Variovorax beijingensis | reverse complement strand
CGCCATGGTGATTTCTCCTGAGGTCATTGAGAGTCATTGATCAACAGTGACTCTAGTAAGAGTCCGTTACTCGTGCATGACCAAAAACCACCTTCGAAATTTTTTAAAACTCGTTCGTGAATTTTTTCCGTCAGCAATACGAAGTAATTTCCGACGCGATATTGCTTTTGAATTATTTTTCGTCGCCTTCATTCATGCGAGCTGCAGGATCGCCGCAGCTCGTCGTAGCCCTTCTGCGTGATGGTCAGCACCTGCGCAACTTTCTCGATGCCCGAGAGAGTCAGTGGGCGCGACGGTGCGGGAACGAATGCAACCACCAGCCCGGCCGCCCTCAGGATCCTGACCCTGTCGATGTCTTCAGGCGAGGTGATCGACTTGGGCAGGCGGGTCGATGCGATGCTTCGGAGCAGGTCCATGGTCATGGCAATCTCCTGATTCGGTGATCGCCCTGATGTGCGATCGATGAGATGCCGCCGGCCTCGAGGACCCGCACTGCAGGCGGGTGCCAAAGGCAACCTCTACCAGCGCCGACGAGCATCCATTGCAGTATTGCTTCCCGACATGAAGGGCAGATGACTTTGCGATGGGCGGCCGCGCCCCGCGGAGTAACGGAAGGAAGCCCGTCGCCGCCTGCGGCCGGCCATGCGCCCACGCCGAACGGGAGGCCGATCGCCGCGATGCAGGGCGCTATATTGCGAGCAGCCCGTATTCCCCTTCGCGGGACCAGACCATGCGCTCGAAGGCCCCGGCGCCACACGTTGCGCACGAGCAAACCAGGAGATGTTTTTGGATCTGCGCGACCTGCAGTACTTCGAGGTCATTGCCGAGCTCGAGCACATGGGCCGTGCCTCGCAGCGGCTGCACCGCACCCAGCCTGCGCTGACGAGCTGCGTCAGGCGCCTGGAGGAGGCCTGCGGGGCCGCCCTGTTCGAACGAACGGGCCGGGGCATCCGCCTCACGGCCGCCGGCAAGGCCCTGCTCAAGTGGGCGCAGCGCACGCGTTTCGATGTGGAGAGCGCGCGCCGCGAGATCGGCGACATCGGCCGCGGCCTGGCCGGCAACATCCGTATCGGCATCGTGCCCACGGCCGCGCAGTTCCTGCTTCCGCCGGCGGCGCGGGAGCTGATCAGCGAGGCGCCGGGCATCACGCTTCGCACGACGGTCGCCCTGGGCGACATCCTGACGCCGCTGCTGCGGGCCGGCGAGATCGACCTGATGGTCGGCACGGAGGGCACGCGGGAGCCGGGCTTCACCTCGAAGCTGCTCGCCGAAGACCCGATCGTCGTTGCCGCGACCAGCTCGCACGAGATCTTCAAGAAGACGAGGCCGACGCTCAAGGACCTCGCTGGCTACCGCTGGGTGCTGCAGCCGCCCGGCGCGCCGACGCGCGACTGGCTGGACCAGACCTTCGACCGCAGCCACCTGCCGCGGCCCCAGGTGCAGGTGGAAAGCACGATGCTGCTGATGCTTCCGAGCCTGATCGACGAGACCGGCCTGCTGAGCTTCATCTCGCGGCTGCACCTGCAGGAAGGCCGCTCGGGCGCGGCGCTGCGCGAAGTGAAGGTCAGGGGCGTGACGATGCGCCGACGCATGGTCGTTACCTACCGCGAGAGCGGATACCTTTCGCCGGCGGCGCAACGCCTGGTGGTGCTGCTGGCCAAACACGGGCGTTTTCGGTCGCGCTGATACCCAAAGCGGCATTTATCGATTCCAAGAAATTATCGATTGGACCGCTAGCAGGCCAGCGCGAATACTTGCCTCCATCGAACGCACCGGACCCGCTTCACAGGGCCGGGCAGTTCGGCCACAGGAGACAAGTTCATGCCCTCTTTCCCGCTTCGTGCCGGCGCTTCGCGCCGTCTTGCCATCGCCGCCGCAGCCCTGGTGGCCGGCGCCACCCTCTTCGCGCCTGCCGGCGCCTTTGCGCAGGGCTCCTATCCGTCGCGGCCGATCCGGCTGATCGTGCCGTTCCCGGCCGGCGGCGGCACCGACCTGATCGCGCGTGAGGTTGCCAACAAGGTCGCCACCCGCAACGGCTGGTCGATCGTGATCGACAACAAGCCCGGCTCGGGCGGCAACCTCGGAGTCGACGCGGCCGCCAAGGCGGTGCCCGACGGCTACACGCTGGTGCTCGGCCAGACCAGCAACCTGGCGATCAATCCCACGCTCTACGCCAAGCTGCCGTACAGCCCGGAAAAGGATCTGACACCGATCGGGCTCGTTGCCAGTGCGCCGCTGGTGCTGGTGGTGGCGGCCGACTCGCCGTACAAGACGCTGGCCGACGTGGTGGCCGCGGCCAAGGCCAGGCCCGAGGCGCTCAACTACGCGAGCTCGGGCAGCGGCACGGTGGCGCACCTGGCGACCGAGCTCTTCCAGAAGACCGCCAATGTCAGGTTCACGCACGTGCCGTACAAGGGCGCCGCGCAAGGGTCGACCGACCTGATCGGGGGCCAGGTGCAGATGTACATGTCCTCGGTGCCGACGCTGATCGGGCACATCAAGAACGGCAAGATGCGCCCGATCGTCGTCACCTCGCGCAAGCGCACCACCGACCTGCCGGATGCGCCGACGGTGGACGAGTCGGGCTACAAGGGCTTCGAGGCCGCGACCTGGTTCGGTGTTGCGGGCCCGGCCGGCCTGCCGAAGGACGTGGTGGCCAAGCTCAATGCGGCATTCAACAAGGCGCTGCAGGACCCCGAGGTCAAGCACAAGCTCGCGAGCCAGGGCGCCGAGGTGAAGGGCAGCACGCCGGAGGAGTTCGGCGCCTACATCCGAGAAGAAACGGTGCGCTGGGGCAAGGTCGTCAAGGAATCGGGCGCCAAGGTCGATTGACCGAAGCCGCAGCGGATCGAGGCTCGCCATGCAGACGCTGGATGAAGAGAAGGTGACAGCACCGTTCTCTGCGGGACAGGGCCGCACGCGCGTCCGCGTGCCCGCCGGCGCATGCGACTGCCATGTGCACGTGTACGACGGGCGCGTTCCCGCCGCGCCGGGCGCGCGGCTCATGCCGCCGGACGCGAGCGTCGCCGACTATCGGCAACTGCAGCGGCGCACCGGGACCGAACGGGTGGTGTTCGTGACGCCATCGACCTATGGCACCGACAACCGCCCGATGTGCCAGGCGCTGGCCGGCTATGGCGGGGGTTCGCGTGGCGTCGCCGTGGTCGACGAACTCGTTGGCGATGCGGAACTCCAGATGCTGCATGCCGCGGGTGTGCGTGGCATTCGCCTCAACCTCTCGCTGGGGGTCGCGAATTCGCCGCAGCAGCTCGAAGCGCTGGCGGCGCGTGCAGCGCCACACGGATGGCACCTCCAACTGCTGGCTGCGCCGAACACTCTGGCCGCACTCGAAAGCCGGCTCTTGCGGTTGCCGGTCCCCGTCGTCTTCGACCATCTGGGGCGCATCCCGCCGTCGCTTGCACGACGGCATCCGGCCCATCGGCTGATTCATCGTCTGCTCGACACAGGCCGCGCCTGGGTGAAGTTGTCGGGCGGCTACATCGTGAGCGAAGCCGGCCCGCCAGCCTATGCCGACGTCGCGCCGCTGGCGCGCGGCTACCTGCAGGCCGCTCCCGAGCGCGTCGTATGGGGAAGCGACTGGCCCCATGCGTCGGCCACCGCAGGTCATCAACCGCTGCCCGACGACGCCCGGCAGATGGAACTGCTCGCGCAATGGGCCGGCGACGCGGCTGCCCTGCGGCGCGTGCTGGTCGACAACCCGGCCGTGCTCTACGGCTTCGATCTCCCTCCCCGCAAAGGACAATCATGACCCTGTTCCGTCGGCGCGCCCTTGCCGCCATCGCCCTGTCGCTTCTGGCCATTGCAGCAGCGCCTGCCAAGGCGCAAGGCGGTTGGCCAGCCGGCCGCCCCATGACATGGGTGGTGCCCTATCCGCCGGGGGGCACGACGGATATCCTGGGGCGCGCGATCGCCTTGCGCCTGGGCGCGTCGCTCGGCGCAACACTGGTTGTCGACAACAAGGCTGGTGCCACGGGCACGATCGGATCCGCCTTCGTCGCAAGGGCCGCACCCGACGGCTACACCCTGCTCGGAACCTCGATCGGACCGCAGGCCATCGTGCCCAACCTGGTTCCGAAGATGCAGTACGACCCGATCAAGGCCTTCGAGCCCGTCGCGTTGATCGGAACGATCCCGCACGTGCTGGTGGTCGGCAGCAGCCAGCCTTTCCGCTCTGTGCGCGAGCTCGTGGAGCAGGCCAAGGCGCAGCCCGACACATTGTCTTTCGCCTCCGGCGGCACCGGCACCATCCTGCAGATGCAGGGCGAACTGCTGCGTCTGCAGACCGGCGTGCGCATGACGCACGTGCCCTACAAGGGCGATACACCGGCCATCCAGGACGTTCTTGCCGGCCACGCAACCTTCATGTTCGCGCCAGTGGCCGCAGCGCTGCCGCACATCCAAGGCGGCCGGCTCCGTGCGCTGGCCGTGACCTCGGCGGCACGGCTCAAGGCCCTGCCCGACGTGCCGACCATGAGCCAGGCGGGCTTCAAGGACTTCGTGGTGGAGCAATGGCAGGCAGTCTATGCCCCCGCCGGCACGCCCGCAGCGGTGGTGCGGCGCCTCAACCAGGAGATCGTGCGCATCCTGAAGGATCCCGAAGTTGCCGCCATGGCCGACCGGCTCGGCATCACGCTGGTCGGCAGCACGCCCCAGCAGCTTGCCGACACCCAGAAAGCCGACCTCGCCAAGTGGGGCCGGGTCATCAAGGACGCCGGCGTCCGGATGGACTGAGTCCCTCCACCCACACCTGTTTCATTCCCGAAAGAAAACCCATGTCCTCCAATCCTCCCGACATCATTCGCAATTTCGAGCGCGTGCCCGCGCACATCGTGGCGCAGGCCGCGCAGTTCCAGCCCGCCATCCTGGCCGACGTGGCCGGCCGCCGAGGCGCGATGCACGGCCGCATCAAGGCGCTGCGCCCGCGCATGAAGCTGGCCGGTCCCGCCTTCACGGTGGAGGTGCGCCCCGGCGACAACCTCATGATCCATGCCGCCATCGCGATGGCCCGGCCCGGCGATGTGCTGGTGATCGACGGCAAGGGCGACCAGGGCTCGGCGCTCATGGGCACGATCATGATGACGGCCTGCCAGAAGCTCGGCATCGCAGGCGTGGTGATGGACGGCGCCTGCCGCGACAGCCTCGAGATCGACGAGATGGACTACCCGGTGTTCTGCGTGGGCACCAACCCGAACGGCCCGACCAAGAGCATCGCCGGGCGCATCGGGCACCCGGTTTCGGTCGGCGATGTCACGGTGCGCCCGGGCGACTTCGTGATCGCCGACGCCGACGGCGTGGTGGTGGTCGAGCGCGAGAAGATCGAGGCGCTGCTGCCCGCGGCGGCCCGCAAGGTCGGCGATGAGGCCGCACGCATTGCCGCCATCAAGGAAGGCGACACCGCGGCCAAGTGGCTGAACAGCGCGCTGCGCACGGCCGGCGTGCTCAAGGAGGGAGAGGCCCTGTGAGCACCATCCTTGTGACCGGCGCCGACCTGGCGCCGCAGGCGATCGCGCTGCTCGAAGGCCACGAGATCGTCTATGCCGGCAAGGCGCCGACCGAGGACGACCTGGTGGCGCTGTGCCGCGCGCACGACCCCGTGGCCATCATCGTGCGCTACGGCAAGGTTGGCGCCGCGGTGATGGACGCGGCGCCCTCGCTGCGCGTGATCTCCAAGCACGGCAGCGGCACCGACACCATCGACAAGGCCGCGGCCCAGGCGCGCGGCATCGAGGTGGTCGCGGCCGCGGGCGCGAACGCCGCCGCGGTGGCCGAGCAGGCGCTGGCCCTGCTGCTGGCGTGCGCCAAGTCGGTGGTGGCGCTGGACGCGCGCATGCATGCCGGCCACTGGGACAAGGCCACGCACAAGAGCCTGGAACTCGGCGGCCGCACCATCGGGCTGATCGGCCTGGGTGCGATCGGACTGCGCTTTGCCCGCATGGCCGACGCGCTGGGCATGCGCGTGATCGGCTTCGATCCCTATGCCGGGAATCTTCCGCCCCATGTGACGGCCGTCGACCTGCCGGCGATCTGGCGCGAGTCCGATGCGATCTCGCTGCACTGCCCGCTGACGGAAGACAACCGCGGCCTGGTCAATGCCGACACGCTGGCCCGGTGCAGGCGCGGCGTGATCCTGGTGAACACCGCGCGCGGCGGCCTCGTCGACGAGGCGGCGCTGCTGGCCGCGGTGCGTTCGGGCCAGGTCGGCATGGCGGGCCTGGACAGCTTCGCGGCCGAGCCCATGGCCGCCGGCCATCCGTTCCAGGGCGAGAAGCACTTCGTGCTGAGCCCGCACATCGGCGGCGTGACCGGCGATGCCTATGTGAACATGGGCGTCGGCGCAGCGAAGAACGTGCTGCAGGTGCTCGCCCGCCAGCCGGCCACGAGCTGAACGCCGCTTCGAACAACGAGAGACAAGCCATGAAGATCCATCTGGCGACGGTGTCGCTGGCCATTTCGATGGGGCTGTGCACGGCACTGCCCGCCGCCGCGCAGACCGCCTGGCCCGCCAAGCCGGTACGCATCCTTGTGGGCTTTTCCGCGGGCGGCCCGACCGACGCCGTCGCGCGCGCGTTCGCCGAGCATGCGGCACGCGCGCTCGGCCAGCCTTTCGTGGTCGACAACAAGCCGGGCGCCAACACGATCCTGGCAGCGGAAGCCGTGGCCGCGGCCGCACCGGATGGCTATACCTTGCTGCTGGGCGCGACCAACCACACGATGATCCCGGCGCTCTACAGCCATCGGGTGAAATTCGACGCGGTCCGTTCGTTCGCCCCGGTGTGTTCGCTGGCAGCGAGTCCGACGGTGCTGGTGGTCGGGCCGACGATGGCCGCCAACACGGTCGGCGAGTTTCTGCGGGAGGTGAAGGCCGCGCCCGGCAAGCGCACCTATGCCACGCCGGGAAGCGGCAGTTCCGGCCATTTCGCGAGCGAACGGTTCACGCGGCTGACCGGCACCTCGATGAACCACATTCCCTACAAGGGCGCAGCCCAGGCCATGACCGACCTGATGGGCGGGCAGGTGGACAGTTCCTTCGCAACCCTGGGGTCGGTCCTCCCGCAGGTGCAGGCCGGCAAGCTGCGCGCACTCGCGGTCGCCGCGCCCAAGCGTTCGGCACTGCTGCCGGGCGTGCCGACCTTCGAGGAGGCCGGCATCAAGGGCTACGCCGCCGATGCCTGGTATGGCCTGCTGGCGCCGGCGCAGACGCCGCCGCAGGTCCTGGCCGCGCTGCAGCGCGTGGCGACCGAGTTCGCCAGCGCGCCCGCGACGGTGGAGAAGTTCCGGATGCTCGGCATGGAGGCGCGGAGCACCTGTGCCGACGCGTTCGGTGCGCAGCTCGCCAACGAAGTGAAAGCCTACGGCGAACTCGCACGCGCCCTCGACCTGAAAGCAGAGTGAGTGGATGCGCTGCGCTCCTGCTCCTGTCTACCCAACCATTCATCGAGACAACACATGAAAACCTTCATCCGCCGCGTACTGGCGATTGCCCTCCTGGCTGCCGCCTCGGCGCATGCCGCCTTTCCCGAGCGCCCGATCACCCTGGTCGTCCCCTACGCACCCGGCGGCTCGGCCGATGCGCTGGCGCGCGTGCTCGCCGTGCGCATGGGCGTGAAGCTGGGCACCAGCGTGATCGTCGACAACCGCCCCGGCGCGAGCGGGACCATCGGCGCGAGCTTTGCCGCCAAGGCCCCGGCCGACGGCTACACCGTGCTCTACGACGCCACGCCCTACTCCATCAATCCGCACCTGTTCCCTCGCATGCCGTACGCAGCCAATGCGCTGCAGCCGCTGGCGCTGGTCTCGCTGGCGCCGAACATCCTCATCGTCAAGGCCGAGTCGCCGATCAGGGACGTGAAGGACCTGGTCGCCAGGGCCAAGGCCGCGCCGGGCAAGCTGAACTTCGCCTCCGGCGGCAGCGGCACCGTGCAGCGGCTGGCGGCGGAGCTGCTGCGCCAGCGGCTCGACCTCGACATGGTGCACGTCGGCTACAAGAGCGGCGGCCCCGCCATCGTCGACGTGACCGGCGGCCAGGTCGACTTCATGTTCAGCACCATCGCGGCGTCTTATCCGCTGGTGTCCTCGGGCAAGCTGCGGGCTCTCGCGGTGTCGTCGCCCGAGCGTTCCAGGCGTCTGCCGGACGTGCCGACGGTGGCCGAATCGGTCGCTCCCGGCTACGAGGCCTTCGAGTGGAACGGCCTGCTGCTGCCGGCCGGCACGCCGGAGCCCGTCGCTGCAAAGCTGCACAAGGCGCTGGTCGAGGTCCTGAAGGAAGACGAGGTGAAGCAGCGCTTCACCGACGTCGGGGTGCAGGCCGTCGGCTCCACGCCGGCCGAGTTCGCGGCCTTCCTGAAGAAGGAAGACGCGAAATGGGCCGAGGTGATCCGCAAGGGCAACATCAAGCTCGACTGACGCGCCGATGGCCGATCTCCCGCTCGCGCATCCCGTGCCGCATTCGATCGGGCTCGACCGCCCGTCGCGCAGGCTGCCCGCCGACGCCTGCGACAGCCACATGCACATCTTCGATCCGCGGTTCGCGCCCTCGCGGCACTGGAAGCGGCAGCCGCCCCGCGCCGAGGTCGCCGCCTATCGCCAGCTCCAGCAGCGGCTGGGCACGTCGCGCACCGTGGTCGTGAACCCGTCCACCTATGGCACCGACAACGCCTGCATGCTCGACGCGCTGGCGCAGCTCGGGACGAGCGCGCGCGGCGTCGCGGTGGTCGGTGCCGAGGTGGACGATGCGCAGCTCGAGCGCTTCGCGGCGCAGCGCGTGTGCGGATTGCGCGTGAACTTCGTGACGCCGCAGTCCTGGGGCGCCACCACGCCGGAAATGCTGGCGGCGCTCGCGCGCAAGGCGGCACGGCTTGGATGGCACATCCAGGTCTTCGTTCACCCCGGGCAGCTGGTCGAACTGGCGCCGGTGCTCGAGGCCCTGCCCACCCCGCTCGTGATCGACCACATGGCGCGCATCGATCCCGCCGACGGCCCAGCCGGCGCCGCCTTCGCCACGCTGCGCCGGCTGCTCGGCAGGGGCAACACCTGGGTGAAGCTGTCCGGCGTCTACATGCGCTCGCGGGAGGGCGCCCCGGCCTATGGCGACGCCCATGCGCTGGGGCGTGCGCTGGTGCAGGCCGCGCCGGAGCGCATGCTCTGGGGCAGCGACTGGCCCCACACCACCGAGGCGCCGGACACGGTCGACGATGCCGACCTGGTGAATGTGCTGCGCGCCTGGTGCGGCGACGATGGCGTGATGGACCGTATCCTCGTCGACAACCCGGCACGGCTCTACGGCTTCGGCGAGGCCTGACCGCCACGCGCGTCGCGCATTTCTTCCTGCCCAGCGGCGCCGACGCCGCAACGGAGACTCCCTTGTTCCTTCTGCACCCCCCCGAAGTTCGAGAACTCGAAGTGTTCACACGCATGCCCGACGCCCTGCGCCGGCGCGAGCCCAGCGCCTGGGCCGACGCCAACCGCGGCGGCCAGGCCACCGACTCGTTCCTCGAGGGGCCGGTGTTCGACGAGGCCGGCAACCTCTACGTGGCGGACATCCCGTTCGGCCGCATCTTCCGCATCGACCCGGCCGGCGCGTGGACCCTGGCGGCCGAATACGACGGCGAGCCGAACGGCTTGAAGTTCCTGGACGCGCACACACTGCTCGTCGCCGACTACAAGAACGGCCTGATGCGAATCGACGTGCGCACCGGCACCGTCGCGTCTCACTTGCAGCGGCGCAACACCGAGCGCTTCAAGGGCGTGAACGACCTGGTGCTGGACGCGCAGGGAAACATCTACTTCACCGACCAGGGCCAGACCGGGCTGCACGATCCCACGGGCCGCCTCTACCGGCTGCGACCGGACGGGCAGCTCGATCTTCTGCTGGGCAACGTACCCAGCCCGAACGGCGTGGCGCTCTCGCCGGACGGCAAGCTGCTCTACCTTGCGGTGACGCGCGGCAACTGCGTGTGGCGCGTACCGCTGCTGGCCGACGGCAGCGTCGCGAAGGTGAGCCAGTTCTTCACCTCGTACGGTCCGAGCGGCCCCGACGGGCTGGCGGTCGATGCGAAAGGACGCGTGCTCGTCGCCAACCCGGGCCTGGGCTATGTCTGGCTGTTGAATGCCCGTGCCGAGCCGGTCGCCGTTCTTCGGGGACCGGCGGGGGCCTCCACGACCAACCTGGCCTTCGGCGGCAAGGACCGATGCACGCTCTACGTGACCGATTCGACCCATGGGAGCATCCTGATGGCGCAGCTGGATACACCGGGGTCATTGCTGCACCGCGGGCCGCCCGGGGCCTGAGTCCTTCGAAACGTCATGCGGCTTCGTCGAAACGACGAGAAGACTGCCGCCTTCGACGCTCTGCTCTCTACCGCCTGCCAGCCTTCGCTTCTACATTTTCTCTACGGAGCCGCAGCTCCTTTCTGGAGAAACAAAATGTCGAAGCTACACGTCAAGAATGTTCTGGTGCTGGGTGCGGGCAAGGTGGGCAGCACGGTGGCGGACATGATCGCCGAATACCACCGCATCCCGGTGACGCTGGCCGACCAGCGCGCCGGCACGCCGTCCAATGATCCGCTGGTGCGGCAGATCACGCTGAACGTGGAAGACGAGGCGGCGCTGGCCGGCGAGCTGGCCTCGCACGCGGTGGTCATCAACGCGCTGCCCTTCTTCCTGGCCGCGCGCGTTGCCACCCAGGCGGCGCGGTTGGGCGTGCACTATTTCGACTTGACGGAAGACGTGGCGGCCACGCATGCCATCCGCCAGCTTTCCAACGAAGCCACGTCGGTGCTGATGCCGCAAAGCGGCCTCGCGCCGGGCGTGATCGGCATGCTCGGCGGGCACCTGGCGGGGCACTTCGACGAGCTCTACGACCTGCGCCTGCGCGTCGGCGCGCTCACGCGCAATGCCACCAACAGCCTTCGCTACAACTTCACCTGGAGCATCGACGGCGTCATCAACGAATACTGCAACGCCTGCGATGCGATCGTGAATGGCCAGCTCGTGTCGGTGCAGGCACTCGAGGGCCACGAGACCTTCACGCTCGACGCGGAGGCCTTCGAGGCCTTCAATACATCCGGCGGGCTGGGCACGCTGTGCGAGACGCTGCGCGGCAAGGTGCGCAACCTCGACTACAAGACCATCCGCTATCCGGGCCACCGCGATGCGATGAACTTTCTCTTGCACGACCTGCGCCTGATCGAGCGCCGCGACCTGCTGCGCCAGGTGCTCGAGCATGCGGTGCCGCACAGCCGCGAAGACGTGGTGATCGTGTTCGCGTCGGCCTCGGGCATGCGCGGCGGCCGCTTCGAGCAGGAAACCCGCCTGGGCCGCGTGTTCGGCGCCAGGCTTCGCGGCAAGGACCGCACCGCGATCGAGCTCACCACCGCGGCCGGCGTGGTCGGCGTGTTCGAGCTGCTGCAGCAGGGCAAGCTGCCCCGCGCCGGCTTCGTCGGGCAGGAGCAGGTGCCGCTCGAGGCCTTTCTCTCGACGCGCGTGGGCCACTACTACCAGGGGCTCGGCGTGAGCGCCTCCAGCCCTTCGCAGCAGGAGCTCGCCGAAGCCTGAGCCTGAACGCTCGGTGCAAGCCGTGGCCGGGGAGCGCAAGGCCCCGGCTCGCCCCTGTCTTTCTTTTTCAATCCCGGACTGGAGTTTTGCCATGCGTGGTGCAGACGTGCTCGTGCAGATGTTGATCAACTACGGCGTCGACGTGCTTTTCGGTGTGCCCGGCGACACCAACGTGCCCTTCTACGAGGCGCTGCAGCGCCGCCAGGGCGACATCGAGCACGTCATGGCCCGCGACGAGCGCTCGGCCGGCTACATGGCCGACGCCTATGCGCGGCTGACCGACAAGCCCGGGATTTTCGAATGCCCCTCGGGCGCCGGCGCGATGTACTCGCTGCCGCCGCTGGCCGAATCGAATGCTTCTTCGGTGCCGGTCATCCTGCTGACCATCGACTTGCCGCTGCCGGGCGAAGGCCGCGGCATGATCACCGAGCTCGACTGCGCCAGGCTGTTCGAACCCGTCACGAAAATGTCGGTACAGGTGAAATCGCCCGAGAAGCTGCCCGAGATCATGCGCCGCGCATTCCGCGTGGCCTGCTCCGGCACGCCCGGCGCCGTGCACCTGCAGATTCCGGAAGACATGCTGCTGGCGGAGATCGACCCCGACACCATCTCGCTGCACGCCGAGCCCGAATGCAGGACCTTCCCGGCCTTTCCGATGGCACCCGCGCCCGGCAAGGTGGGCGAGCTTTTCGCCCTGCTGCGCAAGGCCTCGAAGCCGCTCTTCGTCGCGGGCGGCGGCGTGAACCGCTCCTGCGCCGGCAGTGCGCTCACCGAGGTGGCCGCGAAGCTCAACGTGCCCGTGGTCAACACGATCACGGGACAGGGCGCGCTGCCCGACGACCACCGCCTGGCCATCGGCGTCATTGGCGACAACGGCTTTCATCCGCATGCCAACCGCGCGCTCGAGGAATCGGACCTGGTGATCTTCGTCGGCTCGCGCATGGGATCCGTCGTCACCGTGGGCTGGACCTTCCCCAAGTCGACCCTCAACAAGCGCGTCGTGCAGATCGACATCAACCCCGAGCGCCTTGCCAACAACTACGAGAACCTGCTGTCGATCGCCGCGGATGCGCAGCTGGTCCTCAAGCAGATCCTGAACGAAGCGCCCGTCGATTTCGATGGCTCGAAGCACACGCCCTGGGTCGACCATCTCAACACTTACCGCGCGAACTTCTGGGAGCATGCCGAAGGCGTGCTTTCGCTGGACGACGTGCCGCTGCGGCCCGAGCGCGTGGTGCGCGAGTTCGGCAAGCAGCTCGAGAAGTACGGCCAGGCCGTGCACATTCTCTCGGACGCCGGCACGCCCACGCCCTACATGACGCGCTTCCTGCGCATCGGCGACCGCCGCACGCGCTTCGTGATACCGCGCGCCTTCGGCGGCCTGGGCTCGGCGATTCCCGCGGTGGTCGGCGCCTGGTATGCCGACAAGACGCGCCGGCCGATCGGCATGTTCGGCGACGGCTCTTTCAACATGACCGTCGGCGAGCTCGAGACGCTGGTTCGCAAGAAGGTGCCGGCGCTGCTGATGCTCTTCAACAACGGCTGCTTCGGCTGGATCAAGGGGCTGCACCGGCTCAAGGGCCACGATGAATGCTTCGGCGTGGACTTCCTGCCGCCGCGCGGCCGGGCCATTGCCGAGGCCTTCGACATCAAGGCCTGGACGGCCGCCACGCCCGACGAACTGATGCAGGCGCTCGATGAGGCCTTCGCCTACGACGGCCCTTGCCTCATCGACATTCACATCGAATCGCTCGCGGACCGCGTGCCGCCCGTGTATTCATGGCTGGCGAAAAAGAAGCTCGATCCGCTGGCACTCGCGCCGGAAGACGTGGCCTATCTGTAGATCGGATCGCGCCGCCGACGGTTCGCGATAGACTTTTCGGCGAATGAACCGATTGGCCTGAATGAAGAACACTGTTGCCGTGCTCGGCGCCGGAATCGTCGGCGTGTCGAGTGCCCTCGAGCTCCAGCGGCGGGGTTTCGACGTGACGGTCTTCGACCGCGCCGCGCCCGGCCGCGAAACCTCCTACGGCAATGCCGGCGTGATGGCCCGCAGCTCGCTGATGCCGTTCAACCATCCGGGATTGCGGTCCTCGCTCCCCAGGCTGCTGAAGAACAACTCTACGGGCTTTCGCTACAACCCGCGTTTCCTCGCGAAGAACCTGCCGTGGGCGCTGAAGTTCCTGGCCAACACGCGCGCGGCGGTCTTTCATGAAACGACCGCGGCGCTCGACGCGCTGATCCGGCTTTCGACGTCGGAGCACCTGCGGCTGCTGGGCGAAGCGGGCGCGGCGCATCGCCTGCGCACCACGGGCTGGCTCTTTCTCTACCGCAGCGAGGAAGGCTTTCTCGGCAGCCAGCTCTCGCGGGACACCTTCAAGAAGTTCGGCATCGCGACGCAGGTGCTTGATGCACGAGAGCTCGCGCAGCTGGAGCCCCATCTGAAGCCGCTGTTCCCGCGCGCGCTGTGGATCCAGGACACGGCGTCGGTGGACAGCCCGGGCCAGGTGGTCGAGGCCTATGCAAGGCTTTTCACTGCCCGCGGAGGCCGCATCCGACAGGCATCGATCGGCGGACTGCGCCGCTCGGATGCAGGCGATGCCTGGCAGCTCAGCGAAGACGGCGGCACGCTTCACGAGGCCTCGCGCGTCGTGCTCGCGCTGGGGCCATGGACCCGGGAGTTCGCGAAGAAGGCCTTGGGCCTGTCGGTGCCGATGGCGTACGAGCGCGGCTACCACATGCACTACGCGGCCGCCGGCGGCGCTTCGCTCGGGCGCCCGGTGTACGACACCGGCGGCGCCTACGTGCTCTCGCCGATGGAACAGGGCCTGCGCCTGTCCACCGGGGTGCAATTGACCGATCGCGAGGCGCCCCGGAACCTCGCCCAGCTCGACCTGGCCGAGCGCGCCGCGCGCGAGGCGTTTCCGCTCGAGGAGCGCCTTGAAAAAGAGGCTTGGCTCGGCAGCCGCCCCACGCTGCCGGACAGCCGCCCGATCATCGGCGAATGCCCGGGCCGCCCAGGCCTTTGGCTCGCATTCGGCCATCAGCACATCGGCTTCAACACCGGTCCGGGCACCGCTGCGCTCCTTGGCGCGATGATGGCCGGCGAAGCCTGCGCGTTCGATCCTGCGCCGTTCCGGCCTTCACGGTTTCTGGACTGAAAGCCGCCAGCGCATCTGCATCTCCTGGAGATGGGAGCGCACCGATCCGGGACCCCGAGCGTGCCCGTATTGCGACCAGGACATTCACGGGCCTCTCGCGGAAATGGTCGTTTCGCATGCCCGGGATGACGGTATGACGAAAACTTCGCGAGATCCTGACGAACTGCCGCATTGTTCGTGACTGTCATGCCTCCTAGACTCATTCGCGAGTCGAAGCCTTCCTTCCTGTTCAACAAATGGCGAGCTTTTTGCTTGGAGACCCCATGGCTACAAAACGAGCGTTCCTTCGCACCCTCCTCGCGCTGACGAGCGCATGCATCCTCACCCTCAGCGTCGCCCAGGAGCCGGAAAGCTCGATGACCCGCGTCCAACGGACCAAGGTCCTGCGGGTGGGCGCGATCGCCGGGGCCATTCCGTACTTCAGCAAGGACCTGGTCTCGGGCAAGTGGGAAGGCTTCGGGCCCGACTTCTCGGAGAGCCTGGCCAGGAAGTTCGGCGCCAAGGTCGAATACGTGGAAACGACCTGGGGCAACGCGGTGCTCGACCTGCAGTCGAACAAGATCGACGCGATGTTCGGCATGGCGCCGACGCCAGCGCGCAAGGAGGTCGTGAACTTCTCCGACACCCTGTTCGACAACACCTACACCGCCGTCTGCAAGAAGGGCTTCCCGACCAAGACCTGGGAGCAGCTGAACGCGCCGGAGAACAAGATCGTGGTCGACGTGGGCTCGAGCCATGACCAGCTCGCCACGCGCATCCTGCCGAAGGCCGACGTCCAGCGGCTGGAGAACTCGGGCTCCGCAACGCTCGCGCTGCAGGCCAGCCGCGCCGACTGCCAGATCCTGGTGATCCTGCTGGCGCAGCCGCTGCTGGCCAAGCGCGCCAACGTGGGCGTGATGCAGATTCCCACCCCGATCTACACCGCGCCCGTGAGCATCGGCCTGCGCAAGGAAGCCGATCCGGCCATGCAGACGGCCGTCAACGCCTGGCTGGGCGAGGTTCGCGCCAAGGGCGAGGTCCGCAGCGTGATCCTGAAGAACATGGAAAAACTCGCCGGCGTTCCCGCCAGCGCCTTCCCTTCCGAAATCAAGTTCTGAGGCCGGGCCATGGAATACGCCGAATCGCAGGGGACGCCCCGCTCGCACTCTCGCCTGGGCATGGCCCTGATGGTGGTTCTTGCGCTGGCCGGTGCCTGGGCCCTGGTCAAGCATTTCGCAGGCGCAAGCGCGGCCTCCGCAGGCTACGACTGGGACTTCGCGGTGCTCTGGAAGTACCGCTCACTCCTCATCAGCGGACTGCTCTACACACTGCTCTTCACCGTGGTCTGCGTGGTGCTCGGGCTGCTGGTGGGCGTGGTCACTGGCCTGGGGCGCCTGTCCACCAACCCGTACATCACCGCGCCGCTGCGAGCCTACATCGAGGTGTTCCGGTGCACGCCGGTGCTTGTGCAGCTCGTGTGGTTCTACTACGCGCTGCCCGTTCTCACCGGTCTCGAACTCTCGGCCGCGGCCGCCGCCACCCTCTGCCTGACGCTCTATGGCGGCGCGTTCTATTCCGAGATCGTGCGCGGCGGGATCATCTCCATCGAATCCGGCCAGACCGAGGCCGGCAAGGCGCTGGGCATGACACGCCTGCAGCTGCTTCGCCGCATCCTGCTGCCGCAGGCGTTCAAGAAGATGGTGCCGCCGTTGATGAGCCAGTCGATCATGCAGCTGAAGAACACCTCGCTGCTCTCGGTGCTGGCCGTGCCGGACCTGCTGTACCAGGGCCAGGTGATCGCGCACGACACCTACCGGCCGCTGGAGCTCTACACCTTCATCGCGATCGCGTATTTCGCCGTGCTGCTGCCCATCACGATCTGGGCCAAGCGCATGGAGTACGGCGTTTCCAAGGAAGCCTGACATGACCTCCACCGTGATCGAGATTGCAGGCCTTCGAAAGTCCTTCGGCGCCCACGTGGTCCTCAAGGACATCTCGCTGAAGATCGAACGCGGCCAGGTGGTCGCGATGATCGGGCCTTCGGGTTCCGGCAAATCCACCCTGCTTCGCTGCATCAACCTGCTGACGGTTCCGGACGGCGGACGCATCGCCGTCGGCGATCAGGCGATCCAGTTCAGCGGACGCGACACCGCGCTGCCGAGCGAGCGCAAGCTCGCGAAGTTCCGCGCCTCCACCGGGATGGTGTTCCAGCACTTCAACCTGTTCCCCCACATGACCGCGCTGCAGAACGTCATGGAAGGCCCGGTCACGGTGCTCAAGACGCCCAAGGCCCAGGCAGCGGCCGAGGCCCGGGCGCTGCTGCAGAAGGTGGGACTGCTCGAGCGTGCCGACTACTACCCCGACAAGCTCTCGGGCGGGCAGAAGCAGCGCGTGGCCATCGCCCGCGCGCTGGCCATGAAGCCGGGCGTCATGCTTTTCGACGAGGCCACCTCGGCGCTGGACCCCGAGCTCGTCGGAGAAGTGCTGACCGTCATCAAGGGCCTGGCGAAGGAAGGCATGACCATGATCCTGGTCACCCATGAAATCGGCTTTGCGCGCGAGGTGGCGGACCAGGTGATCTTCATGCGCGACGGCGTTGTCGCGGAATGCGGTCCACCCGGCATCGTCATCGACAACCCGCAGCAGGAGTCGACGCGCGCGTTCCTCGGCCGCTTCAAGGCGTCCGCCGGCACGCCCGAGCCCGCCGCCGCCGTCATCGCCTAGTGGGCGGCGAGGCTACTCCCGCAGAAGCCCGCGCGTGGCAGCAAGGGCGCTGCCACTGCGGCGCGGTGCGCCTCGAGTTCGTGCTGGCGTCGCACAAGGGCGTGGGCTGCAACTGCAGCTATTGCGTGCGCAAGGCGGCGCTGCACCACCGCGTGCCCGCCGGGAACTTCCGCCTGCTCGCGGGCACGGAGCAGCTGTCGAGCTATCGCTTCGGCACGATGCGCGCACGCCATCTCTTCTGCAGGACATGCGGCATTCATACGCACTGCCATCCGCGATCGGCACCCGACGAGGTCAATGTCAACCTGCATTGCGTCGACGCGCTGCAGGATGTGCACATCGAGCTTTCCCTGCACGATGGCCGCGGCTGGGACGCATGATCCTGCAGCCCCGGGCACGCAGTGCCGTAGCATGCGGGCCAAACCCCGGAACTTCATGAGACAACGCGATGGATGGAAGACTTGACGACCTCGACCGCCACCTGCTGAGCCTGCTCCAGGCCAACGCCAGGGAGCCCGCCGCCAACCTGGCGCGAAAGCTCAAGATCGCGCGCACCACCGTGGTCGCGCGCATCGCGCGGCTCGAGCGCGAAGGCGTGGTGGCGGGCTATGGCGTGCGCCTGGGCCACAAGCTCGAGCATGCGGCCGTTCGCGCGATCTGCGGGCTCAGCGTCAATGCCAAGAATGCGCCAGCAGTGATCCGGGCGCTCGAGCGCGTGCCCGAAGTGGAGGAGCTCTCGGCCGTGAGCGGCCAGTTCGACTACATGGTCTTCCTGCGCTGCGACACACCGGAAAAGCTCGATGTCCTGCTGGACCAGCTCGGCCAGCTGGACGGCATCAAACAGACGCAGACCTCCATCGTCCTGAGCCGGAAAATCGACCGGCGCAGCGCCCTTCCCTCGGTCTCCTGAGTTTTTCCTCGCATGAATGCCGTTGCGCCTGGCTTTCTCGGTGTGCTGATGCTCGACACGCGCTTTCCGCGGCCGCCGGGCGATGTCGGCAATGCGCAGACCTATGCGCGGGCCGGCATCCCGGTGCGCTTTCTCACGGTGGAAGGTGCATCGCCCAGGCGCATCGTCGAAGAAGCCGATCCGCGCCTGGTCCAGCCTTTCGTCGACGCCGCAGTGCGGCTGGCCGCGGAAGGCGCGTCGATGATCACCACCAGCTGCGGCTTCCTGGCCGCCTACCAGGACGTGCTCTCGCGGGCAGTTCCCGTGCCGGTGCTGGCCTCGAGCCTGCTGCAGGTGCGGCACTGCACCCATCCGGGCATCGTCACTTTCGATGCGCAATCGCTGACGCCGCAGATCCTGCAGGCTGCCGGCGTGCCCGCGGGAACGCCCGTCGCGGGCGTGCGCCCGGGCTGCGAGTTCCATCGCCGCATCCTGGACAACGACACCGTGCTCGACCTTGCCGAGGCGCAGCGCAATGTTGTCGAGGCAGCGGTGCGCCTGGTGCAGGCCTCCCCTTCCATCGAGAGCATCGTGCTCGAATGCACGAACATGCCGCCGTACCGCGAGGCCGTGGCCGCGGCTGTCGGACGCGAAGTGCACGACATCGAGACGCTGATCCTCAAGGCGTGGCGCGAGAGGGCCTCATGACCGACCGCTGAAGCCTTCTGGTTGGCCATCGATGCGCCGCGCATCGCCCAACGCAGCAATCGGCGCATGGCGCGCCATCAGCTCGTCGATCCAGTCGATGAACACCCGCAGCTTCGCGCTGACGTGCCGGTTCGGCGGAAACACCACGTACATCGGCATCGCGCCGAATTGCCAGCCCTCGAACAGCGGCACCAGCTCGCCCTGGGCCACATGGGGCGCGGCCATGTAGTGCGGCAGCCAGAGAACGCCCATGCCCGCCACGCCGGCCGCGAGGTAGGCATTGCCGTCGTCGACCGCGACCACGTGGCGGCCCTGCAGTTCGATGTGCTCGCCGCCGCGCTGCATGCGCAGCGCCACGACCTTGCCGCTGCGCGCGCTCAGGTAGCCCACGATGCGGTGGTGGGTGCCTTCGAGCTCGCTCGGGTGCGCAGGCGTGCCGGCGCGTTCCAGGTAGCACGGCGCCGCATAGACGCCGAGCCGCAGCTCGCCCACGCGGCGCGCCGTCAGAGACGAATCGGTGAGCTCGCCGCCGCGCAGCACGCAATCGACGTTGTCGCCGATCAGGTCGACCATCCGGTCGCTCACGCCAAGGTCGAGCTGGATCTCGGGATGGCGCGCATGGAACGCCGGCAATGCGGGCACCAGGATCATGCGGGCGAACGGGGTGGGCACGTCCACGCGCAGGCGCCCCCTCGGCGAGGCCGAGGCGCCGGACAGGCTGGCGTCCGCATCCTCCAGGTCGGCGAGCAGCCGCACCACGCGGTCGTAGTAGGCGGCGCCATCGGCCGTGACCTTGACCTGGCGCGTCGTGCGGTTCAGGAGCCTCACGCGCAGCCGCGCCTCCAGTTGCTGGACCAACTGGGTCACGGTGGTCTTGCTCATGTGGAGCGTCTGCGCCGCCTTGGTGAAGCTGCCGGCCTCCACCACGCGGGCGAAGGCCTGCAGCGCATCGAATCGGTCCATCTCTGTGCCTCGGGTCGATTGTTTGGGCTGGGCAAACAGTCATTGTGCGTCCTGCCTGTTTATCGATTGGCCGCGCGCTCCTAGAGTCCACCGATCGCAACCTCCCTTTCCAGGAAAGAAAGCCGATCCATGTCCGCACGCAACGTTGTCTTTCCCGCCGGCCGCCAGGCGCTCTACGAGCGCAACCGCTATTCGCCCGCCATCCGCTCCAATGGCTTTCTGTTCGTGTCGGGGCAGGTCGGCAGCCGGCCCGACGGCTCGCCGGAGCCCGACCTGGAGGCGCAGGTGCGGCTCGCGTTCGACAACCTCAACGCAATCCTCGCCGCGGCGGGCTGCAGCTTCGACGACGTGGTCGACGTGACGGTCTTCATCGTCGACCCCGAATCGAAGTTCGAAACCATCTGGAAGGTGGTCGCGCAGTACTGGGGCGAGGCGCCGCACCCGACGCTGACGGGCATCGGCGTGACCTGGCTCTACGGCTTCCAGTTCGAGATCAAGGTGATCGCGAAGCTTCCGGACGAGCGCGCGGGCGGCTGACGGACCGCCCGCCCAAGCCCGGCGTCTGAATCCAGACCTTGTCGAAGGCCTCGCAGAAGGCGCGCTGCACGACCGACATCGGGCGATACCGGTTGCGGATGACGTGGATGTCGAGCCGCTCGCTGCTGCTGAAGGGCCGCACCGCGAGGCCATGGAAGGTCTGCCCCGCGATGGCGGCGCGGTCCACCACCGCGATGCCGACGCCGGCCTGCGCGAACCAGCAGGCGGTCGTCGACGAGCGCACCTCGACGTCAAGATGGAGCTCCCCGGCTTCCTTGCCGTAGGCCCGGTGCAGGCTGCGGCCGTAGGCGCTGCTTTCGGGGGACGTGATGATGCGGTGGCCTCGCAGGTCCGCCGGACGGACGGTCTTGCGCCCGGCGACGGGATGGTCGCTGCGCATGACGCAGGCGAGCGCGCACTGGTAGCGCTTGACGACGATGAGGTTCGGATGGTCGTTGGGCAGCAGGCCGATCGCCAGGTCCATCGAGCGATCGAGCAGTGCATCGACCATGATCGGCGCGACGAGCACCTCGACCCGGCACTTGAGCCGCGGGTATTGCGCATGGAGAAGCGCCATGGCCTGCGGCACCAGGGAAGGCGCAAGGCTGGCGGACACCGCGATGCGCAGCATGCCGGTGTCGGGTTGCGCCAGGCTGCGCGTGACGTCGCGCACCCGGTCCACGCCGCGCCACAGGGTCTCGATCTCCTGGTGCAGCAGATGGGCCTCGGGGGTCGGGATCAGCCGGCCCTTGATCCTCTCGAACAGGGTCAGACCGGTCTGGCGCGCAATCTGCCCGAGCAGCTTGCTCACGGCCGGCTGCGAAACATGCAGCAGTTCCGCGGCGCCGACGACGCCGCCCGTGAGCATCACGGCACGAAATACTTCCATGTGGCGCAGGTTCATGCCTTGAATTCTCCATCGGATGCGCCGGGCAGGAATCGGCCAGCACATAACCAAAGGTTAAGCCCTCGCCAATTCTTTTCATTTGCGGGGCCGGGCGCGCCTCACAACAATGAAGTCACTCCTACAAGACCAGAGACAAAGAAAGATGAATGCACACGAGTACGGGCGGCTGTCTCGCCGGCGCCTGCTGCAGGCCGCATCGCTGGGCGTGCTGGCGGGAACCCGGGCTGCCTATGCCCAGGAGTTTCCGACCCGGCCCGTCAAGCTGATCGTTCCGCAGCCCCCGGGCGGTGCGGCTGACCGGCTGGCGCGGATCTTTGCGCAGGCGCTGGAAGCCCGGTGGAAGCAGTCCGTGGTGGTGGAGAACAAGCCGGGCGGCGGCGTGGTGATCGGAACGCTCGCGACCGCTCGCGCCGCGCCCGATGGCCACACCTTCGCCCTGCTCGGAAGCTCTCTCAGCATCAATGCCGCCCAGCGCAAGGACCTGCCGTACGACACGGCCAGGGATCTCGGGTCGATCGCGCGCATCGGCTATTTCACCATCGTGCTCGTGGCGCCGGCCGACTTCGGCGCCAACAACGTGCGCGAGCTGATCGCCATGGCCAAGAAGAACCCGGGGGCGCTTTCGTTCGCATCGAACGGCATCGGCACATCGGCGCAGCTGGCCGGCGAGATGCTCAACCACATGGCGGGTATCCAGCTTCAGCACGTGCCCTACAACGGCGCGGCCAAGATGTACACCGACATGATCGGCAAGCAGATCCCGCTCGGCTTTTCGGTGGCCTCTTCCGCGGAAAGCTTCATCCGGTCGGGACAGCTCAAGGTGCTGGGCGTGACCAGCAAGGAACGCAGCCCACTCTATCCGCAGTGGCCCGCCATCTCCGAGACGCTGCCGGGCTTCGACGCCGTGAACTGGGCCGGCTTTGCCGCGCCGGCGGGCGTGCCGCGTGCCGTGATGGCCAGGCTGGCCGACGACATCCTGGCCGTGCTGGCGACCGCCGACGTGGCCAAGGCGATGGCCGACATGGGCATCGAGGTCAGGCCGCAAGGGCCGGACGAGTTCCAGGCCTTCATCCAGTCCGAGATGCGGCGCTTTTCCGAGATCACCAAGCCGCTCAACAAGCCATCCACCTGAACCGGCAGAACCTCCAGCGATGACCCAGCCCATGACCTCTCCGTCCGAATATTCCTTCAGCCGCACCATCCCCGTGGACGAAAGCTACGACCTGGTGGTGGCCGGCGGCGGCCCCGCCGGAACGGCCGCGGCCGTGTGCGCGGCCCGGCTCGGCCTGAAGACCCTGCTGGTCGAGGCCACCGGCTGCCTGGGCGGCATGGGCACGTCGGGCCTGGTCGCGTCCTTCGGCCCGGTGTCCGATGGCGAGCGCATGCTGGTCGGCGGCTTCATGAAGGAGCTGCTGGAGACGATGTGGCGCCAGAAGGCTTTCGGCCCGCACGTGGTTCGCGAATTCCTGGACGGCCAGCTCAATCGCTGGGTGCCCTTCAAGCCCGAGCATCTGAAGCGCATCCTTGACGATTTCGCCGTCGCGGCCGGTGTCGAGCTGCGCTTCTTCACGCGGCTGATCGAAGCGGACGTGCAGGACGGACGCGTGCGCGGCGTGGTGCTCAGCAACGTCGAGGGCCTGCGCTACGTCAAGGCGCGGACCTTCGTGGACGCAACCGGCGACGCAGCGCTGGCCGCGCTCGCGGGCGCCGAATGCAAGGTCGTGCTGCGCGACACGGACACCGTCGCGCCGAGCACGCTGTGCTCGCTCTTCGGCGGCATGCGCTGGGACGATCCGGCCTACGGCGACGACTGGCGCGGCATCGACGCGGCCAAGGCCCGCACCAAGACCGAGCTGCTGGAACGGGCCATCGCGGATGGCCACTTCACGCAGGCCGACCTCTTCATGCCGGGCATGAACAAGATCGGCGAGCGCACGGCCAGCCTGAATGCGGGCCACGTGTTCAACCTGAATCCGCTGTCCAACCGCAGCCTGTCGGACGGCATGGTTTTCGGACGCAAGCTGGCGGTGGAATATCTGGAGTTCTTTCGCAAGTACGTGCCCGGCTGCGCCGATCTCGAGCTGCTGGCCACCGCGCCGGTGATGGGCGTGCGCGATTCGCGGCGCATCGTCGGCGAGTTCGAGCTGGGCATCGAGGACTTTCGCAACCGGCGGCAGTTTCCCGACCAGATCGCGGTCTACAACCGGCCCACGGACGTCCATCCCACCGATACCTCCAAGGCCGAGTACGAACGCTTCCTGCGCGACTTCGACGGCAAGGACAACCTGGGCCGCGGCAACAGCGTGGGCATTCCGTACAGCATCCTGGTGCCGCGCGGCTCGCAGAACCTGTGGGTGGCGGGGCGCTGCCACTCGAGCGATACCAAGGTGCATGGGTCGATCCGCGCGCAATCGGCCGCCTACATGATGGGACAGGCCGTGGGCACTGCCGCAGCGCAGTCGGTCGCGAGCGGCGAGCCGGCCTGCGACCTCGACACGCAGGTGCTGGTCGAAAAGCTCCGGGAGCACGGCGCCTACCTGCCGCAGAAGACGCTGGCGAGAACGATGACGCGCTGAGCGGCTGCCCGGTGCGGAACGCGGGCACCGGCCACGGCGAAACAAGATGCCGCCACGGTGCCGATTGCGGAATCCCATGCCGATTCACGTGCCCACTTCGATCTGAAAAGGAACAGCGAGGCTTCTATGCTCGTGGTGAACGACCCCTGTCGTCTCTTCGCGGCTGCGGCACCCGCGCCTTTTCCATTTCGATTGGAGCTGTTCCCATGTCCCTGCAGGATTTCAAGGTTCTCACCTTCGACGTCGTCGGCACGTTGATCGATTTCGAGGGAGGCATGCTCGCCTACCTGCGTTCGGCAGTGCCCGATGCGCGCGTGAGCGACGACGAGTTCCTGGGCGCCTACCGCCAAGCCCGTGCCGACGGCCACGCCGGCTGGTATCCCGACGACCTGGAGCGCTGCTGGCACGCCATCGCGCCCGCGCTGGGCCTGCCTGACAGCGATGCGCTGGCCCGCGGCCTGCGCGATTCGGTGGCGCAATGGCCGCCCTTCCCGGACTCGGTGGAGGCACTGAAGCGGCTGCGCAAGCGCTTCAAGCTGGTGACGATGACCAATGCACAGCAATGGGCGCTGGCCCATTTCGACAAGACGCTGGGCTCACCCTTCGACATGCTGCTCAGCTGCGACGATGCGCTGTGCGAAAAGCCCGACGCGCGCTACTTCGCGTACGCGCGCGGCCGCTTCGAGGGCGCCTGGGGCTTCAGGCAGGCCGACAACCTGCACGTGGCGCAAAGCCAATACCACGACATCGGCATCGCCAAACAGCTGGGCATCACCACCTGCTGGATCGAGCGCCGCCATGCGCAGAAGGGGTCCGGCGGCACCATCGAGTCGAAACGCACCGAGCCCGACTACCACTTCCACACGCTGGCCGAACTGGCGGATGCTGTTGAGGCCGCGGTAGCTGCGCGCTGACCACGTGCGGATCGTTCCGCACCAGGCCGCGGGCCTGCGAGACCAGGGGTGTCCAGGCACAACTCGCCAAGAAACAACCTCTTGACGCTTCACACCTGGCCACTGGATCGGGGTCAGGGCACGCCTCCAGACCCTCGGTACTCGGTCGAGCAAAGCCCCTTTGATAAGCGCAGGCTCATGCCCGTGGTAAATTGCCACAAAACGCGACATCCTCGATGTCTTCGAACTCCATCCGTGTTGGCGCCGAACTCTTCAGCATCGCCCGCGAGCAGGGTGACTTGATGTCGCGCTCGGCTGCTCAGCAGATTGAGCATTGGGCCCGCATCGGGTCAGCCCTTGAAGCGTGCGGCCTGACGGTGCCTGAGGTTGCACTGCTCCTGAAACGACACACCGAGGGGGTGGCGGCCAAGGCTGCCGGCGATTTCGACCTCTGGGCCTTCAAACGTGAGCGCCAGTCGACGGACCTGGCCAATGCGCGCAGCGGCCGTGTCACGCAAGCGCAACTGAGTTGGTTCTCGGACGGCCGTGCGCGCAGCGTCAAGCTCGCGAACTCTCCGTACTGAGGAACGTATTCATGGCCACCGAGCCTGTGCTTCCTCCCGACGACAGTCCCCTCGACAAAGAGACGATCGATCTCTTCCTATCCAACATGGGCACTGACATGGTCCTTGTTGGCGGGCAAGCACTCGCCTTCTGGATGGATCGATTCGGCATCGAGGCGGAAGGCGCTGCCATTTCGAATGATGGTGACGCACTCGGCAAGGTGGCGCGAGCGATGGACCTCGCTCAGACAATCACAGCCCGCGTCGTGCTGCCGAAGAAAAGCAGCATGACGGCGATCGTCGCGCAACTGCGAATCCCCACGGCAGGAGGCAAGGAACGCAACATTGACGTCTTGCACACGCTCTATGCTGGCGCCAACCCAAAGAAGTCGACGCTCTTTACCAAAAGGGTTATCGCGGACAGCGTAGAGGCTGAATGGCGTCCAGGCCGTTTCATTCGTGTGATGGACCCACTCGACGTTCTTGAGTCCCGCGTGCAAAACGCGGTGGGTCTGCTCGAAGAGAAAGGCCCACACATGCTCACGCAGGTGGAGTGGGCGATCCGAGTGGCCAGTGAGGCTCTACGTCGCATCGCCCAGGACCCGGAGTCCTCTAAGGGGCTTGGCGGCAAGATCCGGCGGATCTACACGCTGGCGCGCAGTGGCGTCGGGCGGCGCCTTCTGTCAGAGCGCCACATCGAGATTCTGGGCGCTGTGGATGTGGAGCTCCTGAAATCGCTCTCGCCGGCGCACACCAAGCAACTCGATCTTGTTCAGAAAGCGAAGGTCGAGAGGCAAGCCCCGCGCGAATCTGGGCATCCTCCTCCGTCGGCGCCGCGCTAATGGGGAAGCATGCAGTCCTGCGGCGCATGAGCGCCTTGATGGCCAGATGAGGCCCGTGGCCGGGGGTGAATCCGCCCGCCTGCGGCAGGCCGAATAGGCGCTCTTGTGGTCGTTCGAGAACAGCCCAGGGGGTCCCAGCGGCGCAGAAAATCTGCCGCGCAGACTCCTAGACCGCTTGCCGCAGCGAGGCGCGCGCGCAGGCCAGGAAGGGCTCGATCAGGGGACTCTCCCAATCGCTGCGCCAACAGGCGGCGATGTCCATCCTTGCATCGGCGTTCCGCAGCGCCCTGAACACCACGCCCGGGGGCCGGCCGATCCGGGCGCAGGCGGGCAGGATGGCCACGCCCCTGCCTGCGAGGACGAGCGCCAATGCCGACACCATGGTCTCGACCCGCTGCGCGACCGGCATGCTGACATCGTGCCGCCGAAGCATCGAGGCAATGACGGATTTGTCGACGTCTCCATCGGGCACGGGCAGGCCGATCAAGGGCATGCCTGACAGCCGCTCCATCGGGATGCTGGACATGCGGGCCAGCGGCGAATCCGCACGCACGGCCAGCATCAGCGGCTGGGTTCCGATGCGTTCGGCCGCAATGCCCGCGTGGGCGATGGGCGGGATGCAGATCGCCACCGACACCTGCGAATCGGCGAGGGCCGAGACGTTGTTGGCGGCATTCAACTCCACATACTGGATCTCCACGTCCGGCAGCTTGGCCCGAAGCGTGTTTTCCAGGCGAGGAAGCACCAGGTAGGACAGCACGACCATGGTTCCGACCGTGAGCCGGCCCCTGCTGCCTGAGCCGATCGCCCGTGCCGCGTCGAAGCCTTCGTTGGCAAGCAGCAGTGCCTCCTTCGCACGCTGGAAGAGCGCATTGCCGGCGTCGGTGATTTCCATGCCGCGCGCCGCCCTGCGGAACAGCGGCGTGCCCACCGCCGCCTCCAGGTTCTTGATGTGGACCGACAGCGGCGGCTGGGCCATGTTGAGCCGGCGTGCCGCCTTGCCCACGCTGCGTTCCTCGGCCACGGCCACGAAGTAGCGAAGCGTTCTGAAGTCCGGTGCTGCCATACGCTGATCGTATGCCTTTTCAAGAAAACAGTATTGGACTCGATGTTGCCGCGCATCAATCATTTGCGCATGAAAAAGTTTCCGCGTCTTCCGAAGTCCGAAATCTGCGAGATGTCCGCCGTGGCGCTGCGCACGCTCGTCGCGCAGCGAAAGCTCTCGCCGGTGGAGATCGTCGAAGAGGTATTGCGCCGCGCCGACGCCGTCCAGCCGCACCTGAACTGCTTCATCACGCTGTGCCACGAGCAGGCGATGGCGCAGGCCCGCGAGGCGGAAAGCGCCGTGATGAGGGGCGAGCCGCTGGGCCTTCTGCACGGCCTGCCCTTCACCGTGAAGGACATCGTGGACACCGCGAACGTGAGAACGACCTACGGTTCCCTGCTGCATCGCGACCACGTCCCCACGCAGGATGCCGTCGCCGTGGCGCGCATGCGCCAGGCCGGCGCCATCCTCATCGGCAAGACGACCACCTCCGAGTTCGGCGCCAAGTGCCTGACCGACGCGCCCCTGTTCGGAAGCACCCGCAACGCATGGGATGCGACGCGCACGAGCGGCGGCTCGAGCGGCGGGGCGGCCGCATCGATTGCGGCGGGCATCGCGCCGCTGGCCATTGCCACCGACGGTGGCGGCTCGACCCGCATTCCCGCCGCCTGCAACGGCGTGGTCGGCCTGAAGCAGAGCCTGGGCGTGGTGCCCCACAGCCAGGTGCAGGACGCATTCGGCAACTACACCTACGTGACGCCCACCACGCGCAACGTGGCCGACACCGCGCTCATGCTGCAGGCCATGACTGGCGCCCACGGGTCCGACCCCTGGTCACTGGGTGTGCCGGCGCAGCCTTACTTCGACGCGCTGCGGCCCGGCGGCGATCTGCGCGGCAAGCGGATTCTTTATTGCGCAACACCCGCGGGACGCCCGATCTCCGCCGACGTCGCCGCCGCCTTCGAAGCCGCCCTTGCCACCTTGCGTTCGATGGGCGCGCAGCTCGAGCAGCTGCCCGGCGACGGCTACGACGTCGAGCCGGTGTGGCGGGTGATCAACCACACCAGCTGGCGCGGCCGCTTCGCGCCGCTGGCCGCGGCGCATGCCGACCAGCTGAGCCCGTCCTTGCTGCAACAGCTCGCGCTCGCGGAGCACGTCGACGGAGTCGCCTTCCAGCAGGCCATGTTCGCCAGGACCGCGCTCTTCCGCAGGGTCCAGGCCCAGCTGGAGAGCCACGACTTCATCTTCACGCCGACGCTCTCGCGCACGGCGCTGCCGATCGACCAGGACCTGTTCGGCAGCATCGAGATCGACGGCGAGGCGCATGCCGAAGTGCGGGCGAACTGGTTTCCGTGGACGATGCCCTTCAACCTCACGGGCCACCCCGCCATCAGCCTGCCGTGCGGCGCGGGCCGCGACGGCCTGCCCATCGGCATGCAGCTCGTCGGCCGGTTCCGCGAGGACCTGCAGCTGCTGCAGGCCGCGTCGTTCTTCGAAGCCGCGCACAGGCCGGCGAACGCGCTGCCCACCCTCGCTTTCTGAGTCCGCCCCTCCGTTTCGTTCTCAACCCAGCAGGTACCCACCATGGCCTCTTTCCTCAAGACACTCCTTCTCGCTGCGTCGATCACCCTGATCGGCGCCGCCGCGCATGCCGATGCGCCCATCCGGCTGGTCATCGGCTTTCCGCCCGGCGGCGCGCTCGACAGCCTGGCGCGTTCGCTGGCCGAGGACTTGCGCACCACGCTCAAGGAGCCCGTGCTGGTGGAGAACCGGCCCGGCGCCTCGACGCGCATTTCCATCGAGGCCGTCAAGGCCGCACGGCCCGACGGCCGCACCATCCTGCTGGGCTCGACGCCGCCCTTCGTCCTCTTTCCGATGACCTATGCGCGGCTGAACTACGACGTCGACAAGGACTTCATCCCGGTCGCGCACCTGGCGATCGTGCCCAGTGTCCTTTCCGCCGGCGCAGACCAGCCGTTCAAGACGGTTCCCGAATACGTCGCATGGGTGAGGAAGAACCCCGCCGGCGCCAGCGTGGGGCTGACCAACCTCGGAGGCGGACTGCACTTCAGCGTGCTGCAGCTGTCCAAGGCCATCGGCGTGCCGCTCGCGCCGGTCACCTACAAGGGCGGCGCGCCGCTCGCGACCGACATCGTCGGAGGCCACGTACCGCTCAGCGCCGACGCACTCGCCAGCCAGCTCGAACTCCACCGCGCGGGCAAGCTGCGGGTGCTGGGCGTTGCGGGCACCCGGCGGCTGAGCTGGCTGCCCGACGTTCCGACGATCAAGGAGTCGGGCTACGACGCCTTCGACCGCGCCAACGCCGCCTATGCCGCTTTCGTGCCGGCAGGGACGCCGAAGGACGTGGCCGCCAAGCTGGAGGCGGCCCTGCTCGCCGCCATGCGCAATCCGCAGGTGCGCGCACAAGTCGATCGCATGGGCCTGGAGCCGACGGGGCTCCCCGGCGCGGAAGTGACGCGGATCATGAACGAGGACCGCGCGTACTGGCGCCCCATCGTGAAGGCCTCGGGGTTCAGGAGCGAAGACTGAATCGACGATGGCCGACGACGACGACGCCGGCAGGGCCGACTGGGCGGTGCTCGTTGCCGCGAGTTCGGGCGCGCTGCTGTGCTTTCTCAATCTCAGCGCACTCAATGTCGCGCTGCCGGCCGTGGCGCGGAGCCTGCACGCTTCGCCGACGCAGGCGAGCTGGATCCTGCTGTCCTACATGCTGGTCAGCACCGTCTGCATCCTCAGCTTCGGACGCCTGGCCGATCTCTGGGGACGGCGCCGGCTCTTCCTCGCGGGGCTGTGGCTCTTCGTGGCCGCCTGCGCGGCATGCGCCCTCGCACCCACCGCCGAACTGATGCTGGCGAGCCGCATCGCCCAGGCTGTCGGCGCGGCCGGCGTCATGGCCAACGCCAGCGCCTTGGTGGGCGATGCCTTCGGCCGCCGCAGGATGGGGCTGGCGCTCGGCGTGCTCGCCATGGTTGCGGCGCTGGCCCAGGTCGTGGGCCCGCTGGCGGGCGGCTTCGTCGTGTCGTGGTGGGGCTGGCGCGTTCTTTTCATGCTCAACGTGCCGATCGGGCTTGGCGTGCTGGCGTGGTCCTGGAATGTGCTGCCCCGCAGTGCGGCCGCCGGGGCCGAACGCTTCGACCTCGCAGGCGCGGCGCTGTCCCTCGTCGGCATCGGATGCGTGACCTATGCCCTCTCGATGGCCGGCACCCGCGGATGGACCAGCACGCCGGTGTGGGCCTTCATGCTTGCGGGGCTGTGCGCCATCGCCCTCTTCTGCGGCGTTCAGATGCGCGTGGCCAGCCCGCTGGTCGACCCGTCGCTGTTCGGCGACCCGGGACGCCGGAGCGCTTACGCGGGCATCCTGCTGCTGTCGATGACGCAGGCGGCACCCCTGCTGCTCGTGGCCTTGTACCTGCAGGCCTGCGCAGGCCTGCAGCCGTCGCAGGCGGGCCTGCGCATCGCACCGGTGGCATTCGGCATGCTGATGGCTGCGCCACTGGCGGGTGCCCTGACGCGGCGCTTCAGGCCCGAGTCCATCTGCGTGGCCGGCATGCTGCTCGCGGGATGCGCCCTGGCGCTGCTGGCCGCCCTGCTGCAGCCGGCGATCGGCGCCGTGCAGCTGTCGCTGTGCCTCTGGGTGCTCGGCCTGGGCATCGGGAGCTTCGTGACGCCGAACAACACATCGATCCTCCAGAGCGTGGCGCCGCGGCGCCGGGGCATCGCCAACGGCGTCCGGTCGACGCTGCAGAACACCGGCATCATGATCGGCACCGCGCTGACGCTGAGCGTGGCGATGGCGCAGCTTCCGTCCGGCTCGCAGCGCCTGATCCTGGGCGGCGGCGGCGCAGGGCTTTCGAACGCGGATGTGGCGACCTTTACCCAGGGCGCCAGTCAGGCGCTGGTTGTGCTGGCGGTCCTTTGCCTTGCCGGCGCGGCGCTGATCGCGAACAACCGGTACCGAGCCGGCCGGCTGCAATCCGCACAATGAACACGGCGGCAGGACGGCATCGACGGCGCGCTGCGCCCTTCTCCGGCTCTGCGAGCAGATCCTCGACCCCGAGTCAGCGCGGATGGGGAAACAGCCGTTCGATCGGGCAATGCGTCTTGATGAACGGCGACTTGATGACGATGTAGCTGAAGTACTTGGAGATGCCGATGTTGCGTTCGAGCAGTTCCTCGATCACTTCCTGGTAGTGGTTGACGCCGCGCGTCAGAAAGCGCAGCAGGTAGTCGTAGCCGCCGCTCACCAGGTGGCACTCGAGCACCTCGTCGACCTCGCGGATCGCGGCCTCGAAGCGCACGAAGTCCTCGCGGTGGTGGTCCTGCAGCGTGACCTCGGTGAACACGGTGAGCGTGTCGCCGAGCTTCTCGAGCCGCAGGTGCGCGCCGTAGCCGGCGATGTAGCCGGCCTGCTCCAGGCGCTTGACGCGGATCAGGCAGGGGCTGGGCGACAGGCCGACCGCATCCGCGAGATCGACGTTGGTCATGCGCCCGTTCTGCTGCAGCTGGGCCAGGATGCGCAGGTCGAGTCGGTCGATCTTGAAAGCTTCAGACATGGCCATCCTGAAAAAACGAAAGAGGATCCGATTCTGCTTTGCCGGCGCGCTGCCGGAGTAGTGCTTTCCCGCTCAGGCCGCCAGCGCCGCGCGCACGTCGGCGGCGTCCAGCACCTCGTCGAGCGTTTTCTTCAGGCGCGCGAACATCTGGGCGAACTCGTCCTCGGTGAAGGTGAGCGCCGGCGCAAAGCCCAGGATGTGGTCGCCGAAGGAGCGGAACACCAGGCCGTTGCGGTACCCCGCGGCAAAGATGCGGTCCGCGAGGCCCAGCGCCGGATCGAAGCCGCGCTTGCCTTGCTTGTCGCTCACCAGCTCCAGCGCACCGAGCAGGCCGCGGTGGCGCGCATCGCCCACCAGCGGATGCGCGCGCAGCGCATCGAGGCCGGCCGCGAAATGCGCCGCGCCGCGCCGGCCGTTGGCGAGCACCCCGCCCTCTTCGTACAGGCGCAGCACCTCGAGCGCGACCGCGGCGCTCACCGGATGGGCCGAATAGGTGGCGCCATGGCCGACCGGCACGCCCGCCGGCGCGCCGTCGGCGATGCCGGCATAGACCTTCTCGGACATCATGGTCGCGCCCATCGGCACGTAGCCCGAGGTCAGGCCCTTGGCCATGGTCATCAGGTCGGGCTCCACGCCTTCGGCCTCGCAGGCGAATATGGGGCCGGTGCGGCCGAAGCCGGTGATGACCTCGTCGACGACGAACAGGATGTCGAGCTCGCGTGCGGCATCGCGCATGGCTTTCAACCAGCCCTTGGGCGGCACGATCACGCCGCCCGAGCCCTGGATCGGCTCGCAGAAGAAGGCGGCCACGTTGTCCGCGCCGAGCTCGGCCACCTTGGCGCGCAGCGAGGCCACCGACGCGGCGATCAGGGCCTGCGGATCGGCGCCGTCCGCGTGGCGGTACGGGTTGGGCGACGGGATGTAGTGCTGCGTGGGCAGCGGCAGGTCGAAGCCGCGATGGAAAACGGGCAAGGCCGTGAGGCCCGCGCCGGTCGACGAAGAGCCGTGGTAGCCGCGCTCCAGTGCGATGAACTGCTTCTTCGACGGTTTGCCGATGGCGTTGTAGTACTGCACGATGAAGCGCACGGCAGCATCGACCGCCTCCGAGCCGCCGAGCGTGAGGTACACGCGCGTCAGCGATGCGGGCGCGATCTGCACCAGCTTTTGCGCGAGGCGGATGGCCGGCTCGCTGCTGAAGTGGAAGTAGCCGGTGGCGTACGGCAGGCGCCGCATCTGCTCGGCCGCGGCCTGCACCACGCTCTCCTGGCCGTAGCCCACGTTCACGCACCACAGGCCCGCGAAGGCGTCGAGCAGTTCATGTCCGTTCGCATCGGTCAGCCATGCGCCGCGGGCCGAGGCCAGCACGGTGGGGCCGCGCTGCTCGTGCGTGCGCCAGGGCGAGACGGGGTGGATGAGGTGGGCACGGTCGATGGCGTCGAGCGTGGCGTGGTGCGGCAATGCGGTGGGGTGTGTCATGGTGGGCGGAGGTCGGGCCTTTGGATGTCCAAAAGCTTAGGCCGCACGCCCCTTGCGCGGGTGCTGCATTGAGGGCCTTGCACAAAGCAGACTGCGGTTGTGCGGGTCGCGGCAGCAGATCCTGCCGTCGTGCACAGGTCATGGCTGCCTTCACGCCGGCCGCACCCGGCCGGTGGCGGCCACACCCAGTGCCAGGGCAAAAATAGCCATCAGCCCGAGCCCCAGCAATTGACCCGCAGGCGTCTCCGAGGACCTGGCCGGCGGGCTGAAGCGCGGCTGGGCGGCGAAGTCGCGGAAGCCGAAGCGCACTTCGTTGAACAGGTAGGGGTAGTAGTAGGCCCGCAGCCGCGCGTGGAATTCCGCGATGCGATCCTGATAGGCCAGCTGCGCCTGCAGGTCGGTATCGGCCTGGCGGTGCAGTGCGGCCTGCACGCCGACGCCCGGCAGCAGCCATCCCAGCCGCGAGGTCCAGCGCTGGCGCGCGAGCAAGCCTTCGCGGTACGCCGCCACCTGCGGCGCCACGCTCTGGTCGCCGAGCTGCTGGAAGGCGTAGTACCACTTCCAGTGAAAGCCCGAAGGCAGCGGTGCCGTGTGCCGCCATTCGGGGTGCGTGCGGAAGAACTTCTCCATCGTGGCCTGCGGCGGCAGGTCCCAGGCGGCATGCACGGCCTGGCGCTGCGCCAGCATCAGCTCCACGCCCTGGTGCACCGGCAGGGCGCGCGCAAGCGCCGCGTTGGCGATGGTGGGCAGGACGAGCGTCAGCACGGCCCAGCAGCCCATGAGGGCCATGGCATTGGCGGCGGAGCTTCCGCTTCGCGTCGCGACCAGCAGCGCCAGGCCGCTCCAGAACGCGAGGTAGGCAGCCGTGGCGCACAGGACGGCGGCCACGGTTGCCATCGCGCTACCGCTGCCCGGCGCACCGGCGAGCACCGGCAGCACGAGGCAGCCGAAGACCAGCGCTGTCCGCAGGCCCGCGCGTCGCAGCCACAGGCGCCGGCCGGCGCCCGGCATGGCCAGCAGCGTGCCCAGCCGGCCCGAACGGCGCTCGCTCGAGACCAGGTCGTGCAGCAGCGCGATCAGGAACAGCGGCGCCAGGTACACCAGCACGAAGGCGAAATCGAAGCGTCCGGCCAGCGCCAGCTCGGGATTGAAGCTCTCGCCTTCGTGCAGTTGGGCCTGCAGCGCCAGTGCGCGCACGCGCAGCACGTAGGGCGCGGCGTCACGCAGGCCGAGCGCGAGGAACGCGGCCGGGGACGGCGCATCCCAGGTGCCGTGGAAGGTGTAGTACGCGGCGGAGCCGGCGTCGCCGCCCTGCGCGTACTTGCGCGCCTGCGCAGCCAGGTCCTGCTGCTGCAGCGCAGCCAGGCGCGCGATGGTCTGCTGCTGGCGGGCCACCTCGCGCATGCCCGAAAGCACGGCCAGGGCTGACAGCGCCAGCAGCAGCGCCAGCGCAGCGACCGCCAGCCTCGATCGCACCAGCAGGCGCCATTCGTGGGCGAGCCAGCTCATCGCGCGATCCTTCCCAGACGGCGCGTGGCCAGTGCCAGGAGGCCTGCGAGGGCCGCCAGCCAGAGCAGCAGCACACCCGCGGCAGGCGCCGCGCGGCGCAGCGCCTCGGCAGGCGCCGCGGCCTCGTAGCGGAAGTCGGCAACGCCGTGCCAGTGGTCATGGCCGATGCGGCTGTCGCGGCTGGAGCGGTCGCCGGCGAAGCTGAGCTTCTCGGCCTGCAGCCGGTTGAGCGTCTGCACCAGGCGGTAGCGGTGGCGCTCGGCCTGCTCGACGAAGCGGCGGTAGTTCTGCAGGTCGGTGCCCGCCGCGGCCATCGAGAGGCGGCGCAGCGCGATCACCGGGCTCAGCAGCGCGGCGCCATCGACGAGGCGCAGCTGTGCGGCCTGGCGCTCGAAGCCGGCGCCGGCGTAGCGCTCGAAGAGCGCGCTGGTGAGCCGCTCGCCTTCCATGCCCAGCAGCCCCTTGTAGTTGACGGGAAGGTCCTCCACGCGAGCGACGCCGTACTGCGCGAGCACCTTCTTCCTGAAGCCGGCGAAGTAGGGGTCGTCGGGATCGTGGCTGTCGCCCAGCGCGGCCAGGTCGTGCGCCACCGCAATGTCGGTCTCCAGGCGCGTGGACAGCGCCAGCGCCGAGGCCGCGAGTTCGGGCGCCAGGCGCGGCACGAGCACGACGCCGATCGCCCAGATCGCGAGCAACGCCACGAGCGCGTCGCGCCCGCGCGCGAACCATGCCGACAGGCCGACGATGCCGACGGCCCAGATCAGCAGCCACAGGCCGTAGCCCGCCGCCAGCGCGGCGGCGAGACTGGCAGGCGCCGGTGTCGTGGCGCCGATCCAGAAGAGCGCCAGCAGCGCCGGCAGCAACGCCGCCGCCGCCACGCCGCCCAGGGCCAGTACCTTGCCCGCCACGATCTGCCACGGCCGGACGCCCTGGGCGAGCAGCACGCGCAAGGTGCCCGATTCGCGCTCCCGCGCCAGCGCCGCATGGCCGATGAAGACGAGCAGCAGCGGTGCCAGCACCTGCAGCACGAACGCCGGCGTGAGCTGGCCGAAGCGCAGCAGCAGCGACGACTGCCGCACATCGCCGAAATTGGCGCTGTTCTGCCGATGCCCCTCGAGGAAGAGCGTGTGGCCCGTGTAGGCGTCCACGCCCGAATCGAAGGCCGCCAGCGGGTTCAGCGGCCGGAACACGAAATGCCCGTAGTGCACCATGCGGTGCGGGTGCCGGTCGGGCTGGGCCTCGAACTCGTGATCCACCTGCGCCTGGTGGCGCGAACGTTCGGCATCTGTCGTGCGGCGCTGCTCCCAGGCCGTGAAGGCGGCGACGGCCGTCAGCAGCAGCAGCAGCGCCAGGCCCAGTACCGCGACGTGGTCGCGCCGCAGCAGGCGCCATTCCTCGCGCGCGATGCGCAGTGCGGCGCTCATAAGGCAACCTCCTGGCCCGCGTAGCGCCGGTGCAGTGCGCGCACGTCGAAGCGCTCCGCGCCCTCGGCGGCGACTTCCTCGATCAACCGCCCCGCTTCGATGAAGCCGATGCGATCGGCCACGTCGGCGGCGCCGAGCAGGTCGTGCGTCACCATGAGCACGGCCACGCCCTGCGCCCGCAGCAGTCCGAGGATGCGGCTGAACTCGGTGGTGGCCTGCGGGTCCAGGCCCGAGGTGGGTTCGTCGAGCAGCAGCGCCGGCACGCGGCGCGCCAGCGCCAGGGCGATCGACACCTTCTGGCGCATGCCCTTGGAAAACCCGGCGACGCGCCGCTCGTGCGCCGCGGCATCCAGGCCGGCGGCCGACAGCGCCTCGTCGATGGCCTGCGCACCGGCGGGCTGGCCCGCGAGGTGCAGCAGGTAGGCCACGTTCTCGCGCGCGCTCAGGTGTTCGTAGAGCGCCACGTTCTCCGGGATGTAGGCGAGCTGGCGTCGCGCGGCCGTCGGGTCGGCCACGGGATCGGCGCCGTTCACGCGCACGCGGCCGCTCGCGGGCTGCACGAAGCCCAGGAACAGGCTCAGCGTGGTGGTCTTGCCCGCGCCGTTGGCGCCCAGCAGCGCGTAGATCTCGCCGGCGCGGACCGTGAGGTCCAGCCCATGCAGGATGGTGCGCGCGCCGTAGCCGGCAACGACGCCGTGGGCTTCGAGGGCGGGGTGGGGGGCGGCCGCGGCATGCGGCGGCAATGGCAGGTCGGTCGGGGTCATGAGGGGCATCCGCTCGCGTTCAGAACCTGGCCTGCAGGCCGACGGTGACGCTGCGCCCGCTGCCCGGCGTCACCCACACGCGGCTGTAGGAGCTCGTGTAGTAGGTGGTGTCGAACAGGTTGTCGACGTCGAGCGTCAGGCGCAGCTTGGGGTTGACGCGCCAGTACGCGACCAGCTTGGCGGTGGTGTAGGCCGGCAGGTCGAACGCAGGCGTGCCGGCATCGGCCTCGGCCTGCGTACGGGCCTGGCCCAGGCGCTTGCCCATGTGCGTGATGCCGCCGCCGATGCCGTAGCGCTGGCCGCTGGCAAAGGCATCCTCGTAGACCGCGAGCACGCTGCCGTTGACCCTGGGCACGTTGAGCAGTCGCCCGCCGACCTCCAGGCTGTTGTCCTTCGCGATCTCCACGTCGTTGAGCACCAGGCTCGCGTTGACGCGCCAGTTCTTCGTGACCTGGCCCGCGAAGTCGAGTTCGAGGCCGCGGCTGCGGATCTCGCCCGCGGAGACCGAGTAGCCGGTGTTCACCGGGTCGGCGGTCAGCACGTTGCGCTTGCGGATGTCGAACAGCGCGGCGGTGGCGCCGATGCGCTGGTCCGCGCTCTCCCACTTGGTGCCGAGTTCCAGCGCGCGGCCGGTCTCCGGCGCAAAGCTGGCGGCCGCAAAGTCGGAACCCACGTTGGGACGGAAGGAGCGGCCCGCGTTCGCATAGAAGGTCCACTGCGACGTCGGCAGCCAGCTCAGGCCGATGCGCGGCGAGGTCGCCGACGGATCCTGGTCGGCCGTGATGCCTGTGCGGCGGTTCAGCAGCGACTGGCGGTAGGTGTCCACGCGCACACCGGCCACCAGCCGCCATTCGGGCGCGAGCCTGACGGCGTCCTGCACGTAGAACGCGGTGCCCCGCTGGCGCTCCAGCGTATCGATGTTTGCCAGCGGCGTGGGCTGGAGCTGGCCGTACACCGGGTTGTAGATGTTGATGGCATAGGGCCGCGCGGCGCTGGGGTTGGCCCGCAGCATCAGCGAATCCATCCTGAAGCGGAAGCTCTCCACGCCGAACAGCAGCTCGTGCTCGATGGCGCCCGTGCGGACCTTGCCCTGGAGCTCGGCCTGCACGGCGGTGTCGCTGGAGTCGAAGTCGCGGAAGCGCCGCTGGCGCGTCAGGTTGCCACTGGCCTGCAGTGCGGCCGCTTCGGTGGCAAAGCCGTTGATCGAGGTCTCTCGGTAGGACAGGCCCACGCGGCTGCGCCAGTCAGTGTTCCATTCGTGCGAGAGGACGAACTGGTGGGTCTGGTTGTCGACGGTGATGTCGCCATCGGCGGGCTCGCCAAGAAAGCGGCTGCGCGGAATCGCGCCCAGCCAGTTGTTCACCGCGACCACGCCGCGGTCCAGCGGCGTCCTGTGGCGCAGCACCTCGCCGGCGTACTCCAGCATCGTGTCGCGGCCCAGCTTCCAGGTGAAGGCGGGGGCGATCACCTCGCGCCTGGCGCTTACATGGTCGCGGAAGCTGTCGCGGTCTTCCACCGCGACGTTGAGCCGGTAGGCGAGGTTCTCGCCGATGGGGCCGGTGCTGTCGAAGGCACCGCGCTTCAGGCCGTGGCTGCCGGCGTACCCTTCGACCGAATGCGCGGCCTGCCAGAGCGGCCGCTTGGACACGATGTTGAGCGTGCCGCCGGGCTCGCTGCTGCCGTAGAGCGCGGCGGCCGTCCCCTTGAGGAATTCGATGCGCTCGACGCCCGCGAGGTCGCGCGGCGCGTTGAAGCCGCGGTTCGAGGAGAAGCCGTTCAGCAGCGTCGCCATGCCGGTGCTCTCGTTGCCGGGCAAACCGCGGATGGCGATGTTGTCCCAAAGGCCGCCGAAGTTGTTCTGGCGCGAGACGCCGCCGACGTAGTCGAGCACATCATCGAGCTTGGTCGCGCCCAGGTCGTCGATGGCCTGGCGCGTGACGATGCGTACCGACTGCGGCAGCTCGCGCAGCGGCAGTTCGGTCTTGGCGCCCGCGGCTTCTTCCGAATGGTAGGCGCCCGACTCGGTGCGGCCGACCACTTCGACCGTGGACAGCTGGGCGGCCTCAACGGGGCTGGCCCCGGAAGACTGGGCGATTGCAGGACCGGCGATCATCGCCGCGACCGCGAGCGCCAGAGGAAGACGAAGAGGAAGAGGCGCGCTGGCCCTCGGGCATTGGATGGAAATCATGAGGAGACTCGGCAAGGCAAAAAGGGGCGCAGCGGCGAACCCGGCAAGGGCCGGCACCGCATGGCGCATGACTTCAGGCCGCAGAACGAGGCTGCGGCGCGAGCGAAGTTGCCGCCGCAAGGGCGGCCTTCAGGCCAGGAGTCGAGGTGGGTCGCGCGAGGCGAAAGGCCAACGGCCGGGGCTGGGAACGAAGGGCGGCAGTGCTTGCGGCCCTGGAAGACCGGCGCGCACCGGCAGCGCCTGCGCGGCCGGCGGCGAGCTCAGTGCCGCACCCAGGTGTGCGTAGGCCAGGCACCAGGCGCACGCGCCATCAGCTTCCTGGCCATGCTCCGCGGCATCGGCATCCCCGTTCGCTTGCGCGGCCGGCAGTGCCGCCACCGCGGCTCCCGCTTCCTGCAGATGCACGGCTTCGTGCAAGGGCATGCCGATGACCGTGTTGAAGAACACGGCCAGCAGCAGGAGTCGGGTCAGTGCGCGGCGCAGGAACATGGCGGGAGTGGAGGGCCGGGATCATACCCTTGGGGCCGCCCTTCCCCATCGCGGCCAGGGCAGTTCAATAGCCCCGCGCGCGATCCACGAGCCCGGCCATCGGCTCGCCGGCCTCGAAGCGGCGCAGGTTGTCGAGCACGGCTTCGGCGGCGCTCAGCGGCTGCGTCATGCTCGCGATGTGCGGCGTGAGCTGGATGCGCGGATGGCACCAGAAGGCATGCGCGGGCGGCAGCGGCTCGGGGTCGGTCACGTCGAGCACCGCATCGCCGATGCGGCCGCTGGCGAGCGCTTCGAGGAAGTCATGTTCGACCAGGTGCGGCCCGCGGCCCACGTGCACCAGCCCTGCGCCCATGGGCAGCATCGAGAACAGCTTCGCATCGAGAAAGCCGCGCGTCGAATCGGTGAGCGGCAGCAGGCACACGAGGACGTCGGTGCGCGCCAAGAACGCGGGAAGCTCGTCGCTGCCCGCATGGCATTGCACGCCATCGACCTCATGCCGCGAGCGGCTCCAGCCCGCGCAGTCGAAACCCAATGAGACCAGCTGCGCGAGCACGGCCTGGCCGAGCGAGCCCAGCCCCAGAACACCCACGCGCCGCTCGCTTGCGGGGCGTACCGGCAGCGGCTGCCACCGGCCTTCCTGCTGCTGGCGGCGGTACTGCGGCATGTCGCGGTGCAGGCCGAGCACGGCATGCGTCACATACTCGACCATGCCCTGCACGATGCCGGGCTCGACCATGCGCACCACCGGCAACCCGGGCGGCAGCGCCGCGAAGTCGAACTGGTCGACACCTGCGCCCGATGAGAACAGGACCTCGAGATTGGGAAAGCGCTCGGCAAGATTCTCCGGCGGCACCCAGGCCGCGAGAAAGCGCACCTGCGCCGGATCACCGACGTCGGGCCAGATTCGGAAGTCGATGTCGGGGCGTCGGGGCCCGAACACTTCGGCCCATTGGCGGCCGCGTACGGGGTCGGACTTGTAGAGGAAGGTGGTCTTCATGGCCAGGGCCTAGCCGACGGCCTGGGTAACGATGGCAAACAGCGACGGCCCCTGCGCCGCAACGGCAAGCGGCTCACCGCGCACCATCGTCGTCGGCGCATCCACGCGCAGCAGGCCGATGCTCTCGATCCACTCGGCCAGGCCGCTGTCGAAGTCGATGTCGATGCGCGTGAAGTGGCCGGCGTTCAAGCCCGCAAGGTGCGCGATCAACGCCTTCGCGCCCTCGGCGTCGGGCGCGACCACCGGGCCGATCGAATGGCCGCGGCCGAAGCGCCGCAGCATGGCAAAACCCTTCGGCTCGTTGTCGTGGTCGAGCACCACGCAGGCATCGGCGCTTTGCAGCAGCTCGGCGACCAGCGCATCGCGCGGCATGCCTCGCGCTGCCGCGTCGAGTGCCTGCAGCGCGGGCAACTCGTTCAGGCCGGCCGGCCGCAGCCGCCAGCCGGGCTCCAGTGCAACCAACGGCGCGGGCTGCGCAATGCCCTGGTGCTGCCGCATCTCGCCGGTGCGCACAAAACCGAGCCGTTCATAGAGCCCCCTTCCTTCCGCGGTGGCATGCAAGAGCACCGTGCGGTCCTCGAGCCCATCGAGCAGTGCGCTCATCAGGCGATGTCCGATGCGGCGGCCCTGGCAGGCGGGCGTGACGATCACCAGTCCGATGGTGGCGTGGTGCTGGCCCCAGCGCCAGCGCAGGCCGGTGGCAATGATCTGGCCGTCGCGCTCGACCGCAATGCCGTCGGCATGCGAGAACATCTGCTCCCAGTCTGCGGGACGGTGCGGCCAGCGCAGTTCGGCCGAGAGCGCATGCGCTTGTGGAAGATCGGCGGCCGTCATCGGCCTGAGCACCACGCCATCCATGGCGGGTGCGTTCGAAGTGGGTTCAGGCATAGGGAAAACTCTCTGTTGCGGCGAAATGGCGCATCCATCTTGGACGACATTGCCGCGCCGCACCAGAGCGAAACGGGCCTCTTTCGCAACTTGCAAGCTTCGGTTGCAGCACACCCCGGTTTCGCAATTCGCTGCGGCGGCGCGGCCGCATACGCACACAAATGCTGTGCCAACCTGCCTAGGATCGACCGCCACTTTTCACGACCCCCGCCATGCAAGCCTTCAATCTGCGAAACACCCGTCGGCAAGGATCCGGAACGCCAGATGGCCGGAGCCAGGCTTCGCTTCAAAAGCGTGCCCGCGGGCTTCGCAGCGGCGCACCGAGGTGCATGGCCGCACGCACGCAGGGCACACCGCACGGCATGCCGTCGGCGCCCCCGCAAACCGCAGCTTCGTTTCGCCAGGCGCCGTTTTTCCCTACATGCGTCGAGCGACGGCGTGCTGCAATCGCTTCGTAATGAGTTTGTCGCAATTGCCACCCTTCACAGAGGATTCGAGACCATGACCTTCCGTCCCAAGTACGTGACCTTCGACTGCTACGGCACCCTCACCCGGTTCCGCATGAAGGAGCTGACCACCGACCTCTTCGCCGACCGCATCCGGCCCGAGCAGATGGCGCAGTTCGTCGCCGATTTCACCGCCTACCGTTTCGACGAAGTGCTGGGCGCCTGGCAGCCCTACGAGGTGGTGCTGAAGAACGCGGTGCGCCGCCTGTGCAAGAAATGGAAGATCCAGTACTTCGACAGCGACGGCCAGGCGTACTACGACGCCGTGCCCACCTGGGGCCCGCATGACGACGTGGCCGCGGGCCTGGCCAAGGTGGCCAAGGAAATCCCGCTGGTCATCCTCTCGAACGCCTCGGACGACCAGATCCAGAAGAACGTGGCCATGCTCGGCGCGCCCTTCCACCGCGTCTACACCGCGCAGCAGGCGCAGGCCTACAAGCCGCGGCTGCAAGCCTTCGAATACATGCTCGACTCGCTCGGCTGCAATCCCGAGGACGTGCTGCACGTGTCGTCCAGCCTGCGCTACGACCTGATGTCGGCCGACGACATCGGCATCGTCAACAAGGTGTTCGTGAACCGCGGCCACGGCCCGGGCAACCCGGCCTACCGCTACACCGAGATCCAGGACATCGGCGGCCTGCCGGGCGTCGTCGGCCTCTGATCTTTCTTCTTTCACGCATTCAACCGCTCCCTGCCATGAAGCTCGACTCCTACTGGACCGATTCCGCGCCGGCCTTCGCTCCCGCAGTGCATGCACTGCCGGCGCAGGTCGACGTTGCGGTGGTGGGCGGCGGCTTCACCGGCCTGTCGGCGGCGCTGGCGCTGGCGAAGCGCGGTGCCCGCGTCGCGGTGCTGGAGGCCGGCGCCCGCGTGGCGGCCGAGGCCTCGGGCCGCAACGGCGGGCACGTGAACAACGGGCTCGCGGTGGACTACGCCGACGTGGCCGCCAGGGTCGGCATCGACAAGGCCCGCGCCTGGTACCGCGCCTACGACGACGCGGTCGACACCGTGGCGCGGCTGGTGCGCGACGAAGCCATCGACTGCGACTTCATGCGCCACGGCAAGCTCAAGCTCGCCACGCGTGCGCACCAGATGGCCGCACTCGAACGCAGCGCCGAGCGCCTGCTCGCCGACGGCGTGGACACCGATGTCGAGATCCTCGACGCAGCACAAGTGCGCAGCGAGGTGCAGAGCGAGCGCTTCCACGGCGGCCTGCTCTACAGGCGCAGCGGCCAGATGCACATGGGCCGCTTCGCCCAGGGCCTGGCCGCGGCCGCGCAGCGGCATGGCGCACAGATCCACACCGGCACCATGGTGAGCCGCATCGAGCGCCTGGGCCAGGGCCATGCGCACCGGCTGCACACCGCGGGCGGCATCCTCACGGCGCAGCAGGTGCTGCTGGCCACCGGTGCCACGCGGCATGGCGGCTACGGCAGCTTCGGCTGGCTGCGCCGGCGCATCGTGCCGATCGGCAGCTTCATCGTCGTCACGGAGCCGCTCGGCGCCGAGCGCGCGCAGGCGCTGCTCGCGGCCCGGCGCACCTACACGACGGTGGCCAACATCCACCACTACTTCCGGCTCACGCCCGACCACCGGCTGGTGTTCGGCGGCCGCGCGCGCTTCTCGGTCTCCAGCCCGCAGGCCGATGCCGCGAGCGGCGAGATCCTGCGTACCGGGCTCGCTGAAACCTTTCCGCAGCTCGGCGCCGTGCGGCTCGATTATTGCTGGGGCGGATTGGTCGACATGACGCAGGACCGCCTGCCCCATGCCGGCGAGCGCGACGGCCTCTACTACGCGATGGGCTACAGCGGCCACGGCACGCAGATGTCGATTCACATGGGCGAGCGCATGGCCGCCGTGATGGACGGCGACGCCGGCGCCAACCCCTGGCAGGGCCGCGACTGGCCCGCCATTCCCGGCCACTTCGGTCCGCCCTGGTTCCTGCCGGCGGTGGGCCTTTACTACTCGCTCAAGGACAAGCTGGCCTGAGCGCCCGCGAGTGCGCCGTATTCGTTCCGTGTTTGTTTGTTCTTCAACCCTCATCAGCCACCCGCCCCACAGGAGTACCCACCATGAGCGACAGCAGCAACAAGAGGTTCGAAAACCTCGTCGGTCCCGGCGAAAGCCTTCGCGTGATGGATTCGCTGAAACGCGGTGCATCGCGGCGCGACATCCTGGCAATGCTGATGGCCGGCGGCATGCAGGCCACGCTCGCCGGCAGCCTGGCGGGCATGGCGGTGTCCGCGCATGCGCAGACGCCGCGGCGCGGCGGCCGCATCCGGGTGGCGGGCGCGACCGCGGCGGCGACCGACACGCTCGATCCGGCCAAGCAGTCGAACCAGACCGACTACTCGCGCTGCAACATGGTCTACAACGGCCTGACCACGCTGGACCGCAGCCTCACGCCGCAGCCCGCACTGGCCGAATCCTTCAACACCAAGGACGCCAAGACCTGGGTCTTCACCTTGCGCAAGGGCGTGGTCTTCCACGACGGCAAGGCGCTCGCGCCCGCCGACGTGGTGTTCTCGGTGATGCGCCACAAGGACCCGGCCACCGCCTCCAAGGCCAAGATCCTTGCCGACCAGATCGAAAGCGCCAAGGCGACCGGCCCGAACGAAGTGACCTTCGTGCTCGGCGCACCGAACGCCGACCTGCCGGTGATCCTGGGCACCTTCCACTTCCACATCGTCAAGGAAGGCACCACCGACTTCAACGCCGGCATCGGCACCGGCCCCTACAAGCTCAAGGAGTTCAAGCCCGGCGTGCGCTCGCTGATGGTGCGCAATGACGCCTACTGGAAGCCCGGCAAGCCCTACCTGGACGAGATCGAGTTCGTGGGCATCGGCGACGAGAGCGCGCGCGTCAACGCGCTGCTCTCGGGCGGCATGGACCTGGTCGGCTCGGTCAATCCGCGGTCGGTGGAGCGCGTGAAGGGAACGCCCGGCTTCGGCATCTTCGTGACCCAGTCGGGCCAGTACTCCGACCTCGTGATGCGCAAGGACGTGGGCCCCGGCGCCAACCCGGACTTCGTGCTCGCCATGAAGCACCTGTTCGACCGCGAGCAGATGAAGAAGACCATTGCGCTGGACTACGCGGTGGTCGCCAACGACCAGCCCATCGACCCGACCAACCGCTTCTACTTCGCCGGCCTGCCGCAGCGCCCGTTCGACCTGGACAAGGCGAAGTTCCACCTGCAGAAGTCCGGCATCACGGGCAAGGTGCCGATGGTGGCATCGCCCGCGGCGCTCTATTCGGTGGAGATGTCCCTGCTGCTGCAGCAGACGGCGCAGCGCGCAGGGCTGGAGCTGGACATCAAGCGCATGCCGGCCGACGGCTACTGGTCGAACCACTGGCTCAACAGCCATGTGGGCTTCGGCAACGTCAACCCGCGCCCGAGCGCCGACGTGCTGCTGACGCAGTTCTTCCAGTCGGGTGCGGCATGGAACGAGTCGCGCTGGAAGAGCGAGAAGTTCGACCAGCTGCTCGTGGCCTCGCGCGCCGAGACCGACCTGGCCAAGCGCAAGCAGATGTATGCCGACATGCAGACCATGATCCACCAGGACGCCGGCATCGGCATTCCGCTGTTCCTCTCGAGCATCGACGGCCACAGCGCCAAGCTCAAGGGCCTGTCGCCCATCCCGCTGGGCGGCCTCATGGGCTACAACTTCGCCGAGAACGTCTGGCTCGAAGGCTGATCCGCGCATCGGAAGATCCTTCATGAACCATGTCATCCTGAAACTCCTGGCCCAGCGCATCGCGCTGGCGCTCGTATCGCTGCTGGCGGTCTCGGTGGTCGTGTTCTCGATCACCGCGGTGCTGCCGGGCGATGCCGCGCAGGAACAGCTCGGCCAGGACGCCACGCCCGAGGCGGTGGCCGCGCTGCGCGCGCAGATGGGCCTGGATGTGCCTGCGCCCGAGCGTTATGCCAAGTGGCTGCTCGGCATGGCGAAGGGCGACCTCGGCCGCTCGGCGACCACGCAGATGCCGGTGTCCGAGCTGGTCGCGAGCCGCCTGCCCAACTCGCTGCTGCTGGCCGCCGTCACGGCCCTCTTCTCGGTCCCGATCGCACTGGCGCTGGGCATCGCCTCGGCGGTGTGGCGCGGCTCGTGGTTCGACCGCGCAGCCTCGACGACGGCCGTGGGCGTGGTGTCGGTGCCGGAGTTCCTGGTCGCCACGCTGGCGGTGCTGGTGTTCGCGGTGCAGCTGCGATGGCTGCCGGCGCTGTCCTTCGTCAACGACATCGAGTCGCTGGGCCAGCTGCTGCGCGCCTTCGCCTTGCCGGTGCTGGTGCTGTGCTGCGTGATCGTCGCGCAGATGATGCGCATGACACGCGCCGCGGTGATCGACCAGCTGGAGGCGCCCTACATCGAGATGGTTCGGCTCAAGGGCGCCTCGCCGATGCGCATGGTGCTGGCACATGCGCTGCCCAACGCGGTGGGGCCGATTGCCAACGCGGTGGCGCTGAGCCTGTCGTACCTGCTGGGCGGCGTGATCATCGTCGAGACCATCTTCAACTATCCGGGCATCGCCAAGCTGATGGTCGACGGCGTCTCGCAGCGCGACATGCCGCTGGTGCAGACCTGCGCCATGATCTTCTGCTGCGCCTACCTGATCCTGGTGACGACGGCCGACGTCTGCGGCATTCTCGCCAACCCGCGGCTGCGGCACCGCTGAAGGAAGCTTCATGGAAACGTCCACCTCTCCAACGGCCGTGAGCGCCACGGCCTTGCCGGCACCAGTGCCGCAAGAGCGCCGGGCCGGTCCGCTGCGCTGGCTCGCCGGCTTCGGCCCCTCCGGCCTGCTTGGCCTGGCGGTGCTGCTGTTCTGGCTGCTCGCGACGCTGCTCGGCCCCTGGCTGCTCTCGCACAGCGCAGCGGCCATGGGCACCTCGAACGTCTTCGCGCCGGTCAGCGCAAAGCACTGGCTGGGCACCGACTACCTCGGCCGCGACATGCTGGCGCTGATCATCGAGGGCGCGCGCTACACGGTCGGCGTGGCATTGCTGGCCACGCTGCTGGCCAGCGGCACCGGCACCGTGCTGGCGCTCTTGGCCGCCGCCAGCGGCCGCTGGATCGACGCGGTGCTCAGCCGCGGCCTGGACACGCTCACGGCAATCCCGAGCAAGATGTTCGCGCTCATCATGGTGGCGGGCTTCGGCTCCTCGGTGCCGATGCTGGTGGTCACGGCGGCCATCATCTACGTGCCGGGCGCCTACCGCATGGCGCGCTCGCTGGCCGTCAACATCAACGCGCTCGACTACGTGACCGTGGCGCGCACGCGCGGCGAGGGCACGCTCTACATCATGCTGCGCGAGATCCTGCCCAACATCCTGGGCCCGATGCTGGCCGACCTGGGCCTGCGCTTCGTCTACGTCGTGCTGCTGCTGGCGAGCCTGAGCTTCCTGGGCCTGGGCATCCAGCCGCCGGCGGCCGACTGGGGCTCGCTGGTGCGCGAGAACATCGGTGCGCTCGCCATGGGCGGCGCCTCGGTGATCGTGCCGGCGCTGGCCATCGCGAGCCTGACCATCGCGGTCAATCTCGTCATCGACAACCTGCCCGGCCGCGCCGCGCGCGAAAGAGGAGCACGCTGATGGGCGCACCACTCACAGTCCAGGGCCTGAGCATCTGTGCCGGCGCGAACACGCTGGTCGACAACCTGAGCTTCTCGGTGCAGCCCGGCGAAGTGCTTGCGCTGATCGGCGAATCGGGTTCCGGCAAGACCACCACCGCGCTCGCGCTGATGGGCTATGCACGCAGCGGCTGCCGCATCTCGGCCGGCCGGGTGCAGATCGGCGACACCGACGTGCTGGCGCTCGATGCGGCGCGGCAACGCGGGCTGCGCGGCCGCACGGTCTCCTACATCGCGCAGAGCGCGGCCGCCTCCTTCAACCCTTCGCGCACGATCATGGACCAGGTGGTCGAGCCCACGGCCATCCACGGCCTGTGCAAGCGGGCCGAGGCCGAGGCCAAGGCGGTGCAGCTGTTCCGCGAGCTGGCGCTGCCCGATCCGGAGAACATCGGCGCGCGCTATCCGCACCAGGTCTCCGGCGGCCAGCTGCAGCGGCTGATGGCGGCGATGGCGCTGATCGGCGACCCCGAGCTCGTGATTCTCGACGAGCCCACCACCGCGCTCGACGTGACCACGCAGATCGAGGTGCTGCGCGCCTTCCGCCGCGTGGTGCGCGAGCGCCGCGCCACCGCCGTGTACGTGAGCCACGACCTGGCCGTGGTGGCCCAGATGGCCGACCACATCCTGGTGCTGCGCAACGGCAGGATGAGCGAGCTCAACGCCACCGGGCAGATCCTCTCGGCCCCGGCCGACGACTACACCAAGTGCCTGCTGGCGGCCGCGCGGCCCGCGGTGCGCGCATCGGGCCAGGCCTCGGGCGATTCCGCGCTGCTGCTCGACGTGCAGGAGCTTTCATGCGGCTACGGCGCGGTGGACGCCAAGGGCCGGCCGGCCAAGCTCATTCTGGAGGACATCAACCTCAAGCTCTACCGCGGCCAGGCCATCGGCGTGATCGGCGAATCGGGCTCGGGCAAGACCACGCTGGCGCGGGCCGTCGCCGGCCTGCTCAAGCCCTGCCACGGCAGCGTCACGTTCGACGGGCACGCGCTCGCGCCCACGCTGCAGCAGCGCGAGCGCGAGCAGCTGCGGCGCATCCAGATCGTGTTCCAGATGGCCGACACGGCGCTCAACCCTTCGCAGACCATCTGGCGCATCCTGGCGCGGCCGCTGCAGTTCTACAAGGGCCTGCACGGCGAGCCGCTCAAGCAGCGCATCTTCGAGCTGCTCGACCTGGTGAAGCTGCCGCGCACGGTGGCCGACCGCCTGCCGGGCGGGCTCTCGGGCGGGCAGAAGCAGCGCGTGAACCTGGCGCGCGCACTGGCGGCCGAGCCCGCCCTCATCCTGTGCGACGAAGTGACCTCGGCGCTGGACACCGTGGTGGCCGCGGCGGTGCTCGACCTTATGGCCGAGCTGCGGCGCGAGCTGGGCGTGTCCTATCTCTTCATCAGCCACGACCTGCACACGGTGCGCTCGGTGTGCGACGAGATCGTGGTGATGCAGCACGGCCGCAAGCTCTCGCAGGTGGCGCGCGCCGACTACGAACGCGGGCCGCACCATCCCTACTACGACCTGCTGGCGCGTTCCGTGCCCGAGCTGCGCCAGGGCTGGCTCGACGACATGGACCGCGCAGCAGCAGCCGCGGCAGCCACGCCATCAACCAGGGAAGCACTCGCATGACCCCCACATTCCGCATCGCACTGATCGCCGGCGACGGCATCGGCAAGGAAGTGATGCCCGAGGGCCTGCGCGTGGTGCTGGCCGCCGCCGAGCGCTTCGGCTTCGAGCTCGACTGCCGCACCATCGACTGGGCCAGCTGCGACTACCACGCCGAGCACGGCCAGATGATGCCGGACGACTGGAAGGAGCAGCTGCGCGGCGTGGACGCGCTCTATTTCGGCGCCGTCGGCTGGCCCGAGACCGTACCCGACCACGTCTCGCTCTGGGGATCGCTGCTGAAGTTCCGCCGCGAGTTCGACCAGTACATCAACCTGCGCCCGGTGCGCCTGTTCGAAGGCGTGCCCTGCCCGCTGGCCGGCCGCAAGCCCGGCGACATCGACTACCTGGTGGTGCGCGAGAACACCGAGGGCGAATACACCTCGCTCGGCGGCGTGATGTACGAGGGCACCGAGCGCGAGATCGTGATCCAGGAATCGGTGTTCTCGCGCCATGGCACCGACCGCGTGCTCAAGTACGCCTGCGAGCTCGCCCGGTCGCGCAAGCGCAGGCACCTCACGGTGGCCACCAAGAGCAACGGCATCGCGATCAGCATGCCCTGGTGGGACGGCCGCGCCGACGCCATCGGCCGCGACTATCCTGGCGTGACCATCGACAAGCAGCACATCGACATCCTGTCGGCGCGCTTCGTGCTGCAGCCCACGCGCTTCGACGTGGTGGTGGCGAGCAACCTGTTCGGCGACATCCTCTCCGACCTCGGCCCGGCCACCACCGGCACCATTGGCCTCGCGCCCTCGGCCAACCTCAACCCCGAGCGCAAGTTTCCGTCGCTGTTCGAGCCGGTGCACGGCTCGGCGCCCGACATCTACGGCCAGAACATCGCCAACCCGATCGCCATGATCTGGTCGGGTGCGCTGATGCTGGATTTCCTCACGCAGGGCCAGGGCGCAGGCCGCGCCGCGCACGACACCATCCTCGGCGCGATCGAGGCGGTGCTGCGCGACGGGCCGCGCACGCGCGACCTGGGCGGCACGGCCTCGACCACCGAACTGGGCATGGCCATTGCCGAACGCGTCGCCGCCGCCTGACCTCTCCATTCATCCAAGACCTTTTCGACCATGACACTGACCCTCGAACGCCAGGACCTGCTGCCCGGCCAACAGCTCATCGGCGCCGACTGGCGCGAAGCCGGCGACGGCCGCCGCCTCGACGTGACCGACCCCGCCACCGACGGCGTCTTCGCGAGCGTGCCCGACGGCACCGCCGCCGACGCGCGCGCCGCAGTGAACGCCGCACATGCCGCCTTCCCCGCCTGGCGCGCCGTGCCGGCCAAGCAGCGCGCGCAGATCCTCAAGCGCTGGAACGACCTGATGCTCGCGCACCAGGAAGACCTGGGCCGCCTCATCTCGCGCGAACAGGGCAAGCCGCTGGCCGAGGGCCGCGGCGAGGTCGCCTATGCGGCAAGCTATGTCGAATGGTTCGGCGAAGAAGCCACGCGCGCCAACGGCGACGTGATTCCCGCACCCGTCACGGGCCGGCGCATGCTCGCGCTGAAGGAGCCCGTGGGCGTGGTCGCCGCGATCACGCCGTGGAACTTTCCGGCCGCGATGATCGCGCGCAAGATCGCGCCCGCGCTGGCCGCGGGCTGCACCGTGGTGTGCAAGCCGGCCGAGGACACGCCGCTGACCTCGCTCGCGCTCGTCCGGCTCGCGCAGGAGGCCGGCGTTCCCGCAGGCGTGCTCAACATCGTCACGGCGTCGCGCGAACGCACGCCCGAGGTGGTCGACGTGTGGCTGGCCGATGCGCGGGTGCGCAAGATCAGCTTCACCGGCTCCACGCCGGTCGGCAAGCACCTGGCGCGCGCCTCGGCCGAAACCCTCAAGAAGCTGTCGCTCGAGCTCGGCGGCAATGCGCCGTTCATCGTGTTCGAGGATGCCGACGTCGATGCCGCGGTCGAGGGTTTGATGGCGGCCAAGTTCCGCAACGGCGGGCAGACCTGCGTGTGCCCGAACCGCGTGTTCGTGCAGGCCAGGGTGCACGACGCCTTCGTCGACAAGCTGGCCGCGCGGGTCGGTGCGCTCAAGGTCGGCCCGGCGACGGAGCCCGACTCGCAGATCGGCCCGATGATCAACGCACGCGCGGTCGACAAGATCGAGCGCCACGTGCGCGACGCCGTGGCCCGGGGCGCGCGCATCGTGGTGGGCGGCGAACGGCTGCGCTCCGCGCGCTGCGACGGCCCCAACTACTACGCGCCGACCGTGCTCGTGAACGCCGATGCGGGCATGGACTGCAGCTGCGAAGAGACTTTCGGGCCCGTGGTGCCGGTCACGCGCTTCGAGACCGAGGCCGAGGTGATCGCCGCCGCCAACGACACGCCCTTCGGCCTGGCCGCCTACTTCTACTCGACCGACGTGCGCCGCATCTGGCGCGTGGCCGAGGCGCTCGAATCCGGCATCGTGGGCATCAACGAAGGCGCGCTGGCCGCCGAGGCCGCGCCCTTCGGCGGCGTGAAGGAGTCGGGCTACGGGCGCGAAGGCTCGGTACACGGGCTCGACGACTACATGCACACCAAGTACCTGTGCCAGGGCGGGCTTTGAGGCGGCGATCGCGCCTTTTCGGCATTCGGGCTTGACCCGGCCCCAGGGGCATCCTCTAAAAGGGGAAGATCCATCGAAAGGAACACCTCATGCGATCTCCCGCCCCGCACCTGAATCCATCCGAAGCCGCGAGGCGGCTCGGCGTTTCGGCCAAGGCCTTGCGGCTGTACGAGCAGCGCGGCCTGGTCGAGCCCGGCCGGACCGCGGCGGGATGGCGGGCCTACGGCCCGGCGGAGATGGCGCGCGCAGGCGAGATCGTCGCGCTTCGCGCGCTCGGCTTCAGCCTGGCCCAGGTGGCACGGGTGCTCGCGGGCAACCCTGAAGGCCTGGAGCAGGCGTTGGCCGCGCACCAGACGGCCCTGGAGGCGCAGCTTCGCCAGCTCATGCACACGGTCGACAGGGTCCGCGGCTTGCGAAGCGGCGTTGCGCAAGGCCGCACGCCGAGCATCGGCGAGCTCGCGGGCCTGCTGGCACCCGCCGGCGAAGTGCGCCTTGCCTTCGACCTGCCGTGGCCCTGGGGCGGGGAGCGCTTCGAGCTTCGCGACATCCGGCCGCTCAACTACATCGTCGGGCCGCTCGGCAGCGGCAAGACCCGGCTGGCGCAGCGCATTGCCGAGACGCTGCCCAATGCCGCCTGGCTCGGGCTGGACCGGCGGGCGGAGGGCAGCGCCGCTGCGTCCGGGCCCCGGGTCGACCGCGCGCTGGCCTGGCTCGTGGAGGACGGCGCGACGCCATCGGACGCGCTGATTGCACTTCTGGCCGGGCTGGAAGCGGAAGGGCCGGATGCCCTGGTCGTGGACCTGATCGAGCACGGCCTGGACCCGGCCACCCAGGAGGCGCTGATCGCCCGGCTGCGCCGCCGGGGGCCGGACGCGCGCCCGATCTTCATGCTCACGCGCTCCTGCGCGATCCTCGACCTGTCAGCCGTCGGGCCGGACGAGGCGATCATCCTGTGTCCCGCGAACCACAGCCCGCCGAGCCTCGTCGTGCCCTGCCCTGGCGCGCCGGGCTACGAGGCTGTTGCCACGTGCCTGGCGTCGCCGCAGGTGCGGGCGCGAACGGCGGGGGTTGTCGCGTGGCGGCAGGCGGCCTGAGCACGCACCGAAGCAGGCCCTGTCACCGCAGCGCCGACAACTGCGCGCGCATGGCAGCAAAGGCATCCGCGGGATTCGGCGCGCGCGCTATCGGGCGGCCGACCACCACATGCGTCGCGCCCGCGTCGATGGCCTGCGCCGCCGTGGTGAAGCGCGCATGGTCGCTCTTCTCCGAGTCTCCGGCCAGCTGTATGCCGGGCGTGACGATCACCATGCCCGGTGGCAGCATCTCGCGAAGCAGCCGCGCTTCCCGCGGCGAGGCGACGACGCCGTTGCATCCCGCGGCAGCGGCAAGCCGCGCAAGGCGCAGCACCTGCTCGGCCACCGTCGAGCCCACGCCCACTTCGCGCAGGTCTTCGTCGTCCATGCTGGTGATGACGGTGAGCGCGAGCACCTTCAGCTCGGGAAAGCGGCGCGCGGCCTCGACCGCGGACCGAAGCACCGCCGAACCGCCCGAGGCATGGACCGTCACCATCGAGGCACCGACTTGCCCCGCTGCGGTCACCGCGGCCGCGACCGAACTCGGGATCTCCAGCAGCTTGAGGTCCAGGAAGACACGCTTGCCTCCCGCCACGAGCTCGCGGACGACCGAAGGTCCGGCCGCGGTCAGCAACTGCAGGCCGACCTTGTAGAACGTCGCTTCGGCGCCCAATTGCCGCACGAGGCCTGCTGCCGCTGCAGCGGTGGCGAAGTCGAGCGACACGATGATGCGACTGTCCAAGCGGTTACCTCGTCTGCAAGGCAGCCTCCCTTCACTGGGGACGTTGCCGAGTTGGCACAACTGCGCAGCCTATCACCTGGGGCACCCGACTTTCACAGCTCGCGCGCCAGCACCCGCCCCGGCCGCGCGCCCGTCGACCCGCCGTCGCGCCACACGATCGCGCCATTGACGATCACCGCCTCGATGCCACGGGCCGGGGCCATGGGCGCTTCATAGGTGGCGGCCTCGTCCACGGTGTCGGCGTCGAACAGGGCCAGGTCGGCGTATGCGCCTTCCTTCAGCACGCCGCGGTCCTTCAGGCCGAAGTTCTTTGCCGTCAGTTCGGTCATCTTGTAGATGGCGGTTTCCAGCGGGAACAGCCCGAGCAGGCGCCCGTAGTGCCCCAGCACGCGCGGAAAGCTGCCCCACAGCCGCGGATGCGGGGCCGCATCGTGCGGCAGGCCGTCGGAGCCGATCATGGTGTTGTCGAACTTCAGGATGCGCTGCACGTCGGCCTCGTCCAGCCTGAAGTAGATGCCGCCGGCCGGGCTGAGCTGGCGGATGGCTTCGTCCTGGCTGACGCCCAGTTTTTTCGCGATCGCGTCCAGGTCCTGGCCTGCATGCTCGGGCATGGGTTTCGACCAGCTCACGATCACGCGCGACGAGGTCGCGGCGCGGTCGGACGAGAGGATGGTCGAGCCGGCCGTGTAGGGATAGCAGTCCAGGCAGATGGGCTGGGTGGCCATGTTCTTCTCGATGAAGGACAGCGCCTCCTGCGAGCGGCCGTGGTTCGCCGGCCCCACCACCTTCATGTGCGAAATCACCACCTGCACGCCGACTTCCCGGCCGACACGGAAGGTTTCCTCCAGCGAATCGATCACCTGGTCCGCCTCGTTGCGCATGTGGGTGCAATACACGCCGTTGAACGCCCTCAGCGGGCGGCAGGTCTCAATCACTTCCTCGGTGGGCGCCGCGACCGCCGGTTCGTAGTAGAGACCGGTGGAAACGCCGATGGCGCCGGCCTCGAGTGCTTCCTGCACCAGCGCGCGCATGCGGGCGATCTGCTCGCCGGTGGCCGGCAGGCCCAGATCGTCCAGCGTTGCGACGCGCAGGGTGGTGTGGCCGACGAGCAGCGCGCAATTGGTGGCCGCGGGCTTGGCGCGCAGCTCCTCGATGTACGAGGCGAACGTGGGAAAGGAGAACCAGCCGCCTTCCTCGTCGAGCAGGTTCAACGGCGGCGTGACCGGCTGCGTGATGCCGCCCGGCATCGGGGCCAGCGAGATGCCGCAGTTGCCCGCGATCACGGTGGTGATGCCCTGGCTCACCTTGGGCGCCATGTCGGGGGCGGACAGCATGAGGCGGTCGTCATGGGTGTGCGCGTCGATGAAGCCTGGCGCCGCAATGCGCCCTGCCCGATCGATCTCCACCTCGCCGTGTGCTGCGGACAGATCGCCGATGCGGGCGATGCGGTCGCCGCGAATGCCGATGTCGCCGGTGAAGCGGGGCGCGCCGGTGCCATCGACAATGCTGGCGTTGCGGATCAGAAGGTCGAATTTTTCCTGCATCGGATACCTTGGGTGAAAGGGGTCAAAGCAGCGCGCCGCGCGCGGCGATCGGCCACAGGGCCTCCACCCGCTCGCCGCGCACGCAGACCAGGTCGTCGTAAAGATTGACGGTGGGATCGCAATGGCCGGGCACCAGCATCAGCGGCTCGCCCAGGGAAACCGCGGCGGCATCGGCCGTGGCCAGCACGCCATGCTCGTCGGAGGCTTTCACGTAGCGCAGCTCGCTGCGCTGCCACACGATGGGCATGCCCGAATCCACGCTGGAAGCCTTGAGGCCGGCGTCGACCACGGCGCGCTCGGGCGCGGCGCGGCTCATGACGGTGGTGCGCACGAACAGGGCATGCTCGAACGCGATGTCGTTCTCGCCGCGCTGGTTGTCGCCGTAGTCGCGGTCCATGAAGACATAGGAGCCAGCCTGGACTTCGTTGAAGACGCCGGAGTCGCGCTCGTGCAGGAAGCTGCCGGTGCCCGCCCCCGTCACGCGCTCGACGGCAATGCCGCAGGCCTCGATGGCCGCGCGGGTCGCTCGCGCGGCCTGCGCCGCTCCGGCGATGGCCGCGGCGCGGTCCTGCGGCGCGCGCAGGTGCTGGGCCGGTCCGTGGTAGCAGTGCAGGCCCATGAAGCGCAGCGGCGGGCTGGCCGCGACCTGCTGCGCAAGCCGCACGGCTTCTTCGCCGGGGGCCACGCCGCAGCGGTTGGCACCGACGTTGACCTCGACATAGACATCCAGCGTCACGCCCTCTGCCTGCGTCACGGCGGCCAGCGCCTGCACCTGCTCGGGGTGGTCGACCAGCACGCCCATGCGCGCGCGGCGGGCCAGCGCGGCCAGATGGCGCAGCTTGGTCTCGCCCATCACCTGGTTGGTGACCAGCACGTCGGCGATGCCTGCCGCCACGAACACCGCCGCCTCGCTGACCTTCTGGCAACAGATGCCGGCGGCACCCATGGCCACCTGGCGCAGGGCGATTTCCGGCGTCTTGTGGCACTTGGCATGGGCGCGCAGGCGCACGCCGCTGCCGCGCAGCGCCTCGGCCATGCGCGCGAGGTTGCGTTCGAATGCATCGAGGTCGAGCACGAGCGCGGGCGTGTCGATGGCGTGGATGTGATCGCCAGGCCTTGCGGCTTTCCAGGGGGGCATGAGTCAGCGAGGTTGGTTGGAGCGATGGGCGCCGGCGTTTTCAATCGATCTTCGCGCCCGAGTCCTTGATGATCCTGGCCCACTTGAGCGTTTCGCGGCGCGAGAGTGCGAGGAACTGCTCCGAGGTTCCGAAATCGGTCTCGGCACCGAGCAGCCTGAAGCGCTCGCGCAACGCCGGGTTGGCCAGCGCGCTGCGGATCTCGGCATTGAGCCGCTCCACCACCTCCCTGGGCATGCGGGCCGGCCCGATGATGCCGCCCCAGGCCTCCACCTCGAAGCCCGGCACGCCGGCTTCGGCAATGGTGGGAATGTCCGGATAGGTCGGTGAGCGCTGGCGGGAAGAGATGCCCAGCGCCCTCACCTTGCCCGCCTGGGCCTGCGGGCCGGACACCGGCGTGTTGACCATCATGAGCTGCACGCCGCCGCCGATCAGGTCGGTGATGGCCGCCGTCGCGGCCTTGTAGGGCACGTGCAGCATGTCGGTGCCGGTCATGGATTTGAAGAGCTCGACGCCCAGGTGCGCGGTGGTGCCGTTGCCGTCGGATGCGAAGGCCAGCTTGCCCGGGTTCTTCTTCGCATAGGCGATCAGCTCGGGCACGCTCTTCACCGGCAGGTCGTTGTTGACGATCAGCAGGTTGGACAGGCGCAGCGTGTTGGCGACCAGCGTCAGGTCTTTCTCGACGTCATACGGCACGTTGGGCAGCAGCGACCGGTTGGTGGCCAGCGAGACGATGTTGCCGTAGGCCAGCGTGTAGCCGTCCGGCGCCGAATGGACGAGGTCCATGGTGCCGATGGTGTACGAGCCACCGGGCTTGTTGTCGATCACGATGGGCACGCCCATCTGCTGCGACAGCTGCGCGCCCAGTGCGCGCATCAGCGCGTCGGGCGCGCCGCCCGGGGCCGAGGGCACGATCAGGCGGATCGCCTTGTCGGGGTAGGCCGCGAGGACCGGCATCGAAACCACCGCCACCGCGGCGAGAACGAGGGCACACAGCAAGGCACGTGGACGCATGGCAGAACTCCGGCAATGAAGAATCGGTAACGCCATGATCCGTTTGCAGGCCTGGTTGGACAAGCCATGTTTTATGGGTTTAGCATGAGCTTTTCTCATGCACGAGGCCGGTGCGCAAAGGAAGCATCAACGTGCACACGCACCATACCTGCTCTTTTCTCATGAACCATCACGTCCGCGCTCCGTCGACGATGTCCCTGATGTGCCTGGAAGCCAGCGCGCGCCTGCGCTCCTTCACCGCCGCCGCGCAGGAACTGCGCCTCACGCAGGGTGCGGTGAGCCGACAGGTCCAGACGCTGGAAGAGCGTCTTCGCGTCAAGCTCTTCACGCGGCGGCGCGAGGCCCTGGCCCTGACGGACGCGGGCCGCTACTACCTGGGCGAAGTCGCGCCGTTGCTGCAGCGGCTGGAACGTGCCACGGCCAACGTCATGGCGCTCAAGGGCCGCGGGGGCGAGTTGTCGCTGTCGGTCGGTGCGTCGATCGGCAGCTACTGGCTGATTCCGCGCCTGCCTGCGTTCACGCGCGAGCATGGAGAAATCACGCTCAACCTCGGCACGCGCGTGGGGCCGGTGGATTTCAGCGCCACGCCGGTCGATGCATCGCTGGAGTTCGGCGATGGCCAGCGTCCGGGCCTGCACAGCGAGTTCGTGCTGCCGCTGATTCTCTCTCCCTACGCGGCCCCCGCATGGATCGCCGCCCACGGCGCGGCCGTCGATGCGAACACGCCGCGCTCGGCCTTGATCCACCATCAAACCCTGCCCGGCGCATGGGACGAATGGTTCGCGCGCGAGGGCATCGCGGCCCAGGCAGGACGCGAGGGGCCGCGCTACGACATCATGTCCATGGCCCTGAACGCCGCTGTTGCCGGCATGGGCGTGGCGCTGCTGCCGCCCTACATGAGCGACGACGCGACGGCTTCGGGGCGCCTGCGGCGGCTGTCGCGCCGCAAATGGCGCTACGCCAAGGGTTACTACCTCGTCTACCCGGAAGAGTCTGCGCAGATGCAGTCGCTGCAGGTCTTCAGGGAGTGGCTGCTGGCGCAGGCGAGCGACACCTGAGGACGGGCGCGGCGGATGTGGCGCACATGCCTCCGCCTGCCGACAATCGCCTGACCATGAAAACCACCTCCTATGGCGTGCTCATCGTCAACGAGCAAGGCCAGCTTCTCATGGCGCACGCGACGGGCCAGAAGCACTGGGACATCCCCAAGGGCGGCGCAGAAGCAGGCGAGTCCGCGCGCGAGGCGGCCATCCGCGAGGTTCGGGAAGAGACGGGCATCGAGCTGGCCGCGGATTCGATGGAGGAGCTCGGGCGCATGCCTTACCGTCCGGCCAAGGACCTGCACCTGTTCCGTGCCTTCGTGCACACGCGCGACTGCGACATTGCGGCGTGCAAGTGCACGAGCTTCTTTCCTCACCACGCTTCAGGCGCGATGACGCCCGAGGTGGACCAGTTCAAGTGGGTGGACACCGCAGACGTACCGGCGCTTGCCGCAAAGTCGATGACGGCGGTGCTTCGGACGCTGCCCGGCTTCGGAACGACGAGGGACACCTGAGACCGTTTGTACCTTGATGAGCCCCGCTCAATCGGCATCCGGCGGCAGCACGAGCGGCCCGCAGTTCTTGTCGGCAACGAACACCGCCAGCAGCTTCGCCGGGCGCACCGGATCGGGGTTCTCCGCAAAGAGGTGCAGCGTGCGCGGCGGCTCGAAGAAGGTCTCGCCGCTCCTGTAGGTGCCCACCGGAGCGCCGCCGAGCTGCGAGCGGATGGTGCCTTCGAGGATGATCGCGGTCACCGAGCCCGGATGCCGATGGGCCGGCGAATAGGCCAGCGGCGGAAAGTCGACGAGCACGGTGGTCACCGCCTTGCCCGGCACGTTCGGCAGCGCCTCGCACGAGAGCACCTTGACCGAGGTCGCAGGCCTCGCATCGGCGCCCGAACCCGCGGGCGCCGGGGCCGACGAGAACATCGGCCGGGCCACGCTGCTGCACACATCGGCGAACCATTGCGCTGCCTCCTGCCGGTTGCCATGCGGCATCAGCGCCCAGCCGGCGGCCAGCACCAGGGAGAGCGCCGCAATGCCGGCGCCGAGCGGGCCGCGATGAAGCCGGCCCGCCTTCACGATGCAACTCCCTGCCGCTGGCGCAGCCGCAGCGACGCACTCCAGCCCAGCTCGCGCCTGGCCTTCTCGCTGCTGACTTCGGGGTTGTCCTCGGCGATGTTGAAGATACCGCCGTGTGCATGCCGCAGCGCCAGCACCGCTGCCCAGGCCGCGGCCTCCACGTGCACCGGGCACGCGCCCCTGGGCGCGGCGGTCGACGTGCCGGGACCGTAGAACTGCCCGTAGCGCAGCACCGTCCCCGTGAGGCCCACCGTGCCCAGCACGCTGCGCTCCAGCGCCGCCACGCCGCCCACGCTGACGCCGCGCGTGCCCTCGGCCGCGAGATCGAGCGGGTCTTCCTCGACATGCGGGGTCGCGCCGGGCGCATAGAGCCAGGCGATGCTCTGCGCCACCAGCCGGCGGGTGCCGGCCGCCACCGCGGAGGCCACGAGGTTGCGCGTGCCCTCGGTGCGCACGCGTGCATTGCGATGGGCGGCATCCGCCATCCGCTTGGGATCGAGGTCCGGCGGCAGGTCGGTGAGCTGGTGGATCACGATCGCCGGTGCGATGCGCATCAGCGCCGCGCGCAGCGCTGGCGCGTCGAACACGTCGACGACGACGGGCACCGCACCGCGTGCCTCCAGCGCCTGCGCGCGCTCGGTGCGCCGCGTGCTGCCGTACACGGCGTAGCCCGCGTCGACCAACAGGGGCACGAGCGCGCTGCCGATGGCCCCGGCCGCACCCGCCACGAATACCTTCTCGCTCATCGCATGTCCTTTTTCCATGGGCTGTACGAAGCTTAGGTTTTCGATGTCCCATTCCAAAGAGCCAAGATTCGTCAAAATGAATGGGCCATGACGCAAAAGAAGAAATCTCCAACCGCCCTCCTCGCGATCGACCGCGCAATGTCCACGCCGCTGCACCGGCAGATCTACGAGCGCTTTCGCACGGCCATCGAGCAAGGCCTGCTCCGCCCCGGCGACCGCGTGGCCTCGGCGCGCAGCCTGGCCAGCGAACTGGGCGTGGCGCGCGGCACCGTCGAAGCGGCCTACAACCAGCTCGCGGGCGAAGGTTATTTCTCGCCGCAGGGCCAGGCGGGCACGGTGGTCTCGCCCTCGCTGCCTTCTCCGCGGTCGGCGCGCCGCACGTCCCGCCAGGCCGAGGCGCGGGCCGCGGAACAGGAACTGGCCGCCCCCGCGCCGCCGCCGCCCCTGCAGCTGGGCATTCCGGCGCTCGATGCCTTCCCGCGCAAGCTCTGGGCGCGCCTGGTGTCGCGCCGCGCCAGGGCAACAACCGCGGCCGACATGTTCTATGGCGATCCCTCGGGCCACCCGTTGCTGCGCACGGCCATTGCCGCCTACCTGCGGGTGTCGCGCGGCGTCGCGTGCCATCCGTCGCAGGTCTTCGTGACCGGCGGCTACCGCGCATCGCTCGCGCTCATTTCGCATGCGCTGCTCGCAAGGGACGATCGCGTGTGGGTGGAAGACCCGGGCTATCCGCCAACGCAGGAGGTGCTGCGCAGCGCCGGCCAGCGCACGGTGCCCGTGCCGGTGGACGAAGAAGGCCTGGTCGTTGCGCGCGGCATGCGCAAGGCAGCGAAGGCGAAGATGGCCGTCGTCACGCCCTCGCACCAGGCACCGCTGGGTGTTTCGATGTCGCTCGCGCGCCGGCTGCAGCTGCTTGACTGGGCCTCGCAGGCGAAGGCCTGGATCGTCGAGGACGACTACGACGGCGAATACCGCTACGCCGGCCCGCCGCTGCCCGCGCTCAAGAGCCTCGATCGCCATGACCGCGTGCTCTACGCCGGCAGCTTCTCGAAGGTGCTGTACCCCGGCCTGGCGCTCGGCTACGTGGTAGTGCCCGATGCGCTGCGCGGCGCCTTCGGCGAGGCCGCGCGCACAGGGTCCAACGGATGTCCGCAGCTCACGCAGGCAGTGGTTGCCGATTTCATGCACGAAGGCCACTTCTCGCGCCACCTGAAGAAGATGCGGCTGCTCTACGCGCGCCGCCGCCACATGCTCGCGGCCGCGCTGCTGAAGGCCTTCGGCAACGAAGTGCGCATCGACCTGCAGGGCGGTGGCATGCACCTGATCGCGCGCTTCGACCGGCGGCGCGAAGGCGACGAGGAACTGGCGCGCCGGGCGCAGCGCGCCGGACTGAACTGCCAGCCGCTGTCCGCGCGGGGCACGGCAAGTTTCCGCGACGCGGGGTTGCTGATGGGCTTCACCAACATCGGCTCCGCGATACACGCGCAACAGCTTGCAACGATGTTGCGGACAGCCCTGGACCGAAAGCCATGAGAATTCACCGGCCTGTCATGCAGGCGGCCTAAGGTCCGCCCGCACAACAGCGAGGAGACTTCCATGCACACCCTGAAAAAGATCTGCAATGCGTTCTTCGGCCTGGGCCTGCTGCTCGCCGCCGCGGCGCCGGCCACCGCGCACGAGGAGAACGCAAGGCGCCGCGCCGACAATGCGCCGCTCGTGATCGGCCATCGCGGCGGTGCCAACGGCTACCTGCCCGAGCACACGCTGGAGGCCTATGCGCTCGGCATCTCGCTGGGCGCCGACTACATCGAGCCCGACCTGGTCGCCACCAAGGATGGCCACCTGATCGCCCGGCACGAGCCCAACCTGATCGACACCACCAACGTCAAGGACCTGCCGCAGTTCGCCAATCGCCGGCGAACGGTCATGCTCGACGGCGTGTCGACCGACGGCTTCTTCGCCAGCGATTTCACGCTGGCCGAGATCAAGCAGCTGCGTGCCGTGCAGTCCTTTGCCGAGCGCGACCAGTCCTTCAACGGCAAGTTCCAGATCCCGACGCTGGCCGAGGTGATCGACCTGGCCAAGCGCAAGTCCCGCGAAGAGGGACGGCGCATCGGGATCTATCCCGAGACCAAGCACCCCACCTATCACCAGAGCATCGGCCTGCCTCTGGAAGACAGGCTGCTGAACGTGCTGAGCGCGGCCGGCTGGAATCAGCGCAATGCCCCGGTCTTCATCCAGTCCTTCGAGACCGCCAACCTCCGCTACCTGCGCAGCAAGACGAGCGTGCGCCTGATCCAGCTGGTGGACGCCAACGACGTCAAGCCCGACGGCACGCTGGACCTCAGCAAGCCCTACGACAAACCCTACGATTGGGTGGTGTCGAACCGCGACGGCCTCTTCAGCGATCTGTTGACGCCACGCGGCCTGCAGGAAGTGAAGGGCTATGCGGATGGCATCGGCCCGTGGAAGCCGTACCTGATTTCGAGCGCATGCAAGACCGTGCAGGCAGGCGCATGCGCCGACGTGACCGGCGACGGCGCCATCGACGAGCGCGACCGCGTGCTGCTGCCCCCCACCAACGTGATTGCCAATGCGCATCGGCTGGGACTGCTGGTCCACCCGTATACCTTCCGCAGCGAACAGAAGCGCCTGACCGGCAGCTTCGGCGGCAACGCGGTCAATGAATACCTCGCGTTCTACGAGGCCGGCGTCGACGGCGTGTTCAGCGATTTCGCGGACACGGCGGTCGCGGCGCGCGCGATGTTCCTGCTCAAGCACGATCCAGACTACGCCGCCTGCCTCGTCAACTCGCGCAAGTGCGAGCGCAATAACGATTGATTGGGTGCTGCCGGGAATCGCGGCCCTCCGCGGAGTAGTTCTAGTGAGAGTCCACGGAAAGGCTGAGCCTCACCGGCATTGGCACGCCTTGGGGCCATTGGGGGCGCCCGTCGTGCCGTGTTCGGGAGCGACCAGGGAGCCATCCCTCCACCCTCGAGCTTCGCAGGTCGCGCGGCAAACCTCGCTGCCCATTGCGCCCGCCGAGTTACTGCTCCGGCCAAACCCGAACATCAGGCCCAGAACGCCAAAGGCGATGAACACGGCGATGGCAATCAGGCCGGAACGCAGTCTCCCATCAGATGGGGCTTTTGCGGATCGCGGGAGACTCTTCATGCCGCCATCCTAGGGGATCGCTACCATCCCGACATGCTCACGAACGGTTTCGCGCATGTCTCCATGGTCCTGGCCCGATGAATCTGCGGCCAGCCAGATCGTGGGTGCCTTTTGCCTGCGCATCCACTCTCAGCTTCCTGGCCTACAGGACCCTTTTCGCAAGCGAGTGGTACTACGCGCTCCTGTGGCTGCTGGCTGGCCTGAGCGCCGTGTTCGCGGCGAGACTTCTCCTGCAGACCGGCTTCAGGGCCTGGCCTGTCGCAGCAACAGCCGTCGGCCTGCTGGTCGGCCAATGGTGGCTGGTGGAGGCTCTGATCCTGCGAGCGTTCTGGCGCCTCAACGGCTTCGCCCCCTGATACACGCCCAAGTGCCGGCGCGGCCTTCGCCGCATGCGCTTCAGCGAGGTGCGCTTGCCTCAGGTCCCTTCGCTGCCGTCCGGCCTTTTTTGCTGAAGATCGATCCGCAGCCCCTCGGCGGTGCCATTCTCGACGTGGAGCGCGAAACGCATCGCCGGACCTTCGACCAGGATCTCGATCGCCAGCTTCGCCGTCGCCCGGTCGAAGCCCATCTGCGCACCCTTCCAGGCCGCCGCGGCATCGCGGGCCGCGAGTGACGCCATCTCCACCTTGAGGCCGCGGCCGACGGACCGGGAGTGCAGTCCGATCGCATGGCGCCCTTCCAGATGCACTTGCAGGCCCGGCACGGCAACGAGCCCCTCGCCAAGCCGCAGCTCGCCCGAGAGCGACGTGCGGCCCAGCAGCAGGCGCGCCTGCTGTGTCAGCCCGTGGCCAGGCCCGCTGTGGCCCTGGCGCAACATCGATTCGGCAAAGGCCTGCAGCTGCAACTTGCCGCGTTCGGAGACCCAAGGGCCCAGCAAGGCCCCGCGGTGCTCGAACACCACGCCCGCGAGCGGCGCCGCGGCGAACTGGTACAGGTAGCTGCGCCCGTTGGGCGCGTCGACGTAGATGCCCATCCGGCTCACGCCCATGCGCGAGTCAGGCCCGACATGCTCGACCGTCGCCTCGTTGAAGTCGATCTGCCCGTCGCGGATGGGCACCGCGACGTCGGCGTCGAACAGCAGATGCGCGTCGGTGATCTGGCCGCGGATCGTGCCTTCGGCCTCGCCGAGGGGTGCAAGATGCCACGCATCGGCAGCCGCATGGCCGGCTGCGCCGCGGGGCGTTGCTGCCGCTGCGCCCGCGCCGGGGCTTGCCTCGCGGATCTTCTGGATCTGCGGCGGCAGCACCAGCGGGCCATGCAGCTTCAATCCCGAGCACTCGGCCCTGTCCGCGTGGACGGAAACGAGGCGCGGCACGCCGGCCTCGGCGCGCAGCCGGGCCACCAGCTCATGCACGTCGATGCGGCCGATTTCAAGGACAAACGGATCCGACGCAAGCCGCAGCGCCATCGCCTCGAACCGCCGGACCCGGAGTTCGACGGCGCCGTCCGGCAGGGATTGCCACGTCACGCCCTCGAGCGTGCAGCGATTGCGCCCGGCATCGCCGGAAGCCCCGAGTTCCGATCCGAGTGCGAGTTCGATGAGGGAGGCCGCGAGCGAGACGGTCATGCCGTGCTTCTACCAGCCTCCCAACGCCTTCGCTACCGAGACCGAGTACGTGCTCACGCCTTCGCGGTGCGATATTTAGTCATTTATTGACAATTGACTAGTAATTGCAACAAACTAGCACAGTGACACTGCACTCCGATCCCACCCTGGAGCAAGCCGCGCTGGCACTCGCCGAGCGTCAGCCACTGCTGCGCGCGCGAGATCTTGCAACGCACGGCCTGCCGACGATGGTTCTCAGCCGGCTTGTTGCTGCCGGCAGGCTCGAACGCGTTGCCCGCGGCGTCTACAGCCTTCCGGGACGCGCGCTCAGCGAGCATCGGTCCCTGGCCGAAGCGGCGCTGCGGGTGCCGCGTGGCGTGGTGTGCTTGCTGTCAGCGCTGCGCGTCCACGGCATTGGCACTCAGGCACCGTTCGAGGTCTGGATGGCGATTCCCCATCACTCGCCCACGCCGCGGCTGGACCAGCCCGCGCTTCGCGTGGTGCGCATGTCGGGGGCGGCCCTGACCGAAGGCGTCGACCTCGTCGAGATCGACGGCGTGCAAGTGCCGGTATTCAATGCCGCCAAGACGGTGGCCGACTGCTTCAAGTACCGCAACAAAATCGGCCTGGACGCGGCACTGGAAGCGCTGCGAGATGGTTGGTCGCAGCGCAAGCTGTCGATGGATGCCCTCTGGCACTACGCAACGGTAAATCGCGTGGCCAATGTCATGCGGCCCTACCTGGAAAGCGTCATTGCATGAGCCGCAATCTCGCAGCGTCCGTCCGCGCCCGCTTGAAGCAGCGCGCCAATGCCACGAAGCAGGACTTCAACCTGACGCTCACCCGCTACGGGCTGGAGCGGCTGCTGTACCGGCTCTCGGTGTCGCCGCATGCAGCCAACTACCTGCTCAAGGGCGCGCTGCTGTTTTCGCTGTGGTACGACCAGCCGCATCGGCCGACGCGCGACGCAGATCTGCTGGGCTTTGGTCCGGATGACATCGACACCGCGATATTGGCTTTCCGCGAGATCTGCCAGATCGAAGTGGACGACGGCATCGCGTTCGACACAGCCTCGGTCAGGGGCTCGGTGATCCGCAAGGAGGCGGGCTACGGCGGTGTACGGATCGACTTGCTTGCGAAGTTGGACGGCGCGCGCCTCGCGCTGCAGGTGGATATCGGTTTTGGCGATGCAGTCACGCCGGCACCTGAAACCGTAAGCTACCCCGTGCTGCTCGAAGACCTGCCCGCGCCGCAGCTGCGCGCTTATCCGAAATACACGGTGGTGGCCGAGAAGTTTCATGCGGTGTGCCTGCTGGGCATGGCCAATACCCGCATGAAGGACTACTTCGATCTCTGGGTGCTGCTCACCGAGGGTGCGCTGGAAGCCGCCGAACTGGGCCGCGCGATCGATGCCACTTTCGCGCGGCGGCAACTGGCGGTGCCCGGTACCGTGCCCTCGGGGTTGAGCGATGCATTCGCACAGGATCCGGCGAAACAGGGGCAATGGGCCGCCTTCCTCCAAAGGAACCGGTTAGGCGACCTGGCCCTCTCCACGGTCGTCGTGCTGTTGCGCAGCGAATTCCAGAAGCTCGGAACTGCCTGAAGAACCGGCCCCGCCGCTACCGCACGCGCGGGCCAGCCCCCTGCAGGCTGCTGCGCAGCGCCAGCTTGCGCACGATGGTTGAGAACGCGCGCGTGGCCGCCGCGTCGCGCGCCACCGGCGACCACAGCATGCCGGGCGTGCGCACGGGCGTGGGGCTTTCGAGCCGGATGACGACGAGCCCCGAGAGCGGGTTGACCACGTTCGCGGCCACGATGGATGCGAGCTGCGTCTTGGCGACCAGGTCCATCATCGGCGCCAGCGTGTTGATCTCCGCCACCACGTGCGGCTGCGCACCGCAGGAGCGAAAGCATTCGTCCAGCATCTGGCGCGTGGCAAAGCTGGCCGGCAGCAGCACCATCGGCAGCCGGTGCAGCTCCACCATGCGCACGCGCTTGCGCCGCGCGAGCGCGTGCTTCTTCGCCACCACCAGCACCATCTCCTCGTTGTAGAGCGGCTCGAACTGCAGCGGCCCGGGCGCGCTCGGCCGGTAGGCGATGCCCAGGTCCAGCGTGCCCTGCTGCAGGCGCGCGGCGATCTGGTCGGCCGACAGTTCCTCGACCACCACCTTCACGCGCGGATGCCGCCCCTGGAAGCTCGCGATGCAGTCGGGGATGAAGCCGAGGTTGAAGGTGTGCGTGGAGCCCACGCGCAGCTCGCCCGCCACCTCGGAGCTGTCCTGGCGCAGCGCGCCGAGCCCCAGGTCGATCTCGTGCAGGGCCTTGGTGCAGTAGTGCAGGAACTCGTCGCCGGCGTCGGTCAGGCTCACGCGCTTGCCGATGCGGTCGAACAGCGCAACGCCGATCTCCTCTTCGAGCTGCTTGATCTGGTGCGACAGCGTCGACTGCGTGACGTGCAGGCGCTCGGCCGCGCGCGTGAAATTCAGCGAGCCGGACAGGGCGATGAAGTAGCGCAGGTGCCTGAGTTCCATGGCGTTTCCCGGAAGCAATGATCGATGGCATCGATGCTAACGATGGAAAACAATCATTTTCCGAATTCTCGGATGCAACCTAAAGTTTCTCCGGCCCCACAACAACGACAGGAGACCTCCCGGTGCAAAAAGTCCTCAGCGGCATCAAGGTGCTGGAACAAGGCACGTTCATCACCGGACCGGCCGCCGGCATGTTCCTCGCGGACCTGGGTGCCGAGGTGGTCAAGATCGAGCAGCCCGGCGCGGGCGATCCGTTCCGCGCCTTTCGCGGCGGCCTCTACAGCCCGCACTTCCAGACCTACAACCGCAACAAGCGCAGCGTCACGCTCAACCCGAAGCTGCCCGAGGACGCGGCCGTGTTCGACGAGCTGGTCAAGGACGCCGACGTCTACATCCAGAATTTCCGCCCCGGTGCGGCCGAGCGGCTGGGCGCTGGCGAGTCGCGGCTGCGGGCGCTCAATCCACGGCTCGTGTATTGCGCGATCAGCGGCTTCGGGCAGACCGGCCCCGCGGCGGGGCGCCCCGCCTACGACACGGTGGCGCAGGCCGCCAGCGCCTTCCTCAAGCTGCTCGTGAACCCGGCCAACCCGCGCGTGGTCGGTCCCGCGCTCGCCGATGCCATGACGGGCTTCTATGCCGCCTACGGCGTGCTCGGCGCACTGGTCGAACGGGGCCGCACCGGCCGCGGGCGCGCGGTCGAGGTGTCGATGCTGGAGGCCATGTGCCACTTCAACCTCGACGCGTTCACGCACTTCTTCTCGGAGAGCGAGGTCATGGGTCCGTTCAGCCGGCCGAGCGTCTCGCAGTCCTACGTGCTGGAGTGCGCGGACGGCCTGTGGATCGCGCTGCACATGTCCTCGCCCGAGAAGTTCTGGCAGGGCCTGGCCAATGCCATCGAGCGCCCTCGCCTGTTCGCGGACCCGCGCTTCGCCTCGCGCGAGGCGCGCATCGCGCACCAGGAAGACCTGATCGCGCTGCTCGGCGGGCTGTTCCGCCAGCAGACCCGCGCGGCGTGGTGCGCGCGGCTCGAGGCCGAGGATGTGCCGCACGCGCCCATGTACGACACGCGCGAAGCGATGGAAGACCCGCAGGCGCGGCACCTGCAGCTGCAGGTGAGCGCGCCGCACCCAGAGGGCGGCGAGTGGCACACGATCCGCTCGCCCGTGAGCTTCGACGGCGAGCGCGCGCTCGAGGTGACGGCGCCGCCCATGCTCGGCGCCGACAACGCGGCCATCGTCGATCCGATCCGCCAGCGCCTGGGGCAACCGCCCACCGTCGCGCGCTGACCCCGCACAGCCTTCCAGAACACAACGAGCCAGGAGACAAGAACGCCATGACCCCATCGAACGAAAGCGAGCTGACGCAGACCGTGCTGCAGAGCCTCAAGGGAACGCGGAACGCGCGCTTCCTGCAGCTCATGCAGTCGCTGATCACGCACCTGCATGCCTTCATCCGCGAAGTGGACCTGAAGCCGGACGAATGGATGCAGGGCATCGAATTCCTGACCGCCACGGGCCAGACCTGCACCGACAAGCGTCAGGAGTTCATCCTGCTGTCGGACACGCTGGGCGCCTCGATGATGGTCGTGATCCTGGACCAGCTGCGCGCCGCCGCGGGCAAGCGCGGCCGGGTCGAGGCCAGCGAAGCCACGCAAGCCACCGAGCTCACCGAGGCCACGCACGCCACCGTGCAAGGCCCCTTCTACTGGGAGGGCGCGCCCGACCTGCCGCTCGGCGCCGACGTGGCCCAGGGCGCCCGCGGCGAGCCGACTTTCTACAGCGGCCGCGTCACCGACACCCACGGCCAGCCGCTCCAGGGTGCGCTGCTCGACATCTGGTCGGGCGACGGCGAAGGCGTGTACGACATGCAGCTCGAAGGCGCCGCGATGCAGGCGCGCGGGCGCATCCGCACCGACCACGAAGGCCGCTACTGGTTCTGGTCGATCCGCCCGAGCTTCTATCCGATCCCGGTCGACGGCCCCGTCGGCCGCATGCTGGAGGCGATGGGCCGCCATCCGAACCGCCCCGGCCACATCCACATGATGGTCTCGGCGCCGGGCCATGTGCCCGTGACCACGCACCTCTTCGTGGCAGGCAGCCCGTACATCGAATCCGACGCCGTGTTCGGCGTGCGGCCGCGGCTCGTCGTGGACTTCGAGTCCCACCCGCCGGGGCGCGCGCCGGACGGCAGGCCGATGGAAACGCCCTACTGGTCCGCGCACTACGACTTCCGCCTCGAACCCCGACACGCCTGAAAGACCACGCCCATGAAAATCGGAAAGTCCACCGTCCCGCGCACCGCCATCTGCACCTCGGACGAACACACCATCGTCGTGCGCGGCCAGGACCTGTGCCAGGAGCTGATCGGGCACCTGTCGTTCACCGACTATTTCTTCCTGCTGCTCACCGGGCGCCGCCCCGATGCCGCGTGCAGCGCCATGCTCGATGCCACGCTGGTGGCGATTGCCGAGCACGGCCTCGTGCCGAGCGTGCAGGCCAGCCGCATGACCTTCGCGGCCGCGCCCGATGCGCTGCAGGGCGCGGTGGCGGCCGGCATCCTCGGCTGCGGCTCCGTCATCCTCGGCGCTTCGGAAACGGCCGGGCGCTTGTTCATCGACGTGGCAGCGCGCGTGGATGCGGGCGCCACGCTGCCGCAGGCCGCTGCCGCGGCCATCACCGAGCTCAAGGCCGCGCGCGCCGCGATCCCTGGCTACGGCCATCCGCTGCACAAGGAACGCGATCCGCGCGTCGACCGGCTGATCGACGTGGCGACACAGGCCGGTGCCGACCTGCGCTATGTGCGCATCGCGCAGGCGCTGGAAGAAGCGATCCCGGGCATCGTGGGCAAGGACCTGCGCATGAACGTCTCGGCGGCGATTCCGGCGGTGCTGCTCGGGGTGGGCTTTCCGGTGGCATCGCTGCGCGGCGTGCCGATCCTCGCGCGCACCGCGGGGCTGATCGCCCATCTCGCGGAAGAGGCCGAGACGCCGAGCGGCTTTGCGCTGTCCTACCAGGCCACGCGCGAGCTGCAATACGAAGGCACCGTGCCCGCGGGCTTCAGGGAGGCGCGGTGACGAAGCGCCGCATCATCCTGGCCGTTGCCGCAGCAGCAATGCTGGCCCAGGGCAGCAGCAGCGCATGGGCGCAGACAGGCGACGCGCGCCCCCTCAAGCTGGTCGTGCCCTTCGCGGCCGGCACCACGACCGACATCGTGGGACGGGTGCTGGCCGAAGCCCTCGGGCGCCAGCTTTCGCAGGCGGTGATCGTCGACAACCGGCCCGGCGCGGGCGGCGCCATCGGCAGCGAACTGGTGGCCCGCTCGGGGGCGGATGCACACACCGTGCTGCTGGGCACCGTGGGCACGCATGCCATCAACGCGACGCTCTACAAGCGGCTTTCCTACCATCCGCAGCGCGACTTCTTGCCGCTGGGCTTCGTCGGCGCCACGCCCACGCTGCTGGTCGTGCCCGCCGCCGCGCCGTGGAAGACGGTGGCGGATCTGCGTCAGGCCAGCGGCAAGTCGGTGAGCTTTGCCTCGGCCGGCAACGGCACCTCGGGTCACCTGGCGGGCGAGTTGCTCAACCTGCGGCTCGGCAAGGACTTCGTGCACGTGCCCTACCGCGACGGCGCCCAGGCGCTCACCGAGGTGATGGCGGGGAACGTGCAGTTCATGTTCTATCACCCGGCCGCCGTGCTGCCGCAGATCCGCGCCGGCAGGCTGCGCGCGCTGGGCGCATCGAGCGCGCGGCGAAGCATGGCTGCGCCCGACGTGCCCACGCTGGCCGAGCAGGGCATCCCGGACTTCGACCTGGTCGCGTGGTTCATGTTGTATGCGCCGGCCGACATGCCCGCCGCGCAGCGCGACCGCCTGCGCGAAGCCACGCAGGCGGTACTCGCCCAAGCCGGAGTGCGCGACAAGCTCGCGGCCCAGGGGATCGAACCCATGGCGATGAACACATCGGACATGGCCGCCTTCGGTACGGCAGAGATTGCGAAGTGGGGCGAAGCCGTGCGCCGCTCCGGCGCGCAAGTGGATTGAAGAAGACAGAACAACCCAACAAACGGGCACCCATAGCCCAAGGAGACAAGCCATGCTTTCAACAACAAACCTCGTCAAGATGATGTTCGGCCTGGTGCTGGGCCTCGCCGGCATCCTGGCCACGGGCCATGCAAGCGCCCAGGCCGCGGAGTGGCCCACCAAGCCGATCCGGATCGTCGTGGGCTTCGCGCCCGGCACGCCGCCCGACATCTTCGCGCGCATGTACGGCGACTACGCGAGCCGCAAGCTCGGCGTGCCGGTGCTCATCGACAACAAGCCCGGCACGGCCGGCAACCTCGCGTCGGACACCGTTGCCAAGGCGCCGGCGGACGGCTACACCTTCCTCTACAACCTGTCGACCGCGTTCACGATCAACCCCTACATCTACAGCAAGCTGCCCTTCGACCCCGAGAAGGATTTGGTTCCCGTCGCCACCACGATGCGCCAGGGCCTCGTGCTGATCGCCAACACCAAGTTCCCGGCCAAGACCATCAAGGAACTCGTGGCCGCGGCCAAGGAAAAGCCAGGCACCTATTCGCACGCCTCGTACGGCGCGGGAAGCCCCTCGCAGCTGATCGTCGAATCGTTGAAGGACGAAGTGGGCATCACCATGCTGCACGTGCCCTACCGCGCGAGCCCCATCGCCGACCTCGTCGGCGGACAGGTCGACACGCTGATGGAGCCCATCGCCACGGGCTATCCGCTGATCAGCAGCGGCCGCGTGCAGGCGCTCGCCTACTCGGGCCCCACGCGGCACCCCGCGCTGCCCGACGTGCCCACGCTTTCGGAGGTGATGCCGGGCTTCTCGATGATGTCGTGGCACGGCATCTGGGCGCCCGCGAACACGCCCGCCGCGGTGCTCAACCGGTTCAACGCGGTGTTTGTCGAAGCGAGCAAGGACCTGGACCTTGCCAAGCGCATCAAGGACCTCAACAGCGAGCCGCTGGGCGTCACGCGCACCGAGATGAGCGCGATGGTGCGCCGCGATGCGGAGATCTACAGCCGCGTCGTGAAGGCGCGCAATATCCGCGTGGATTGAGCTGCGGCGCCCATCGCCTCCCGCTCCTCACGGCCCTTAACATCGGCCGTGATGACCGCTTCACTGCCACCCGAAATCATCCCGCAGCTGGCGCGGGCGCGCGCCGTTCTCGCGCATCACCTGGCCGGCACGCTCCAGGCCATCCACCTGTTCGGCTCGGCCGTCGATGGAGGGCTCAAGCCGCACAGCGACATCGACCTGATGGTGACCGTGGAAGCGCCGCTGGCCGCACAAGTCCGGCATGCGCTGATGATGGACCTGCTGTCGGTCTCGGGCAGCCCCGGCGCCGATGGACCATGGCGCCCGCTCGAAGTGACGGTCCTGGTGCGGGACGAGGTCGTGCCCTGGCGCTATCCGCCGCTGCGCGAGTTGCAGTTCGGCGAATGGCTGCGCGAGGCGCTGCAGGCCGGCATCGTGGAGCCGGCCGTGCCGGACCATGACCTTGCGATCCTGCTCAGCAAGCTCCGGCAGCACAGCGTCTGCCTGCTCGGCCTTCCCGCGGACGAACTGTTCGACCCCGTGCCCCGCGCCGATTTTTCGCGCTCGCTGCTGGACACCGTGGCGCAGTGGAACGACGCGCCGGACTGGCAGGGCGACGAGCGCAATGTGGTGCTGGCGCTCGCGCGCATCTGGTTCAGTGCGTGCACCGGCCAGATCGCGCCCAAGGATGCCGCCGCCGCATGGGCGCTGGAGCGCCTGCCCGGCGAGCACCGGCCTGTGCTGGCGAACGCGCATGCGGCTTACCTGGGCCGTGCGCCGGACGGCTTAGCCGATCGCCCCGGCGACGTGGCCGCATACGTGCGCTACACGCGGGCTGTCATCGAGAGCCTCTGTTCGCACCGAAGGTTCGAACGCTGAACCATTTCGCTGGCACGCAGGCGGCGCCGCGGCCGCTCAGGCAGCGAGCACCTGCAGGTTGCCGGCACCCGGCAACACACGCAGCGTGGCGGCGGTCCTCACCGAATAGTCGCGGCTCAGCACCGTGCTGACCTCGATGTAGTCGCAGCGCGCCTCGGCCGGCGTGAGGGTCAGCACGACATAGCCACGCTTGCTGGTCTCGGCGTAGCGCAGGTCCTCGATCATGCGCCGGAAGCCATCGGCCAGCAGGTCGTTGGCGATCAACGGCAGCGCCCGCTCGAAGCCGGGCGACGACACCGAGGACGTGCCGAATTCCACGCCGACCCGCTGCCCGGAGGCGTCGGTGAGGTTCCCGGCCCAGGCGTTGTGCGTGTCGCCGGCCAGCGAGATCAGGTTCTTGCCCTGGTTGCGCGCCATGGCGAAGACGGCATCGCGCGCGGCCGGGTAGCCGTCCCACGCATCCAGGTTGTAGGGCACCTTCTGCTGCGTGACCAGCGCGCGCTGGCTGTCGCTGCGCGCGGAATCCGGAAGCGCCTGCGCCGTCAGGTAGGCGCTCAGCGTCTCGAGGCTGAAGTCGGTCGCGATGCTCAAGGGAATGACCATGCGCATCATGAGCACCTGCTGGCCGAGCACCTGCCAGGTGCAGGGCGATGCGGCCATGCGCTGGGACAGCCAGTCCACCTGCGGCTGGCCCATCAGCTGGCGCGTGGGGGCCGAGGCCTCGCCGGCCAGGTACTGCGAGAGCGTGACCTGCCTGTCGCGGCCGATCAGCCGGGTGTCGAGCATGTGCATCGAAGCCAGCGTGCCGAAGTCGAAGGAGCGGTAGATCCGCAGCGGGTTGGCCGGGTCGGGCAGCCGCGTCGGCAGCCACTCGTGGTAGGCCTGCACGGCCGCCGCGCGCCTTGCCGCAAAGCTGCCCTCGGTCGCCTCGTCGTGGTTCTCTGCCCCGCCGGACCAGGCGTCGTCGGCCAGGTCGTGGTCGTCCCATACCGCGATCATGGGCAGCCGCGCATTCAGGGCGCGCAGGTCGCCGTCGGTGCGGTACTGCGCATGCCGCAGGCGGTAGTCCGCGAGCGTCAGGATCTCGTGGTCGGGATTCGACTCGCGGTCGATGGCAATGGCCAGCTGCGACGCAAAGCCCACCCGGCCGAACTCGTAGATGTAGTCCCCCAGGTGCAGCACCACGTCGATGTCGGTGCGCCTGGCAATGTCGGCATAGACATTGAAGTAGCCGCTCGGGAAATTGGAGCAGGACACCACCGCCAGCCGGGCCTGCGATACGCCGCCCACCGGCAGCGTGCGGGTGCGGCCGATGGGCGAGCGGTCGTTGCCCATGAAGAAGCGATAGAAATAGGTGCTGGCCGGCTGGAGCCCCATGGCATCCACCTTGACCGTGTAGTCGCGCTCGGGGCCGGTGCTCGCGGTGCCGCGCGCAACGATGATGCCGAAGCGCTCGTCGCTGGCCACTTCCCACTCGACGTTGAGGGTGCCCGGCGCGGAGGCCGTCACGCGGGTCCAGAGGATCACACGGTCGGACAACGGATCGCCGCTCGCGATCCCGTGCTTGAACACCGAGCCGGCGTCGGGCGGACGGCCGCCCCCCACTCCGCCACCGATGCCGATGCCCCCTCCTCCGCCGCCGCCCCCGCCACAGGCGGTCAGGCCGATGCCGCTGCCCGAGAACATCGCGAACAGCACGGCGCTGCGCAGCAGCGAGCGCCGGGTGGTGCCGCTCAGGGCTTGCGGGGGGTCGGTGCCTTCATCGTGAACGGCATGGCTTGGCTCGCCGTTGTTGTTCTTCTTGTCGTGGATGCGCATGGCTGTCTCCTGATCCGCCGACGGCAAGGCGCACGGCACGCCTCGGTCCCCGTTCGACGTCGGCGCCATTGAATGTGAAGGCCTTGGTTTTCAACGTAGGCTGCCGCCGATGCGCGCGTCGGCCGGCAGCGCACGGCGTGCCGTCAGTTCAACGTGTCGAAGAGCCTGAAGATCCACGACAGCTGGTAGACCAGCGTGGCCGCCACGAAGACGGTGTGAAAGCGCTGGCTCGCCGTTTTGGCGGCCACGATGCACAGCGTCACGAGAACGGGCGTGCGGATCAGGTACTCCAGCGCAAAGCGCGCATAGTGCGCCTCGCCCTTGATCAGCGTGTCGACCACGTCGAGCAGGTAGGTCGCGGCCAGCAGGCCGAAGAACCAGGCGCGCCGGGCATAGAAATAGTCTTCATAGCTCGCGTAGTCGCGCATGCTGTCCGGAAAGAGCAGCGCGCACAGCAGGAACAGGACGATCGCGTAGCTCACGATGAAGGCATAGGTGCCGAAGGTCCAGCTCTCGATCTGGTAGAGCCCGAACTCCCACCACCAGAAATGCACCAGCGCCAGCAGGACCGAAGCGACCCAGGCAAGGTGCACCGCATAGAGCCGGTACTGCGCCGGGTGCTGCACGATGCGCGCAACGCCCGACAAGAGCCGCGTGACGCCAAGGCCGATCACCATGCCCATGACGATGCGGATGTGCGGGAAGATGTCGTGGGCGGAGATGACTTGTTGCTGCATTCGGGGCTTGATGGTGTTGGGACGATGCCGAGGGTGGCCAGGCTGCCGACGCCACGCTACAGCACCTGAAGGTGAAGCTCTGCCAAGACCCTGCTGCGACCGGGCGTTTTGCTCACGGCAGGTCGGGCCGCCTCGTCGGTCGCCGCCAGGTGCACGGCCAACTCACAATGCCGTCTTTTGCCTTGAGAGCCGAAGATGGACGAAACCGGAGATGTCGCGGACGACCTGATGGCCCTGGTCGCCGTGGTCGAGGCAGGAGGGTTCAGCGCCGCGAGCCAGCGCTTCGGCATTCCCGTGTCGCGGCTCAGCCGCCGCATCTCGGGGCTCGAGAAACGCCTGAACGTCAGCCTGATCGTGCGCAATTCGCGCAGGTTCAAGGTGACCGACATCGGACAGCGGATGTATGCGCACGGCGCGAACATCCGGGCCGAAGCGCAACGCGCGCTGTCCGCCGCGCGCGACAGCCTGGGCGAGGCATCGGGGACGCTGCGCATCTCGTGTCCCATCGCCTTGAGTGCCATGCTCGTGGGCCCGCTGGCCATCGACTTCAGCCGGAGACATCCGCGCGTGGCGATCACGCTCGACGCGACCGACGGCCGGCCCTCGGCGTTCAGCGATCCCGTCGACCTGTTGATACGCCCTTCGGTCAAGCCGCTTCGCGACTCGAGCCTGGTGATGCGCAAGCTGGCCGACGTTCCCTACGTGCTCGTCGCATCGCCCAAGGTCCGCGACGCGCTGCCGGGCGCCATGATTCCCGCGCAGTTGCAGGGCTGCCCGGCGATCGGCTGGACTTTCATGCCGCATGCCGCGCGCTGGTTGCTGAGCCACGCGCACGAGGGCGACGCAGAGATCGATGTGCGCGTGCAGTTCACGAGCGACAGCCTGCTGCAGATCCGCGAAGCTGCGCTCGCGGGGCTCGGTGTGGCGCAGCTGCCCGCGTCGATGTGCACCGCGGACTTCAAGGCCCGGCATCTCAGCCTGATCGCACCCGGCTGGACGCCGCCGCCGATCTCGCTTTTTGCGCTCTACCCCTCGCGGCGCGATCTCACCATCGCGGGACGCCTTTTTCTGGACGAACTCTGCGAAGCGGCCTCGGTACTCGGAAAGCCCGGCCAAGGCAACGCATTTTTGGAAAGCTGAGTTGCGCCGCCGGCCCTGTCATGCGGCGGTCATCCTTCCTAGACTCGCGGCCGCTTCGGCACCATCCCGGGCCGGCGAACAAGGAAGCACATGACGACTTCGAGCGACCCATGCGAGCATTCGGCAACCAGCCGGCGCCGTTTCATCCTTTCCGCCGGCGCATTGGCCGCCGTGCCGCTGAGTGGCTGCGGCGGTGGTGGCAGCAACGGCGGCGGCTTTCTCCCATTGCCCGCTGCGGCGACGCCTCCCGCGCCCACACCCGCCCCTGCACCCGCGCCGGCCTCGGCACCCGTGGTCGAAACGAGCTCCGGCACATTGAAAGGCCAGCGCACGGCGGATGACGCCGTCGCTTTTTTCCTCGGCGTCCCGTATGCGCAGCCGCCCGTCGGCGCCCTGCGGTTTCGCTCGCCGCAGCCGTACCAAGCCCCGGGCGGCGTGTTCGATGCAACGGCTTTCGGGGCAGCCAGCCTGCAGACCTTGCCGGCGTACGTGACCTGGATCTATCCCTCTCCTGCTGTCCAGAGCGAGGATTGCCTGACGCTGAACGTGTGGGCGCCAAGCCAGCGCCGCAAGCTGCCCGTCGTGGTGTGGCTGCACGGCGGCGCATGGCGCACCGGCGCCACCAGCATGCCGCTGATGAACGGCGAGGCTCTCGCGCGCAAGGGCATGGTCGTCGTCACCGCCAATTTCCGGCTCGGCGCGATGGGCACGCTGTCGCATCCGGACCTCGTCGATCCCGACACGGGGACGCAGGCCAACTGGCAGTTGCAGGACCAGATCGCGGTGCTGCAGTGGGTGCGGCGCAACGCCGAGGCTTTCGGTGGCGATCCCGCCAATGTCTGCCTCATCGGGCAGTCCGCCGGCGGCACGAGCGGCGCGATCCTGGCGCAGAACCCTGTGGCGCGGGCCTGCTTCCAGAAGGCCATGCTGTTGAGCCCGGCCGGGATGCCGGCGCCCACCGGCTTCACCCTGGCCGATGCTGGAAGGTATGCCGAAGCGCTGGCCGCCAGGCTGCAGACAACGCCCTCGGGCCTGCGCGACATTCCGGCTTCGACGCTGCACCAGGCCGAACTCGCGCTCAATGCGCAGCCATTGCCGGCGGGCATCACCTCCGGCAGGGGCTTGCGCGCAGCACCGATCATGGACGGCCAAGTCTGCCTTTCCGACTGGACGCGCACTGCATGGCCGGGCGATCTTCCCCTCGTGATCACCAATACGCTGACGGAGGGATCGTTCTTCCTCGATGCCTACGACCCGATCACCCAGGCACGGCTGACGCCGGCGTTGCCCGCCAGCCGCGCCGAGCTCCTGGCCCTCGTGACACCACAAGCAGGTGGCTCGCAGGCGAATGCCGATACGGTCATCGACGCATACACCGATGCAGCTGCACGCGAAGGCCGGTCGACCGCGCCGGGTGATGTGTGGATCGAGATCTATGGCGACCGCGTCCTTCGCAACTTCAGCGTGCGCTATGCCGCCAAGGTCGCCGGCGACGGAGGCAATGTCCGATACGCCACCTATGCGCATCAGATACAGGCGCCGGGGCGCGGCGTGCCCCATTGCGCGGAATTGCCCATGCTGTTCGGCAGCTTCGGGCTCGACTACTACCGGGACAAGGTGGGGGCAGGCGCTGCCGAAGCGCAGCAGTCGGACGCATGGATGACCGCGGTGCTGTCGTTCGCAAGCGATGGAAATGCACGGCTGGCGCCGGAGCTCGGCTGGCCGCGCTTTTCGGGCGCATCGGACTCCGCGGCGTCGTTCGGTGGACAGAACGCCGCGGTGGCGACGATCGGCCCCGTGCCCAAGTTCGCACAACTGGGTGTCTGGGACGCCCTGCTTGG